>JAESQF010000065.1 GCA_016765295.1 Oleispira sp.
CGCCAATGGCCAAGAGGTTGAAGCCAGCAGTAACCTTACTTGGCAGCTGACAAATACCGATCGCGGAGAGCACTCTTTACAGGTAATCGTACGCAACAAAAAGGATAAAGCTGAAAAAATAAGCAGCCAAGCAGTAACGGTTTACATTCAACGTTAGCCCCCTTATGTTGCACTGCAACTAAGCACCACTCGATAATACTTGCACCACCAAGGTGCGAATATTTAATTTATGCTCCATATTGACTCATTCATCCGTTATAATAACCTCCCAACGTCTCAGATACGTGCATACTCTACAGTGGTTCGCTTCTTGCATTGAGTCAGTTTTAACCATTAAAAGGTTAATCAAAAGGTAAGGTTAAAACATGATTGCGTCAGCAGTGCTCAACCAACAGTTACTCGAATATCTGAATACTGGCATATTATTGCTCGATGTTGACTTGTCCGTTATCTACATGAACCCCGCCGCCGAAGTATTATTACAAGTGAGTGGGCGTCGCGGTATTGGTGAACCCTTCTATGACCTTGCCTGGGAGTCTGAAGAAGATCGCGAGGCTTTACAAAACTCAGTGAATACCGGCTATACCTTCACTAAACGTGAAACGGAAATAACTTTACATAATACTCAGAGCATTACTGTCGATTACAGTGTCAGCCCCATCGTTCATCCTGAAAACCATACACCTTGCTTATTAATTGAAATCCAAGGTCGAGATCGCTTAATGCGCATCTCCCGCGAAGAACAAATTCTAGCCAAGCAAGAATCTACTCGTGAACTTATTCGCGGTATGGCGCATGAAATAAAAAATCCACTAGGGGGCATTCGCGGAGCAGCGCAATTATTATCGCGTGCACTACCCGATCAATCCCTAGATGAATATACCAATATTATTATTGAAGAAGCAGATCGCTTACGTGACCTAGTTGATCGTCTATTAGGCTCGCATCAACTGCCAAAAAATGAAGCTACCAATATTCATGAAGTATTAGAACGTGTTTGCCAATTGATTGAAGTCGATCAATTGGGCGAGGTTGAAATCATTCGTGACTACGATCCCTCGCTGCCAGAATTTATCAGCGATAAGTCACATTTAATTCAAGCAACGCTAAATTTATGCCGCAATGCAGTACAGGCGATGATTGAAGCGAATGTTGAAAATCCGACACTAACATTAAGAACCCGAGTAAAAAGCCAGTTTACCATTGGCCATCAACGTCATCGCTTAGTTGCACATATCAGCATTAAGGATAATGGCCCGGGAATACCTCAGAATTTAAAAGAGCATTTGTTTTACCCCATGGTCAGCGGTCGCGCCGAAGGCACAGGACTTGGGCTATCCATCGCTCAATCCTTGATAAACCAGCACGAAGGCATCATTGAGTACGAAAGCGAAGTTGGCTGTACTGAATTCTCTATTTATTTACCACTTAAACATTCTTAGGACTAATCAATATGAATACTGTTTGGATTATTGATGATGATAAATCAATCCGCTGGGTACTGGAGAAGGCGCTAGAGCAAGCCAATATTCCCTGCAGGATATTTGATAGTGCCGAAACTATCATGGGCTTATTAGCCAAAGAAAAACCCTCTGCGATTATGACTGATATTCGTATGCCGGGTATTGATGGCCTAACCTTATTAGGACAAATCAACGAAGCCTATCCTGAATTGCCGGTAATCATTATGACCGCGCATTCTGATCTTGAGAGTGCCGTCAGCTCTTATCAAAGTGGTGCTTTTGAATACTTGCCAAAGCCATTCGATGTCGATGATGCGGTTACCTTAATTCATCGCGCAATCGCTCACTATGAAGAACAGCAAGCGACCCACACAACGGTAGAAGAATTGCCTAACAATACCGAAATTATCGGTGAAGCACCCGCCATGCAGGAAGTTTTTCGGGCTATTGGCCGCTTATCACAATCGAATATTACGGTATTAATTAACGGTGAATCCGGTACCGGTAAAGAATTAGTTGCCCATGCATTACATAAGCATAGTCCCCGCGCAACTGAGAGTTTTATTGCTCTTAACATGGCGGCAATACCCAAAGATTTAATCGAGTCTGAATTATTCGGCCACGAAAAAGGCTCTTTCACGGGCGCTGGCGGATTGCGTCGTGGACGCTTTGAGCAAGCAAATAACGGCACTCTATTTCTAGATGAAATTGGTGATATGCCTGCGGACACTCAAACCCGTTTATTGCGTGTTTTGGCGGATAGTGAATTTTACCGTGTTGGCGGCACTGCACCGGTAAAAGTCGATGTACGTATTATTGCAGCAACCCACCAAAATCTTGAAAGCTTGGTAAAAGAAGGTCGCTTCCGCGAAGACTTATTTCATCGCTTAAACGTTATTCGTATTCACATCCCGCGCCTTGCCGATCGTCGTGAAGACATTCCGCGTTTATTAAAGCACTTTTTAAATTCTGCAGCGGAAGAGCTTGATGTTGAAGTAAAAACATTAAAGCCTGAAACCTCTGATTACCTATCAAAACTCGATTGGCCTGGTAACGTACGTCAGCTAGAAAATACCTGTCGTTGGATTACTGTCATGGCATCGGGTCGTGAAGTTCATATTAATGACCTTCCACCAGAGTTATTAGATCAAGAAGCGGTAGCGCCTACCTCAGGTAACTGGGAACAGGCTTTACAGTTCTGGGCCGATCAACAGCTAACACAGGGAACTCCTGCGCTACTGGATGTAGCAGTTCCTATCTTTGAACGCATAATGATTGAGACGGCACTGAAGCATACTGCAGGCCGCCGCCGTGACGCAGCGGTTTTATTAGGTTGGGGCCGAAATACCCTAACCCGTAAGATCAAAGAATTAAATATGGATGAGCATCAAGACGAAGAAGAAACCGAGACTTCGTAAGGATAGAGCAAAGTTAAATAATTGGATTAACGCACCACTTCGCGCCAATAAATCATTCGGTCAGTTCCACGGAATTGACCGAATGTGACTTTGCCAAAGGGATTATCGGTATAACTATTATCACCGTCATTCTCGGTTTTTAACCAGCTACCAATGTCATACTCAAAGATAACCGAGCCTTCATTACCCAAGCCTGCCGCACTAAACTGAATACCCCCCAAGCCCAAAGTTATATCTGAAATTAAACTCGGCACTGTTTCTCCCTCATCAAGATTACTGTTAACATCCCAGCTTAACAAAACAGGAGGTGAAGGCGGATCTGTCACTACAAAATTCGTGCAGCTATCATCTGTATTTAAAATAAAGCTCGTTCCATCAAAATACTCAGTGCGCACAGCCATATCTAAATCAAAAGTTTCTGGGCCAAAAACATTACTCAATTTTAATTGGCCAAAACGTACGTCCAAATTATCGATTAGCCAAGCATCACAATCACCGACAATATCACAATCAGCACTGCTATTAGCTTTCATATCCAATCCTGGCAATACAGATAGATCTCCATCATTATCACTAAATTGAATGCCCAGTTGCAGCAATTGATAAGGCCCATCAATAATAATACCACGAGAAAAATAGCCCGAGTCTGAATAAATATACTGACCATTGAGCCATGCGTCATCGGCTAAATTTACTAACCTAGACTGATAACTACCACCATCATTATCATTTTCTGCAACCATATTTATGTGGCTACTCGGAGTGGCTTTGGCAAAAGCACCGGTATAGTTTTGTGTTAAACCTCCGCCAGTTTTATGAGCCTCTAATGTATAACCAATATCAAACTCAATGTCCGTTTGCCCCATGTAACTAAAACTGCCGCAGCTATTGGTTGTGCTAGATGAGGTCATGGAAAACTGAGCAGGATAAAACCGGCCTATGTTATTGGCCTGGCCAATAATGTTTGCTCCCGATGCAGATAAATAATTATCCAGCCTTAGATTAATATCAATGATACCTACTTCACTCCAACTCAATGTTTTTGCTGGAGGGCTGACTGAAGCGACAGGTGGTGTAATACCATTAGTAAAATCACTAACACCACCTCCTGCCTTTATCGTTACAGAAGTTAAAGTTCCAGCTTGCCCCATAGGCAAAGGACCGGGAGAAGGCTGGTCTAATACATGATTTAATATTAACGAGTATTCTGAAGTTTCTTGACCAAAATTAAGTGTCACAGAGTTATCACTTAAATCAGCAACCACACCACTAATACCATCTATATCAACAAAGCCATCGTTATCACTATCATCCGTCGCCTGCCAATTAACGGCCCTGGCCTGCATAGGAAAACCTGTTCCTGCGCTGACAAATCTACTGCCATTGGCATCTGCTGCGGTAGAATTAGAATCAAATAATAATTCAAAAGCAAACGGTCGCACGACAAATTCATTACTTGCTCCAATTAATGTGAAGGCTGGATTAGGAGGGGTCACTGTCGCGGCGACCGCTAAACTTGCATGAAAATCTATTAAGCCAGCATCAGGAAAATTGAAATAAAATGGTGCATTGCCTGTCGCATCAAATAACATATCAACAGCGGTGTAATTTAAACTATCAACATTATTCGTGCCGTTAATTATTTTGCTTTCATCAGCAACAAAGGATAATTGTGCTGCACTACAGGTTGCAGGGTCTTTACAACGATAAGCAATATCAACGGTTTGAGTTCCTGTTAAGCCAATCTCACAAGCACCGGTATCGGTATTAGTACGAATAGCACGCAAAGCTAAACCTTGATTAGCCGGAGGAACGCTAGAATTCTTTCCTGAAATCTGAGTATTAATCGGTGTAATATCGGTATTATTACCATCAGCATAAAAACGAAATGCCGTTTCAACAAATGAAATACGCGGATCTTCTAAGCTCCCTTCATCATCCGTTTTATTGCCATCGGTTACATCGATATCAATATCGCTTAATAGTGAAGTCTGCTGCAAATAAATACTTGTACTCGAAGTACCCGCAAATAAAGTAACGGGGGATGTCACGATATTGGTGACCACTGGATTGGTGGTGACGCTAATACTGGTATCGGATACTACAGTGACTTCTAAATGACTGGCATCATGAGCGGTAACCGTCACCTCAGAACCCTCACAGGTTAAGCCCGGTGTTGTGTGTGTTATTTCATAATGATCCACTTGGGAAAAAACTTGAATCGGCTGTGCCGCACAGATCTTTAAATCACCTATTTCGTGAATATTGGTAGATCCACCCGTTGAACCCGTGAATGAGATAACCCAATTAGCAGGTACGGCATCTTGTAAGGGGTTCTGCGTGAAAATATTAAAGGTTGGTACCAATGAACTATAACCAGAGCCGGTATCGCGCTCAACTGACGCAGTGGCAATACTCCCCCCAGCAGTATGATCAACAATAATTCTATATCTATGTCCTGGGTTAGGTGAGCTGCCTGAATCATCAATTGCTGGAGATAGAGATGATGTGCCGGCTAGATAAGGATAACCACTTGTGCCACTGCCGGAACCACGAAGAGATATACTATCTGTCGTACGGCCTGGCCCACCTTCGCGGCCTTCGCTCGCAGCTGAAAAATTTCCATATTCATCAATACCAACCCCTAACCAGCCGCCAGCAAAGCCATCAATTCCTGTTTTTTGTGCATAACCTAACGAGCCACCAAAAGCCCCTGCTGCAGGAGAGATTGAAGCATCAGAGAAATTAATTGCTATACCATCAGCACTATTTCCGTCATAAGCATAATAATCAAATTCAATCTCAATGCGATTATCAGCACCTGGAAATTGATTCAATAACGTTGCGACTGTTGAAACCTGATTACTGCTATCGGTTAAACGTAAGCGCCCATCATCAACAATTCTAGGGTCACCAAAAGAGCCATTGCTATGCCCGACTGACCAACTAGATGACAGCGAGCCGGGACCAACAAAATTATCGGTTATACAATTTAAATTACATGAAAGCATAAACTCAGACGTTGAATTAGCAGCAATAGCCTCTCCAGTTAAATTTTCTACATTATTAACAGTTAATGTATAGGGGGTTAAATCATTCATTTCCGTCGTTAATGTTAGGGTCACTGTATCAGTACTAGATAGCAGAGCAGAGACAATTCCTAATGATGAAAGAGCATTATTAGCGAGATCATAATTTAAAATATCTTGCGCAGTCAGACTATCCAAATCTTGAGAAAATATAATAATCACTTCTGATAAATCAGAACAGTTAGTCGACAATGATAATATCTCAGGAGCTGCTGATAACGAGTTTAAAACAACGGTGTGAGAGACTCCGTCATCGTTATTTCTCGTCGTTCGTCCATTTTTATTCCCAGTATTTCCAGCGCTCGTTAATAGCTGATTAGCAGACATTACCGTAAGACCAAGTGAAGTACTTCCCACCTCTACATCATAAATTTCAGTCATAGTATTATGAGCTATGAATGACTGATTACCTGCCTCTAAAGAATAAAAAGCAATAAGCATTTCATCTGGGTTATTCGCATAGACTGAAACTGCTCGAATATTTCTACCATTCATTCCTTCTCTCGTTCCAGAAGCATCAATAGGGGGGAGGCTAACGCCACGATAAACTTGCATATTTAAAATGTAATATCGTAAGAAGAACCAATCCCACTCAAAATCTACAGGGTTAGGATTTGCAACATCGGCAGCGGTTGCAATTTTATAATATACCGACTGTAAAACATCACCGTCTTGCTGCTGACTTTCTACCTCAATCCAGCCTGCTGGAGCAGCAATCGCATTACCAGTGATAAAATCACGTATTGTGATCTGGGTAATCAGAACATCACCAATTTGAATGCCTACTGGAGAAGTAATAGTGCCATTTAAACTCAGACCTGATTGTGTAGATGATCCCTCAAGGGTAATCACGGCCTGACTTGTTAAGCTAATAAAAAATAACAAGCATGAACATAAAACTAAAGTGAACGTTTTCATTTCAACCTCACTTCAATCGTTCTTTGCGCATTGCTATTATCACAACTGCCAATACTGGTTATCGTACAAAAGGTATCGCTGTTGGCAATAAACTGCTCACAACTAGTACTGGCATTACATGAATTTAATCCGACGACTGTAAATGAAAAATCAATATTCGCACCACAGTTACACGGCTTAGTCGATAAGACAGTCTGAGCACGTAGTTGCACACCACTTTCGGCAGCATAAAAAGACCGCGTAGAAAGTATATTTTGACTATAACTCTGACTTGAGGCTTCATTCATTCGATTTACCGCAACCGCAATAATGCTCATAATCGTAATAATAAAAATGGCTACCGGTAAGCTAAGGCCTGATTGTTTTGAGATAGAGGGTATTGAGACCTTCTTAAATGAAGCAGTGTGAAGTAATATCGTATTAAGGTACATTTCGTAATTGAACCTCCTGACTAATATCAACCTGTTCGGTAGATGCCCCTCCCCTCTCAATAATTAGACTCATTCTTACTACCGCATTACGCTGCAACTGAGCCGGTAAAATATTAAACTCTAAACTATTGGCCTGCAGTGAATCGGCAATTAAAATTCGGTTGCTGCCGGTGGTCGGAATACCTGTGCCGCCCGTAACTTGAAAATCATAATTTTGATAACGCCATAAGCGACCATTAGTATCATCACAAAAACTAATTGGCTGGCTGACTAAGAAAAATCGTTTTCGCGGAGAGTTAGTTGGAAAACGATAATTGGCACCACCATCAAATAGTATTGTCTGAAAATTGGTAAGCGCATCAACCGCGCCTGCGGTTGCAGTGTCAGTAGAAATCGCTCTCGTAGTCGCGGGGCTAGTTCCATAAACTGAACCTTCACTGCTGGGATAAACAGCTACATAACCTGTTTCCCCACCCAATGCGCCGACAAACCGAATACTATCAAAACTCGTCTCATCACTTGCTATTGGCACTGAGACATATTCAGAACTGTGTAAAATTGGCACTAACTCTAAGCATTCATTACCGCCATCACTAAATTGGCGTACGCTATTGGGTAGGGCACGACGCACTTCACGTAATACTTTTTCTACCGCAATCGTCGCACTACTTGCTAAAGCTTGGCGCTCGGCAGTATCAACTAATCCTTGGGCAGCGTTTGAGATAAACTTGAGACTCCCCGTTGATAGTATTCCCAAAACAACGATTACCATAACCAGTTCAACAAGGGTAAATCCATGATTCGTATGGGGCTGAGAATTACAATTAATGACTCCTCTCATATATCAGCCCTTAAAACAGAAAAAACAATGCTTTGATTCGTCGGTGAGGTAATCGTCACTGCAATTAATTTACTATCATTGACGGAAATATTTGTAGGCCCGACACAGGTCACGACAATACTAACCGTATAACCCGCATAATTAGAGCTAGTTGTGGTATCGAGAAAATCAGCCGTTTCGACAAGACCGTTATAATCATCTACATCGTCAAATGAACTGCGATTCCCCACCCCTTCTTCCGGCCCACCAATAACACAAGTACCAACTATACCGCCTCCTAATAGAGAATCTTCTTGATAACGCATCGATAGAATTTCATCCAAGTAAGCTTGCGAAAGTTGAGTTGCCTTACTTTGCCAAAGAGGATCGGCATTGCGGCCCACTGCAGAAAATAAACTTGTACTCAAGGCAGATAATGCTATTCCTATCACAACAATGGTTATGACTAGCTCAATTAAACTAAAACCTTTTGCACAAAAATAATTTTGTGCGCTAGGGTATACAGCTACCTTCATACGCATATCCTGAGGGGCTAATACAGAGTTCTAAATCAGTAACAGAATCAACACAGATCCTAAGACTTTGAAAAGGAATTTGATTACCATCACCATCAAAAGTAAGGGTAAAAGGTGCTGCCGTAAGTGCAGAGCAAGTCGCTGATAAGTTAGTTCCAAAGCGCACCTGCTCTGAACCACGCTCTACCTGTGCACTAAAAGTTATTCCCGAACCACCTTCGACATCAAGATGCCACTCACCCGATATTTCAGACACGGTTAACGTAACATTCTCTGCCGATGAGGCACGAGATAATGAGGTTTGCTGAGCTAAACGTGCAGAAGCCAATAATTGGTTTTTAATAATTGTGGTTGAGTAACTTTGAGAACTGGGGAATCGACTAATAGCAAAGGCTGAAAGGATCCCCAATAAAATAATTACTGTCACTAATTCTATTAGGGTGAAGCCTTGCTGATTATTTTGCATAAATAATAATGACAAGAGCCGGTTGGCTCTTGCCATTTAACATTAACAGCCGCTGGTGGTTGCTGGTGCTACTGAAGCGGGTGCCTGTGAAATTGCGGCTGCTGGCGGAGCTGCTGGCGCTGCTGCTACAGCCTCGGTATAAACGACTGAACAATCTGCCGGAGTTGGAGCATCTGATAAAGATACCGTTCCCCCACTAACTGCATAATCGTCCGTTGAAATTTGTGCGGCAACCATAATACCAACTTCCGAGGGATATCCATTTAGCATCACAATTGTAACTCCTTCCAAGACAACTGCATCAGATCCACTATCACCATTAGCAAGCTGTTGAGCATGAGCAATATTCGCAGCAGCTTTCATAGAACCTGCAGCACCATTTATACTCGCAGACCTAGCATTTCCCCCAAGATCAGCAAATCTTGGTAAGGCGAAGGCCGATAGCACTCCTAAAATAACAATTACCATAATTAATTCAATTAAGGTAAAGCCTGCTTGTTTGTTAATTTTTATCATAAACGCCTCTAGCTACCATTCAATCATGCTCAAAAAAAGTAATCACCTGACCTGTTGCCAGATCATATTCAATACGAAATTCATCTTCACTTAGAAGATATCGAAATCGACATTTCCCTTGGTTAAACTTAGCCAGATAAAAATCATCTTTATCGGTTTTGTTTTTAACCTTAGGCGCCGAATCTTTTAATAAGCCATTCCATAGCCTTCGACAAGTTAAGTCATCTATAGTTGTAACAAGATTATGCTTACGCCGATCATAACTACTGTCAATCACGACAACATCAACCGGCCAACCACTATTCCCTACTAGTACTCTGCCTCCTCCATAACTTTCAATCATCACAACCTCACTTTTCGAACCTTGAGATTGCCATAAGTTATGAATGATATTCACCGCCGAACGCAATGAATTGGCACTCATTTTCACACTGCTTTTATGCGCATCATGTTGTAAGCTCGAAAACTTCGGTATAAAAACCGATACTAAAATTATCGAGACAAGTAGTACTAGAATGAACTCAAATAAACTAAAACCTGCTTTATTAATTAACCCTGTACTATTAATACTAGTCAAGTGTACTAATGTTTTCCTATTCAAGTTACGAATGTATACAAAATTATTATTCTGCATTATTTACTTCCCATCGCTCCACTAAGATCCCAAATAGGTAAAAAGACCCCTAATGCTAGAACCAAAACTAAACAACCTAGAAAAACTAATAAAATAGGCTCTATAGAGTCTGCAAGTTGCTTCAATTCATAATCAATTTCTTCCTCATAGAAATCAGCGACATCGTCTAAAAGAGTATCGACTGAGCCTGTTTCCTCTCCTACTGACATCATTTGCAATACCAGAGGGGTGAATAAACCTGTTGCTGCTGCAGTGCTAGTTAAACGCTCTCCTCGCTCTACACCTCTATACATGTCACCTATAGCAGCGCCAATGGATTTATTACCAACACTTTCCGCTACGATCGATAAAGCTTTTAAAATAGGCACACCAGATGCGAGCATCATGGAAAACGTACGAGAGAATCTAGATAATGCTATACGTTTAAAGAGTGATCCAAATAAAGGAATACGTAACTTCATTCCATCCCACCAAAGCAGTCCTTCTGGGGTGCTGATATAACGAAACCATGCAAAACCACCACCGAATATAATTATAAGTATTAACCACCAATAATTAATGGTGAATTCTGAGCTCGCAATTAAAATACGCGTCGCTAAAGGCAGGTCTGCCCCTAACTTAGCAAAAACACTGGCGAAATTTGGAATAACCATGATGTTAATAACGATCATCGCCAAGACGATAGCTGAAGTTACAAACAGCGGGTAACGTGTTGCAGATTTAATACGTTTTTTAGTTTCTCGTTCCAGTTCTAAATGCGCAGTCAGTTTCTGAAAGGCTAAATCTAAACGCCCGGTATTTTCACCAACATGAATCATGCTGACAAAAATAGGAGTGAAAATTTTTGGAAATTGGCGAAAGGCCGTTGCTAATTCAGATCCTGCGATTAATGAATCTGCCAGCCCATTTAATACTTCAGCAAGGCTTTCATTATCGGTCGATTCAGCTAAACCATTAAACGCACGAATAATCGGTATACCCGCTTTTGTTAGCGCATACAGTTGCCGTGTTAAAAGTACGAGGTCATCTAAGGTGACTTTTTTCTTGAAAATGCGAAGATTAATATTTACCTTCGTCTTACTCACTACTTCAAGTTCTAAGCGAGTAACTACTATTTTGTCTTGCTGCAACTGACTTACAGCAGCACCATGATTCGCTGCTAAAATACTACCTTCAACCAAACCACCGCGAGTATCACGACCACTATAGTGAAAACTTGGCATACTAGCCTCCTTCCCCTAAGCTGGCGCTGATACGAAAAACTTCCTCTAGCGAAGTAACCTTTTTCTTAGCATAATCCAATGCACATAAAGCCAGAGGCCTAAAACGAGTATGCGCCATGGCGGCTTTAGAAAAATCATCGGCGGAGTTTTTTCTCATAGCTGAAATCATTTCCTCATTAATTTCTAATAATTCATAAATACCAATTCGACCTCGATAGCCGGTATTATTACAATGATGGCAGCCTCGCCCATGACGAAAAACGGACTGACTAATGTCGCTATCCAGTGATAGTAACCAGGCCTTTTCTTGCTCATCAGGCTGATAATCTTCTTGGCAATGATCACATAAACGCTTCACCAAGCGCTGCGCTATAACTGCCCTCAAAGAAGAAGCGACTAGATAATTATCCACTCCCATATCTAATAAACGCATCGCCGTTGATATAGCATCGTTGGTATGTAACGTAGATAGCACCATGTGTCCTGTCATGGCCGCTCGTAATCCAATCTCTGCGGTTTCATGATCTCGCATTTCGCCGACTAAAATAACATCAGGATCTTGACGTAAAGCGGCACGCAATACGGTTGAAAACTCCAAGCCAACTTTAGGATTAACTTGAACTTGATTAATTCTCGGCAAGCGATATTCGATGGGATCTTCTGCTGTTATTATTTTTCTTTCTTCTGTATTTAATATATTTAGTGCTGCATAGAGCGTCGTTGTTTTACCACTACCCGTCGGTCCAGTAACCAAAACCATGCCATGAGGTCGCTCAATCAAATAATTAAAACGCTGCTGAATATCTTTTGGCATACCTAGGGAGTCTAAATTTAATATACCACCACTTTGATCCAACAAACGCATGACTACAGATTCACCAAACTGAACTGGCATGGTTGATAAACGCACATCGATACTTTTGTTTTTTACGCGAATATTGAAACGTCCATCTTGAGGTATACGTTTTTCTGAAATATCTAGACCCGACATGATTTTCAAGCGGGATACTAAGGCAGATGCAATACGGCGCTCTTTCATCACCTGCTCTTGCAGATCACCGTCAATTCTCATGCGGATTCTAAGTTGAGATTCTTCCGGTTCGATATGAATGTCCGACGCTTTAACCTGCACCGCATCTTCAAAAATACTTTGCAATAAACGAACAACAGGGGCGTCAGCACTATCACTTCCGGCTGCCAAATCGCTAATATCAAAATCACTTTCTGATAGTTCACCTTCTAACTCACCGGCAATAGAAGCGATTTCATCTTGGCGACGATAAATACTATCAAGGGTTGATAATAAATCACTCTCTGAAACAAATGCAGGAAGAACAGGCCGCTTTAGCTGCCTTTGTAGATCATCAATAACCATGAGATCTGTAGGATCAGACATTCCAATAAGAAGCCCATCGGGCTGCTCTGCTAAAACAATACATCGAAATCGCCTAGCAGAAACTTCTGGTAATATGCGCACCACATCGGCATCAATACGATAGCGATTTAATTCAATATAAGGATAATGAAAATAGTCTGCTAAACAGATCAAAAGTTTTGCTTCAGAGACAAAACTTAGTTCAGTCAATACTCGTCCAATCTTTTGTCCCGTACGCTTTTGCTCAGCCAAAGCTTCCATTAGCTGCGCATTAGTGATCAGTCCTTTTTCAACTAATAAGTCACCGACTCGAACCTTTCTTTGTGCTTCCATGGTTACGCCTTAGATAACGTTAAACGTTCTATTTTTCTAATCAACCACTGCTTTTGGCGACTGGATACTTGAGATAATTGGGAAAGATCACGGTAAATAGCAATCGCCTTATCCTCTTTTCCTAATCGAAGATGATTTAAAGCAACCGCCAACTGCCAGCGAATCTGCTCAGGCTCGATGCTAATTAATGCGTAATAATATTGATTGGATAGATGATAATAAGAGAATAACTGCAAGCCAGGGGCAATAAGTTTATACCAAGCTAAGCTATTATTTTCGGGATGTGTTTTTACTAAATCATAGAAGCTATTAGCATCTTTTTTCTTTAAAAATATTCTCGCCTGTAAAGATAAATATTCTTCACTACTACTTTCCAATAAAACTTGTTTAATAATAGCATTCGATCTTTCTATATTGCCGTTAATAAAGTAACCCAGAGCGCTTTGATATCCTTTCTCACTTTCGCTCTTGTTTTTAGTTCTCTTAATACTGATTTCTTTAACAATAGAAACATCAGTTTTAGCGGGAATAACATGATCACGAGAAACTTTAGCTTTTGGCTTAGCAGCCTGATCATTAGAGATCCGAGATTTAGTAACTGGAGCTATAATAACAGGCTCCACATAAGCAACTAACCGTTCTGAAACATGTATAGCTTTTGGCTCCTGAAATAAGTCATCACCACTTAAGTTAAGAGTTAAATCAATATAAGCATCGTCAATATCAACTGGCGGAGTAAAATTCGTAACAATAGGGGGGGGAATGACAACATTATTGAATAACGGTTTATTCACTACCAGATGAAAAACATAGATAAGTATCAATAAGACACTCGCAACAATAAGCAGCCATCGTGATATATCTCTATTATTTTTTTTGGGTATTAAAGCAACAGGAAGAAAAGATGATATTTCATCTTTAATTTTATTCCTATTATCTACTTGGCGTAGCACATCATTAATTAAGCTCATTAAGTGCCACTAAAGAAATCAATAACGTTAATAATAAAATTTCACGCCAATGATATTTATTACGTTTCAATACGGGTATTGCACCCTCGGTATCTTCTGCAGCAGCAAGAACATGAGAAGCCGAAACTTGTTTTTCTCCACCACCAAAAGCACTAAACATAGCTTTTTGCGCCACAATATTGATTATTCGTGGAATACCCAAGGTCACTTTTGCCATTAATCTCAACGCTTTATCATCAAAAATCGGCATACCTCTATACCCTGCAAAAATCATTCGCTGCTGAATGTAATGCTGCAGACTATTATCATCCATAGCTTTTAATTCAGCGCTATAGGATATTCTTTGCTTTAGTTGTCTAAATCGATCTGTCGCGAGTAATTCATTTAATTCAGGCTGACCAAATAATACGATTTGAATTAGACTGCGGCTTTCCATTTCCAGATTAGAAATCAAACGCATCGCTTCTAGGCTATCTTCAGGCAAACATTGCGCTTCATCAATGACTAAAATAACCGATTTGTTATCGACAGCAAGAGCTAATAGTTTTTCTTGAATACGTTCTTGGACTTGGTGAATATCTATATTATTAACATCAATTTCCAGTTCATGAGCAATTGCTCGCCACAATGCTTGCGGGTTTAATGAAGGATTGGGGATATAAACTGAAACCTGATCATCGGTTAACGAATTTAGCAAACGTCGACACAGTAGCGTCTTACCCGTCCCTACTTCTCCGGTAATTTTAATAAATCCCTCACCGGTTTGCAGGGCGTAATTTAAAACATTAAAGCATTCTTGTTGGCTGCTTAGCTCTACATAAAACTCAGTATTAGGTGCTAACGAAAATGGCTGCTGATCGAGCCCATAGTATTCTTGAAAACTGCCGATCATGTTGGCAATACTCATAGTTTGCCTCCTTGCTTCAATCCTGAAAAGCGTTCATTAATACGATCCATCTCTTCGTGATGAAAATTACTATCCACAACTTTAGGCTGAATAAGTATTACTAATTCACTTTGAACAATACTTTCTCTCTGCTGCCCAAAAAACAAACCGATATACGGGAGATCTCGTAGGTATGGAATGCCGGATTCAACAATAATCTTTTTATTTTGCATCAAGCCACCAATGACGACGACCTGGCCACTTTTGGCTTTAATAATAGAATCCGTTTCCCTTACAGTACTGAATGCTAAAGGAACTACCAACGCCCCCGAATTCAGCTCAATCGTTTTCTTCTTTTCACTCACCTCTGTAATGGTAGGGTGTACGTGTAAAATGACCTCGTTATTCTCACCAATTTGAGGGGTTACATCGAGTGCAATACCTGAGAAAAATGGTGTAAAAACAATTTCAGGAAAACTCGTAGTACTACCACTACTGGTCGTAGTAGAGGACTTTAATTCGGTAACAAAATATTCATCCGTACCTACTTTAATAACCGCTTTTTGATTATTAACCGTTGCTATTCTAGGACTGGATAATACCTTGACATCTCCTTGGGTTTCTAACATTTCAATGATGCCGCTGAAATTTCCAATATCAAAATTGATATTAAAAACACCACCTATTTCATCACTATTAACCAGTACTTCAGATGCCATGGAACCTACGACATCTAATTTAGTATCCCCTACCGAACCGTCACGTCCTGCACCAAAAGTATTCCACTCAATACCTGCTTGAAATCCTTTACTTAAAGAGACTTCTAATATTTTCGCCTCAATTAATACCTGTCTTCTGACACTAAGCTCCGAGCGCTCAAGAAACGTTTCAATATTTTTTAGCGTTTCAGGCATTCCTCTTACAATGACCATTCCTGACTGTGCATCGACAACAATACTGGCATTATCGTTATTGGATATCATCATTTTTAACGTTATTTTTAATTGACCCCAGAAATCGGCTTCTGAATTAGTATTCACTTGTGTCGAATTAATCGCTTGAGTCGTAGAAGATGTACTTCTTGAGTTATTACTATCTTCTTCACTATCAACTGAAGTAACCTGGCCACTACTTATCCGCATACCAGATGAACCAGAACGGTTTACATTGAGGTAATTAATCGGAAAAATTTTAGTTTTAATCCTAGAGGGAGTTACCTGAATGCCATAGCTTGATACTTGATATTCATAACCATATATATCGCGAACAGCATCAAGCGTTTCCATAACCGTGACATTTTTTAACTTTAGAGTCACTTCACCGTCCACATCATTATGAACGACTAAGTTATATGACGTTCCTTCAACAAGACTCATAAGGAAAGATTTAATATTTATTCCATTAGCAGTGACATCAAAACGCACATCTAAAATATCGAGTTCAGGCACCGGTGGAATTAATTGCCGTATAAAATAATCTTCCTCCTCAGTATCGCCTTCCTCTTCATCCCAAACCAATAGAGGCTCTTCCTTTTCTTTGATAGCTTGCTTCTCATCGATAGATTCGTTTTCGCGTACGCCTTGGGCATTCGTCGCACAGGCGGTTAAATACACTAATGATATTAAGATTATAAATAGTTTATATTTCACGATTCATTCCCTTTGTAGCAGGCAGTAACTTAATGACAGCATTCACTCCTGCACGCCTAATACGAATCTGATTAGCTTCTATTTTAATAATTATCGCACCTGATATTGACTGCCCCTCATGCAGGATTTTGTCATTTACAATTACAATTTTACGATCCTTGGACATAAGTATTTGCTGCAATATTATTGGCTCTTTCTTTGTTATTCTACTTTTCGACGGGTTAGAAAAATGAGGCGGACGCATAGGATCCTGACCTGTATAACCTGAAGAACTGGCCATGTAACATCCTAAAAAGAGTACAATTTTAATTAACCTATACACCCAGAACCTCACGACTTGTACTTAAAGTATAGATCTTAATTTTTAACTTTCCGTTCGGGTACTTCTTAGCTTCATAGCGCAAATCTTGCCAAAACACCTTCCATGGCAATTTATCGATTCGTTGTAAGTATTGGACTGTACTATCATAAGTTGCCTCCATTTCAATTTCGAAAGCATGCTTGTATATAAGTCCCTCATCCGCATCTTCATTTTTATCACCGATAGTTTCAACGTCTTCTATCAAAAATATCAAATTCTCCTTTGGTAAGTTATATAACGATATTAATTTCATTCTGCGATCGTCTTTAAGCATATTCTCTAGCAACTTGATCATTTGCTTAGGTGCAACAAGCGCTTTCGTTAATCGTCCAATATCCTCATCCAGCTGTAAGCTTTTCTCATCCAGCGCATCCAGCTCGGCATTTAATGGTTCGTTTGGATCTTGGTATTTTTTTGTCAGTGTTCTTTCTAACTGTTTCTTTAATTTTCTATTCGTAGCCACCAGGCCCTCTTGCTCACTACTCACCGCCTGATAGCTGATAAACATCGGCTCTATGACCACTATGTAAAGCATCAAACTTAAAACACTGACGATACAAACCAATATTATTTTCTGCTCTCTATCAGATGTTTTCTCATAGCTACCAATTAAATCGGCTATGGGTTTCTTCTGCCACCAAAGCATCATTTCCTCTCCATACTGGTTGGGTTTTCCATAGAGAGAACTGCATCCAGAGTCAGTGTTGAAATATAAAACTCATGCCAGCCACTATCAGATTTATTTATTTTTATCTGTTGGAAATTTCGCCCCTCATAGGAGGATTGGGTGCCTAACATCCCCATATACCTAGAAACTTGCTTAGGCGTTTTCGCATATCCAAACAGTTGTATATCTTGCCCCTGATTTAAAATTTCAAATCTCTCCAGCCAAATCCCCTTGACTGTTTGCTGCGCTAACTGATCAACCAAGCCAGTAAAGTTCTCACCCTCATTAATTGTATTTTGATATAAATAAGTAATAACCTTTTGTTTTTTCTTCAGTACCTTCTTTTCTCTAGCAATACGGTTTATTAAATTTGAATCAGCGGTTACATTAGGGATTTGTGAAATTGCACGGGTTAGAGCCTCATTTAAATCAACCTGGCGCTGCTTGCTTTTTAATACATCATTTTCTGCAGAAAATCTCATGAATACCAAAACAGCCATCAATACACAAAAAATGCTTACAACCGAAATAATAGAAATAAATAATTTTTTAGTTTCACCAGATAACTGCGCCGGTTGAAACCTGGGTAAATAGAGATTAATTCGTTGTTTAACTTCCAGCATATGCAAGCGCCCCACCTATCGCCATGGTCGCGCTATTTAAATTTTCATGACCACCAGCAATATGAAAATTTATTTCTTCCAGCATTTTGGTTATATCTGGCTGTTCAACGTTTGCCGATAATTGATCGCCCATAGCGATCACCAACTCGGTTAAATCTTCATTTCCCGACATCAGCCATAAACGATTGATTTGCCCCATACCTAATTGGCTTTCGTAATAATCTAAGGATCTTTGAATCTCTAATGTTAAGTTTTGCAATTGCTGTGAATTTACATTTTCCTTCGCAGCAAACGATACATATTCGTCCACAACAAAGTCATTCTCTTCCTCAAGGTCAACTTCAGGGCCAACTTCAAGATCAATCTCTTCGCTCAGCTCTATATTTGCCTCCTCTTCATTCAAAGAATCCTCAAGCTCTAATATAGGTGCCTCACTATCTTCAATATCTGCTTCACCTTCGTTATTGCTGCTTTCTGTCACCAACTCAAGTGCATCAAGACCCACTTCAACCTGACGGGTTAAATACAGTGCGCCCCCTTGATAAAGTCGCAAACAACCTTGCTTAGGCCCTAGCTCCAATAAGCCAATCCCTTGCTCTACCTCGAATAAAGCCAATAAATTGAGCAGACATAACTCAGGGACTGTAATCAACGAAATTTTTAGCTTTAACTCTTCAGCCCATGTCACCCAACCCTTTATTGTGTCATTACTTGCAGCAATAACATGAGCCATCGACATACGCCCACGATAAGCGTCTTCGGGTAAGCGAATTGTTTGAATCGCCGTTTCGGCAACACCTAGAGGCAGCAAATCAGCAATACGGAATTCCATCGCGGCATTCAGTTCGTCGTCAGGGACGTCAGGTGCTTCAGTTAACAGCAACTCATAATCTTTATCCCCTAATACTAAAACCGCAGGCATACCGTCTGTAGCGTGCTCCTTTAGCCATAAGGCTAATGCTTCCAATCCCTCTTCCGCACTAAAGCTTCTGGCAGCCGAAACCTCACCCGCACAATAAATCACCGCGCTCGGGTTTAACTCAGATAAATTGATTCCAAGCCAATGCTGATAAGATAGTTTTTTAAACGGCCAGCGAATCTTCACCTACTACTCCTTTGAATGCTTTTAACGGCTGTCTTAGAAGTTTAGTAGAGAAATAACAAAATGCGCTGATAGAGTGTTTATTCATAACCTATAGGTATAATAAACAGTCGTTCAATATAAGGCGGGAGATTGGCGAAAGAGAGTTATGCTTTCATTTATATAAGATCTTTCTATAATCAGCGTCTAGCTAAGGAGCCTGTATGTTTAACATCGTTTTATTTGAACCTGAAATACCCCCGAATACCGGCAATATTATTCGCCTATGCGCCAATACAGGCTGTCAGCTGCACTTAATCAAACCCTTAGGTTTTGATATGGAAGAGAAAGCATTGCGTCGCGCAGGCTTGGATTATCACGAGTGGGCAAGAGTGCGTATTCATGAAAACTACGCTGACTTCCTAGAAAAAGAACAACCTAAAACGATTTATGCCCTCACGACTAAAGGTAAGCAGACTCACTCTGAAGCACAGTTTAAGGAAGGGGATTTTCTGATGTTTGGCCCTGAGACTCGTGGACTACCTGAAGACGTACGCGAAAGCATTCCATTTGAGCAATGGTTACGTCTGCCGATGATGGAAAGTAGTCGTAGTATGAACTTGTCCAATACTGTGGCGGTAATGATTTTTGAGGCTTGGCGTCAGAATGATTATGCCGGTGGCAGTTAGATAATAAGCCCTAAATTTCAGATACTAAAAAGCCGAACTAGATTTCCTTTAAAGAGAAACCTCATTCGGCTTTTTACGTTCTGCGATACTTATAAAGTAAAAGCTTTACTGAACAGTCTCTTCCGCAGCAGGAGCTTGTGCTTGCTGAGTTTGAGCTTGCTGGTACAAGGCTTCGAAGTTAATCGGCGCAAGCATCAAGGCAGGGAAACTACCTTTCGTTACCAACTGGTCGATTGTTTCACGAACATATGGGAACAAGATATTAGGGCAGAAAGCACCTAGCATGTGCTTAAGCTGCTCGCCTTCAATCCCTTTAATATGGAAGATGCCACCAAGAACAACTTCAACCAAGAAAGCCGTATCGCCATCATTTTCTGCCGTTGCCGTTACTTTAACGTCAACTTCAAAAGTATCGTCGGAAAGCTTACGCGAGCGGCTGTTCAAATCCAGCTTAACTTCTGGCTTCCACTGCTTCTGGAAAGACTCTGGAGCATTTGGAGATTCAAACGATGAATCTTTAACGTAGAAACGCTGTAATGAAAATTGACCTTGGTCTTGTGCTTGCCCTTTTACTTGCTCTTTTGCTTGTTCTTGTTCAGCCATGATAATTCCTTAATTTCTATTTATTCTTCAGTACGCCCTGCTTGGTCGTACTGTTTCAATTTATTGAATAACTATTTATTTGCTATTTAGATGCTACTTAGTAACAACAGGAAGGTTTTGATTGCTCCATTCCAACATACCACCGCTTAAGCGGAATACTTGGAAGCCCTTCTGCTTCAAGGTCTTGCCCGCCATTCCAACACTCTGGCCAGACTTGCATACTAATACAATGGGGCGTTCTTTCGAAGATTCAAGCTCTGACAGTCGTTCAGCTAACGTTGAATAAGGAATATTCATCGCATTGGCTAGGTGGCCCGCATCAAAATCCTTCTTATCACGAATATCGACCACAACGGCATCTTGCTTGTTGATCATCTGTGTTGCTTGCGCTGTGCTAATGCTAGCACCGCTACGTTGGTTGTTATCCCACAGAAAGGCGGCTAAAAACACACCCCATACGCTGACTAACATCCAATTATTATTTATAAATTCAAAAGCTTGTTCCATGACCTAATTACTGCCTATTTGGTTGACTGATAGTGGATCAAAGGCCGCAGTATACCCCAGCCAAGGTAGGAAAAAGAATAGAAAATGACGCACGCCCCCAGATTCGCTAGAATAGGCACAATATATTTTGTCTACTCACTTTAAATTATCAGAGTTATTTCTATTATGAGCCAGACCCGCACACCGACTGCACTAATTATTCTTGATGGCTGGGGCCACGGCGAACCATCCGAACACAACGCCATCGCCAATGCGAATACTCCAACCTGGGATGCTTTATTAGAAACCTATCCTAATGCACTCATTCAAACGTCGGGTAATGCGGTAGGTCTGCCTGAAGGCCAAATGGGTAACTCTGAAGTAGGCCACATGAATTTAGGTGCGGGCCGCATCGTATATCAAAATTTCACTCGTATTAATAAAGACGTTGCTGATGGTGGATTCTTCGATAATGACGTTCTTTGTAATGCCATCGATAAAGCCAAAGCAACGGGCGGCGCAGTCCACCTTGCCGGTTTATTATCTCCTGGGGGTGTACATAGTCACGAACAGCAAATTTTTGCCGCTTGTGAAATGGCCGTTAAACGTGGCATAACTAAACTATACGTACACGGCATCCTCGATGGACGTG
This sequence comes from Oleispira sp., assembly GCA_016765295.1. Lineage (GTDB taxonomy): Bacteria > Pseudomonadota > Gammaproteobacteria > Pseudomonadales > Oceanobacteraceae > Oleispira. The sequence goes on from JAESQF010000065.1 coordinate 21,891, forward strand.
ACGTCCCCCCCCGCAGCGCAGAGCCTTCGATTAAAGCTCTGCAAGCCAAATTAGATGAATTAGGCACTGGCTCAATCGCCACGTTAACCGGTCGTTATTATACCATGGACCGTGATAATCGCTGGGAGCGAGTAGAGCCTGCCTATGTTGCGATGACAGAAGCAAAAGCGACAAACCATGCAGAAACCGGCATCGCAGCTTTAGAAGCCGCCTATGCTCGCGGCGAAGACGATGAATTTGTTAGCGCTACCGTCATTGGCTCTTATGGTAAAGATGGGGGCGGCATGGTTGAAGATGGTGATAGCATCATCTTTATGAACTTCCGCCCAGACCGTGCCCGTGAAATTACCCGTGCCTTTGTGGACCCTGATTTTTCGGGTTTCAAGCGTAATAAAATACCTAAACTAGCCGATTACGTGATGCTAACCGAATACGCCGCAGATATTCCAGCCAGCTGCGCCTATCCACCAGCCACCATAGTAAACGGCATTGGTGAATACGTATCCAATCTTGGCTTAAGCCAGCTGCGTATTGCAGAAACTGAAAAATACGCCCACGTTACCTTCTTCTTTTCGGGTGGCCGTGAAGACTTATACCCAGGAGAAGAACGCATCCTGGTACCGTCACCTGATGTCGCGACTTACGACCTCCAGCCTGAAATGAATGCCCCTGAATTAACCGATAAGTTAGTCGCGGCTATTAAAAGTGGTAAGCACGACCTAATCGTTTGTAACTACGCCAACGGCGATATGGTTGGTCATACCGGTGTTTATTCTGCTGCAGTAAAAGCCGCTGAATGTATTGATAAATGCTTAAAGCGCATTACCGCGGCTATTTTAGAAGTGAATGGTGAATGCCTAATCACCGCAGACCATGGTAATGCCGAGCAGATGATGAATCCTGAAACGGGTGGTCCATTAACGTCCCATACCACCGGCCCTGTTGACCTCGTGTATGTGCATAGCAACAATGATGGTCGCACGATAAACCCCGGTAGCTTATGTGATATTTCACCGACGCTATTGAATATCATGAATCTAGAACAGCCGACAGAAATGTCAGGTACTAGCTTGATCAATAAATAAGATAGAGTCGATATAATGTTAAGGATCATCTTTCTTTTTTCTTTTGTCTTCTGCCAGCTCACCCAAGTGAGCTGGGCAGACGAGCAAGCTGATCTCGAGAAACTGCAACAAGAAATTAATAAGTTGCAGTTGTGGTTAAAAAATACCGAATCGGAACACGATAAGCTCAATCAACAACTGCGTCTTTCCGATGAGAGAATTGGCGCTCTGGCTAAAAAAATTGATGATACTCGCAATCAGCTAAATGAGGAGCGCGCCCGCTTAAAAAAGCTGCAAGCGGAGCAAAGCCAGCTCCGCGTCCTTAAGTCCGAACAAAAGCAACAACTAGCTAAACAACTCATTGGCGCACAAAAAATCGGTAATCAAGGCTCGATTAAGGTGCTATTAAACCAAGACGACCCGCAGCAAGTCAGCCGCATGTTAAAATACTACGAGTATTTTAATCAAGCGCGCATGGAAAGTATTCAAACCCTCATTATCAATCTAAAACGCTTGAATAATATCGAGAATGAAATCCTGACTCAGCAGAATAAACTGATCAAAACTGAGAACAGCCTATTAAAGAAAAACAAGCAGCTTAATAATGACAAGCGCCAGCATAAAAAACTGTTAGCCAGCCTAGAAAAACGCCGTCAGCAAAAAAGCAGCGACCTAAGCCAAAAACAAAAAGACCAAAAACGCTTACAGCAATTGATTACGGAAGTAGCCACCCTGCTGGTTAATAGCGTGCGCAAGCAAGATGCTCGCCCTATTCGCTCTCTAAAAGGAAAATTGCCAAGGCCAACAAAGGGCCGTATTGTCAAAGCGTTTGGTAACTACAACGCTCAGGCACGCAGTAAGTGGCAGGGCTGGTTAATAAAAGGCTACGAAGGTTCGCCAATCACCTCTATACATCACGGTCGTATTGTCTTCAGTGACTGGTTGCGCGGTTTTGGACTATTATTAATAGTCGATCATGGCGATGGCTATTTAAGCCTGTATGCACGTAATCAAAGTTTATTAAAATCTGTTGGCGATTGGGTTTACCAAGGTGAAAATATTGCCACCTTAGGTAGCTCGGGTGGCTTTAAGGAACCTCGCCTGTATTTTGAAATCAGATACAAAGGTAAGCCACAAGATCCTGCCTCTTGGCTAAGTCGCTAATGCAGACCAAAGACACAGTTCGAGATACAGAAGGGAAAACTAAATACATGGGATATAGAATGTTCAAATACGTCGCCTTCAGCACACTATTTATTAGCAGCCAATTATTAAGTGCTCAAACTTTTGCTGCTACAGAACAGCAAGCCACAGACGTTTCTCCCGTGCAAGAAAGCCAGTTACCCTTAAAGGAACTGCGCAATTTCACTGAGATTTTCGATCGTATTCGCAGCTCTTACGTAGAGCCCGTAGACGATAAAACTTTATTGCAATACGCTATCGATGGCATGCTAAGTAACCTAGATCCCCACTCTGATTATTTATTACCGGAAGATTTTAGTGAGCTGCAAGAACATACCACAGGTAAGTTTGGTGGCTTAGGCATTGAAGTCGGTATAGAAGAAGGTCTGATTAAAGTTGTTAGCCCTATCGATGATACTCCCGCTGAAAAAGCCGGCATCAAAGCAGGCGACTTCATCGTTTCCCTAGATGGCAAGCCAGTTCGTGAAATGTCATTGACCGATGCTATTGATCAAATGCGGGGCGAACCCGGAACAGATATTGAACTCAGCATTCGCCGTAAAGGGGAAAAAGAGCTAATAGAATTTGTGTTAACCCGTGCCGTAATCAAAGTAGCCAGCGTACGCGGTGAAACCTTAGGTGATGGCATTGGTTATGTGCGTATAACTCAGTTTCAAGATAAAAGCGGCCCAGAGCTTATTGCAGCGATCACCAAATTGCAGAAAAAAGCCCAAGATAATAAAGAACAACTCAACGGCTTAGTGTTAGATTTACGCAACAATCCAGGCGGCGTATTAGACGCAGCGGTTGAAGTATCTGACGCGTTTTTAAACTCAGGATTAATCGTTTATACCGAGGGTCGTATTAGTGATTCTGACTTCCGCTACTCAGCCACAGAGAATACCATCGCTGAAGACATTCCATTGATTGTATTGATTAACGGCGGCTCAGCCTCGGCCTCTGAAATTGTTGCAGGAGCTTTGCAAGATCATAAGCGTGCCGTCATTGTGGGTACTCAATCGTTCGGTAAAGGCTCGGTACAAAGCGTATTACCCATCGCTGGCAATAGAGCAATTAAACTGACGACCGCGCGTTACTTCACCCCCAATGGTCGCTCTATTCAAGCCCAAGGAATTTACCCTGACGTTTATGTAGAACAAAGTGAAGTGACTACGTATAAGGAAAGCTACTACAAGGAAAGCGATCTACCTGGTCACCTCTCTAACGGTAATGACGAAAAAGAAGGTTCTGAGAATGCTAACAAAGATGATCATCAAGTATCGGATGATTTATTAAGCAAGGACTTCCAGTTATATCAAGCTTATACCTTGCTAAAAGGTTGGAGTGTTTTTCAGCATCACGCCAAGCCTCCGAAAGCGAATTCTGATAAATCAGAAGCGCTGCCAGAGCCCATCAAGACTAGCAATGATTCATAAATTTTATCAATTAGTACTGTCTGCTGTGGTATTGAGCTTCATTACGTTAACTCAAGCCCACAGCGCTCAGCTGGTTATTATTATCGATGATATTGGTAATAATTATGCTCAAGGTAATGCCATGGTTGAGCTAGCAGGTCCTTTAACCCTCGCTTTTTTACCGCATACGCCCTACGCAAAAAGACTCGCCAATAAAGCTCATTTGCAGCAAAAAGAAATAATACTCCACGCGCCGATGGGGAATACCGGTAAGGCAGCACTTGGACCTGGCGCACTGACGCAAGAACTAACAGAGATCGAGTTTAAGCAAACGTTAAAAAAAGCCATCGCCTCAATCCCCCATATTCAAGGTATCAATAACCATATGGGCAGTGCCCTCACCCAAGATAAACAAGCAATGCAGTGGGTAATGGAAACCTTACAGGACGAACAGCTATACTTTATCGATAGTCTGACATCGCCAAACTCCGTCGCTTACCAACAAGCACTCGCACATCAGCTTCCCGCACTTAGACGACATATTTTTTTAGATAATGATAAAAGCGAAGCTGCGCTAACACGGCAGTGGAATAAAGCCCTCAGAATTGCGCATAAAACCGGTCGTGCTATTTTAATTGCTCACCCTTATGGCGAGTCTCATGCCTTTCTCAGCCAGCAACTACCTAAGCTGGCCAGCGCTGACATTGAACTAGTCCCAGCCTCTCTGCTATTTTTACAATACGCTTGGCAAGGGTTTGAACTGAATGAGCCGTTAACGGCTATCCCTCAAAATCGCTATCAACTATTAAAGCAGCACGCAGTACCGCTAAATAAACAGATCGCATCATCGCAAGGCTCTCATCAGCTAGGTCAACCACTCGAATGATCGGATATTTCCTGCCTAATAGAACTTTCCAACCTGCGAGTTAACATTATTGACCACTCGTCACGGTATGATTAAGTAACTATCAATTTAAAGTGGAGGAGCTGTATGACTTCCATCAATACCAGCAATAGCTTTATCGATACTGGCAACAGGTTAAATAAAACCTTCGAGCAAATAAGCAGTGGCAAGCGTATCAATAGTGCCGCCGATGATCCCGCAGGATTAGCCATAGCAACACGTTTCTCCAGCCAAGTTTCCGGTGTTCAACAAGCTCAACGTAACGGCCTAGATGCTAAATCTTTAATCGAAACTGAAGATGGTGCCCTTGAGCAAATATCTAACGGCATTCAGCGCTTACAAGAGCTTGCCGTACAACAAGGCAATGGCATATTGAACGATTCAGATCGTGCCGCACTTAATAAAGAAGCCAGCCAAATTAGCGATCACATCAACCAAGTGATCGAACAAAGTTCATTCAATGGTAAAGATCTATTTCAACAAGATAACAACGCCCAGGATTTGAATTTCCAACTCGGAGACAAAGCCGGTGATGTGATTAGTCTGGCCGCGAATACAACAGCACAACCGATTCAACAAGGCTTAGATCAACTCGATTTTTCCAGCCCAGATGCAGCGAATAATTTAACCACGTTAGAGAGTATTCAGCAGCAGGTTACTGAGCGACGCTCGGAATTAGGCGCCGTGAGTAATCGTATTGATGGCAGTATTGATCAGCTCAAGAACGAAGAAATACAAACCCAATCAGCTCGTAGTCGAATTGAAGATGCCGATATTGCTGAGCTCGTCAGCCAGATGACGATAGAGCTAGTAAAACAACAAGCCCAACTTGCCGTTCGTAGCCAAGCGAATGCCAGCGCGGAAGATACCCTGCGCCTACTGTCTTAAAGTAATTCAGCATTTAGAAAATAGCGCTGCAAACATGCCCACTCTCAACACTATGTATAGACACGAAAATTTTCATGTCTATACTTATGGAATATTATTACTTAAAGACCATGAAATTGAGAAGTACCTTATATATTCATCATGATCTTAAAAGCATATAAGTAAGGAAACTTCATGCTTCAGAAATACCTTCGTGAAATAACAGCCGTCATCATCGTACTTTTAACCAACTTCAATTCGAAATTTCCTTTCTCGCAAGAGCAAGACTATCAATCATCATTAAAAGAAGAAAAGATAAAAGCGGGTTTAATCACAACGACAATCACCGCTCTGGTATATATGGTTTTTTTCATTGTCGACACATGGGCATTACCCTCACAGCTTTACACTGCTGGATTGGTTCGTTGCAGCTTCTTTTTATTATCAATTTATATCTTGCATTTGATTGTGAAAAAAGAGGATTTATTTGTTAATTTTTATCAGGTCATTATTGCCAGTTATTTTTTAATTGCTGGCCTCGGGATAATTTTTCTTTTAATGATCGCTAACCAGTCGGAAATTGCGACAGACTTTTACTTTTCAGGAATCATGCTTGTTATTTTCACAGCACACGGCACGACCTACCTACAACCAAACATTGCCTTAATTGTAAGTTCGTCTCTAACCGTTATAACAATAATCGCACTTCTGATAGCTCGTTCACTTGACCAGATCAATACTTTCTATCAAATTTCCATAAATGCCTTCATGCTAATATCGTCAGTGATTGCAGGGGTTCTTTGTATGGATATCAGGAATCGATTTTCGAGAAAAAACTTTGTACTACAAGCTAACTCGGAGCGCCTTAATACAGAAAAATCTCAATTCTTCGCTGCAGCAAGCCATGATATTCGCCAGCCCCTGCAAGCGATTAGTTTTTTAGTAAGTGCACTTAGATCAGGAAATACCAAACCAAAAGACGATAATCTATTTGAGCGCTTAGAAAATAGTATCGAAAGCATGTCTGATTTACTTAACAGCTTACTTGATGTTTCTAAATTGGATGCACATGTCATTATACCCAAGCCACAGCACCTTTCCTTAATGCCGTTACTAGAAAGATTACAAGGTGAGGTAACCCCCTTTGCGAAGGCTAAAAATATTAATATAGTTATTGAATGTGGCAACGACACTGTCTTCGCTGATGCCATTCTATTGGAACAAGTACTAAATAACTTATTATCAAATGCTATTCGCTATACAAATTCTGGAACTATTACATTATCTGCACAGAGTGGCTCAAAGCACATAAATATAAGTGTAAAAGATACTGGAATGGGCATCGACCGTAATGATCAGGAAGCTATTTTCAATGAATTTCATCAAATACATAATCCGGAACGAGATCAAAACAAAGGTCTAGGCTTAGGTTTATCGATTGTTAAGCGTCTGTGTGCATTACAAGATTGGCCATTATCCCTTGATTCTGAATTGGGTGTTGGCAGTTGCTTTAGCTTTAAAGTAGCGAAGGGTAGTAGTGATCTCATTCAATCGCCTGACAAGACTGATATGAATAATAACCTAGGCGCTATTGATGTAATCCTTATAGACGACAATGAATCTATTCGTTTTAGTCTGTCTAATATATTAAGCAAGTGGGGCTGTAAGATCCGTTCATTTGAATCAACTGATGACGCTTGTGAAGCGATCGAGCAATTACCAAGTTGGAAACCTAATTTATTAATATCAGATTATCGTTTACGTAATAACGTAACAGGTATAGAGGCTATTGATAAAGTAAAAGAATCACTGAATTACCCGATTACTGCAATGGTAATTACGGGTGATACCGCACCAGAGGAAATAGCGAAGATAGAGAAAAGCGGTTTAGCTATATTACATAAGCCCATCAAACCTGCACAACTCAGACTAATGATATCCAATAAAATGAGGTCTTTTATTGAATCTAAATAAGTACTCATTATTTTTCATAACAAAATCCCTCACTCTAAAACACAATCACCCCCAGGGGTGACCGACATTACTTGGGCCCGCGATTTAATACATAAGAATTTTTAATACCACGGAAATTATTATGTATTTACCAACTCCAAAAATACTCGCGGCTGCGATCACTCTTGCCTGTGCAAGCACGACTTACGCTGCTCCCATTGATCTGGATACGTCATTTAGTTCAGATGGGAAGCACCAACAGAACTACGGTATCACCACAGGAGCCCCCGTACTCAAATCATATTTCACCGATGTTGCGGTAACTCCTGATGATAAAATCATTGCGGTAGGCCATGCCCTACGCAATAGCTCTCAGTTTGAGGGCATTATTGTTAAGTATTTGAGTGACGGCTCTCTCGATACCAGTTTTGATACTGACGGCATTGCCCGCCACCATACGTTAAGTGATACACGCCTTAACGCCGTTGCCATACAAGCAGATGGCAAAATTCTGATTGCAGGTAATAGCCGTGCCCATGCTGATTGGCAGCTGACCGTTATGCGCTTAAATACCGATGGCTCGCTGGATACCGGCTTTGCAGACAACGGCATCTATACTGTTCGCTATTCTAACCCTGCTTCCAGCCCGAGCTCTCGCCCTACTTACGGCCATTTATACGGCCGTGATATCGCCATCAACTCCCAGGGTGAAATTTTTATCAGCGCCAGCCAATATACGGGGCAAACGCTAAGCCTAAATCGATACCTTGGTCATGTTATTAAGCTGGATAGCCAGGGTGTATTGGATACAGGGTTTGGCTATAACGGTAATAATGCCAATAATGGTGATACTCGCCTTGTATACAGTGATTACAATAACTATTCAGTAGACATCACCAAACTGACCTTTGATGCTAACGATAATATGTATGTGGGTGGAAGCTGGGCATACATGTCGACGGGCGGTCCCAATACTATGTTTCTGCAGCGGATCGCTGCTGATGGCAAGGCCGTCAATCAAGCTAACCCGTTCTCTCATATTGCCTACAACCGTTGGTCATTAGATTCAGACCCTAGATATAGTGGTAATAGCGATAAGCAAGTTTTAAACAGCGCAGTGGTATTACCCGGTGGCGATATTATCAGCGCTGGATGTGATAGAAGCCTACCCGCTAACCCTACACGGTTGCAAAGACACACCCCGACAGGAAGCTTTGTCTCAGGCTTTGGCACCAACGGTGTTGTAACAGAGGGCATCGACGACATGAATGATTGTTATAGGGATATGAATTACCACCCAACGGTAGGCATGATCGCTGTGGGTATTGCAGGCACAGCCCCATTTATCTCTTATACCGATAAAGATACGGGCAATGCTATTGACTCAAATATACTGCCAGAAACCGGTTATTTTGACGGGGTGGCGACATTAAGTACTGGGCAAGTTGTTGTTGTTGGCAACGCTGAAAATACAGTTTCCGGATCGAGAGAGTCCTTTATCAGCGTCTTTGAAGGCAATGCGCTAACAACCGGAGCAACACCGACCGCTACGAGCTTTACCTCGTCTTCCCATGCGAACGTGCCATTAAATACGCCACGTCTATCCAACTCAGCCCACAGCATCACTATTACCCCAACAGGCTCTTTAAGCGCTAATGTTATCGATGGCGAAGTCGTGATTAATTCTGCCGCGGCTCAAGCAGGCGCCGTAACGATTACCGATGCTGACAATGTAAGACTTAGAAACCCGGGAAGCAGCGAACCAGAAATCGAAACGGTCACTAAACTCGTTATCGATCGAGGCACAGGTTTTAGCCACAATAACAAATCCTGGAAGCCTACCGATAGCATCAGTACATTTAAAACAACAACACTTGCAGCGGATAGAACACCCGATGCATTTTCTTTTCCAAATACAGGCAGCGCCTCAGCGGTTAACTCCGTAAGCATTTCTGATACCGTTACGATTGCAGGTATTAACGCCACTGTAGACGTTACTATTTCATCAGGCGCAGCCTATTCTATTAAACGTGCTGGCCAAGCGAATGCAGAAAGCTATACCCAGCAAGCTGGCACTATTCGAGTGGGTGACGAAATAACGGTTCGCCATACCAATAGCAGTGCTTATGCCACCGCAACCACATCAACACTCACCGTCGGCGGCGTTAGTGCAACTTATACGACGACAACTGAAGCCATGGACACTGTGCCAGATGCTTTTAGTCTCGGTACAGTCGCTAATACTCTTGGCACCAATGTATTAGCGCAAGCAACTGGAATCATTTACGTCAGCGGTATTAATGCCCCTACGCCAATTTCCATTACAAATGGTATATACAGCATTAATAGTGCTGCTTACACATCCGCACAAGGGACTATAAATGATGGAGACCGGGTTATAGTTCGATTTACTACCAGCAGCCTGCCTTCTACAGCAAAAACCATCACCCTAGACATTGGTGGTGTGACGGATAGCGTTACCCATACCACGATTGCAACTGACACAACCCCGGATGCATTTAGCTTTCCTGTCCAGACTGGCGTTGCCTTAAGTAGCACAATTATCTCGGCACCGATTACGGTTTCTGGCATCAGTGCAGGCACACAGGCTTCTATTACCAACGGTGAAATGAGCTGGAACGGTGGCGCCTATAGCTCTAGTAGTATCACCGTACAGGATGGCGATACCATTCGCGTTCGCCATACCAGTTCAGCACAAAATAGCACCACGACAACGTCTGAAGTCAATATTGGAGGTGTCACTAGCCGCTTCGAAAGCACGACTGTAGCCGCAAGCACAACCCCCACCCCAACACCTGAACCTACTCCAGAGCCAACTCCAGAACCAACTCCAGAACCAACTCCAGAACCAACACCTAAACCTACTCCAGAGCCAACTCCTACTCCTGAAGAGCCAGTTGCAAGTTCGGGAGGATCAGGTGGTGGCTCTATGAACTTCCTGTACTTATTAGCAGCAGGCTTGTTATTCGTTCGTAAGCGTAAGTCATAAACACTGTTTACTTAACGTCTCAATCACAACAAAACTCAATCACCTTCTAGGGTGATTGAGATCTCAATTACTTCAGTAAACTGGCTCTACATTAACGTTGTTTCTTAGCCAAACAATAAAGGATTTCATTATGTTAAAAAAATCACTACTCTCACAAGCACTACTCTCAGCTACTCTAATTTTAACAGGCTGCGGCGGCGGATCTGGTGGTGGACCAACCCCACCGGAAACTACACCTCCAGCAACTACGCCACCGGTAACGACCCCGCCCGTAACTACGCCACCAGTAACGACTGTACCCGTTATCGAACAAGCACTTTTTGCGGCAAACAGCGATATTAATACGGGCACCGAGTTATGGATCACAGACGGCACCGAAGCGGGCACAAAATTCGTAAAAGATATTAATGCCAGCGGTAATAGTAATCCATTTAACTTCACTAAAGTTGGCAGTAAATGGTTCTTCAATGCAGATAATGGCATTAATGGCATAGAGCTTTGGGTCACTGATGGTACTGAATCAGGCACATCAATGGTTAAGGACATCAGATCTGGGGGTTCCGACAGCTACCCTGACAATTTAATCGCTTATAATGACAAACTTATTTTTTCAGCCACTGATGGTCTCGGCGATACCGAGCTATGGATCTCTGATGGCACAGAAGCGGGCACTAACCTAGTTAAAGACATACATCCTAATACCAGCTCTCGTATCGGTAATACTGTCTTATTTAATGATGAAGTCTATTTCACCGCTAAAGATGAAAATTACGCACGACAAGAATTATGGAGAACCGATGGCACAGAAGCTGGCACTCGATTAGCGGCCCAAATCAATCCAAATCCTTCTAACCTTGGTGATGGTAGTTTCATTGGCAGCACACCTGGGCTGCTTACACCTTTTGGCAATGCGTTATTCATGGTAGCTGATAACACATTTTCACAACCTGACCCGACTATCGAATTAGAACTTTTCTCTTACATACTGGATGGGTCGACACATAAGTATGATGTCCTTGCGGGCAAGGCCAGCAGCAAGCCAAATGAATTGACAGTCATTGATGATAGCCTTTACTTTGTTGCAAAAGATAACTCGGGCTACAACATATGGGCCCATAGAGGTGGTCAATTACACCCAATGACAAGCTTTACCGGTGCAAGTGCAGGTTCAGCCCCTAAGTTTCTTACCGCTGTGGGTGACAAACTTTATTTTGTAGCGAATGAGCCTATACAAGGATCTGAATTATGGGTTACTGATGGGACTCCATCGGGCGCTAGACCGGTGAAAGATATCAATGCAGGTAATTTGGGTTCTGCCATTCGTGATCTACACAGTGTTGACGGTAAACTATTATTTGTGGCCCGTGGCAATATACATACCGAAGAAGATGCCTTATGGGTAAGCGATGGTACAGAAGCTGGCACCGTAGAAGTTAGTAAAATTACAGCAACAGGATCTAATCCACTCTTAGAACAATTCATGGTACTCAATGACAAGCTACTGTTCTCTGCCGATGATTCTGTTCATGGCGCCGAGCTTTGGTCAAGCGATGGTACGTCTGCAAATACCAGCTTGGTGAAAGACATTAATCCTGATGCATTAGACAGTTATCCTGCATTTATTGAAGTACAACACCACTAAGAAAATACCAGTAAAGAACTTACTGAACATAAATAGATGCTACCCGTTAGCATCTATTTATATCCCTCATTAAAAATAAAAAAACAATACAATATCATTTACTCTAATAGCGACAACGGGAGTCAGGGATTAGCAGCATGCCAAAAACACATTCAACTCCACCGATAAACAACACCGCTATTAAGCATAAAAATAGTACCAACAAACTTTTTGGATTCAAGTAAAGTAAAGTTATTATCATTGAACGTAATGACAGAATTCGTAAAAAAACATGGAAGCCCAGATTAATAATTTTTGATTTTAATTTAGACGATAATAAATTCGGTGCTGACAATATCAAATCCATTCAAGAGTTTTATACTTGTGATATTCCTATAATCGCCTTCATCGTCGATACAGAACTGATTAGAACTCAGTTTGTAAAAGATAGCCGTTTTACAATCCCATATAAGCCAATCAATGCCGCTCAATTAAGGTTCGTAATGAACAAGAAAATATTAAGACATTCACTGCAACAGGCCTCACAATCTTTTACATTTGACATAAAATAAACTTTGCTAATAACCTTGTGTTAATAGATGATGATTGGTTCGATCAATCTTAACCATCGATAGTAGGATGAATTTCTCGTGAAAATACTGCATCTTGATGATCACACTATGTTTGCTGAAGGTTTAAATGTCGTTGTTTCCTTGCACGCTGATGATTTATCTATTGTCGGAGCCAGCAGTGTCGAAGGTGCCTGGCAAGTATTAGAGCAGCAGCCTGACATTGAGTTAATACTGATCGATTTGAACATTCCTGGCTTAAATGGTCTCGATTTTATCGAAAGCTTATTCGAGCGAAATTTTTATATTCCCTTTATTGTGTTATCAGCATCCAGCGATCTTTTTCAGATCCGCAGCGCCTTAAATAATGGTGCTTCGGGTTTTATCCCTAAGACCTACTCCATTACTCAGATTTTACAGGTTATCGAGCAAGTGCTGGCGGGTGATATTGTTGTGCCAAAGGATATTGAACAAGCGATAGCCTATTTGCCAGAACATGAGCCCTCGCAGAATCACTATAAAACCATGACCAATTATAACTTGGGACAACGACAAATGGACGTGCTGAAATTGATGCAGGAAGGCCATTCTAATAATGAAATCGCTGAACGGTTAAACTTGAGTAAAAACACCATAAAAACTCATGTAAAAACGTTATTTTCAGCGTTCCAGGTCAGTAATCGTATAGAGTGCGTGCGTTATGCTGAGCGAATAGAGTTAATTTAGAGTCAAACTTTAAAGGAATAGTAGTTATGTCATTAGATTCTAAAAAAATATCAAAGATAGAATTTGAAGAGCTGCGGCTCAATAATTTTATGAAGGAGTCATTGCCTCACTATTTAGGTGCGATATTTGTTGCTGCTCCCTTTTATGCGTTTATTCTTCATAAATCAGCCATTGAACATGCTTATTTAATCTGGTTTTCTTTAGATTTGTTATTCTTAATAGCCACCCTTGGGGTGTACTATATTTACTATCGAAAAAAAGAAATGCTAAATTTAACGATAGCTGCCATTCCTATTGTAGGTTTTTCTTTGTTTATTACTACATCACCTTGGTTGTTTTTAAAGACAGATCAAAGTATTTATTATTTTACGATGATGGTGATGTTATTTTCTTTAGTCGCTAATTCAGCTTACGCATTTTCCTACTATTTGAAATTAATAGCCGTGCTATTAATTACGCCGTTAGCCTCTTTATTATTTAAAATTTCTTACAGTAATATAGAGGATGGATTGATTTTACAGGTGGCTATTGTTCTAACAGTGGCTTCTGCTCTGGTTTTTTACCGATATATAAGCAATAGGTCTCTACAAACAATTGAACTGCAGCTAGAAAATGTACAAGCTCGGATTGAGGCAGAGCAAGCAAACCATGCAAAATCTAAATTCTTAGCAGCGGCCAGTCATGATATTCGTCAGCCTTTACAAGCGGTGGTTTTCTTTCTAGAAACCTTAAAGAATCGTAATAGAGATCCCGATGATGAAATTATTTATGGACGCTTAGAGTCAAGTGTTGAGAGTATGTCTGGGTTGCTTAATGATTTACTGGATATATCAAAGCTGGATGCTGATTCAGTACATAGTAAGTCAGAACACTTTAGTCTGACAGAGCTTGGCGATAGATTAATAAATGATGTTCATCCATCGGCTGAAAAGAAGTCGTTAAGTATTGATAAGGATTCATCGGATCTTTATGTGTTTGCAGATACAATTTTATTAGATCGGGTGCTTAAAAATTTATTGTCGAATGCCGTTCAATATACCGACCAAGGAAGCATTAGCCTCTCTTCTCAGCAGCAAGCAGAGACTGTATTAATACAAGTTAAAGATACGGGTATTGGTATTCCTGCGAGTGAGCAGCAGAGTATTTTTGATGAATTTCATCAGTTACAGAACCCTGAGCGAGACAGTAATAATGGACTAGGTTTAGGCTTAGCGATTGTTAAACGCCTATGCGATCATCAAAATTGGCCGCTAACGTTAGTATCAGACTCATCAGGTAGCTGTTTCTCTGTTGAGGTACCTTTGGGTGATCGAAATAAAGTAGTGGAGGTGACTCAGCCGAAGATTTCGGGAGAGCTAGGATCTATTCGAGTGCTAGTCATTGATGATGATGAGGCTATTTGCCATAGCTTAGTCGCTTTATTTAAGAGCTGGGGAAGTGAGGTTGAAGCATTTGAAAGTGCGCAAGCAGCGGAAGATTTCTTATTAGCTAACCTTGAGTGGCGACCTAATTTATTAATATCGGACTACCGATTAAGAGAAAATAAAACAGGTGCAGAGGCTATTCAACAAATACATGGAGTACTAGACGAGGAAATTCCAGCGCTTATTATTACGGGAGATACGGATCCTCTTAGGATTCAAGAAGCAGAAGCGAGTGGTTTTGCTATTGTCCATAAGCCGATTAAAGCTGTGAAGATCCGAACGTTTATACTGCAGCGCTGTAAACCCTTAATCAGCTGACATTAGGTTCACCCTCAGGGATTAGCTGAATATCTTCTTGTCTTATTATAATGTACTGATGTTACAACTTATACCGAGCTTCCGTTACAAATGAAAATATTACACCTAGAAGATCATACTTTATTTGCTGAAAGCTTCAGTGCCTTATTAACAAGTTTGCGCAGTGATTTTCAAATTATTAGTGCCTCGACAACCAGAGCCGCTCTGGAAATACTGTCTGAACACGAAGATATCGATTTAATTATCATTGATTTGAATGTGCCAGGACTTCACGGGCTGACATTTATTGATGGTTTAAATCAACGTAACTTGTACATTCCGTTTATTCTTTTATCTGCATCAGACGACTTGAAAAAAATTCGCTTGGCATTACGTAATGGTGCGTCGGGTTTTATACCAAAAACTAATTCAGCCAAGCAAATATTAGCGGCTATCGATCAGGTCATGGGAGGCAGTGTTGTCATTTCTGCAGAGCTCAAAAAACAGCTAAAGATACTTGATGAAAAGGAACCAGTAGGGAGTGTTTCTTCTGAAATTGCACGGCGCTATCAATTATCTGAACGCCAGCTTGATGTATTAAATCTTATTCAGAAAGGTTGTAGTAATCAAGAGGTAGCACAGGTACTCAATATAAGTGTTAATACCGTTAAAGTTCATATGCGAGTACTGTGCGAAGCATTTGAAGCAAAAAATCGTAACGACTGCGTTTCTTATGCAGAAAAAATAGGTCTGCTTATTTAACCTGTAAAACGCCCCTATATTTCCTCTTCTGAATACTCTGTTCACCCTGAAGTATTATTCAATACTTCTTTAATCATTATTTAATAGCAACTACTAAAACAAAGAGCCTTTAAATTAACACCACATCAAACAAGTGGTTTGATTTACAGGCTCAATTCAACGTGTTGCTATTGAGTGAGAAAGAATATGAATAACATGAATAAGAACGTATTGGCCTTGGCCGTTTGTTCGTTATTAACTGCTTGTGGTGGCTCAGGCGGGGGTTCTGGTGGCGGTGCAGCAGGTGGCGAAACAGGTGGCGAAACAGGTGGCGAAACGGGTGGTGCAGGTACTGGCCCCAAAGATTATACTCTCAGTGGTAGCGTATCAGGCCTTACCGGTACACTTGATTTAATTAATACCAGCAACCAAGAAACTGTTTCTATTGCAGGTAATAGCTTTGCCTTTTCGCAAAAGCTAGCTAATCAAGCACAATATGATATTAATCTAGCTTCCGCTGCTGATGGTCAGCAGCTGTGTGAAGTAATCGATGGCTCTGGCGTAGTAGCAGCGGCCAGTGTTACTGATATCGAAATAGTATGCCGTGACTGGGCCGCAATTGCCACTATCCTAAACAGCGGTACTGCAGAAGCTCGATATCCAAAAATTGCCCGCGTCGATGATGCATTGGAAGTGGTTTGGTTTGACCGTCAGATTGGCGCGTGGCTTTTTAAACGTGCTTATGATGCTGCTAACGGTTGGGGTGATGCATCGTTTTATGCAAGTGTTGACGGTTATCGAGCCAATGGCCATAAGGTCGTTGCTAATAGCCAGGGGGAGAGCATGGTGGTTTATAAGTCAACTCGTCCTCATTATGGCGGTGAATTTATCTATGCCAGCAACAGTCTTGATATATCAACCAGCAATTTTACTGAGCATGGCCGTTCTTACGACTATGATATCGATATTGATGACCAAGGCCATGTGTTATTGGTGTGGGTTAAGTCTGATAACTTAGTATCAACGGAGAAGTCTGTATATTACAAATATTTTGATGGCAGCTGGGGCTCTGAAGTCAAGTTAGAAACCAATACCACAGGTGATGCTAAGCACCCAGTGGTGAAGTTTACCGGAAATGGCACGGCCGTTGTGGCATGGGCATTTGCTACACATCCGGGTCCTGGCCCTAGTGCTGGTCCTATATATGATGGCGTACAAGTAGCTTCTTTTGATGCAAGTAAAGCTAGCAATAAATGGACGGCAGACAGTTCTATTGATACCGCTAACGGTGGTTGTGCGCAGGTCGTCGATAGATCAATTGATATCGATGTTACCGAAAATGGCACGCCGACAGTTGCCTGGATGCAAGGTAATGGTCAGTGTGGTGGTGCTTATAAACAACCACTGCAGATAAGTAAGTTAGAGCAATCAACTTGGTCTGCTCCGATTAATATTTCAGGTGTTGATACCTCATCGAGTAGTGCAAAAATATTAGCTCTTACAGGCAATAAGATATTAGCAGTCTTCAATGACAGTATTAAAACTTTTGCTAAAACCTGTGATATGACCACGGACACTTGTACCGGTGCTACGGAATTGGCAGCAGAGTTTAGAGAAATTCAATCACTGGCAAAAGATAACAATAATAATGTCATGGCTGCTTGGATTGGCGGCGATAATGCTTATGTGAATCGTTATGATGCGGTTAATGATAGCTGGAGTGTTATGAGTAAGATAAATAATGATACTGTAGGAAATGCTGAGATTGCAGCACTTGATGGTGATTTTGTTGTGACCTGGTCTGAGTATAGAGATTTGTCTCCATCATCTTCATTAAAAATAGTGCCACTTTCTGTTGCCACTAATCGCTGGACTGTATTTGCTAAGGAATTTAAAACACAATAAAAGATACGATAATATTTAATGAAATACGTATAACTTAGAAGAGTAAAAAAATGATTAAGTTATAGGAAAAAGTTTAATTTCTACCCTAGCAAGTAAGACAAAAGCCAATCTAAAGGAATAGATTGGCTTTTTATTTTCTTCGGAATTTTAAAATTCAGTCGGCGTTTAGTCTAAGCGCATCTCAATTCCTGCATCGCTCATGTGCTGCTTCGCTTCTTGCACGGTATATTCACCAAAGTGAAAAATACTCGCCGCTAAAACTGCATCCGCATGACCTAAGGTTACACCTTCAGCCAAGTGCTCTAAATTACCAACACCACCCGAAGCGATCACCGGAATATTCACAGCATCACTAACCGCGCGCGTAACACCCAAATCAAAACCTGTTTTAACGCCATCACGATCCATACTGGTTAACAGTATTTCACCGGCGCCGTAATCAGCCATCTTAATCGCCCACTCAACGGCATCAATGCCAGTGGCTTTACGGCCACCGTGGGTAAAGATCTCCCACTTGTTATCCACATCGCCAAGCTCACCAGAACCTGCAACACGCTTTGCATCAATCGCAACAACGATGCATTGAGCGCCAAACTTCTCGGAAGCTTCACGCACAAAGTCAGGGTTAGTAACAGCTGCTGAGTTGATTGATACTTTATCTGCGCCGGCATTTAACATGCGGCGAATATCTTCAATTTCACGAATACCACCACCAACAGTCAGTGGAATAAAAACGTGTTCAGCAATCGCTTCGACCATTTTCACGGTAGTGCCACGAGCCTCGACAGTCGCGGTGATATCAAGAAAGGTTATTTCGTCTGCGCCTTGCTCGTCATAACGTTTGGCAACCTCAACCGGGTCACCGGCATCACGAATACCGACAAAGTTAACGCCCTTCACGACACGACCTTGATCGACATCGAGACAAGGGATAATACGTTTTGCTAATGCCATAACTATTTACCGAATTAATTGATTCGCAAGCTAAGAAAACAGCATGATTGAGTATTTATTCCACGCAACGCCGTGAATACGGTCCCTGTAGGCTTGGGCTCGGCTCCTGCCTCACACATGCGCTACACAAACACTCAATAATACTGCATTAGCTTGCTAGCATTATTTGTTTAAGCCTGACCATCCCAGCTTAAAAAGTTCTGCAATAACTGCAGGCCGTTCTTGTGACTCTTCTCTGGGTGGAATTGCACCGCAAAGATATTGTCTTGCCCCATGGCTGCCGCGAACGGCTTACCATAATGACCACGGCCTTTAACTTGGCTCTGATCATCAGCGCTAACAAAATAAGAATGCACAAAATAGAAACGACTGTGATCTTTAATATCTTGCCATAACGGGTGAGCAACCTGCTCAACCTGATTCCAACCCATGTGCGGTACTTTTAAGCGGCCGCAGGTGCCGTCTAATTGCTCATCACCTAATAGCTTGTCACCAAAATACTGCACCTGGCCCTGGAACATGTTCATGCAATCAATGCCGCCGTTCTCTTCAGAACGGGTCATCATCGCTTGCAAGCCCACACAAATACCTAATAGCGGTTTTGTTTTAGCCACCTCAGCAACAACCTGATCAATCTCACGGGCACGAATTTCACCCATGCAATCACGAATGGCGCCAACACCTGGCAGCACTACGTGATCAGCGGCTAATATCACCGCCGGATCTGAGGTCACTAGAATATTGCAATTAGGCGCAACCTTTTGCAGCGCTCCATGAGCGCTGTGCAAATTACCCATGCCGTAATCGATGACCGCACAGGTTTTACTGATTACTTTGCTCATGGACTATAGAACACCCTTAGTCGATGGCATTTTTCCTGCCATACGCGGGTCATGCTCTAGCGCCATACGTAAAGCACGGCCAAAGGCTTTAAAGATAGTTTCCGCTTGGTGATGAGCATTGAAACCCTTTAGGTTATCAATGTGCATGCTTACGCCCGCGTGATTCACAAAGCCATGGAAAAATTCCCAAAATAGCTGAGTATCAAAGCGGCCGATATTGCCGCGGGTAAAATCACACTTAAAATCTAAGCTTGGACGACCGGAAAAATCGATCACAACACGCGATAAGGCTTCGTCTAATGGTACATAAGAATGTCCATAACGCACGATACCGCGCTTATCACCAACGGCCTGAGCAAAGGCCTGACCTAAGGTAATGCCGATATCTTCAACAGTATGGTGATCATCAATGTGAGTATCGCCATCACAAAAAATATCTAAATCAATCATGCCATGACGGGCGATTTGATCCATCATGTGCTCTAGAAATGGCACACCCGTATCGAATTTTCCTTCACCAGTACCATCTAAATTGATACTGACTTTAATTTTTGTTTCTGAGGTATTACGCTCTACAACTGCCTTGCGGCTGGCATCTGCCATGTGAAACTCCAAAAAGATCTCGCCAAACGGGAAAAAAGTCATTATAAAGCAAAGCTAAGCGACTACCAAATAGAGAACCTTATGCCAGTACATCTAGAACACATTAGCCAACCGAGCGAACAAGACTGGATTGACCTAGGTAAAATATATGCCGATGCGCCACCGCAATGGCTTAGCGATAATAACGATATCAAAGCTTCTCTGCAGGCCTTATTAGATCAAGATGTATGGTTTATCAGTGGCCGCTTTAACGCTCGATTATTAGGGGCTATGCAGGCGAGAAAAAATGGCAACAATATAACGCTATCTCACTTCTGCGTCCGTAATATCACGGTTAAGCGTGGCGTAGCCCATCAAATGCTGCACCATATAAATGCTTGGGCAGATGCGAATGGCTATACCCTTATCGCCAAAGGCGTTCCTGAAGAGCTCGCTAAACCGTTGATTAAGCGTGATTTTATTGTGAATAATAATGATTTCATTCGCAATCCAAAGTAGCTTCTCTTGATTGTTCATCTAATGGAACAATCAATTCGCTTTCTGACCTCTAACCAATGACTAATTCTTCAGCCATAATCAGCTTTCAAGTTTAGCAAGCAGTGCTATTATTAATTCAGATAGAGGACTTTAGCATGAAGCGTTTAGCAATCACCATTTCCTTAGTGTTGGCCTTTTTCACCGGCACCGCCAGTGCTACGGGTCCAACAGAAACCGTTAAATATGCAACCTCTAGCATTATTAACGAGTTGTCTCAGCTAGAAGGCGAACAACGCAGCCAACACGAAATTCAGCGGTTAGTAGAAACCTATATATTACCGGCTATCGATCAAGAAAAAATTGCCAAATTAGCACTCGGTAAGCACTGGAAAAAGGCGACTGCCGAGCAACGTGCCGCCTTTATTGATACCTTCAGGGATCTGCAGATTCGAACCTATACCGGTGCTTTTACCGCCTTTAATGGCCAAGAATTTAATTTCAAAAAACCTAGATTTAACAAAACAGGCAGCAAAGCGATTGTTAAAGGTGAAATGGTACAGCCCAATGGACAAAAGATTCCGGTGGACTTCAAGCTGTATGTTAACAAGCAGCAGCAATGGAAAATCTACGACGCCGTCATTGCTGGCCTAGGCATGGTTAAAACCTACCGCCAACAACTAAATCAACAGTTAAGAAATAACAGCCTCGATGACATTATTAATAGTATGCGCACTGATCTACAAACAGCTCAACGCTAGTATTAATATTTTCATCCCCTAGGTTGTTAACCTGAGTCTCAGACCACCACCTGAGACTCTCTTCTTATTTATTCTAAGCCCCTCCTGTTACGCAAAAAAACGTCTAGACTCTAACTAGTGACCTTTTATGAAAAATAAAGCCCTAAGGAGTTGTTACCATAG
>JAESQF010000012.1 GCA_016765295.1 Oleispira sp.
GGGGGAAGAAAGAAAAACAAAAATGTTCCCAAGAACTATGAAATAAAGAGTTGATTAGATGAAAACATATATGAAATAGGCCAATTTATAGCTGAGGGTAATTATTTATAAAAATGACTATCTTGGATATTTAACAATACAAAAGATAAAGCGGCTGTTCTGATACGATTGGCTAAATGAGATGAAAAAGCCAAAATGTTGTACATATGTTGTACAGAGGAAATCAAAAAAGGCTCCCGATTTCTCGAAAGCCTTTTGTTTGCTAGTAGCGGGGACTGGACTCGAACCAGCGACCTTCGGGTTATGAGCCTTATGGGTAATGGTCTAGTATGGCTCAATATGTAGTAATTAGTAGTGTTTACGGGGGTTCGTATTTCAGGATAAACCATAAAACAGCATGTAAAAGCGATAAATGTTTTACCTATGTTTTACCCTTTTTTGACAAGTTTCATTTATCTTTGAGTAAAGAGTAAAACTCATGGCGTCAGTAAAGATAGTACTTGTTAAGCATAAAAAGAAAAAGGACGGGACAGTTCCCATTGCTGTTCGTGTGATAAAAAATCGAAAATCAAGCTATATTTTTACTGGTAATTATATTCATGAAAAGGATTGGAATCCTACGGAACGCTGCTTAAAAAAGTCGCATCCGAATTCCACGAGATTGAATAATTTGCTACAAAAAAAGTTAAGTGAAGCTCATGCAAGTCTCCTTGATGCGGAAACTAGCAATGACAATCTCTCAACAAAACAAATCACCAATAAGGTAAAACGTAAGGGAAGTGGCGTTTCGTTTTTTGAGGCTGCGGCGGAGCGTATTGAACGAAAATATAAGGCGGGAACGTTTTCCGTTGCGAAATCAGAACTTTCTATACTGTGTAACATAGAAGAGTATTTGAATTTAAATTCTAGTGCGCCAATGGAAACTGTAATCGAACAGATAAAGAAACGTCGCAAAAAACGAATGGTTCAAGGTCGGAAACCTGAACATTCTATGGTTAACGATATTAAAGCTTTTGCCAATAAGAAAATACTTTCCTTTGAGGAAATTGACACAGCTTTTTTGAATAAGTACAAATCTTTTTGTGCTGCATATCTAGGTCAAAAAACACGTACAATTACTAACCAATTGATTTTTATTAGAACCCTTTTTAATCAAGTTATTACCGATGGTGAAGTGGATAGAAAACATTATCCATTTGCAGGAGAGAAAGTAAAAATAAAAATCACCTCTGGTCATAAAATCGGATTGACTAGAGAAGAAATATTGAGGATAGAAGATTTGAACTTGGAAGAGCAAACAAGTATTTGGCATACACGTAACGTTTGGCTATTTTCTTTTTACTTTGCAGGAATTAGGATTTCTGACGTGTTAGAAATGAGATGGTCAGATTTTAAAGATGAGCGTTTGTTCTATACCATGAACAAAAATGAAAAACCTGTTAGCCTTAAAATACCTGAAAAAGCAAAAAGTATTATTGAACAATACAGTAGCAGGCGTAAATCTTCAGATTATATTTTTCCGTTTTTGGACAATGCAATCCCAAAAAATAAGTACGACAAGTTTGTCAAGATTAGAAACGCCAGTAGCCTGTTTGATAAATATTTAAAGCGTATTGCAAAGCAATGCAGGATAGAAAAGAACCTCTCGAACCATATCGCTCGACATAGTTTTGGAAATATCGCTGGGGATTCTATTAGTCCTCTTATGCTTCAAAAGCTATATCGTCATAGTGATCTAAAAACTACAATTGGGTATCAAGCGAACTTCATTCACAAAGAAGCTGATGACGCATTAGATGCTGTCATTAATTTTTAAAAATCAGTTATCTTCTTAATATATTTAGGATTTAGTGCCTTGCGGTGTGAGAATTCGAGTCTCTACGCCTGTACAAAGGGAAAGACGACTTTTAGGAGTCGGCTTTTTTATTCAAAGTTTAATTAAAGGTGGGTTTATTTGAAATTTAAGATGATAAATGCAGTCCGATAAAACGTTAGTATTATAGGGCTAAAGCAAGAGATTAGAGAAGTATTAACTTTAAAAAATTGAACTAAGTCTTTTTATCCGACCCATTGTTGGTATAAAGTATTTTTATTCATTTTCTGATTTAATGTAATCATATAATAATTGCCAATAAGTATTTTCTCCAACACCACCTGACATTAGGCCCCAATTCACTAAAGTTGGAACTTTGTATTTATGTACTACTACAATATTTAGTTTGGGAATGACAGTAATAAATTGTCCTCCCCACCCGCTTGCTGTATAAGCTCCTTCAAAATCAGGATGGTTCTTAAAGTTATCTACTAACCACCACATATTTCCATAAGAAAATTGGAATGGACTTGATTCGTTTCGTCCATAGCGTTCATTTACTGTTTCAGTCGGAGTTACAGTAGTCGTGATTTTTTCTATCCATTCTTCAGATACAATTTGTTCTCCATTCCATTTTCCTTTATTAAGCATCAACTGTCCAATTTTAGCCATATCTCTGGCAGAGATGTACATATGGTATGCCGGATATCTTGATTTACTTTTATTGGTTTTTTTCTTTTGGTTTTTTATGTTCCAATCTTGAAATCCAAGGGGTATAGCAAGTTGCTCTTCTAATTCTTGATAGATACTTTTACCTGATTTTTTCTCAAGGATATAGCCCGCTACATTGAAGTCCCAATTATTGTAAACAAAATATTCTCCAGGTTTAACCGAACCTCGTTTTAAAATATTGTTCTCATCATAACCACTATTTGCCGGTTGATAGAATATTCCTGAGCGTGCATTAATAATTTGGTCAACGGTTGCGGTTTTTTCTATGTCTAATAGACCCTCATCTTCATCAATCCCAATTTCTCCAATAGTTTGGTCTAAGTCTATTGTGCCATTTTCGACATATTTACCATATAAGATACTCAGCACACTTTTTCGACAGGATGCTATATACCCAACATCTTCAATATCTCCATATTCATAAATAATTTTGCCGTCTTTTAGGATTAGCATTCCTGTTGTCTCAAGGTTATTTTCTATGAATTGAGTCAGCGAATCGAGTCTTTGTTGATTAAATCCGGTTCCATGAAATGTTGCGTTTTTTTCAAAAGGCACTCCTTCAAATTGAGGTTTGTCCGGTCCACAACCTTGCAGCATAGCAATTAGTACTACTATGATGCACCCATATTTGAATATGAAATTCAACTTTTTGATTGATGTATAGTCCATAGTATTTTAATTGATTTATACAAAGTACAGGAACTAGAGGCCATAGATTACTATTTAATCATAGCAGTTTACTCTCAAAAAAAGTATTGAGAGTAAAAAATAGGATTGTATGGTTGAAATTTTTCAAAAATGAGAACCTGAAGAACTTGTCTCAAGAAACTGCTTTGGGGTTGAACCTGTTGTTGCTTTGAAAATACGATAAAAACTGGCTTCTGAATTAAAGCCACAATCCTTGGCCAATCCTAAAAGTGAAAGATTACCCATGCCATCATTTAGTAATCGAGTCTCTACTTCCTTAACTCTTAATTCATTGATTAAACTACGAAAGTTTTTCTTATAGTGAGTATTGATAGTGTTGGAGAGGATGGTCTCATTGACGTTTAATATTTTGGCTAATTCTTGCAAACTCAGTTTAGGGTCTAGGTATACTTTATCAGTTTCAATAGCAATACTGAGTTTCGCAATTATATCCAAATCGACCATTACGTTGGACTTCTTAGTCTTTCCATGTAGTTTGATTGAAAAGTCTTGAGGAATCAAGTCCGAATTTTTATAACCAACAAGCCCCATATAGTATACGAGTGTGGCAATCATTAAATGGCTTAATTGCCAACGCCATTGGTATGGTTGGTCGAGGAATTGATTTAGTATTAAATTAACAATCATATAGATAGAGAAGAACAGAAAACCGAAGACAAGGTTGTTGAGAAAGTTTAGTTCTGAAAATTGAGTATCAGAAGTATTATTCGATAACCAATATTTATAATTTCGAATATGCCTGTAACCAAAATACAAGTAAACCAATGTGCTTAAAATTGTTAAGTATTCTTCAAAACCTTTAATTTCATTGAAGTGGAATGAACTTGCTGTTAATTCTTTTTCGGGCAAAAGAGGAGTCTGCATCGTAGCAATGTAGACGACGATTGCATAGCTTTGAGAAAGTAAAAAAGGCATGAAATGTAGCCAATCTTTTTTGGCAAATGTAAACTCTGACTGAACAAGAGATACTACATAGAAATAAAACAAAGGTGCAAGTGCAAGTTCTATCCCGTTTGGAAAAAAACCAAAACCGTGAATTTCCCATAAATTCAGGGAGAGAAGTAATGTTTTTGTGTTCAGCCAAACAAACCCCAATATCGCCAAGCCCAAAAACTTATTGGATGTTCTTTTTTTTGACTTTTTAAAGAGTAGTATGCTACAGATAATA
>JAESQF010000066.1 GCA_016765295.1 Oleispira sp.
AACCCTAGTTAATCGGCCCCGACTAGAACCCCACACAGGCGTAACTGTGCCGTTAGCCTAAGCGCAAGCGCCGGCGCCTGAGGCTTAAACTAAGAGAGCAAAGCGGCTGACAGGTCTTGGGAATTATGATCCAAGAAAAAGGCTCAGACTATTTAAGGCGCCAAGGCGGGTTCTTGCGGTTATCCCCTGCATGGTAAAGGCATATAACATTACCATCAGGATCATTTAACCGCGCCTCACGCCATAGCCATGTTTCATCGGTTGGGTGCTGAGTGAAGTTAAAACCCTTGTTTAATTAGGTTTGAAACAACATTGTCCAAATCCGATGTTTCAAAATAAACAACGAAATCCGGGTTTGCAGTGGTGTTTTGCGATAAATGCACAGAAAAAGTAGAATCCCCCTGCGCACATTCAAACCGCGCATAATGATCATCCTCAACAATCAAAATAAAGCCCATTTGAGTATAAAAATCAATTGACTTTTTAATGTCGGATGATGGCAATGTTACTTGATTTAAATTCATAGATTACTATCCTGTCATCTTGTACAACCAAGTGTATATAACCTCAATGATCCTTGATCTTAAGTGGAAAGTCGCTTTTCAATTAAATAATTCTTTGTTCCAATATTTATCGAAGTGTCGCATATCCATATTTCTTATTTGAGCCTCCTCAACGCAATGCGTGCTAGCTTGCATTAATTCCATCAATTTATTCTCAGAAAGGTTTGGTTTATTTTTTAGGAAGTGTGGCATTAGCTCGTCCATAACTACCGCAACCGCCTTTAAAAAATCATCGTCCGATAATTTTTTATAATATCGGTTTGTTATATACTGTGCTCTCCATAATTCTTGCCTAACCATTGGCCTTTCAGTCGCATTTGAACCTCTTTCATTAAAGTAATTGTCTGCCTGCGAAATTTTTCTTTCAATTTCAATATACTGCCTACCACAAAAGTGAGACCACTGCTTCAATAAATCATCTAATTTTAAGTTATGAAGAGAGTTAGCTTGTGTATGTGGTGAGTTTATAAAAACTATTGGAAGAGCTTCTTCATATGGACCGGAATTTTTTACTTTATGTGTTTCAGATATTAAAACGATGGAATTTATATTTTTATAACGATATCTACCATTGTTAGTTTTGAGCAAAAACTTTGCAGCTCTCGACGCAATATGGTCAGGATCAAGTACTTTTACTAAATCATTTAGTATAATCACCACCCCATATGCCGAATCTAATCCAAATTTTTTCCGTGTGTTTTTAATCTGCTTTTCCGCTTTCTCCAACGCTCGCTCAACCTGCATTGTCAACTTTTTGTATGCAATCTGTGATAATTCATCTGAATTTTCAAAATGCTCAAAAACATCGGTTAAATTTTTTTCCCCATAAAACAAGGGATAATCTGGCTCATTTTTCAAATTTTCATTTAATTCTTCTAATTTGAATGAGGGGTCAGATTCAATATTTTTAACTTCAATAATTAAATCTCTATCGGAAAATAAGTAATCCGCTTTCTCTTCTTGGAAACAAGCCAAATCATCAAGATTTTCCACTAACTCATGGTTATCCATAAAATATAAAAATCTGTCTTCTAATGATTGCCCAATATCCATTTTCTCCTCCCGTCCCTCACCGCTGCTCAACCCGCACATCATCCTCAACCGCACGAATCAATGGGGTCAGAGTAAATTGATTTTTATTTTTTATTTTTAACACTGAGTTGTCCCCCTATCTTGTTAACAAACCTAATTATGTTTCCAAATAGACCTACATGTCAATTGTTTGAGTCTTTTTCTTAGATCATAATACCCAAGACCTATCGCCCGCTTTGCTTTTTAGTTTAGCCTCAAGCGCCGGCGCTTGCGCTTAGGCTAACGGCACAGTCGCGCCTGTATAGATTTCTAGTCGGGGCCGACTAACTAGCATTTATCCATTTTAACGCCGAAGTCCGCGCCTGGGTTGGATTATAATTATAGATGTTGAGTATTGAAGCGCACTTAGGCTAACCGCTCGTCGTTCTGTTATACCCTGTCCCCATCTGCATCAAATAAATGGGCGTGTTCCATGTCTAGCAACAGTTTAATTTCTTGGCCGATTTCCATGTCCACTTGTCCGGGGGTTTTTGTGGTTATAGAAGTACCTTGATAATTGGCAGTAATTAAGGTTTCGGCGCCTAGGGGTTCTATTAAGGTTATGGTGGCTCTTATTTTGCGGCTGTTATTCGGGGCTGTGTTTTCAAGATGGATATGTTCTGGTCTGATACCCAGTGTCATGCCGTCTTTGCTGTTGATAAAATTCATTTCGGGGCTACCGATGAAACCGGCAACAAATTTGTTGGTCGGGTTGCGGTAAACGTCCATTGGGGTGCCGACTTGTTGAATGATGCCGTCTTTTAACACCACGATGCGGTCGGCCAAGGTCATGGCCTCGACCTGATCATGGGTGACGTATACCATTGTTGTACCGACTGTTCGATGAAGTTTTTTAATTTCTGCCCGCATTGTTGTGCGCAATTTCGCGTCAAGATTTGAAAGCGGTTCATCAAATAGAAATACGCTTGGTTCGCGGACAATCGCCCGCCCCATGGAAACCCGCTGGCTCTGCCCGCCGGAAAGCTCCGACGGTTTGCGCTCAAGCAGGTCGGTAATTTCAAGCATTTCGGCGGCTTCGGTCACGCGCTTTTTAATTTGTTCCTTGGGCATTTTCGCCGCGCGCAGGCCGAAGGATATGTTTTTATAAACGCTCATATGCGGGTATAGGGCATAGTTCTGAAATACCATGACGATACTTCTTTCCCGTGGCTCTAAATTATTAACTATCTTGTCGCCAATGGAAATCTGCCCTGCGGTGATATCTTCAAGTCCGGCGATCATACGAAGTAACGTTGATTTACCGCAACCTGAAGGCCCGACAAGAACGATAAATTCTTTGTCGGCAATTTCGAGATCAAGATTTTTTATAATCTCGGTCTTGTCATAGCTTTTTGAAACCCCCGATATTTTAACATTTGCCATATTATTTCCCCATGGTCGTTTTTACGACGCTCGACAGGTTTTTCCGCGCGCTAATAAGTCGTTCAAAAAAGGCGACATTTTCAGAACTATGACCGATAGCACAAGCGGTATATTTTTTAAGACTGGCTTCGAATGCCGGAATGGCCGGACCACCGGTGATCTTACGCACGGCGATGAAATATCCGGGG
>JAESQF010000067.1 GCA_016765295.1 Oleispira sp.
GACATACTGTCACCCATTAGTTATTAAAATGGAATAAACAGTATAAACCAAGCTGGTCATATTTTAACCAAATTTAAATGCGGTAATTAGAACCACATTTAATATCACATCCACTTTTTATTTCACTAAGTTCTATACAAGTATTATGTTTCAAATCTAAGATGCGGGATAGCATCTTCACTAGAGTCTATTTGTGGCTTACATAACAATAAACGAGAAGAATCTATATCTGCTTCATCAACCATATACTGCTTAAAATTGCTGGCTCGCTGTTCAGAGATTAAGCTAAGTTTTTTAAGGTCTTGCTTACTTGTTATATCACTGCCATTCGCCTTACCAATATCTGCCGCACTGGCAACACCGCATAATTTAATCTGTAAATCCGGTTTATCATTCAATAAAGCTGAAAATTCAGATAAATATATTTCATTATCCGTCGGCACGTCGGTCTCCGTGGAAGAATAATTCAAATCATTTATCTGAACTTTCAATATGTGTTTATCCGCCATAATAACCACTGTAATTAGCCCTGCGTATGGAAACAGAGTTAATGATAGGTACTCACGCGCACCAATAATGGTCGCCTGTTTAACCAACAACGTTAAAAATCCAGATAAACCAAAAGAAGGACCGTTAATATCACCAGACAGTGGTAAATCAAGGTCTACATTACCGTCACTATCCTTTAGCATAGAAAGTGCTGCATTAAAGGGAATCGAGGTTTGATCGCTCAAGCTACCGTCTTCATAATTGTCAAACGCCGTTAATTTAATCCCTCGCAATAACACATGGGATTCACCATCCATTTCTGTGCCAGAGAAATTCACATCTATACCTAGATCTAACTGCCCACTCTCTATTTCATAGCCCAGTGCGGATTTAATATAAGACGATAACCCTGGCAAGTTAATTTCATTTATTTGGCCTTCCACATGATAATGTGGAATTTCTAAAAAGGGCTTAGCCGTTACCGTAATATCAAAGTTAGCGTATTGATTACTGTCCCCTTCAATCTTTATTATTGACTCTTGATTAGATAGTTGATTATCAAATGGCCCAGCAGACAGTAGAGCGACTGTTATATTTCGTTTATAAACCGGTGATACACTCGAATCTAGAAATTGTATATCAGCATTATCTGATAAACTAAAGCGATTAAGTTTAATAGAAAAACTCGATTTATCGGCTATTTTTTTTGTACTGGCGATATCGATATTTTTGTTCTTCGATAGTTGTTCTTCTGATTTTATTCCTGCTTCTACTTCTGTATTAGTTGCCAAAGCAGCCGACAATTCTTCCATGCTGATGATCAGATTTTTAACGACCTTATTTTTATCCAACTGAGCATTTACCTTAAAACCTGCCAGCTCAATCGCATCAATCGCTATCGCTTTATTAGTCAGAATCGTATCGTTTATATTTAATGATTCAAATTGAGTCAGTGCGGGTAGCTCGCTTTCAGTATTATCAGAGAAGTAGCTCTCTAAGATAGCGATATTATTTACCGATACCTTGAATTGTCCCTTATCAGCGCTAATATTAATGTTATTTAAGCGGATTTCTTTCGAGGCTAATAATACTTGTTCTTTAACTTTATTATAAATAGTGAAGCCTTGGCCTGAAAACTCACCGTCCCCAGTCATGCTAACCTCAAAATCTGGTGTTAAAATTAGTCTCAATGCTCGAGTTTTTAATTTTTGTTGTGCTAAAGAAAGATGTAAGCCATTTTTATTGGCCGTTAAATTCCGATTATTAAATTCTAGGTCGGTGATATCAATACTGATGCCTGACTCAGTCAATTCAATTTTGTGATCAGCACGATAGCTCATCAACCCTTCTAGTTTTTCAATATGAGGCGTAGCAAGGTGGCTAAATTTATTAATATCAATGTCGACTAGTGCGATCTCAATGTCAATTCCACCTAAACCATCTTTCATAACAGCACGGGCTGATAACGTGATATCAGCACCATCCAAGTCCCCTGTTAAGGTTATTGAAAGATCTTGCATGGCTTGAGTAGCTTGCAGCGCATTGATATTAATATCGTTCAACTGTAATTGATGCTGCTGACCTCCCTCAACAATATCAATCATCGAGTTTTTCAATGTCATGCTTGCCATAACCAACTGGAACGGTAGATCTTCAGATGCCTCAGAGTCATTGCTATCGATATTCTTGCTATCGATATTTTCGCTATCGATATGCTCAACTGCAGAAATATCAATACCCGCCACAGTCGACAAACCCGCTTCTTTATTAACGCTTAAATACAAACCATCAATAACAAAATCAGTAACATTTAACTGTTTAGATAATAATTTATAGGCATCAACTTCAAAGACTAGCTTAGCTAGCGAAAATACTTTTTTTGAATCTCCAGCTTTATCTGCTAACTTTGAAATTGACAGTGCTTCAATGGTCACTTTTGATAAGAACGGATTATAGCGAATCGTTGATCTAGTATCTAATTCTAACTGCTGCGTTTCAAGGTACTGGGACAAAAAATGGTTGGCCACATACGGAGATAAAGCCCAAATTAAGGTATATAAACCCACTACCGATATCGCTGCAAATTTCGCTAATTTTTTCAGCAAATTAAGCATTATATTTTTCCCAATGTTGAAAGGTATTCAAGACTAACAATTAGCAACATTATATCTGTGACCATCATATTCCGATAGCAGTATAATCGGCTGTAAGATGTTCATTTACCTAGAGCCAAAACATGTCATTTGATCAATTATTAATCTCAGCCCATACATCAGAAAGCTTATCGATAGATTCTAGCTGGGGGCAAGGTAGAACTTTATTCGGAGGGCTTTCTGCAGCATTGGCACTCAACAAGGCACGTCAGAGCATTGAACCACAGCGACCATTACGTTCTTTGTCGGTCAATTTTAGCGGACAAGTATTAGCTGACACTCCTTTTCATCTAACACAACAGATATTGTCAGATGGAAAATCTATTAGTCAGAGCAATGGGCAAGTTGTACAGAATGAGCGCATTGTTACTCAAGTTTGCGCATGTTTTGGCGTCGGAAGAGAATCCAGCATTGAAGTCAACAGTCCTAAAGTAGAACTGCCAAAGCTAGGAACCCACCAACGCTTTGGTTACATAAAGGGACTGACCCCTGAATTTGTGCAGCATTTTGAATTTGAATACTGCAAAGGCCAATTCCCTTTTAGCAATAGCCCCGCCAATGAACTAGCCGGCTGGGTAAGGTTTAAAGAAGCAGGATCTGAATTTACCGAAGCGCACTTAATTGCATTAATCGATTCTTGGCCGCCCACGGTATTGCAAAAACTGAAAAGCTTTGCGCCTTGTGCAACGGTTAGCTGGAACATTGAAATTGTGCAACCGCTATCGTTGTTAAAGCAGCCCTTACTGGCTGATAATTGGCTTTATTATGACGCTGAGA
Organism: Oleispira sp.; assembly: GCA_016765295.1. Taxonomy (GTDB): domain Bacteria; phylum Pseudomonadota; class Gammaproteobacteria; order Pseudomonadales; family Oceanobacteraceae; genus Oleispira. The sequence continues at coordinate 3,420 of JAESQF010000067.1, forward strand.
TTAAACAAGCACACCATGGCTATGCTCATACAGAAGCCAAAATTTATACCCCAGACGGCACACTCTTAGCTCTTAGCCGCCAACTGGTCGCTGTATACGGCTAACATTTACATCCAGTAAACGGCCTAAACTGATGATTAATCATGTTAGGCCGTTTTCAGAAGACTGCTAGAAGTCTAATTGAGTCCCTAAACTCATTGCTTGGTATTCATTCGTAGCAACAGATGAAGTTTCACTCACATAATCTTGTAGCTCTAGCATGAACGTTAGATGGCTGGTCGCTTTATGATGAACAAATACCATTGCTAATATATTTTCAATTTTAGCCACGGCAAACGGTGCCGTATGAGCATCTTGTGAACCAATACCATAACTAATACCATAGGTGGTATTATTGTGACTAAAAGCCCCTTCTACATACCATTGTGAACCTTCGACCTCGGCATCATTAATACCTCCATATCCATATAGACCATCAGCACCAATACCTTCGGTTATTGTATAGGATGCGGTCATTTGAACCCCACCCTGTTTATAACGACCACCCACATCAACTCCTTGAAGATTATAATCAACATCTTCTACTATCAGCTCAACAGGCTGCCACATAAATCCAGTCCAGACCTCAAAACTGTTTATAACATAATTTATCTGTCCTTCAATTCTAGGTACTTTAGTCTCTACACTGCCTGCAGCATCCGTTGGTTCTTCAGGATTAAAAAAACCGAACTTGTAGTTAAAGTTATCACCTACCGAATGGCTGTACATAATTCGAGGATTGAAATTGGCATATACATAGCCAGTACCTATATGCCCACCCGTGGTATTGGCTTGATCAGCTCCACCACCCATCCAACCAACACCCTTACTACTGCCTATATCTCCGATCGCAGAACTATTAAATATGCCAAACCCTTTACCAATATTTAATGTACCTGAATCACTATCTATTTGAATTTCTGCAATACGACTTTCAAATAAACCTGAATTTTGTACTTGAGAACCTTGTAAGTGATTATTAATTTGGAACTTACTACTAACAACCAAGCCATTTTCTTCTGGCATAGTGACCCCGAAAGTAAGACTCGCTGGATTAAAACCAGACATTATCCTACTTGCCTGTTCGCCATCTTTAGTATCAGATAGCACAAAAAACACGGGCAAAGAACCACTAATATTTGCATCCCAGCCTTGGGTATTATTATAAAAAGACACTTGCGCTAAACATAAACTGCTTATCGTATTTATAACTGCGCCATACATTATAAATTTTAAGTAGTTCATATTATCAAACACCTCAATAGATTTTCTATTCCATTTAGACTCTATATCCAGATTAGGTTAAATATGACAATTAAATAGTTAAATTTTGTTTAATATAAAATCGTTATATAAACAAAGGTATTAGATGCTTACGCTCTACATGAGACCATAGTACCCTATAAGTTGGTAATACATTAAACACCTCTTCTACTGACCAGGAACAATTAATGAAAAATCATCGATCAAATGTGTCCCTCGCAACCAATAATAAAATGGCAGCTGAATGAGTGATCGATTACAGATTATCGCTGATAAAGGCCAACAGGCTAGTATTTTAAAGAAGTATAAGAGTTAAAAAATATAAATAAATTCGTATAAATAACAGAAAGTTAATGAATTTGTTCTAGTCTTATACATAAGCTTTTAATTATGGTTCTAATACAATGCAACCGAGTTTATTAATAAAGACCATTAGCCAGATAACCTTAGGCTTAACGATCCTACTCGTTGTCTTGGGGTACATTGGCTATAACAATACCAAAGCAGATCTTAAGCAGGCTGCAGTCGCTGACTCTCAGCATGTGTTAGACAGGCTTAGCGCCAGTTTACCGATCTCAATATGGAATTTTGATACAAGTATCGCTAGTAAAGCTATCGAAGCAGAAATAAGTTCTGACTTCATCAATTCGATAACGATCGTTAGCAATGGAGCAGTCTTTGTATCTCGTGCCAAATCATTAGATGGCAGCATTACCGAGAAAAAAAACTCGCCAAGAATCAGTGCTTTCAGCTTGACCAAAAAGCTAGAGTTTGAGGAAGATGGAACCCTTAATCCCGTTGGAGAGCTTACTATTGTCTACAATCAAGATCGAACAGAATCCGCACTTAACGACGCCTTTAACTTAGAAATCCTTCGAATTATATTATTAGATATCGCGGCGGCTATTCTCGTTAGCCTAATCATCCATAAAAGTGTAATACGCCCGATAGATAGTGTACGCAGAGCGATTGAGGACATAGCGGAAGGAAACGGCGACCTCACTAAGCGGCTTCCCACTAAAGGGGTGCGAGAGCTTGCACAGTTAAGTTCAGCTTTTAATAATTTCGTCGTACGCTTAGATGATCTGGTTAAAAATGTAAACATAACGGCACTTCATCTAGCTGAGAAATCAAAAGAAAGTCAAATACATGTAGAAGATATAAGAGGCGAGCTAGGTAAGCAAAAGCTCGAAATTGATTTAGTTGCCTCGGCGAGCACAGAGCTATCCAGTTCAACAGAAATGGTTGCCAACAATGCTCAACAGGCCGCTGAGTCGGCAAAAGTTGCAAATACTTCTGCTCAAGAAAGCCACGCTATTGTTAAAGATGCTGTTTCATCGATTCGTAGCCTCTCTAATGAAATTAACCAAATCTCGGATATCATTGAAGCTCTGGTAAAGGAAGGAGAGAATATTGGCGCGGTTAGTGGTGTAATTCAAGGGATTGCAGAGCAGACCAACTTACTTGCGTTAAATGCCGCCATTGAAGCTGCTAGAGCCGGCGAACAGGGTCGAGGGTTTGCGGTTGTTGCAGATGAGGTGAGAACTCTTGCCCAAAGAACTCAGCAATCGACAGAAGAAATCAATCAGATGATTAATCGCCTACAAAAATCGACTGAGGTAGCCAATCAAGCTATTCGGAAAGGCAATGATAATGCTGAAAGTAGCGTAGCCAAAATTGAACAAGCAGGTCAATCTATTAATAATGTTGCGCAAAACGTCAATGCTATTAATGAAATGAATAGCCAAATTTCCCAAGCGGCTTCCGAGCAGAGCTCAGTAATCAATGAGTTAAACAAAAACATCGTTAATATTTCACACAATGCTGATAGCACAAGTGAAATAGCCGACAAAACGTCTAATACTAGCACTAGTTCTATGGAAATAGCTCTAGAGCTCAAAGAAAAAATGAATAGCTTCAAAACCTCTTAATAATCACTTCCTGCTGGATAGAGAAAAGTATGAAAAAAATATTACTAGTTTTAAGTTTGATATTATTTAATAACCTCAGTTATTCAGCAGATATTGTGGTTAACCTTACCTCATTGGATTGGCCCCCTTATTCAAGTAAATCGCTGAAACAACAAGGAGCATCGGTCGCAGTTGCGAAAGCCGCTTTCAAAGAGATGGGATATGAGCTTAAAGTCACCTTTTTTCCTTGGAGCCGTGCCGTTGCATTGGCTAAAGACGGGAAAAGTGAGTATTCGGGTTACTTTCCAGAATATTATTCAGAAGATACCGAAAAAGAATTCATCTACTCTGAGCCAATGGGCTCTGGTCCTTTGGGCTTTGCTGAACGAAAAAACAATGTAATTCAATGGGAACAACTTAGTGATTTGAAAGAGTATAAAATTGGCGTGGTGCAAGATTATATAAATACAACTGAATTTGATGAAATGGTCATGAGGAAATCATTGAAAACATCTACCACTACCAGCGACACAAAGAATCTGTTAAAACTTGTTAATAACCGTTTAGATTTAGCTGTTATCGATAAAAATGTTATGAATTATTTATTGAAGACAGATAAAGCATTAGCAAAAAAATCCAACGAGACCCAGTTCAATATGAAAATACTCGAGGATAAAAAGTTATTCATATGCTTCAAGAAAGGCAAGGAAGGCGAAAAACTTGCTAAAATTTATAATGACGGTCTAAAGAAAATTGATATCACTAAAATAATGCAACAATATTTATAAACGCCAAAATCAGTAATGCTGTAAATAAATTTGTTCACTGCTCATTATCTAGACCCTAAACCTAGAATAGATAATGAGCCAGCCAAAAGCGTTAAACCCCTGAAGATCTCAGCACGCTCAGTGCATTCCTTACCAAACTGACTGTTGAAACCGCTTTGAAGTCCGATATGAATTATCACTTAGATTATAAATGAAAAATTGCATTCGAAGCTGACAAGTATGAGCAATAAAAATGGTTCAACCATTATCTTTATTAAAACAACCTTTACATACTGATGACTGCCTATATTATGATGTAGTAATTAAACAAGCTCATCATGGTTATGCTCACACGGAAGCCAAGATTTATAACACTGATAGCACTTTATTAACCCTTAGCCGCCAACGTATTGCTGTTTACAATTAATTATTAAAGGAGTTAGCACTAAATGATTGTTAAAAAACTATCACCCTGCTTACTTCTATTACTCAGTTTAACCTCGCCATGGCTAGCCTATGCTAGTGACAAGACTGTTCGTTTAACATCTTTAGAATGGCCGCCCTATGCAAGTGAAGAGCTTCCTCAGCAAGGAGCCGCCATTGCCATCGTAAGTGCCGCGTTCGCCAGTATGGGGTATAAATTAGAAGTGGCGTTCTTCCCTTGGAGCCGCGCAGTAGCCTTCAGCGAAGAACCTGACAATCAATATATTGGTTATCTACCTGAGTATTACTCCCCTGATACCGCAAAGAAATTTATATATTCAAATGCTTTTGCCGTAGGACCGCTTGGTTTTGCCGAACGAAAAGATAAAAGTATTTCCTGGTCGAAACTTGAAGAGTTAACACCTTATCGCATTGGCATCGTACAAGACTATATTAATACAGAAAAGTTTGATGATATGGTAGAAAATAAATCTGTTATTACGTCTGTTACTTTGAATGATACAAATAATTTAAGGAAGCTTGTGAGCGGGCGAATTGATCTAGCGGTAGTAGATCAACATGTTATGACATATTTATTGAATAGTGTCTCAGATTTGGCGGATAACGCAGATCAAATTCAGTTTAATGCCAAACTACTAGAAGAGAAAAAGCTGTATATTTGCTTTAATAAAACAGAAGAAGGTTATGCGATGGTAAAAATCTTTAATCAAGGATTAAAGAAAATAGATGTCGCAGCTATACTCGCACAACATCTATAAACTCATCAATCAAACACCCAATATTAATAGCGCTTAAACTGAGCTCTCAAATCATCAAAGCTTCCAATATCAATACCAAGATCATTAATTAAACCGTTATGTAAACCGTAAACAAAGCCATGTAAAACCAACTCTTGGCCCTTCTGCCAAGCATCACGCACAACCGTTGTTCGCGCTAAGTTTCTAACCTGCTCCATCACGTTTAATTCGCATAAGCGATCACGTGCAGCATCATCATCTAGCTTAGAAAGTTCTTCCATGTGCTTATAATGAACATCTTTAACATGGCTCAACCAGTTATCAACTAAGCCATAACGAGTATTATCATAGGCCGCGTGAACACCACCACAACCGTAATGTCCGGTAACGATAATATGTTTCACATTTAATACTTCAACAGCAAACTGCACCGCTGATAAACAATTCAAATCTGAGTGAATAACTTGGTTCGCAACATTACGATGTACAAAAACTTCACCGGGCATTAAACCGACAATTTGGTTCGCCGGAACACGACTATCAGAGCAACCTATCCATAAATACTCAGGGTTTTGCTGTTTGCTTAAATTGGCAAAAAAATCAGGATTTTCTTTATTGATTTTTTCTGACCACTCTTTATTACTAGCAATTAAACGATCGAGAGTTGACATTTCTGGCTCCTACTTCTTAATTAATGGATACCGCTGCGGCTAGCCCGCAAATTTTAGATTTTTAGATTGGTTAATCGTAGATTCACCAAATAACGTACGCCACAGCCAGCCACTATCGAGAGTATCGCGACACTCTAATAATTGTCGGTTGTACATATTTGCACGTCGCTCTACTTTACGACTGACATCGATTAACCAAGGTTTTTTATTGTAGCTACCTTTTAAATAGCCCCCCGCACCTTCGTGATAAGCGAGATACAAACGATAAGCATCGTGTTTTTTAATGCCCGTACGCTTACTGGTTTGGGCGTTATACCAACCAATAAAATCGACCGCATCAACAAAATCATCACGGTCTGCGCTCCATTGACCGGTTTTCTTCTGATATTCGTACCAGGTGCCATTTAATGCTTGAGTATAGCCATAAGCGGATGAGGGATAAGAGCCAGGAAAAATCCATAAGAACCACTCTCGTGGCGGTCGTGCATCTTCTACAAATCTTGATTCCTGATGTATAAAAGCCATCGTTACGCCAATGGGAACACCGTGGTTTTTCTCCGCTTGCTTCGATGCGCTATACCAGTCGTAATATTCATCGAAAATCTCACACACATCCTCTACATTCGCTGGTGGTGCGGTAGCACAACCAAATAACAGTAAGAAAACTGGAAACAAAACAATAAGCTTAAACACCTTCAACTCCATGGTGACGCAACAGTTCAATAAACTCTGCCTCATCCAAAATTTCAATGCCCAATCCTTGCGCTTTCGTTAATTTAGAACCTGCTTTTTCACCCGCGACTAAACAGCTGGTCTTAGCAGAAACACTGCCGGTCACCTTGCCACCCAATGTTTGAAGATGATTTTTTGCATCATCTCTTCCCATTTCGGACAACGAACCTGTAATTACATAGACCTTACCCGCTAAAGGCAAGCCTGCAATTTCTTCAGCCGATACTGGTTCACTTTCTGGCCAAGATAAACCTACTTTTAATAACTGCTCAATAATACTTTGGTTATGCGGTTCGGCAAAGAAAGATAATAAATGCTTCGCTACAATTTCACCGACATCAGGAACGGCTAATAACGTTGCCTCGTCTGCTTGTTGAATTCTCTGTAAAAAGCCAAAATGATCTGCTAGATTTTGCGCAGTAGTTACCCCAACTTCACGAATACCTAACGCATATAAAAAACGACCCAGAGTTGTTGCTTTAGCACTCTCAAGTGAGGTCAATAAATTTTGTGCCGATTTCTCTGCCATGCGCTCTAGCTTTGCTACATCTTCGAGCTGTAAATGAAATAGATCATCGAAAGAATCAATCAAGCCTGCATCGACCAACAGTTCAACCAACTTATCGCCCAAGCCATCTACATCGAGAGCTTTACGCGACGCAAAATGTTTAATCGCTTCCTTGCGCTGAGCGGCGCAATATAAACCACCACTGCAGCGAGCAACGGCTTCACCGGCAATCTTTTCGACCTTAGAATCACACACAGGGCAGTTTAGTGGCATTTCAATAGCAACAGTATCTATTGGACGACGATCCATAACCACAGAAACGACTTGCGGAATTACATCCCCTGCCCGTCGAATAACAACCGTATCCCCTACTTTAACGCCTAGACGAGCAATCTCATCCATATTATGCAGGGTTGCATTACTCACTATAACGCCCGCTACATGCACCGCTTTTAAACGAGCAACAGGGGTTAATGCACCGGTTCGGCCGACTTGAAAATCAACCCCTTCTAATAAAGTCATTTCTTCTTGAGCAGGAAACTTAGCAGCGATTGCCCAGCGCGGTGCGCGCGCAACAAAACCTAATTTCTGCTGAATTTTCAAATCATTTATTTTGAAAACAATGCCATCAATATCGTAATCTAGGCCATCACGCTTACCACCCAATTCTGCAAAGTAATCGACACAAGCTTGAATGCCTTGAACCACAGCCATATCACTATTAATCTTTAAGCCCCAATGCTTCAGGCGCTGTAAGATAGCTTCGTGTTTTTTGGGTAAATCGAATTCTTCAGAAACCACACCAATACTATAAGCACACAACTCTAACGGGCGTTTAGCAGTGATACGTGAATCTAATTGGCGCAATGAACCTGCCGCCGCATTCCTAGGATTGGCAAAAACTTTGCCATCATTTTCACGAGCCGTTTGATTGAGTTTTTCAAAGCCGGCTTTGGGTATATAGATTTCACCACGCACTTCTAAGCGCTTCGGGAAATCAGTACCGCGCAATGAAAGTGGAACGTTTTTAATGGTGCGTACGTTTAAAGTAATGTTTTCTCCGGTAGAGCCATCACCCCGAGTCGCCGCTTGTACCAGCTGGCCATCTTCGTACAGAATACTCACCGCCAGACCATCGAGCTTGGGTTCACAAGCATACTCTAACTGCTCTGTACCCTTTAGATCACCTTTCAATCTATCTTTTACTTTACGCTCAAAATCAATTAACTCGCTCTCATTCATCGCGTTATCTAGAGATAACATCGGAACTTCATGAGTTATTTGAGTAAAACTGGCTAATGGTGCAGCTCCTACTTTTTGTGTAGGCGAGTCTGCAGTCATTACCTCTGGGTAATCTTTTTCAAAACCTTCTAATTCACGATATAGACGATCATATTCAGCATCTGGAATACTAGGGTCATCCAATACATAGTATTGATGACTGTAGTTATTCAACTGTTCTCGTAATGTGTAAATACGCTTGGTTATTTCAGCGGTAATCGTCATAAATCTTAATACTGCATTAAATTCTATTATTAATAATACGTTTAATATTTTTGCTACTTCTTACCCGCAAGCTTTTGCTTACGAACAAAATCACGAACTTGCTGGCGATTATGCTCAATCGTTTGTAAAGCCATAATGCTATGAGTTTCGTCATGCACATCACCACCCAGATTGCGCGCAATAACCGAAGCCATTTCTGTCATCGCTTCAAAAGCGTCCATCGCTTTCTTTGGCCCTGGTAAACTCATAAATAAACTCACCCCATAGATGCGTTCATGTAATAACGTCTCCGGATTAAATGTTCCAGGGTTAAGCGAGTTTGCCATTGAGAACTGAATAGGACCTTCACCATTTTCTTGCTCGAAGCGGTAAAATATTTCCCTTTCCCCGTGGCGCAAATCACAACTATTCACCAAATACAGAATATCTTCACCACAAAAGCCTTCTTCGTCATGAGGAATTACATACGTTACTAGAATGAGTTCTGAATCCGGTCGGTTGGCGAGTCGTTCTGCATTCGCTCCAGGTTTCTTCACCGGGGCATAAGCAGCCTGTGCCATCAATTCAGCGGCTTCTTGTCGGCCATCATCTATTACAGCTTTCTTAACCAATTGAGGCTCTTCATCAGTAACCTGAGGCGCCAGTATTTCAGAAATTCCAGCGACAGATGCTTCAATACTTGGAATATCTTCAATACTTAACTCGATTTCTTCACCATCAGTACATTCTGCTTCCCGACTGACTTGAGGCTCTAACTCTTTGCCTAGCTCTTCGACATCCATCAAAAGTGGAACGTGCTCATCTAAATTAAGTGGCTTGGCTTTGGGGGTAACAGGATCATTCAAAAGTACTTTCTCTTCTGCCTGAAGCCCATCTTCGACCTCAAGTTCCACTACATCTGGGCTTTCAACTGTTGAAGCTTCAACTTCTGGGCTTTTAATTACTGGAGTTTCAACTTTTTGCTCATAGCTATCATGCTGAAAATCAGGCTCGCCAGCATAAATGCGCTCTTCATGAAGACTATCTTGAATGGCAGGATCTAATTCATCTGCCGCTTTTTCTTCCAGCTGATCTAATGCTGAAATACTCGGTAGTCCATCTAACTGATCACGGAAATTTTTCGTATCTTCCAATAACTCTTCTGCATTACGCTCGCCAACCACTCTAGCGCCACCATTCGGTAGCTCAGATGAAAAGCTCTGCTCAGGAAATTTAAAATCTCCTTTCACATCAAGACTTAACGCTTCTTGACGAGCACGGCGCATCCGTCGAAAACCATCAAATAAAATCCCTAGCATCACTAAAGCACCCAGAACAACCAAAATTGTGCGTAGATTTAGTTCCATTGTTCCACCTTCACGCTTACTTTCTGCATTATATTTATTATCATTTCATCCATAACATTGCCCATAATATTTTCCTTAATATTCGTTGGCTCTTCATATTCTAATTTCAAAATTACGCTTCTACCATTTTCGCCGCTTCTTCAATATCAACCGAAACTAAACGCGAGACACCCGGCTCATACATGGTTACACCCATCAACTGATCGGCCTTTTCCATGGCGATTTTATTGTGAGTAATATAAATAAATTGTACTTTTTCTGACATCGCTTTTACCAAACGTATATAACGTCCAACGTTGGCATCATCTAATGGTGCATCAACTTCATCCAGCATACAGAAAGGGGCTGGATTCAATTTGAAAATAGAGAATACTAACGCAATAGCGGTCAATGCTTTCTCGCCACCGGATAACAGATGAATGGTACTGTTTTTCTTACCTGGAGGCGACGCCATAATAGCCACACCCGCATTCAATAAATCATCACCGACAAGCTCTAAGCTTGCATGGCCACCACCGAATACTTTCGGAAACAATTCTGCCAAACCTGAATTCACTTTATCAAACGTTTCTTTAAAGCGGGTTCGTGTTTCACGGTCAATTTTTTGAATAGCATTTTCTAATGTTGCTAATGCTTTTTCTAAATCTTCATGCTGAGCATCAAGATAGATTTTACGTTCCGACTGAATTTTATATTCATCAATCGCCGCGAGGTTAATTGCCCCTAAACGACGAATTCGCTCAGCAATACGATCAAGTTCTTCAGCCCATATCTGGATATCAGCGTCTTCTGGAAGGTGCTCAATCACTTCTTCCAGGGTTAATTCATCTTCCGTCAGTTTTTCTACTAAGCTACTGCGACGAATTTCTAATGATTGGGTTTCCATACGCACTTGCTCTAGCTTGGTACGCAAATCTAAACCGGCTTTTTCGGCAACAGCACGGTCTTTTTCGAATTGTCTAAGTTCTGCATCCACCGCTTCTAATTCACGACGGGCAGCGCTCATGATTTCTTCAGCATCAAGGCGCTTTTCTAACAGCTCTTCTAACTGCATTTTTAATTCATCAAGATCAGAATCATGATCACGATTTTGGTTTTGTTGAATTTGAGACTTTCGCTCATTACTGCGTTGCATTTGTTGATGTAAGCGCTCTACCGCTTGCGACAAACTTTGCTGCTGATTGCTAAAACCTTGCTGACGTAACTGCAGTTGATGCGCTTGATCTTTTTCTTGGCGCGCGTTCATACGCGCACTTTCAATTCGAGTCGTGGTATTTTCACGCTCAGACTGCAAACGACTGCGTTCATCCGCATCTTGGTCCATATTTTCCATGGCTTCTTGCCATTGGATACGCGCTTCCGCTATTTGCTCACGCTCTAAAGCTTGCAGTTCATTAACTTCTATCAGCTCATTGCTAATTTTGTCGGTGCGCAAGGCCAGCTGTTCCGCACGCGCTTGCTTACCTGATAGCTGAGATTGAAATTCAGCTAACTGGCGAGCATAAGCCGCCATTTCTTTTTGCTGTACTTCACGCTGCTGTTCTAGGTTTCTAAGTTTAAGCTGCTCTGCATCCAGATCAACTTCCCATTCTTCAACGCTGATGTCTAAATCTTCAAAACGTACTTCTAGTGCTTCTAACTCTTGCTGGCGCTCAAGAATACCGCCATTACCTTCTCCGTCTTTAGCAACCCGCAGCCAAGACTTTCCTAACCACAATCCTTCAGGGGTAATAATCGACTGGTCATTTGATAACTGATTACGACGAGACATCGCTTGCGATAAACTATCCGCGATTTGTACCGTTGCAAAAAGGGAACTGACATTGACATCCCCCGTTACCTTAGAAGCTAACAAATTAGCGGTACTAGTCTCATTGTGAGAACTGTTAGCATTCGCCCATAAGATCACTTCACCGTCTTTTAAACCATCAACCCAATGCTGCACAGGATCTAGATCATCGATAATAACGGCTTGTAAATAATTACCCAGCACCATTTCAACGGCTTTTTCCCAACCGCTTTCAACGTGAATTTTTTCTGATAAACGGGCCTTGCGCGATAATTGATGGCTTTCAAGCCAATGACTAACGGCTTTATTGCCTTCGCCTTTCGCTGCTTGCTGCAATGCTTCTAATGAAGCCTTTCGCCCTTGCACTTGCTGTAATTCGCCACGACCCTCGTCTAGCTTGCGACGAAGACCTTCAATACTTTCACGCTGCACATTAACATGCTCGCCAAAATCTTCACCCGCCATCTGCTGTTCTTCAAGTTGCATTTCATGTTCTGAAATTTGCTCTTGTAAGAATATAATCTCTTCTGCTTCGGGGTTAGAGATCAGTTGGCGTTTTTCTTCGTCTAAGCGCTCAATTCGTTGCTGTAAACGGGTTAGCTGTTGTTCTAAATTTTGAATACGACTTTGAGCAACTTCCGCCTGCCGTGCTGGGGCACTGGCTTTCTGGGTGAATTCATCCCAACCGCGCTGCCAAGCGTGCATCGCTTCTTCAGCAAGAATTAATTCTTCACCTGCTTCTTCTTCACTGGCTAATAATACTTCTAGCTCGGGCTCGAGCATCATTAACTCTTCGTTAACATCCTCAAGCTTGAGTTGATCTTCTTCCAAAGCGCGCTGGGTTTCTAAAATACCCTTCTCTGTTTCTGCTAGGTCTTGTGAAAGCTGTAAACTCATTTGCGCTTGATGCTCAAGCTTTTGCTCTTGACGGGCTATCTGAGAACCGACTTCGTAATACTTACCTTGAGCACTATTAAAAACTTCTGTACGTTCATGATGGCTTTCGCGACGCTCTTCAATCGCCGCATCCGCTGATGTTTGCTGGGCCATTTTCGCTTCGAACTGAACATCCAGTTCGGCAATTTCTAATTCACGCTTACGATAATCAACATCTAAAACTTGCCATTTAAGTGCCTGCAGCTGACCTTTTTTAAGGCGCTCTTCCGCTTTATATTCTTTGTATTTTTCTGCCGCTTGAGCTTGACGATGAAGATGCGCTAACTGACGTTCCATTTCGTCACGAATATCTTGCAGGCGCTCTAAGTTTTCATTAGTGCGGCGCATACGATTTTCAGTTTCGCGGCGGCGTTCTTTATATTTTGAAATACCCGCGGCTTCTTCAATAAAAACCCGTAGCTCTTCAGGTTTCGATTCGATCAAGCGCGAAATCATGCCTTGCTCGATAATCGAATACGAACGAGCACCTAAACCTGTGCCCAAGAAAATATCAGTAATGTCTTTTCGACGACACTTAGTACCATTGAGATAGTAGGTTGATTGCCCTTCTCGAGTTACCTGACGGCGTAACGCCACCTCAGCAAAAGCGGCGTATTCACCTCGCAAGGTGCCGTCACTATTATCAAAAATAAGATCAACACTGGCTTTACTGACAGGTTTACGCTGAGCGGAACCGTTAAAGATAACGTCCGTCATTGATTCACCACGCAGGTTCTTGGCCGAGCTTTCGCCCATAACCCAGCGCACTGCATCAATAGTATTTGATTTCCCACAACCATTTGGCCCAAGAATACCCGTCATATTAGTTGGAAACGGTATATAAGTTGGGTCTACAAACGATTTAAATCCTGCCAGTTTGATGGCCTTTAGGCGCATAACCTGTCTATCCTAATTAATTATTTTTTATTCAAAATCTTGTATCAGATTCTTATTTAACAAGCTGCATTCAGCGCGGCTAATACCAGCGCTAACTGATGATCAAAGTACTGCTTTACTGCACCAGGAAGTAATTCAACTTCTCGAGTTGTGACTCCCGTCATCAACGCTGAGAAAAATACCAAGGCTGCCTGCCCATCATTCGGCTTATATCGTTGCGCCAAAGCATAACAGCGGTGCACAGCCGGCTGCATATTGACCAATAGCTCATGCAAATATTCATTACGCGCTAATGGATAAGCCATACCCAGTAACAAAAATACTTGCGCCATAAATTCTTCTCTATCTTCTTGCTCAGCAATCCGTTGCAACTCGCTGAGATGCTGAATAAGTTCTGCCAATTCATTATCTTGCCAGCGTTGAGCAACCAATACCGCCAGGCGAGTGACTAAAATACCAAATACATCAAACAAGTTCTCAACCGAATCAGCGGTTATTTCGGCGACCATCGCACCCCGTCTTGGCACTATGTCGACAAGGTGTCGTCTCTCCATCAGTAGCAATGCTTCACGCACAGAGCCTCGACTCACATCGAGCTCATCGACAACTTTCAGCTCCTGAATACGCTCATTGGCAACTCGCTGACCAGAGATTATTTGATTCGCTAGGTGCTGAGCGATTTGCTCGGCCATACTTTTGGGCGCATTAAAACTCATCGGATTAACTATTTACCCTACATCTATATGCAAACGACTAAGTCTACCACAGCTACTTCGTCCTGAAATCCCTATATCATGCCCTTTTACACTATTTTTCTTTAGCCTCAATCCAGCCTGACACCTCCCCCCAAACAGCAACAAAACTGAGTATTTTTTAATCATATAATAAGCATTACTTGCAAAACAATCACTCCAGATCCATAAATGTCCTACAATCCTACAAAACAACAATATTTGGAATGTAATCCAAAGGAGAAAAGCATGATGTCAGCATCAATAAAAAAATACGCTTATCTATTAGTGACATTGCCCTCACTCATTCTTCTAGCCTCAGTTTGGCTCGGTAATCAATACGGCTATAAGGATTTATTTGCCTTTACCACCCTCGTTTTTGTCTTTGTTTTGGTGCCTATTTTTGATCACATTATTGGCCAAGATCCAGTCAATCCCGATGAAAAAAATCAAGTGCCCGCACTCTCTAAAGAAGTGTTCTATCGCATTCTCACACTGCTGTGCCTACCCATGCAGATTGCAACAATATTCTATGGCGGCCACATTTTAATGGCAGCTGAATTGAGCTGGATTGGCCAACTGGGCTGGGTACTTTCGGTTGGCACAGTCGGTGCTATTGTGGCGATTAACGTTGGCCATGAGTTGATTCATAAAGACCCTCTCATTGAACAATTAGCAGGGGGGATGCTTTTTTCATGCGTAACTTATGGCGGCTTTAAAGTTGAACATGTGCGTGGCCACCACGTAAACGTTTCGACCCCTGAAGATGCATCCTCATCTCGCTATGGCCAAAGTTTGTACGCATTCTTGCCTCATGCTTACCTCCACAACTTCTTAAATGCTTGGAAATTAGAAGCCAAAAAACTAAAACGAAAAGGCAAAAGCCTTTTTAGTTTTAGCAATGAATTAATCTGGTGGTATAGCATCAGCTTCATTTTTGCAGCTGCCTGCGGAGCGCTCTGGGGCTGGACTGGGGTAGTATATTTCTTTGCCCAGAGCTTTGTTGCTTTCTCGCTATTAGAAGTCATTAATTACATTGAGCATTACGGCTTACACCGTAGAAAGCTAGACAATGGTCGTTATGAAAGAACCAATATCGAACACTCTTGGAATAGTAACTATCTACTGACTAACTTATTTCTTTTCCAGCTGCAACGTCATTCAGATCATCACGCCAACCCCAAGCGCCGCTATCAAGTATTACGCCATCACGAGGTCAGTCCACAACTCCCAAGTGGTTACGCGACTATGGTTGTACTGGCTCTATTTCCACCACTTTGGTTCAAGATAATGAACCCAAAAGTTGAAGCTTATTACCAAGGTGAAGAGCATCAACTGAAATACACGCTCTTCCTTGGCTAAAACGGA
>JAESQF010000068.1 GCA_016765295.1 Oleispira sp.
TCTGGAAGTAAAGTAGTTTGAAATCTATCTTCACCGTTTTTATGTCGCATCACTATATTATTCTTATTTCCGAAGTGCGTATTGTGCCTCAAATGATGCGTTTTCACACGGCCTCAGCTGAAACGTTTTCTGATTATAAAAAAGATGATTTAGCTAATGATGAGTTATTAAAAGAAGAGAGGCTTACGTTTCCTCAGCGTCGGGCGGATGCTTTGGTAGCGATTGCTGAAAATTTTCTGGCAGGTGCGGGTGATCTTGGCGATAAGACGGGTGATGTTGATGACGGGGCTTTGTTTTCTACGTTGAAGGGGCATGAGCGTTGTCAGTTGGTGCTGCATGTTCACCAGGGTGCTGGTGAAGCTGGCCCACAAGATAATCTTGATGGCCGTTGGTTGTTGCCTGATGCGGCGCGACGGTTGGCGTGTGATGCGGGTTTGTTGGTGGTTGAGCAGGATGGTATGGGAAATGTGTTGGATATTGGCCGTCGTAGTCGGGTGATTCCTGCAGGTATGTCGCGGGCGTTGGCGGTGCGTGATGGTGGATGTTGTCAGTTTCCGGGGTGTTGTGATTCGCGTTATGTTGAGGGGCACCATATTAAACATTGGGCGGATGGTGGTGAGACTAAGTTAGATAATTTGGTGACTCTTTGTAGGTATCATCATAGGGACTTGCATCGGGGTAAGTTCTTTTTGGCGGTTAAGCCTTTATTAAAAGTTCAGGTGTCTGAAAAGCCTGTGCGCTTTGCTGAGCGTTTGTGTTTTTCTACGATGGATCGTTATTTTGATGCGCCTTTTAATCGCCCACCTTTAAGGAGTAAAGAAGATCAGGTTATTGCGCGTAACCCCGCTAAGTTTACTTGTGCTTGTTGTGATGAGTCGGTATTGGAGCCGTCTTTGCCAAGGGGGATTTTTGAGGGCATTGATGAGAATACGGCGGTAACTAAGTGGTTGGGTGAGGGCATGGATTTGGGCTTGGCGGTTGAGGGGTTGTTGTGGGCTAGTGGCAAGGTGGTTAATTATAGGAGGATCTAAGCTTTTATTGTTGGCTGCAATCAGAGTGTGATTAATTTATCGTATAGCTAATTGCATACTGAGCCGAATAAGGTCTATTATAGGCTCATAATGTGAGCCGAATATGGGTTATATTCGGCTCACTTCGTATTGAGTAGGCGGTTAGATAGTGAACTTTACAGAAAGATGGATATGGCAAAGCCCCGACTGGACTGACTTTCAGTGGCAGGATGAGCTAGTTCAGCCTCGTTTACGTGATACACGGCTGAAGCTAGGTGTGCTACTTGGAAAGGCCTCTGTAACAGCTTCCCGTGTAAGCGATAGTAGCAATGATGGCTCATTTCATGATTCGGAGCAGTCTCTTGATAACCTATTGGCTAATATCATTGCCTCTTCAGCGATTGAGAATGAGCAATTGAATGTTGAGTCTGTGCGTTCTTCTCTGGCGAAGCATTTAGGTTTGTCATCAAATCAACCTTATCCGACTTCAGATCGCTCTGAAGGTCTTGCGGTAATGATGTTGGATGCATTGCAGAATCAAGATGCGGTGCTTACCGTGCAGCGTTTATTTCAATGGCATGAGTGGCTTTTTCCATCACCAAAGGAAGATGAGTGGTCATCTCAAACTATTATTGTTGGTAAGTTGCGCGGCGATGAGCCTATGCAAGTGGTTTCAGGGCGGCTTGATCGGCAAACTGTTCATTTTGAAGCACCACCAAGAGATCAGCTCGAGAAGGCGTTAGATAAATTTATTACTTGGTTTAATCAAAGCGGCCAGCAATCTGATTTCGATCCATTATTACGCGCTGCCATTACGCATTTTTGGTTCGTGACCTTGCATCCCTTTGACGATGGTAATGGCCGAATCACTCGTGCGCTTACTGATATGGCACTCGCTCAGGCAGATAGTCAGAGTATTCGGCTTTACGCTATGTCGGTTGCTATATTGGAAAATCGAAAAAGTTATTATCAGATATTAGAGCAAAGCCAGTCTTTTGATTCTGCTAACGATCTTACGCCTTGGTTGCTTTGGTTTTTTGATACTTTGGATGCCAGTATCAATAATGCGATGAATATTATTGATGGTACTTTATTGAAAACTCAGTTTTGGCAAAGGCATCACGATTCAGGTTTGAGTGTTGAGCAAGTTAAGGTTTTAAATCGCCTGTTGGATGGCGCTGGTGTTGAGGGAAAAGAGAGGGGATTTGTTGATGGTATTAGTGCATCGCAATATCAAAAAGTAGCAAAAGTAAGTAAAGCGACTGCGACTCGTCATTTAGCTGATTTATTAGAGAAAGGTTGTATCGAGAAGTTAGCTGCTGGGGGAAGGAGTACAAGGTATTGTATAAAATCCTAATTGCTTAAATTTCTTGAACAAAAGTCTCTTCTTTCTTTTCAATAATCTCTACATCGCAGTTCTCGTTGAACTTAAGGAAAATATTTTTTTCATTTTTACTCACTTGAACTTATTGCTTGAAAGTGCGCATCTATTTATTAAGGTCCCCACTTGATCTCGCAAAGTACTTCTTTTGAGCCGCCAGGATCTTCAACAAGTAAATCAACTGGCAGAAGAATGATATCGGTGACAAAAGAAGCGGCCATATCCACGAGCCCTACCGGGCTGCCTGTTTGGTATTGCGTAGGCCACCACATACAACCGTTTAATAAGAAGATGCCCGCCATTAGCGTTATTCAATCTAAGAAATATTGCACGACAGGCTAATATTTTAGTAGTGGTTTAATTTCTTTTGGGGCTAGGCAACGACATGCAAACGGATGGGGGACTTCAAAAGCAAAGTTACAGCATATATAGCATTGTCATCAATCAGGTATTACACGATCAAGAGCAATTACCTTCATTACCCAGTTTAACGCTGAAAATACGCACTGCCGTTGCCGACCTTAACGTTTGTCATAACGATCTAGCAGAGCTGATTTGTATGGACCCTAGTCTTTGCGCGATATTAATGAAAATTGCCGCGAGCCCTCTTTATAGAACTCAGGTACCTGCACAAAGTATTCAGGATGTTATTGCCCTGTTAGGCCTAGAAGAGGTTGATCGGGTGGTTATGCTGCACAGCATAAAAAGCCTTTTTACCCTTAATCACCCACAGCTTAGCAAGCTATTCAAATTGAGCTGGCAGCGTATGGTTCTTAAAGCCTCAATGAGCACCTTTTTAGCTAAATATCTGGGATACAAGACACCAGGCCAAGCAACGATGGCGGCACTGTTGAGTGAAGTGGGAACTTTGGCTGTATTGTCAGCCTTTCGAGACGTTGACGACAAGCCGGATACCAAAGCATTTTTTAAACTCTGTAAAGAATACAGTAAATCTTTAGGTCTTATTCTGCTGAAAAAGTGGAACTTACAAGAAGAGTATGTAGAAGTACTGCGGAATTTAGGCCAGTGGCACTTGCCCTCTGCAGGTGAGCTAAGTCTGCTTGATATTGAAAATATCGGTCTGTATCACAGTGTTCGCGTACTGGACCCTAATGCCGATCTACCTCCTTTAGAGGAGCTGCCTGCTTACCAAAAGCTCGATCCTTCCCATCAGCATGTCAGCAGTAATCAACAGCTGACAATGATATCGCTGCATCGAAAAGAAATTCTGACTCTGGCTCGAAGTTTTGGTTAAGCCGTTCACTTCACATTACTCCAAAAATAATTTACGAAAAAATAAAAAAATATTTTATTTAGTATTCCCCTCATGCATTATGTGCGCGCTTATCGTTTTTATATTTTAAGGGAATAGGATGAATAATAATAAATCACGTCGACAGTTTTTAAAACTATCAGCAATTGGGGCAGCCGTGGGGGCTTCGCAAGCATCGGCTATGTCGGTATTGCGCCCGCAAATTAGCCATCGCAATGTTAAGGCTTTGGTGATCGGCTCTGGGTTTGGTGGTGCGGTAAGTGGCTTGAGGCTAGCCGAAGCGGGTGTGCAAACCTTGATGCTTGAACGCGGGCAATGGTGGAAGCCTGATCCTAGACCTTTGCATAATATATTCAGTGCTAATATCCCGGCCGACCATCGCAGTAGTTGGTTTAAAAACATTGCGTCTCCTCCTGTGCGGATAGATACGCCGATTATAAAATACGCAGGTGTATTGGATTACGCAGATTTTGATGGCTTACGTATGTATCAGGGTGCGGCCGTTGGCGGCGGTTCTATTGTTTATGGGGGTGTCACGGTACGTTCACCGAGCCATGTTTTGCAGTCTATCTTTGCCGGCGTTGTCGATACCGATGAGTTTGAATCTAAATATTATCCATTGGCAGAAGCCATGATTGGTGCCTCTGAAATTCCGGATGATATTTATCAGTCAGACTATTATCGCTATGCGCGAATTTTCACCGATCATGCACATAAGGCCGGTTATGAAACTCGCAAAACATCGTGTGCTTATGATTTCGATATTATTCGTCAGGAGTTAAACGGCGAGATTAAAAAATCGGCACTCATCGGTGAAACTATTTATGGCAATAATAACGGCTGTAAAAAAACCTTGGTGCAAAGCTATTTGCAGCCTGCTCTCGATACCGGCAATTTAGAGATTTCGCCCTTAACCGAGGTCGAACGCATCAGCATGAATGATGATGGTACTTACCGTGTGCAGGCAAAAATTATCAGCCCATGGGGTTGGGTGCAGTCTTATTTAACCATTGATTGCGAGCACTTATTTTTAGGGGCGGGTACCGTGGGTACCAATAAGTTGTTATTGAAAGCCAAGTCGACCGGTGATCTGCCCAACTTGAATGAATACGTTGGCAGCAATATTGGTAATAATGGTGGCGTGACTTGGGCACGTACTATTCCCGAAGCTACTGGCCCTAATCAGGCGGCGCCGTTAAATGTGACGTTGGAAGATTTTAATAATCCGTATGGTCCGCTGAGTATTGAGTGTGCTTATTTCCCCACCGGTATCGATACCCATTCGTTGGTGCAGCTGGGTGTGTTTTTTGATGAGACTAATCCCGGGCCAGGCACCTTCAGCTATTCAGAAGACAAAGGATTATCACTGAGCTGGCCCAGCGATGCCAATGATAAGTCGATTGCGGCCCACCGCCATGCGGTTGATCATTTGAATGAGGTGAATGGCGGCTTTAGTGGTGTTCCGATTTTGATTTCTGAGCCTTCAGGAAGTCGTACCGCTCATCCTTTAGGGGGCGCACCCTTAGGCTTGGCAACCGACGCTTATGGTCGATTGCATGGTTATAACAATCTTTATGTTATGGACGGCACTTTAATCCCTGGCTCTTGTTTGGCGAATCCATCTTTAACCATTACGGCATTGGCTGAACGCAATATTGAAGCGATCTTGAAAACCAATCTTACCCAGTATAGTTAGGCTGCTATAGTTAATGAGTGCCCGTAGCGATGCGGGACTCACAGGTTTGCCTGGGAACGGCCCATTAATGAAACAATTCGAACTAGATCCATCACCACAGATAGATGAAGCGGCTCTGGCTCTGGCCGTGCTGCGGGAAAGGACAGAAGTTCTTGCCATAAAGCAGCGCACCCTTAACCTGACCAGTCCAGTGATAGGCGGTTTTTTGGTGTACCTCATGTATGACTTTGTGCCCTCAGTGACCCTGCTATCTTGGTGGTTGCTGATATCGGTATTTGATGGCGCTTCCTGGCTGTATTGCGGTATATACCTTAAGAAAAATATATCCCTTGAAAACAGAGACCGCTGGAAAAATGGGCAACTTTTGCTGTTGATCCTGTGCGCATTGATATGGGGCTCATCTGTGGTGGTATTTCATACCAACGCATTGCAGGGGCAATTATATAATTATGTGATATTGGTTGGGGTGAGTTCGGTCTGCACAATTGCCCTGATGACGGCCGTTAATCACTCTTTATTTTCATTACTACCCGCGTGGGTCTTTTTTTTATGGCTGGGCGATGTCGCTCATTTTAATTTGGCCATTGGCATAGTGCTGATGGCAGTAGTATTTCACTTATTTCGACGTTCGGCGAACGGCTATTTTACCGACGCTATCGAACAAAAACACCGCGCCAGAGCACTGAAAAAAAATCTGTTGGATTCGTTTGAAAAAATAAAAGAGATGGCCATTCACGATGAAATGACCGGCCTGTATAACCGTAATTTTGGTATGGTGCGGCTGCAGCAAGAGGCAAATCGCAATAACCGACATGCCGAGAATTTAAGCATCGTATTAATAGACATCGACCATTTCAAAAACATCAACGACACCTATGGCCACAATGTGGGTGATACGGTATTGGTGGCGTTTGTAAAAAGGATTCAGCCGTTATTACGCGGCGAAGATACGTTGTTTCGTTACGGCGGCGAAGAGTTCTTGGTGATCTTGCCCAATGCCTCGTTGCAGGTGGCCAACTTAACCGCGCAAAGGTTACGCAAGGCGATAGAGAGTTCGGCGCTGGTAGAGCAGCCCGAAGCGATCAATGTAACCGCCTCTTTTGGGGTGTCTGAGTTTATCGGTGATGAGTCGGTGGAGTTTCGCATCGGTCGGGCAGATGCTGCCTTGTATGATGCTAAGCACGCTGGGCGAAATAATGTTCAGAGTATGATTTAGCGCTGTCTTTTTTAATTTCGTATTATTCTGGATCTTCTTTTAGTCCTCCCTTCGATTTAGGTGATCCTAATGATAAATTAGTCGATAAAATCACGACTTTGGCTGGGCCGATTAATTCGGCGGAATACCATTTTTTAAAAATGATTGTGGAGTTTGATCGTCGTGTGGCTATGGCTGTTGAGGGGTTATTGTAGGCCAGTGGAAAGGTGGTTAATTCGATTAATAAATAGCTTCAGCTGAAACGTTTTATGAATATTAAAAATAAACATAAATACCAGAAAAAACATCTGTCAGTAGAAGCTAGATGCTCATGATTTATCTATGCCGTAAGTAGTGTTTTTTTATTCGGCATCTGAATAAGTAGTCGTATATGGCCCAGTCAGTATAATTATCTATTATTATTTTTTATAACGATAATTTATTTATTTTATTAAAAATAACATTTGTTTTTTATTTGTTGTTAAAAAGTCTGCTTTTGCAAAGATTTCTAAGAGTGCTACTATCAAAGGAATATAATAAAAATAGCGATAAAGAAATGAACACTAATGTCCGATTGCCCGGTTGGGGAAGTTCACAAGTAGCCATTTTAATTTATTACGCACAATCAGAAGGGCTAGCAATCGAAGCGATACTTCGCGGCAGTGATATCACTGAAAGCTTGCTGGAACAGAAAGACCCATCGTTAAACCAAGAATTAATCGTTATTCAAAATTTGCTCGAGTTATTACCCCATCACCCCTTTGAACTTGGCCTGAATATAGGCAATATGTGCAATGCGAATTCTTTTGGCTTGTTTGGTCAGGTGCTTGTTGCAAGTCGCTCTGCTAAACAAATCGTTAAAGCCATGACCAATTTTTTATCCGGGGATCATGATTTCATAACAGTGTTTCCACGTATCCAAGACGGTAAAATTGTTACCACCTATAAGGTCTCAGCTGACCTCTCTGATGATGCGGCGCAATTTATTTTAGGGCGATCCATGGGAGCGACAATCGTCTTGCAGGAAGATGTGTTAGCCGGTCTGCCCGGCTTAACGACAGAGGTAGGTTTTATCGGGGCAGAGTTGCCGGGTATGACGAAGGTCGGGGTGCAGTATGGCTGTGGGGTTAAGTTTCAACAGTCTACTAATTATTTGCATAGCCATATTAGCGTATTGAATCTAGAGTTTCCCTTGGGTAATAGCTTTCTATCAAATATTTTGTTTAAACGAGCAAGAAATTACCTCTATAAAAAACGTGAAAAATCTATAGAAAATCAGGGCATGCATGCACGTATTGCTCGCTTGTTGAATGACGCGGGTTACCGCAATATAAGTAAAGAAATAATCGCTTCTAAACTGAATATGTCGTCTCGAACACTTGCTCGGCGTTTATTTCGGGAAGGTACAAATTGGCGTGATTTATATGTGAAGCTGCGTATGGAAAGAGCAAAGGAGCTGCTTGCAACAACCCGTGAAAGTCTGGATGCCATTGCTAATAAAGTTGGGTTTTTAAATACGAGTTCATTTTCGAGTGCTTTTTCGCGCAGCATCGGCAATAGTCCCCATGAATATCGCTTACATAAAACTCGAATGTTAGATCAACAAGGTTGTCCTAATTAAGCATAGATCTGTCCTGATCGCTTATTCACATGTTATTCCTTAAATCCTATGCTTATTTTGGTATTTAAAAATCTTACTAAAATAATAATGAAAATTAGGAGCTAGCCATGAAGTTAAATGAAAGGAAGTTTAACAAACTCATTGCCTCTACGGTTTTAACAACTGCATTTACTATTTCAGCACTCACCAGCCCAGCCTCTGCTCAGGCCGATGATAATTTCATCCCTATTTTGAGTTTTGCTGCGGCTATATTTAACCAGGGTGTTTTCCCACAATCAGACAATTATACGATTGATGATGACATCTCTGTTATTGCTGAAGACGGGGTTAATATCGATGGTAATATTTTTGTGCCCAATAATCTAAGCGGCCCAGCCCCGGCGATTATCTTTATTTCTAGTTGGGCGTTGAATGAATACGAGTACCTTCAGCAGGCAGGTCAGTTGGCCGATCAAGGTTATATTGTTTTAAGTTATGCACCACGAGGTTTTGGTACGTCAGGTGGCTTGGTGGATACGGCAGGCCCCAAGGATATTGCTGATTTAAGTAACGTTATTGATTTTCTAATTGAAAATTATCCGGTAGATGAGAACGCTATTGGTGCGGGTGGTATTTCATACGGCGCGGGTATCAGTGTGATTGGCGCGGCAAAAGACCCGCGTATTAAAGCGGTTTCGGCAATGAGTGGTTGGGGCAGTCTTAAAGATTCATTGTATGGAAATCAAACCCCGCGTTTAGTTTGGGCTACCATTCTAGATTTGTCGGGCCAACTTTTAGGGCGCTTAGATCCGATTGTTTCTGAATACGTTGAAATTTTAATAGATCAAGATTTAGAAAGACAACAGGAGGTTTTTGATTGGGCAGAGATAAGGTCGCCTAATAGTTATATTGATGAGTTGAATGCAAATGGCACCGCTATCTATTTTGGTAAAGCCTATGGCGATAATTTATTTCAACCCAATAGTGTAATGGATATGTTCTCTCAACTTGAAGTACCAAAATATATGGACATAATGCCAGGCACCCACGCTACGGCCGAACTGCTGCCGCCTTTATTAGGGCTGGGTGATAATAGGATGTGGGAAAATACTTTTAAGTGGTTTGACCTTCATCTTAAGGGTGAAGTGAATGACTTGGTAGGCGCTAAACCTTTGAATATGAAAATCAAATTTCAAGACCGTTATGAGAGTTTTGATGATTACCCCGTTGCAGAGGCAAGCCCTGAGACGTTTTATTTACATCCTAGAAGTGTATTTGATGATGGTGATTTAGAAACCTCA
>JAESQF010000013.1 GCA_016765295.1 Oleispira sp.
AATTTCGAAAAGGCTACGATACTCAAGGTCGCCATCGAGTTTTATAGCAAAAACTGTAGTCTCACCGTCATTTTTCTTAAATTTCATTGGGAAGCCCATCATCGCTTGAAAGGGGCTACCGCTTCCCAGACTTACGGCTTTAATACTAGGAATTTGTTTAAGTTCTCTCGCAAAAATCAATCGCTTATTGATATCTGGAATCTCATTTAGTCTAAGGTTGACAACTGAATCTGTTTTAAACCCGATGTCCTTATTAATTAAGTAATACACCTGGTTTCCTATTATTATCGTGCTTATTATAAAAAGTTGCGCAACCACTAATTGAAAAATGGTAAGAGATTTTCGAAAAGAAGTTTTCCTTTTGCCGAAATTAATAGTATTCTTTAATACGGATGTAGGTTTGTAATTTGACAGTATTATTGCAGGATAGAATCCCGACATGAAAGCAACTACGACTATTAAAATAAAGTTGAAAATAATAAATCTGTAGCTTGCCAATATTGAATAGTCCAATTTTCCAGGAAGCATGTCGTCGAAAATGTGAATAAGTGCTGCCGAAATAAACAAGGAAAAAACCGCTGAGATTATTGTCAAGAAGAATGCCTCGCCCAAAAACTGAAATATTAATTGCCTTCGTGATCCACCCAGGGTTTTTCGAATACCAATTTCTTTGGAACGTTTAATACCTTGCGCAGTATTCAAGTTCACAAAATTTATACAACTTAGGAGCAGTAAAAAAATTGCAATCAATGATAGCCCCAATAGAAAACTTCTATTTCCTAGGTATTCACTATCATCAAAAGCTCCATATTTTGAATTAAAATGAAGATCACTAAATGGCTGTAACAAAAATCTAGTATTCTTGCTATATTCAAGAGTTTTGGAATGAGCATGCTCTTTCGCAATTTGCATTAGACCATCCTCGATTGCCTGAGCACTTATTTTCTTATCAATTTTTATAAATACTTGGGTGCTTGAACTTGAATTAAACCAATCTTCACTTTCAACAAGATTTTGTTCCCCAAAATTTACAGCTGATTCAGAGGAAATAAATTCTTGAAAATACAGATCGGTAGTTTTCACTATATCAGACACTATGCCAACTACGGTAACGGGAATTGTGTCATTATAAATAAGGGTTTTACCAATAGCCCTGTATGGAGAAATATTGGGAAAATATTTGCCTGCTCTTTTTCTGGTTAAAACTACCTCATTTGGGTTTGTTAATATATTGGAAAAGTCTCCTGCCACTACATCATATTGAAAAATATCGAAAAATGATTTATCCGCATAGACGATTTTTTCTGGATTTTGAAAAACTAAGTTTGCATCCTTATTTTCGACTTTGTCCTTTCCAATGGTGTGAAATACTGCTTTCGCTTCGATTCCTGCAATTCTATCCTTTATCGTTTTACCAAGAGGTGCTGGAACACCTTTATTGTAAAATTTATCATCAGTTGTGCTGGCTTCTGTTACAATACGAAATATTCTTTCCCTATCATTATGAAAATCATCATAACTAAGTTCATAGAAAATGATTGTAGCTATAAGCATTGTAGCACTAATACCAATGGCCAACCCAAAAATGTTTATGGAGGCTAAGACTTTATTGTGCCATATATTTCTAAAAGCTATTTTTAATAGATTTTTAATCATAGATTCAAAAAATTAGTTCTAGAGCTTCGGTCACAAATCAATAGAAACAAAGAAGTTGAGAACCTCTATTTTAATAATTCTTCCTATCAAAAATAAGCGAAATATTTTTATCTTATTATAATGAGGTGTTTTTTTAGGCTTCTTTTTCAGAAACTACATTTGAACTTTTAAAGATTAAATGACCCTATTTTTCTTTAATTGAACTATTACATTTAAACCCTTTTCTAATTAGATTTTGATGCTAAAAGAAAAAATGAAGTTATTAGTATATTTAAACGGTCGTTTATTTGAACTTTCTTGTTTTTAGGTTAATAACTCCTGACAAGTACATTTTTCCGGTATAAACTATTAGTTTACTTTTAAGGGTATAATTATACCCCGAATGAAGTTTGGTTACGTAAGAATTAGCACAAAGTCTCAAAACCCCAATTTGCAAATTGATGCGCTGTTAAAAGAGGGTATTTCTGAAAAGAATATCTATAGCGATGTTTCTTCAGGAGCAAAAGCCGAACGCCATGATTTAGATTTGATGATTTCAAGACTACGAGAAGGCGATACCGTTATTGTTTGGAAACTAGATCGTATTGCTAGGAGTATTTCGCACCTTTTGAAGTTGGTAGACCAATTTGAAAAGCTCGATGTTAAATTCAGAAGTATAAGTGACCCATTTATAGATACCACTTCTGCTCATGGAAAGTTTATAATCACCCTTTTTGGTGCTGTGGCACAATTAGAACGTGATATTATTATTGAGCGCACTACAGCTGGCCTTAAAAGTGCCAGACGAAGGGGAATTCAATTGGGCCGCAAAAAAGGACTCGGTAAAGAGGCAAAACAAAAAGCAATGTTGGCCGCTTCGTACTATAAAGAGAATAAACTGCCTATTGTAGATATTATGAAATTGGTGGGCATTAAATCAAAACCAACCCTTTACAAATATCTGGCGATTCAAGGCAGAAGGAATTGTAAAGAATGTGGAGTTATTTTTTGGGATACAAATCAAGAAATGGAACAGGCCTTTTGCAAGAAACATTTTAAAAGGAATGAAAAATCTAGAGACTAAAAATGAGCTTAAATAATACACTTAATGGCCTTGTTGAAGAAATACGGGCCATTTTGAGCCAAGCCCGACAACAGGCAGCTACCGCAGTTAATTCTGCAATGGTTTATGCGTATTGGGATATTGGTAAACGCATTGTAGAAGAAGAACAAGAGGGGGTAGAAAAAGCGAAATATGGCACTTTTCTATTGAAACAACTGGCTGAGGGCTTAAGCGTTGATTTCGGAAAGAGTTTTGATGCGCGCGAACTACGTAGAATTCGACAGTTTTATCTTAGTTTTCCAATTCGGGACACAGTGCGTCCCGAATTGAGTTGGTCGCATTATCGCTTGCTTATAAGGGTAGACGATGAGCAAGTGCGGAGGTACTATCTTAAAGAATCAATTGATCAACATTGGAGTACGAGAAAGTTAGACAGAAATATCAGCAGTCAGTATTACCAAAGAATTCTAGCGAATAGACCCACCAAAGAAATCGCAAAGAGCAGTGAAACCGCTTCTAAACTAGACTTTATTAAAAACCCATATGTTCTTGAATTTCTAGATTTGCCTACCCATTTAACCCATAAAGAGAAGGATGTCGAAAATGCCATTATAGCTCAATTGCAGAATTTTTTATTGGAGCTCGGAAAAGGTTTTGCTTTTGTAGCCAGACAGAAATTGATTCGAACCGACACCTCTGATTTCTTTATTGATTTGGTTTTTTATAACTACCACCTCAAATGTTTTGTTGTGGTAGATATCAAGGCCGGTAAGCTATCGCATCAAGATATAGGTCAATTGGACATGTATGTTAGAATGTTTGATGAACTAGAAAAATCGGAAAGCGACAGCCCTACCATAGGTATTTTGCTTTGCGCCGATACTGATAGTGTGGTGGCAAAATATTCGGTTCTTAACGACAAAAACAATTTGTTCGCCTCAAAATATCAAATGTATTTGCCAACA
>JAESQF010000014.1 GCA_016765295.1 Oleispira sp.
AAATTGATACAAAAACCTGTAAATCGTTGATTTACAGGTTTTTTAATTTTATTTAGTTTCGTTTTATATCAGATAATACCATTAAAAAGGATACTTATTCGGTGAGTATTTTATCATTAAAAAACACTCACCGATTTCTATGTAATTTACTGATAATATGTTAATTATATAATATACAACTATATTTTTTGTACATTTATTTATGCTAAAAATCGCATGAATAATGAGTAAAACTTTTTCACAGCTTTTTTACTTAATAGGAAAGCATGTTGACAAACATGTAAAAGTGCCGATATACTTACGATTGACCGTAGATAGTCAACGAAGTGAGCTGAGCATTTCTCGCAAAGTTGACCCTGAAAAATGGAGTGCTCGAACTGGGAGAATGCGCGGTTCTGGTATAGAAGCCCATAGGTTATACGCCTAAATCATCGAAACAGAAATATTGGCCATCACCATAATCTTCTATGGTTTTATAGCCGATATGATTGAAAGCAAACGCTATATTTCTAGTGGGAATAATTTTATATGGTTTTTGGTATGATAAAAACGTTAGCGAACAACGTGTCTTATGAAAAGCCCTATTCTATATTATATAACACGAAAATTTTACGGAAGGTCATATTTATAATTCCAAATAAGTAGTATTGAAATAGTCCAATACCATTTTCCAATCTGGAAATAACTAATTGGGTTTAAGTAATTTACTGCCGAGATCGCACCCTCGATTTCAGGTAAGTTCTTGAAAATCCCTGAGACACTTTGTAAGTGTTTTTCATCGGGAAAAACTCTCCATAGTTGTAAAGATTTCGTGTTGCTTTTCAACCATAAAGGCACTATTCTATCAATGAAGATGTGATGAATTGTGTTAACATGTTGCACGAAAAAGAAAAACCAACCTTATGGAAAAAACCAACAACAGCATGTAGAAAGTTTTTTCTGGATTATGTATAAAAATGAATCAGAACAAATGTATTATATTAAAAAACTTTATTATTGCTATTGGGAGATAACCGGCGTTTTACCATTGCGAAAATTATAACCAGTCATTTATACTGTGTTAATTGGTATTTTGCCGGCCCTCCCTTTTTTTACTTTTTTGGTATTGAATGCCACAAATACTATATATGCATTGCTCTTAAAGAGCCAAATTAAAGAAGAAAAAAGATGGTCCATTTGTCTAAAAACGTCAAGTTTTATGTTTAGGTCATAAAATTTAAGGTTTGCAAACAAAAACAAAGTTGTGGCCTTTTATTTGGACAGTATATAATAAAACAAAAATAATAGGGATTTGAAGGTAAAGATGAGCAGTTTATGTCTGACAAGAACCTAATTGGAAATGGCGAGGCCTTTGCCTAAATGTTAAAGTATACAATCTGAGAATGTTCTTAAAACTAAACAATGATCATGGACAAACGAAGTATACTTTTATTTTATGCCGAAGATTGGGCATAAGTTTTTTCGCTGTTTTTTTGTTTGATCTCTGAAGGACTTTGCCCATATTCTTTTTTAAAAGATTTGCTAAAGTGTGCAAGATCTTCAAAGCCTGCATCTAAAGACACATCACTAATATTCTTAGGGGTTTCCACTAATAGTTTATAGGCTAATTGCAAACGCTTTTTAAGAATCCATTGATGAGGCGTTGTACCTAAAATAAGCTTGAACTCTCTACTAAAAGTAGACATACTTCTACCAGATAATATAGCCAATTCTTCTAAGGGCACTTTTAACATATAATTGTTATTCATAAACAAATGCAAATCCGCTCGTTTGGCCAATGAAAATTCTTTAAATATAATGGCCAATTCTGGCTTAGAATCAACAATTGCTTTTAGTGCTTCTGTTACTTTGGCCTCTAATTGGGCAGTATCAATGTTTTTTTTATAATCTATTGCCTGTTTAATAGTTTCAACAACGTTTTGTAGCTTTTGAGTGGGAGCAAGTTCAAATATTCGTTTGCAGGTAGGTTTCAAATTTTTATCGAACGTAATATTTGCAATAACTTTTCTAAGAAAATGATCCGGAAGAAAAAAGACACACGATTTTACTTGTTTTTCTTCTTTGGTAAAAGTTTTGATGTAGTGCAAGTGGGTATATTTACGCACCAAGAAAAAGCTTCCATTAGTAAAGGTATGTGTTTTGTTTTCAGACGTTAACTTTATGGTGCCCTTCTCCATATAGGATAGTACGCTACAAGGATGGTATATTTCCCCAATTGAAAATTCGCCCTCCTCAAATTCCGCATCACAGGAAGCTGCAATTTCTAGATTTTCACATTCAATAAATTTGTATCCCTTTTGTATATCCCTTAACTCAAACTTCTCTTGTTCCATTTCAGCTGCTTTCTGTATTTTCAATTCTCTTGCATAAAAATACAATTTGTAGGAATCAAAATACAGAAATAGGCATCAAAACTGTAAACCTTTTTCACAAGTAAATGAATACCTGTAGTTTACAAAAGAGATGCCTTACTAAACACAACTACTTATCTTCTACAATGTATATCCTTTAGAATGAAAGAAAGAGATAATGCATTAATTGTCAGGTATAGGAGAAACAATACATTCCGATCTTCTATTCTTCTGATTTTCTATATCAGTACAGTGTTTTACGTCATTACAATCATGTAACAAACGGGTTTCTCCAAAACCTTTATAAGTTAATTTATTGGTATTGACCCCAAGTTGCATGAGATATTCCATGGTGGTCTTGGCCCTTTTTTCTGAAAGCAACTGATTGTACTGTTCTGTTCCCGAAGCATCCGTATAAGCGTATACCGCTATATGTATTTCCGGGAATTTCAACATGTAGGCAGCGACATGGGACAAGCTTGTTTTGCCGTCAAGGGTCAGGGTATGGTCATTTAAATTAAATAATATTGGGTCTGTATTCAAGTATTGAACCAAATCGGTTCCTACAGAAGCCATTAAAGGCGTCATTTCCAATGTTAGGTCAGTATTACACCTATCGATAGCCATAGTAAACTGCTTGTCTTTGCCTTGAAAACCATCCTTTTTTGTCATAATATGATATATGCCCGACCTATATTTCACATCAAACACAAATTTTCCATTGGCATCTGAAACGCTTTTACCAATTATCTTAGAATTGCTATTAAATACCGTTATGTAGCTATTTGCTATAATTCCTCTATTTCCAGTATTTTTAACAATGCCTTGGATATGTTCGGTGCATTTTATTGATAATGGTATTGTTTCGTTAAAACTATAAATGTCATCACTACCCTGACCGCCTTCACGATTAGAAGAAAAATAACCTACTTTTTTTAACTCATCAAGTATAAAAGCAAAATCATCTGCTTTGCT
>JAESQF010000069.1 GCA_016765295.1 Oleispira sp.
AGAGATGGAAAAAGTAGAAGAGATGGAAAAAGTAGAAGAGGCGGCAGTTGCGGTGACTGAAGCGACTGCGCCTAGCTCCTCAAGGTTAGAGATTATTCCTGTTCCGGATCTTGGTGGTTCAGATCAGGTGGAAGTGATTGAACTGTTGGTGAAAGTCGGTGAAGAGGTGGATGCTGAACAATCGGTATTAACCTTAGAAACCGATAAAGCGTCGATGGAGATCCCCGCAGGTAAAACAGGCCGAGTAGAGAAAATTCTTATGACCTTAGGGGATAAGGTTTCCGTCGGTGATGCCATGATAGAGCTGCTGGTATCTACGTCGCCTGTATCCGTAAAAGAAAACGATAATGCTAGCGCGGTCAATACCAGCACTAGTCCTGCAACCAAAACTGCTCTGTCTAATGAAGATGTAAAGCCTAGTGAAAATATAAAGCCAAGTGAAGATGTCAAACCTTCAGGAAAAGTACACGCTGGCCCTGCGGTACGTAAATTAGCCCGTGAATTTGGGGTAGATTTAGCGCTGGTAAAAGGCAGTGGTGCGCGTGGACGTGTCATCAAGGATGATGTGCAGTATCATGTCAAATCTACCTTACAAAACCCTCAAATGTCCGGTTCCGGCATTCCTAAAGTGGCTGAAATTGATTTTAGTAAGTTTGGTGACATCGAAAGTCTGCCGCTGAATAAAATTAAGTTGGCAACGGCTAAGAATTTGACCGCCGCGTGGTTAAACGCACCTCAGGTTACCCAGTTTGATCAAGCAGATATTAGCGAGCTGGAAACTTTCAGAAAGCACATTAATGCTAAGCCTGATGTAGCCCAAAAATTATCGGCGGTGCCTTTTATTATGAAAGCATTAGCCATGGCTATGAAGGAGTTTCCGCAATTTAATGCCTCTTTGTCAGCAGATGGTAAATCGATAATATATAAAAAATATACCCATATTGGCGTTGCAGTTGATACGCCTAATGGGTTGTTAGTGCCTGTTATCCGTAATGTCGATAAAAAATCTATTACAGAAATAGCACAAGATTTAACCGATAAGGCACAGAAAGCTCGCGCAGGTAAGTTAGGATTAGCGGACATGCAAGGAGGCTGTCTTAGTGTGTCTAGTCTTGGCGGAATCGGTGGTACAGCATTCACCCCAATCGTTAATGCGCCAGAAGTAGCAATATTAGGTTTATCTCGTGCAGAGATGAAACCCGTGTGGAATGGTAGCGAGTTTGTGCCTAAGCTTATGTTACCTCTTTCACTTTCTTATGATCATAGAGTGATTGATGGCGCAGAAGCTGCACGCTTTAGTCAACGCTTGGCCGCTCTGCTAGGAGATATTAGACACCTAGTACTGTAGATCTATGAAAATATAGATCTTTATTGATACTGGAAGATATAGATATCTAATCATTACTCTTTAGGGAGTAATGAATTAGATATGTTGAATAATAAGCATAATAAAGAAGTGAGGGAGTTATGCTCAAAGCGATTTTATGGCCTGCTATTCGTTTGATGGGTCAACTGAGTTACGCCGCCAAATTCGGCTTAATTAGTTTTTTATTTATGGTGCCCTTGGTCTTTCTGAGTGGCCAAGTATTTTACGCTTCTTATCAAAGTTTAAAGAAAACTGAGCGTGAGCTGATTGCGGTAGGTAACATCGAAGAAGTTATGAGTGTTGTCTATGCGTTGGAAGATTACCGTAATCATGCGGCGCCTTTGGTATTTCAACAAGACCCTGAGCTGCGTGCCCGTATGCTTGGCTATCGCTCAGCAATTGATAAAAAGCTAAAGCAAGCGATTCAGAAAATAAATAATGAAAATTTAATAGAGAATTTAGAGGAATTCGAAAAAAATTATTTTTATAAACTAAGCATTGATGGTGACTCTCGAACTCCTACCTTGCCCGATCAATTTAACTTCTATCAACAAGTTATTGACCAGTTATATTTGGTAATTAATCAATATGCCCAGAATACCGGGTTAGCTCTAGATTCAGACCCTGAAATTCAACAGCTAATGATAGTTACCCTTACAAATAATCCGGTAATTCGTAATGCAACAGGGCTAGGTTATGCTGCGGGTATTTTCGCGATGGTTGAAAAATACCTTCAATCTATGACCTATGATTTTCTGAATGATGTATTTGATCGAATGGTCGCTGTTGAACCCGACGTGCAGCTTGTAACAAGTAGCTTAGAAAGTCTTGGCTTGCATGACATGGCTGAGCAAGCGAAAAAAGCGGGGCAAGGAATGGCAGATATTCAAATGACCATTGACGAAGAGGTGATTTCCGCTGTTGATTTGACCATGGTATGGACTGAGTTTGAACGTTTAGCCCAACCAAAAATTCTCGCACTTAGGGAATTAGATAATTTAATTTTACCATTAATTGGTAAAAAGCTTCAGACTCGATTAGATGATCAAACATCCCATATGTTTACCACGGCAACAGTATTGCTGACGGTTATGTTGATTATTATTTACCTGTATTCGGCTTTCTTTTTATCCGTACAATATTCTATTGCCCGCTTCTTTTCAGCAGCCCAAAAAATTGCTCAGGGAGACCTAACTCAGGTTATTACTTTTGATGGCAAGGACGAAATGGGACAGTTGCGAGATGCCTTTAATGAAATGACTTCGGAAGTTAGAGGGATTTTATCGACGGTTAAAGATACCGCAAAGAATGTAGGTGAAAAAGTTTCTGAAGTTGAAACGATTGCGAATAGTAGCCGCCAAGCAGTAACGACTCAGATGGCAGAAACGGAAGAGGTGGCAAGTACTATTACCGATATGTCAGAGCGAGCGATTACCGTGGTAACTATGGCCGGGGAGGCTGAACAAGCCGCACTTTCAGGAGCTGAACGCTCTCAGCAAGCACGGCAGGTCGTTGATAATGTCATCACCGATGTGCAGCAGCTGTCTGAAGAAATGAGTAACTCTATGGAAGCCGTTAATCGTCTAGCCGAGAACTCAACCAATATCAGTTCTATTTTAGGCACGATTAAAGGAATTGCAGAACAAACTAATTTATTAGCATTAAACGCAGCAATCGAAGCGGCACGTGCTGGTGAACAAGGTCGTGGTTTTGCAGTCGTAGCGGATGAGGTAAGAACATTAGCTAGCCGAACTCAAGGCTCAGCGGCAGAAATTGAAGGTCTGATTAAAGAAGTGCAGCAGAACATTCAGCGTGCTGTAGAAACCATGGAAATTAACCAGTCTATGGTTAATAAAACTGTCGATAGTTCTGGCCAAGTCAGTGAAGCTTTAGAAAGTATTCAAGGTAGTATGAAAGAAATTCAGAGTAAGACATTGGAAATTGTTTCAACAGCCAGTAATCAACAAGAAGCTGCTAAAGCCTTGGATAATAACTTATCAGTGATTCGCGAACATGGTGAAGAAACGGTGAAGAATGTAGAGGGGACTGTTGATGCTGTGCGCCAGACCCAGGCTTTGACTGAGTCTTTAACACAACGAGTTGAACGTTTTAAAGTTTAGCTTCTCTTATTCATAGAGATATTTAAACATCTTTTTTCGATTGAGTATGGCGGCTTTTCCACAAGGTCTCTTGGCCGCCATCTTTTCTTGCAAGATTTCTCGCTAAAACAAAGAAAAAATCCGATAGCCGATTTAAGTATTGAATCGCTAATGGCGTCACTGAGTTATCCCCATCTTTCTCTTCAATCGCTAATGCGACAAGAGAGCGTTCTGCTCTACGGCCAACAGAGCGCGCCATGTGGCAATATGAAGCGGCTTTGTTGCCTCCGGGCAGAATGAAATCCTTTAGCGGAGGTAAGTTTTCATTGATCGCTACTAACGTATTTTCTAGATCCTCGAGCATGCTAGGAGCTAAGGCTTTATAACCCGGTACACAAAGCTCACCACCAAGATCAAATAGATCGTGTTGAATCTGATTAAGTACGGCTTGGTGCTCATCTTGCGTTTCTAGCTCAGCCGCTAAAACCCCAACCCAGGAATTAAGTTCATCAACTTCACCGATGACATTAATGCGAGTAGACGTTTTGCTAATCCGACTACCATCACCTAAGCCGGTTTCGCCCTTGTCACCTGTTTTGGTGGATATTTTTGATAGTCGGTTGCCCATGATAATTACTCTTCTAATCTTTGGTTAAAAATACAATTTTATCAGGATCTAGATCCGTAGTAAGCACATCACCGGATAATTCTCCTGCTGATGTAAATACCTGAATGCCTGGTTGGCGCGAAGGTGCTGTCTCAGTCGCTGCAAGGGAGCCTAGGCCTAGCCAAATATTGTTTGCCCCATCTTTACCGAGCGCAGTTAGATAGGTATTTTCGTAACCGCGAACGGCGGTAATATCTACTTGGTCATTATTAATGGTGATTGATTTTAAACTATTGTTTTTCCAGCCTGCATAATCAATCGCATAAGCTTGGTTTTCAGAAACCATAGCTAAGCTAAAAATCCGGCCAGTTTCTTCGTTATCACGGTAGATTACAGTACTGGTTAAAGTAATTGGGTTGATTACTTCAAGGCCGCCTACGTAAGTACTGTAATCCATGCCGTGTATATATAGCTGGTTATTGGTGATTTGCATATCCAGTGGATTTCTAATGGTCAAAGCGATCGCTTTAGTTGTAGGGTCCCCCGGACTAGCTTCTAACTCTTCCCAAGTCGTGGTATCAAATACGGCGACGTAGGCTTGCTCTTTGTTATAGTCATTATCAAAATCAACCTGCTGCATCGAAATAAAAGCACGACCATTGATTACTTCTACATTTTTTACATCAGGGATACCATCATTAAAAGCGTAGGCGGATAAGTCCAGTTCACGGATTTTAAAATCTTCAAAGGTTTGTGCTTCTGGGTTAACAACCCAAGCTTCGGTTTTTCCCAAGAAGGTAATTACAGCCAGTTGATTATTAACAAAAGCAATATCTTGAGGATTAGAGCTAATCACTTCACCTGCATCACGTAATACATAGCCGTCATTTACGTAGTAGCCTTGGCTAGGAGAATCGATATGATAACGTTGGATTGTATCAATACCTTTGCGGCCAATATGATAAAAATATTCACCATAAGCTTCTACTGTATAGTCAGAGTCGTTTTTTGGTATAAAACCATCGGTTAAAAAACGAGGTTCTGCAACAGTAGCCAAAGCAATCTGACTTCCTTCATTGAAAGCTTTGTTAATAATGATAGCTGTTTCAACTGGCTCTGGCTCTGGCTCTGGCTCTGGCTCTGGCTCTGGCTCTGGCTCTGGTAATGGCTCAGGAGTATTTTCTGAATTGCCATCTTCTCCAACACAAGCTGCGAGAAATAATGGTATTAATATTATGAGTGATAGTTGTTTTATCATGTTGTTTTGTTACCAGTTATAAATAAATTTTAAATAAAATTGACGACCAGGCTCGGGAATACTTGGGTAATCACGAGCCCGATTATCGGTTAAGTTTTTTCCTTCTAGGCTTACTAACCAATCCAGTTGTTGCCATGTTGCTGACAAATTCCATTCGCTTTTAGTATCACGGGGGAGGCTATTTAACGAATTATAATAGCCTCCGTTTTGATAAGATTGTGAGCCTAATATTGAAAGGTTTTGCCAGTGCCAACTGGTGGAGAAGTAACTATGTATTTGGCTATAATCTCCGACTTGGTTTCCAATAAATGCATGGTTGTCATGGTCAATAATCTTATTATCTTGCAGGGTTAAGTTGAGACTTGAGCGCCATTGATTGCTCCAGTCGAAGGATGACGTTAACTCGATGCCAGTATGTTGAGTTTTAGCGATGTTTTCGAAGCTGATAATGCCTCTAGAATCGGTACTTGGGGTAATCGTGTCGGTAAGCGTTCGCTGGTATATGCTGGTATCAAAAGTTATGATTGAATGATTAAGTGATAAGCCAATTTCATTGTATTGTGACTTTTCTGCAACAAGGTCTGGGTTGCCTTTTGTGGTTCCTCTATCACCAAAGAGTTCGCTGCTGCTTGGAGGTCTAACTTGTTTACCCGTTTTAACATAGGCGGCTAGGCCATTACTTAATTGGTAACTTAATCCCGTATCATAGGTCGTAGCAGAAAACTTTTGATCAAACTCTTGCTCTATGTCATTTGATATATTCTTATCGTTATATTCGAGTTTAGCAATTTGTTGCATGAAACTCAGACTGTCGGTCAATGCAATATTGAATCGGGTACCAAAGTTTAGTGCGTTGCGAGTGAAGTCTGTTTCACATTTTCCACCTAAGGAGCAGCTTTCTGGAGAATTATCTTCATGAGGAAAATCAGTCTTAACTTGTTCATTTTCTAAGCCCGTAGAGAAAACGATTGAGGCTCTATTAAACTTCACATCGTGCTGAAGCCCTATACTATTTTTATCGGTGATATAAACATTATATTGCGATCCAATGCCTACGTTACTGCCTTCATCATCGTATAACTCATCGCTTTTTTGCATTGCTAAGCGTAACTGAGTTCGCCCTAGTTGTTGATGGTTGTGAGAGAGGGCGGTCTGAATTCGGTAGGCATCTTGAGCTAGATAAGCTGTATTTGTTGATGTATTTATTCTTGAGCTTATCTCTCTTTTTCCATTTTGCAATTGGGCGGAAGCATCAAGACGAATAGCATCAGAAAAATCATAATGCGCTTTTGTTAATATGCTTTTATTCTCAACCCCGTTATTTTCACGTTGTTCAATAGCAGGATCATTTGGAGAATTAACAGGGGCTTGTTCTAAATAGCTGAAGTTGTTTGAAGATTGGAAGCTATTAACATTGAAGTATAAGCTGGCTCTGTCACTTGATATCTTGTGTGATACAAATAATTCTATTGTTTCAAATGAGCCTAGGGTAATCCCCGCTTCACCTGAATTATCATCTAACTCTTGGGATTGAATATTGATAACGCCACCAACTGCTGTTGGTGATAATTCAATAGGAGACATGCCACGATAAATGTCTATTTTCCCTGCTGATGATAGGCTTAATGAACCTATGTCTGCACTACCACCATTAAGATCATTGATGAGCATGCCATCCCAGAATACTAATACTTGCTTGCCGCTAGAGCCGCGAATTGTTGGAAAGGAATGCTGTCCATTACCACCAACACTTTGAATATCGATTCCTGCTTGTTGTTCCAATAGTTCATCGAGAGGTAAATAGGTATTAGAAAATACTTCTCGCTCAATCCTTTGCTGATGCCCAATAATTTGAATATCAACTAAGTCATCATCCTCTTCTGCCACGACTTGCACAGGTGCAAGGATTTGCTCTGCATAAACTGAGTTGAGCACTAGAAGTGACAAAATAAATATGAATGCTTGCAAAAGTTAATAACCAGGATGATTGAATATCTAGGACTCGTGCAGTAGTGGTGACATAAAAGTGTAGTCAACGATTACTACACTTTAAGCCCTCCGCTTATAAGTATAACTATTCAGGCCGGTATCCGGGCTGACGGCTTGGAAGTTCTATTCCGCTTATTGCACCTTCCCATAGGCTCGATCTTTTTTAAAAATAAAAAAGAGAGCACCACAGTGGCATATGACAATAAGTTAAGCCGATCACCGTTGCGGGGGCAGCGTTGGATTCGTTTGCGTTGCAGTGACTTACCAAACTTCCCGTTTAACTGCTAGGTAAGATTACCTAGAAGCACCTAAATGAGCGCGCAGAGTAAGTGTTATTTGATATTTGTTCAAGCAATAGTCAGTTAAATCAGGTGAGAATTACACCTGGTGTCATGAAAAACATTAATTTAGCTATTTATGCTGATCGCTTGGTTAGGCAGTTTTATGATGAAGCAGGCACCCTGGTTAGGGCTGGATATAACATCGAGCTGCCCTTGATGGTGTGCAGTGATAATGAAATAAGAGACCGATAGACCCAGGCCAGTCCCTTGCCCCACATCCTTTGTAGTGAAAAAAGGCTCAAAGATTCGACGCCTAGTGACATCATCCATCCCCGGGCCATTATCTTTTACTTTTATGATTGTATGTTTGTTATTTTGCTCGGTCGTGATATGAATCTGCGGCTTCCAGTCTTGGCTTATCACCGTTCCTTGATATTCTAATAGGGCTTGAGCCGCATTTTGCAGTAAGTTAAGAATAACTTGTTCCAACTCTGAAGGAATGCAGTGCAGCATCATTTTGCTATCAATTTCGTTTAAGTCGATATCAATAGTTTTCAATTCTAGATCAGCTAGGGCAATATTCAGTGTACGCTCTAGTAGCTCTTTAACGGAGGTGTGGCTCAAGATTTTTTGGTTACCCCGAGAAAATTGCAGCATATTTGAAACAATACTTGCTGCTCTTTTTCCTGCATCTTGAATATTGTTGATAAACTTTAATACCCGTCTTTCTTCTAGGTAGCTATTCATGGCGACGAGGTCTAAATTATATTTTTCTGCACTTTTTTGGTTAGCTTCATGGTCTGGCTGAACACGGCGTTGAATATTTTGTACACTTTGTAAAATGGCTCCTAAAGGGTTATTGATTTCGTGTGCCATACCTGCGGCTAACCCTCCAACCGACTTCATCTTTTCTGTTTGCATAATGACTTCTTCCATCTTTTCACGCTGGCTGATGTCATCAATTCGTATTACTAGGCCGTCGAGGTTTTTATCCTTAAGAGGGTAAAGTGTAATGTCAGCAGGAAAATCCCCTATGGGTAATGATAATTTAATACGTTCAAGTTTTTTTACTTCGGGTATTAGCTTATTATCGAAGTTAAGGTCAATATGATTAAACATATCAATATAGTTGGCTAAGCGCTTTCCGACTAAAGGTTGGCGTTCACAGGCTAGCCAATCTGCTGCTTGCTGGTTACATTGAATAATATAGCCTCTGTGATCTAAGGTGAACAGAGCAGAGGGCATAGAGTCGATAATACTGTCTAAAAAACTACGAGTATGGGTGAGTTGAGTTTCGATAGAGCGGCGTATCGTTATTTCTTGTGCCAGCTTTTCGTTGGTTTGTCTCGTTTCATTAGATAGGCGAATGGCTCGAATGCGTGCGCTTTCTGCTTTCTCCTTTTCTTTTTTAAATACTTGCTCTCGCTCTTCATTGATTATAATTAACGCGTTCAAAGCAGTGGATAGTTGAACGGTATCGGCGTCATTTTTATCAAAGCGTATTTTGTTATCGGGCTGAGATTGGATTTCTTTAATGGTTGCAAGTAGATTTTTATAAGGGGAACGTTGCCAATATCGAATGGCGTTATATAAAAAAAATAATATTAGTGTTGAGATAGAAACGATAAATAAAGTGGTTG
This sequence comes from Oleispira sp., assembly GCA_016765295.1. Taxonomy (GTDB): domain Bacteria; phylum Pseudomonadota; class Gammaproteobacteria; order Pseudomonadales; family Oceanobacteraceae; genus Oleispira. Next base: position 9,241 of record JAESQF010000069.1, read on the forward strand.
ATAGCGTATCGGCATAAAAAAACTGTGGTAATTTAATATCTGTTTCTATCGTGAGATTTAAGTATTCATCCGAATTTACTGTGCTGAGGCTGTAGGTAAATTGAGAAGCAGAAACTTCTATTGAAGAGTCGAAGTGTATGGGCAAGTTACTGACGCAGGTATAGGTACACTCATAAATGATTCGATCGCGTTGCGGATTATAGAGTGCGATTTCTTTTATTTGGTAATGCTGAACCATGCTATTGGCTAATGTTTGTAATGCTAGAATATCATTTGGATTTTGCAATAACTGTAACTGAAATATATCAGAGTATGAGCGACTTATTTCTGGGGCTAATTGTTCTCTACCCACTCGATCCGCTGCAATAATGTAGGATATCGTGGCAAGTAGGGTAATAAAGATGCAAGTAATAATGGTTGCGGTAATAACCTTCTGCCGAACTAGCAAGATAGAATCCTTATTAATTGATTTTTATTGTCATTAAAGATATTAACATACCTTTTTTTCTAGCTCATAGGATTTGACTAGATTAATTAGGGATTCTGAAATAGGCAGTTTGAAATCATTGACTATCGCCGTGTTTAATAAATAACCGTTAATGAAATCAATCTCTGTCGGGCGCTTATTTTTTACGTCTTGTAGCATGGAAGAAAAATTATTAGCGGTTAGTTGAGCAATCAGCTGAGATTTCTCAAATAAACTAAAGCTTATTGACCAATGCATTTTTTGGAAAAAGTGCTCTGTTTCTTCGCAAAGTGCTTTGAGGTCAGATAAAGCATCTTCTAGAATCAATAATTCACCATTTTTGCACTGATACTTTACGGTTAAAGGGTTGATGGTGGCATTGATGGCTAATTTATCCAGTAATACCTGTTTAATGTCCTCAGACCAGTGATGATCACCTTTAAGTAATCCTAAAGGCAGTTTAAATTTTTGTTCGACACCCCCATAAAAACCCCATTGTGTTTGGCCCTTACCGGCATGGGTCACAATATTAGGTTGGCTGCGAAAAGCGCCTTCAGTGGTTGATGCCGCAAATATAGCGTGATGAGGAAAGGTATTTAGCAGTTCTTCGTGTTGTCCTAGGCCATTTTGTAATAATACAATTTGAGTTTCTTGGCTAATGGCTGAAGACCATTGTTGCAGAGCTTCTTTACACTGACTTGCCTTGCAGCAAAGTATTACGATATCCATTCGTTCACCTTGCCATACCGGCCACTGATAATCTTGTGATGTATTACCACTGATCAATTGGAATGAACAATTCTGCGACTTAGCGCTTCTTGGTAAAGCGTATATGTTGATACTCGTAGGCAACTGGCTGCTAATTAAACAACCAATAGCACCTAAACCAATAATGCCTATGTTTAAAGGAGTGCTCAGAGGTAGAGTGCTCAGAGAGGAGGTGCTGTACGGGGAGCCGTTAGAAGTCTTTTTCATGACTTCATTATACGGTTTTAGCTAACTTCGGAAAGTACCTGCGGTTCTTTGATATGAAGTTGCTCTTGCCAAGCTTGCTGAATACGAGTTAAAAATGATTCAGGGTGATGGCTAGACAAACTACGTAACCAGCCTTGGATAATGGTTTCATCAAGGTCAAAGATGTACGTTAGCTGGCTAATAGAGCAATTGGTTTGCAGTAATAACCATATTGTTAATGGCTCGACTTGATAGTACTGGCGACGAAATCTCGGGTGTCTAACTTGTTCTATGGGAGCCCCTAAAAAATCACAAATGATCTTTTCGGCCTGTTCTCGCATTTCAATAATTTGTGTATCAGAAAGCCCAGTAGGCGTTTTTTTGTTTCTAAGGTGTAGAGTTATATAAGCATTGCTTGCTAACGCTTGATAGAGGTGATTCTTTGATAATTCGATATCCCAAGGGCTGAATTGTTCCATTATTCGCTCATAACGGAGGGCGGTATTCATGCGTTGCTTGGTCATACGTTTAAGCATATGGTGGCTAGCTAGCCATGCTGGCTGCTCATGACTTCTATAGTACTGATCAGAACTCCAAGAATAGACTTCAGGACTAACCACAAGGCCTTTTCTCACTGGCCAATGATGCAGCTCCATCACCAGTGGCACTAAGTATCGATCTTCTTCTATAAATACCACATCCGCTGATTCAGAGATGATTTGCTGGTGTTTATGCCAAAGTTTGAAATGCAGTTCCTGCATCTGGGCACGAATGTTATCTAAGATTATTTGCCAGTCTTGGTCGCAGCGCATAACCCAGCTCGCTTGGTATTCAGAGAATACATAAGCGATAAGTTGGCAGTCTGTTTCTTGCGCTAAAATTTTTCTGAAGTATTCATATTCGAACACAGAGCGAAAAAGTGGGGCGTTTTTTGCGCCGTGAACCGTGAAAAGATAGGTTCCAGCTCCATTGAGTATCATTCTTTTATCCATACTCATAATGTAGCCGATTATTGCCAGAGTGCCATTTAAAGGGTATATATAGCGTAATTAATCTATTTATTCATCGACGTAACCTATCAACTCAATATATTAAAATGGGAGGCGGCTTATGCCATCTTTTGACATAGTTTCAGAAATTGAAAAGCACGAAGCACAAAACGCAGTAGATTCAGCCAATCGCGAAATCACAACTCGCTTTGATTTTAAAGGGGTGAATGCGTCCTTTGAATTGAAAGATAAAGAAGTGATGATGACCGCGAATGAAGAGTTTCAGATTGAGCAAATGAAGCCGATGCTTGAAGCGAACCTTATTAAACGAAAAATTAAGGTTTCTTGCCTTGAATACGAGAAGTTGATGGGGGCGGGTAAGCAAGTGAAGATGGCGGCTGTTTTACGTCAGGGGATTGATAAAGACCTAGGTCGTATAATAAATAAGAAGATCAAAGAAAGTAAGATCAAGGTAACGTCAGCGGTACAAGGCGAAATGGTTCGCGTAACCGGTAAAAAGCGCGATGAGTTGCAGCAAGTGATGCAGATGCTAAAAGCCGATGAAGAGATCGAACTGCCGTTGATGTTTAAAAACTTCAAAGATTAAATTTGTCGACAGGCAAATTTAGTTGAGCTGAATATCTAGCTCTAGAAAGCATGAAAGCCCGCCTTGCTAGTCAGCAAGTACGGGTTTTTTTAGGTCAGCCGTTTGTGCATGCCAAGGTGCGACTTTGAACAGTAGCAACATGCCAGGAATCGCGATCACCGTGCAGACTAGAAAGAAGTTAGTCCAGCCAATATTCTCTACGATAATCCCCGTGGTTGAGCTAGCAAACGTTCTCGGCAGTGCCGTCAGCGCGGTAAACAGTGCCAGTTGCGTTGCGGTATATGCAGGAGAGGTAGTACGAGCAATAAAAGCAACAAAAGCCGCGGTGCCTAAGCCAACCCCCAGGTATTCAAAAGCAATCACGAGGGCGAGGACCCAAAGATTGTAGCCAACTTCAGCCAAAACGGCGAAGCCCATAATGGACATTATTTGCACACAGCCAAATAACCATAAAGCTTTATTAATACCGATTTTCAGCATTAATACCCCACCTAAAATGCCACCGATAATCGCTGGCCAGAGTGCTGCATGTTTGGCGACTAAACCAATCTCTGTTTTTGTGAAACCTAAATCAAGATAAAAGGGAGTTGATAACGCGGTCGCCATACTGTCGCCGAGTTTGTAGAGAAACATAAAAGACAGTATCCATAGGGCGTACTGCACGCCATGTCGGCCAAAGAATTCTTGAAAAGGTTCTATAATTGCTGCTTTTAACGTGGGGGGGCGATGACTATTAACTTTCGGCTCTTCACTGAATAGCACCATTAAAATGCCCAGAGATAGAAAAGCCGCAGTGATCATGAATACTATGTCCCAAGCATAATGGTCGGCCAAAATGAGTGAAAGGGACCCAGGTATCAGGCCTGCTATACGATAAGTTGTTACATGAATACTATTCCCTAAACCCAGCTCGCGATCAGGTAAAATTTCACGACGAAAGGCATCAATGCATATATCTAAACTTGCGCTTAAAAATGCAGTGACGGCACATAACGCAGCGATTTCAGCCAGTTGGGTTTTAGGATCTAAATAACCTAGAACCCCGATACTGCCTAACATTAATACCTGAGTAATCAGCATCCAGCTGCGGCGACGGCCCAAGGTAGAGGGAGCGTAGCGATCCATCAGCGGTGACCAGATAAATTTCCAAGTATAAGGAATACCGACTAAGGCAAAAAATCCAATTTCTTTTAGGCCAACCCCTTCACTGCGTAACCAGGCAGGAACGAGTTGAATAATAATAAATAAGGGTAAGCCCGAGGCAAAACCAGTAAATAGACAAATGAGTAATCGACGTTGTAAAAAAGGTGTAAGCCAATTGGGAATAGCACTGGAGATATTAGGAGAGACGAAATTAGACATCTCTGGATTTGAAGCCTTTAGATTTGAGGCTTCTGGATTTAAAGTCTCTGAGTTAGAAGAATTGCCTAGCATTGCCACTGATAGTCCTTTAATCGAATGCGGCCATTGTGCAACAGAATGCCTTCATCTGCTAGTTTGTCTTTTTGCACAAGCCAAGCCTCGCTTCCTTCGGGAAAGCTGATTTTTCCTTGCGCATTAATCACTCTATGCCAAGGCAAGGAAGAATCTTGCGGCAGGTGTTTCAGGGTACGGCCAACCCAGCGGGCGGAACTGGGCCGGCCAGCTAAACGCGCTAGCTGACCGTAGGTCGCGACATTACCCGAAGGGATTGCAGCGATGAACTGATATAAGGTTTCTTCTGGTGTCATCATCATTTGATGATAATAGAAGAACGCTTATATACGCAAACCACCATCACATTCGATGATACGACCGGTGTAATAATCATTTTCGAAAATAAAGGCGGCAGAATGGGCAATCTCATCGGGCTTACCCATGCGCTTTAAAGGAATACCTGCAGTCATTTTTGCCAGCGCTTCTGGTTTCATACTATTGGTCATTTCAGTTTCGATAAATCCCGGAGCAATTGCAGCCACACGAATATTTTGACGAGCCAGCTCTTTTGCCCAAGTCACTGTCATTGCAGCAACACCGGCCTTAGCAGCAGAGTAATTGCTTTGGCCCATATTGCCGGCTCTAGAAATACTGGAGATATTAATAATGCAGCCTGCACAGTCCTCTATTTCACCCTTGGCTTGAGCTTGCTTGATCATTTGAATAGACGCTTCGCGGGCGCATAGAAATACACCCGTCAAATTAACATCAATCACGGCTTGCCACTGCGGCATAGAAAGTTTAGATATTTCATCACCTTTGGCTTTAACCATAAGGCCATCGCGAAGAATTCCCGCATTGTTGATTAAGCCATCTAGGCTGCCCAATTGCGCAGGAATCGCAGCAAACGTTTCTTCTACTTGCTGTTCGTCAGCCACATTACAGGAGAAAATCGCCGCTTTACGGCCTGTTGCTTCGACTAGTTTCTGGGTTTCTTCCATTTGCTCTGGGTTTAAATCGATGATGGCAATATTAGCCCCGCGATTTGCCAAATAAACGGCCATTGCTCGGCCTAAACCTTGGCCTGCCCCCGTAATTGCGATCACTTTATCGGTTAAATTCATGAGTATTTCCTCAAAGTTTGAATAGTTAGTCAGCATTGCAGTCATTATAGACAGCTTGAGCCAGCAAAAAATCAATTCTATATGAATAAGCCAATAATCAGCGCAGAATCAGCTTTAGGTCGTATTCTTTCTATATAAGCCATACGATTCTTTACTAAGTATTTTGATATTTACTCTCAGACCTTGGTCATAACCTTGAAATATTGAGTGATGAACCCATCTTAATCCTCATAGACACTGTATTTTATAAGTATGAAAAGAGTAGGAAAAATGCCTTTATTAATTGTTTTTATTATTATCCCGTTAATCGAATTGGCTGTTATTTTAAAAGTTAATAGCTTTATTGGTATCGGTTGGACCTTAGGGTTAATCATTATTACTGCTTTTGTTGGGGTAAAGTTATTGCGCCGCCAGGGGATTAGTACTTTATTGCGTGCAAATCAGAAAATGCAGCAAGGGCAAATTCCAGCCCAAGAATTAGCAGAGGGCTTTTTGTTAGCACTAGCAGGGGCTCTATTATTAACCCCTGGGTTTGTTACCGATGCGATAGGCTTTACTTTATTGGTGCCAGCAACGCGTAGAGTATTAGTGCATAGAGTCATCGCTTTTATCACCCCTCGTATGATGTCGAATACTAGCTTTCAGTCGACCAGCAGTTTTGAATCGGGCTCATTTAAAGATGTGAATTCGCAACAGGATTCACAACATAGACATGACAAAATCACCATTGAAGGTGAATATAGCAAAGACGATAAGTAGTTTTTTTTCACTTGGCCGTTGAATTCTCAGCGAAAGCCCCGATAAATTAACCATCTATTTTTGACGGAGGTATTAAACCTCTGTTTTCCCTTATTTGATCCGAATAATTAGGATCTAAACCGTTGGAGAGTCTAGCAAATGAAAATCCGTCCACTACATGACCGTATTGTTGTTCGTCGTAAAGAAGAAGAAACTGCAACTGCAGGTGGCATTATTTTACCAGGCGCAGCTGCCGAAAAACCAAATCAAGGTGAAGTGATCTCTGTAGGAACCGGTCGTATTCTTGATAATGGGTCAGTTCAGGCGTTAGCCGTTAAAGAAGGCGATGTTGTTGTTTTTGGTAAGTACTCTGGTCAAAATACCATCGATATTGATGGTGAAGAATTATTGATTTTGAATGAAAGTGATATCTACGGCGTTATTGAAGCGTAATTATTACACTCACTTTTTTATTGCATACACAAATTTTAAGGAAAGATCATGGCTGCTAAAGACGTATTATTTGGTGATAGCGCACGCGCAAAAATGTTGGTTGGTGTAAATGTATTAGCCGACGCAGTAAGAGTTACTTTGGGACCAAAAGGTCGTAACGTTGTTATTGAAAAATCTTTTGGTGCACCTACCATCACCAAAGATGGTGTTTCTGTTGCGCGTGAAATCGAATTGAAAGATAAGTTCGAAAACATGGGCGCACAAATGGTGAAAGAAGTTGCTTCTCAAGCCAACGACCAAGCCGGTGACGGAACCACGACTGCGACTGTATTAGCACAAGCGATCATCAGTGAAGGCTTGAAGTCAGTTGCGGCTGGCATGAACCCAATGGATCTTAAGCGCGGCATCGATAAAGCCACGATTGCGGTTGTTGCAGCGATTAAAGAACAGGCTCAGCCTTGTCTTGATACGAAAGCGATCGCTCAGGTGGGCACAATCTCTGCTAATGCAGATGAAACGGTTGGCCGTTTAATTGCTGAAGCCATGGAAAAAGTCGGCAAAGAAGGCGTGATTACCGTTGAAGAAGGCAAAGGCCTTGAAGACGAGCTCGATGTTGTAGAAGGTATGCAGTTTGATCGTGGTTACTTGTCTCCTTACTTCATCAACAACCAAGAAAAAATGACCGTAGAAATGGAAAATCCATTAATTCTATTGGTTGATAAGAAAATTGATAACTTACAAGAGTTGTTGCCAATTCTTGAAAACGTTGCCAAATCTGGCCGTCCACTATTGATCGTTGCGGAAGATGTTGAAGGCCAAGCGCTAGCAACATTGGTAGTGAACAACTTACGCGGTACCTTCAAGGTTGCTGCGGTTAAGGCTCCTGGTTTTGGTGATCGTCGTAAAGCGATGCTACAAGATCTTGCCATTTTGACCGGTGGTCAGGTGATTTCTGAAGAACTGGGCATGACGCTAGAAACTGCCGATATTGAAACACTGGGTACTGCTAGTAAGATCGTTATCGATAAAGAAAATACGGTGATTGTTGATGGCGCCGGTACAGAGGGCGATGTTAATACACGGGTTGAGCAGATTCGTGCAGAAATAGAAACGTCTACTTCAGATTACGATATTGAGAAGTTACAAGAGCGTGTTGCTAAACTTGCAGGCGGCGTTGCCGTGATCAAGGTAGGTGCCGGTTCTGAAATGGAAATGAAAGAAAAGAAAGATCGTGTTGACGATGCACTTCATGCGACTCGCGCTGCAGTAGAAGAGGGTGTTGTTGCGGGTGGTGGTGTTGCTTTAATTCGTGCATTGTCTTCGGTAACGGTTGTAGGTGATAACGAAGATCAAAACGTCGGTATTGCTTTGGCACTACGTGCTATGGAAGCTCCTATTCGTCAGATCGCAGGTAACGCCGGAGCTGAAGGTTCCGTGGTTGTCGATAAAGTGAAATCGGGTAAAGGCAACTTTGGTTTTAACGCCAGTACCGGTGAATACGGCGATATGATTGAGATGGGGATTTTAGATCCTGCTAAAGTCACGCGAGCTTCTCTACAAGCGGCAGCATCTATAGCTGGCTTGATGATTACAACCGAAGCTATGGTTGCTGATGCGCCTGCTGAAGAGGGTGCTGCTGGTATGCCTGATATGGGCGGTATGGGTGGTATGGGTGGTATGCCTGGCATGATGTAATCACTTGTTGATTTATTGCCTTTGAGCTTCTATTTATTAGCAGAAGCTCATATTAAAAAGCCGTATCTCTTATGAACACAGTATTTCTGATGGAAGCTGTATTTATTAAGAGTGCGGCTTTTTTAGCTGTCAGATATGAAAAATACTCGGAATCGTGTAATTTAATGTTACTAGATGGATTGTAATCTTGAGTTCAGACATGGAGCGTGATTGTATGGCCCTACCTAAAGATCCAATACAAAATAGAAATATAATAAGCGTATGGCACTGATGAAGACTTCTTCATTTAATACAGATCAGAATGCATGGCTCTCTAAACGTGACCAAAAGATTCTATCTTCTTGGGTGGCCCTAAATAGCCAGCCAGCGGAATTACCTGAGCACTATTTAGCCCGATCTGAATTATCACAAAGACTGACCCAAGCTAAGGCCATTACCTGGCTATTAGCCCCTGCTGGCTATGGCAAAAGCGTGCTATTGAGTGATTGGTATACCCAGACTTTAGAGCATAATCCAGCTTCTGGGCAAGGCCAAGCATTGGGCATTTGGTTATCTTTGGGTATTAAAGACAATCAGGCGGTATTTTTATTACGCCACTTATTAGAAGCCATCAACAATACCATTCCAGGGGTTGTTACTGATGCTTTAGCCCACCTGTTAGCATTGGAAGGTCAAAATAATGAAGATTATGAAGCTGTCTTATTATTGCTACTTGATGAATTAAAAGATCTAAACTGCCCACTTATTTTGGTCATGGATAACCTCCATTGCATTGATGATCCTGCAGCATGGCAAGTTGTGCAATATATTATGACGCAACTGCCGAGCAATATGCGTTTGATGCTGTCATCACGTTATATTCCAGTAGCGTTAGGCCGCTTACGCTTAGATCCTAGATTAGATTTTATTAAACAAAATGAACTGTGTTTTAGTCTACAAGAACTTGAAATGTGGTTAAAACAAAGTGGCATTGATGATCAGCAGCAAGCTTTAGGATTGATGCAACGCTTGCAAGGTTGGCCAGCAGGATTAGGTTTATGGCTTGCGTGTCGTAATAATAGTTGCAAAGACGGGGAGAAAATCAGTCAGGAGCAAGAGCAGCTAAGCGATTATTTGATGGGGGAAGTATTAAATGATTTAGACGATTCACTGAAAAACTTTCTGATTAAAATTGCTCCATTACAATATTTCAACGAAAACTTGTGCAATCAAATTTTACGGCTGGACGATAGCAGCGGTTGGATTCAGCAATTGCTGCACTTCAATATCTTTATTAATAATGTAGAGCAACGCCCTGGCTGGTACAGTTTGCACCCTTTGTTGATAGAGGTCTTGAGTCCACTAAACAGTGAGCAGCAGCGTAAACAAACTCACTTAATAGCGTTTCAATATTTAAAGGAAAAAGATTTTCGTGTTGAGGCTTTGCAGCATGCACGCTTAGGCGAATTAACCGAAGAAGCTGTTAAGTGGGTAGAGAGTGAAATCGATAGTATTATTGCCGATTTAAATTTCTCGGAAGTACTCGCTTGGTGTGAAATTGCTGGGGAAGAAATAATTGAGCGTTCACTGCGCTTACAGTTGGTGCAGATATGGAGTTTATTATTAACCTATCAATATCAAGGGGCGATTGATTTAGTTGGCCGTTTAAATAGTGCTCAGGTTGAAATGCACTTCCCTGGTCAGTTACTGGCTATGAAAGGATACATTGCTCGAGGGCAGGGTAGTAATGCTCAAGCCCGCAGTTTATGTGAATTAGCGTTAAAAGAATTACCCAAAGACCGCTTTGGCATTCGTGTATTGATGTGCTCCACTTTAACCAATATAGAATTGGTTAATAAAAAACCTGAAGCCGCACGTATTTGGAATCGGCTTGAGTTGGAGATAGCCCGCCAGAATCAAGCAACCGGATTAGAAGTTCTGGCATTATTTGATTACGCTCGAGTTGAGCAGTTTCGTGGTCATGTTAATCGTAGTTTGGAAGTGATTGAACAAGGTTTGTTGCTGGCGAAAAGCTTACCATCACAAAACGGATTCTTTCCCAGACCTAGATTAGTGCTTTATCGCGGCTTTATTCGTTGGTTACAAGGCAATAAAGACGCGGCATTAGAAGATATTTATAACGGTATTGATGAAGCCCATCAGTGTCGGGATGTAACGGTATTATTGGGTTATAGTTTATTAGCTTTGATTTATTTATTTGATCAAAAAACGGATCAAGCGCTGGATACCTTGGCCCAAGCTGAACGATTGATGCAGCGCTGGCGGGTCAGTGAGGGGGTTTATCAGCCTTGGATCGCTATTGTAAAAGCCAATATTTGGATGGGCCTTGAAAAATGGCCACGTGCTGAACAGAGTTTGAAATTTGTATCTCTAGCGCTTTTGCCAAGTGAAGATGACGGCTCTGAATTGAGCGGCTCAGAATTATTTCCTATGCAATCAGACTTCTATCGTTTGACGCAAGCGCGCTTAATGGTGCAGCAACAGCAATGTCATCAGGCTGAAAAAATCATAGCGCCGATACTCGAAGGAGGCCAAGGTGGGCTGGTTGGTTTATTTACTCACCTTATGTTGTCGTCAATTCATACTGCGAATAATCAGCTTACTAAGGCGAAGCAGTCTTGGCAAAAAGCCATGAAATTTGCCAACGCAGAAAAGATTCAGGTTGATATTACTCCCTTGCTGCCTAATTCTAATATGACTTTATTTAATAGCAGTAATAAGCTGAGTGGAAAGCTAGGTGAAAAAACGAAAGGCAGTAGCGGTGGCGACTACTCAAATTTAAGTGTGCGTGAAAAAGAAGTCTTAGCCTTAATAGCGGATGGCTTCTCAAATCAAGAAATTGCTGATCAGTTGTTTATTTCATTACATACAGTGAAAACCCACGCGCGTAAAATTAACGCCAAACTTGGGGCGAAAAGCCGTACCCAGGCTATTGTTAAGGCGCGTGAGTTAACCATTATTTAGCATTAGAATGATCAATCTTCCCCTACAATTTGCAGGGGAATATTGAAAGCTAGGCTACCTTTGTCTATACCTAACTAATACAGTTAATTTTAAATACATTAAGTATGAGGTTGGCATGGCCGCTAGCTATTCTATTGTTATTTTAGGGTGTGATGATGATCTGCAACTAGCAGAGCATGTTGATCAATCCTTCGAAGTATTGATGGTTAAAAACGAAGCTGAGTGTTTACAGGCTTTATCTGATAATAAGCATCAACTGGTGCTGGTAGATATGACCTGCCCATCGATTCCTGTTGCTGACGTGTGCCGCAATATTAAAAGTGATTTTGATATCCCGGTAATCTTTGTCAACTCTCAAGAGTGCAATGAAGAGCGTTTAGCGGCGTATGACTGCGGTGCGGACGACTATTTAAGGGTGGAAGACTTAGCCACAGAGTTACATGGTCGTTTAGAGCGGATCATCATTAACAAGATCGCCAGCGACCAGTTGAAAGTACAATTGGCCCAAGCGAATGAAATGGCCTTTATCGCCATGTCGGATACCAGTGATCTTGGGGTTAATATTCAGTTTTTGCTCGATGTGAATAACTGTAATAATCTTGATGAACTGGGTATGCGTTTATTCCAAGCTCTAAAATCTTATCAAATTAATTGCAGTCTGCAGCTTCGTAGTCAATTTTATGAGAAGAATATGGAGCCTACGGGGATGGCAAAGCCGCTAGAATCTAAATTGTTGTCTGAAATGAAAGATCAAGGGCGTTATGTTGATTTTGCCCATCGATCAGTGATGAATTATGGTGCTGTTTCTTTATTGGTGAAAAATATGCCAATTGAGGATGAGAAGAAATACGGCGCGATTAAAGATAACGTATTCTCCCTTCTACAAGGTGCTGATGCCCGCATTCAAGCTTTAGATACCTTAGGTAGCTTAGACTTAGAAAAAAATCTTGTACGCAGTTTGACGATGAAGATGAAAGACATGATGTCGACGGTAGATAGCAGTTATCAAGGCGTTATGCGTGATATTGCTAGTGTTGTTGAAGAAATGGCTGATAACATCGAAGCATCAATGCAGTATCTAGGGATGGATGAAGCGCAGGAAAAGAGTCTACAAACAACCATGGAAGTGGCTATTGTGGCCACCAATAAAATTTTTAATGAGGGGTTAAAGTTAGATAGCGATCTGCATGGATTTCTCGTTCATATCGATTCATTGTTCAAAACCGATAAAATTAACCCAGATCAAATGCAAAAAATTATTGAGAGCTTAGAAAAGCTCTCTTAGTGCGATGCCTGGCGTAGTAGAATACCTAGCTTTGATCTAATGTAGGGGTGTCTTCACACCTATCATGCCCTTCCATATCCACCAACCAAGGTGGGTTAGGCCTTACCCGTTCAATAACGAAATCAACAAAGCTTCTTACCTTGGCCGAAAGGTGTCGATTACTGGCATACAGCGCATGAATGGGATGTGCCTCAAATGGCCAGTCACATAAAATAGGGACTAAATTTTTACTTTTAATGGCGGATGCTGCTATTAAAACAGGCAGTGCTGCGATGCCCGCTCCAGATAAAGCCAGTGTATACAAACTAGAGAGATCATTAACCTTTAATCGAGGTTTGAGATTCACATTAATCTCTTGGTCATTCGGCCCTTTAAGAGACCACTGATTCCAGCCAGTTGCTGCTAGTATTTGATGATTGGCTAGTTCATCGGGATGATTAGGTTTACCAAATCTAGCAATGTAATCTGGACTAGCGCATACCATGGCTTTAACGTCGCCTAAGTAGCGGCCGATTAAAGATGAATCTTCTAGTTGACCGACACGAAAAGCCACATCAATACCATCTTGTACCAAATCTAATAGCTGGTCACTCAATACTAAGTCAATATTAACTTGTGGGTGCAGTTCCATGAATTCGGCGATGAGGCCAGATAATACTGTTGAACCAAATAATACCGGGGCTGTAATACGCAAGGTTCCTGTAGGAGTACTCTGCATTTGCGTCACCGCGATGTTGGCTTCTTCTATCTCGCCTAGAATTCGCGCACAGTGAGCGTGATAAGCGCTACCGGTATCGGTAAGGCTTAGGCTTCGAGTAGTACGCTGAATTAAGCGCACCCCTAGCCTCTCTTCTAACTGAGTGATCTTTCGACTGACGGTGGATTTAGGTAGCCCTAGAGCTTTGGCTGCGCCGGTAAAACTTCCTGCTTCGACGACTCGAACGAATATGGCCATTTCATTTAAATCAAATTCTTCACGTCTACCGATAAGCATTAGAATACCCGCTTTGGACTGATTGCACTAAAATTGCACATTATATGTATTAGGAATATCTAATGTGAGGGTTGTGACCCTAGAAAACAACCCTCAAGCTATCTTCTTTATTGGCTGCTTGCTAGATTATATTTGTTTTAAAATAACTTGAGTTATCGCCGCTTGCACGCTTTCTTCTTGGCCTACCGGGCGGTGGAGTCGTGTTGTTATGCCTAGTTTCTGTTCGATATTTTTTAATTGCAAAGGGACATCAATACGCAAGTGGCGACCCGCGGCAAAAAATAATGGGTAAATATTGATGATTTGGTAACCGTCTTTCACCAACATTTCACAAACATGCTCTAGGCTTGGCTCGCACAGTTCCATATAACTTAACTCAATACGCGTAGACTCAGCGGCGTTTGGGTTTTCTCGATCCTTTTTTTTGATCGTTTCTGCGATGGCTTCAAAGGGCGCTTGCCATTGTGGATCTCGGCTGCCGTGAGCCAGTAATACATTGGCGCTTAATACTTTGGTGTTTAATACATCGGCGCTTAATTCGTTAGCCATGGAAAATTCTTCAATCATTTATAATTGTGATAGCGCTAGTATAACGCTATCGCTCTATAGCTTGGTATGTAAGTAAAAAATAATTGGATCCGAATTAATCTAGGACTAACCTGACATTGTTGTACAAAATAAAAAAACCACTTGAAATCAGTAGTTTAGCTGAGTGTGTTAAGTAATTAGCTATATCGAATAAAGTAACAAAGTGCCTAAAAAGATATATAAAATCACGATAATAATAACTGAAAAATGACGCGATAAAATGGTCTGTAGTTTTCTGTTATTTCGGTTTGAAAAGCATCGAAATACTAGCTAAAACTAATAGTGAATCATTTGTTATAGGTAGTTGACCCACATGAATATCAGTCGTCAGCAAGTAGGTCGTTTTTTATATGAGTTTGATGAAAAGTATCAGGTAACGTATGTGAATTTTTCGCGTGCGAATGAATTAGCTGATGCGCAATTAATTATGACATTAGAGAGTGGCTGTGAAAGGCAGACCTTTGCATTTTCTCAACCTCATTTTAATGATATTGAAAAGAACTTAATTACCTCTAAGGGTATCTATGTCGCTAGCTTGAAGAGTTCGCCGCTATCGCCCCATAGAGTCGAAATAGGGGATGCGGAAGGTGGCTTTGTTTACTTCACCGCAAAGAATGTGAAAAATATAACGCCGACCGCATAAGATGCTTTCGGCTGATTAAGCGCTATTGCATGCAACCTAGCGAATGAGTGCTGGTGGTTAAGTATTAGGCATAAAAAAAGCAATATCTTAGGTATTGCTTTTTTTATGCCTATGAGAAAGTATTAAGCAGATTAAAACAGTTGTAATACGAGAGCAGCAGTTTCGCAATAATCCTTTTCTTTTACATCATTCTTTTGCTTAGCCTGTTTCGATTTAATAAAGGTATAGCTGTTCGGTGAACCTTTGCAGATATTCACACCGAGCACATTGTTTTGTGATTTAACAAATAAATTCATACTAACATCGCCCCGGGTGCGCGAGCGTAAATGCATCTTTTTAGGGGAGATGGTATAGGATTTGATGCCATCTTTGGCGGTGACATTCATGCTTTGGCCAGGAGGGGCGTTAACGAAAGTCGCATCGTCGCGAATTTCTATACTGGTCCAGTTGCTATCGGTTTGTACTTCCAACTCATAAATTTGTTCCGCTGCTATTGCAGGTTGAAAAGCTGCAAGGCTAATGCAACTTGCCAATAAAAATCGGTTCATAATGTATATCCCTGATAACGCGGGCTGTGCGAAATTGCTTTTTAGTCTTAGTTATATAGTAGACGTTTTTTAGAACGTCAAATTTTCAGAGGATGTTGGAAAGGAGTAGGTTAGCGCTTACATACGATACAGCCATTGATATAAACGCTATTTTCAGAGAATTATTATTTATAAATGATTTTCAGCATATTCGGCTAAGAGAGAGCGTGGTGATCCTTGTAAGTTAATGGTGCCGCCATGGTCAAAGTCTTTAAATCTTTCGACTAGGTAGGTCAATCCGGTACTGATTGGGGTTAAATAGGGGGTATCAATTTGTGAAAGGTTGCCTAAGCAGATTACCTTACTACCCGTACCCGCACGGGTGATGATGGTTTTTATTTGGTGAGGTGTTAAGTTTTGGCACTCATCGATTAAGATTAAGCTCTGCTGAAAACTACGACCACGAATATAATTGAGCGATTTAAACTGCAGCGGGACTTTTTGCAGTATGTAATCCACGCTACTGGGGGCATTATCGTCCTCACTATGCAGCGCTTCTAAGTTATCCGTAATTGCTCCTAGCCAAGGTTCCATTTTTTCAGCTTCAGTGCCGGGTAAATATCCAATATCTTCATCTAATCCTCGAGTACTGCGCGTTGCGATAATACGTTTAAACTGCTGCTGAGCAACCGTCATCTCAATGGCAGCGGCAAGGGCTAAAATAGTTTTACCTGAGCCCGCTTGGCCCGTAAGAGAAACGATATGAATGTTTGGGTCGAGTAATAGGTTTAATGCCAGCGCTTGTATTATATCCCTAGGTTTAAGCCCCCAGGCTTGCTGCTGCATTAGATGTTCTTTGGGTAAGTCGATAAGAGTGACGGTTTCTTCATCAATGGCCGTAATGCGTCCGACAAAATCCTGTTCATCGATAATGAAATGATTGATATGCACATTTTCTGGCAGTGCTTGTTTTAAAACCTTGTGATAAGTCCCCGTGGCATCGTGGAAGGTTTCAACTTGCTGTTGGTCTTCCCAGAAGGAGCCCTCTAGGGCATGAAATCCTTTTTCTAACAGTTCAACATCCGATAATAATTGATCGTTGGTATAATCTTGTGCGGCAATACCACAACCGCGGGCTTTCAATCGCATATTGATATCTTTGGTAATCAAAGTGACAGTGCGCTTGGGGTCATCTTTTTGCAGTTTTACTAGGCTGTTGATTATTTTGTTGTCATTGAGATTGGTCGGTAAGACCTGTGATGGCTGATCGAAGGTGTCGAGTAATATAGAGAAGGTGCCTAGGGTTGTTTCATCATCTCTTAGAATCGGCACGCCTTTGGCAATTTCTAGCGGCGGCGCATCACCAATAATGTGATCAATTTGACGAATGGCTTCACGACAATCCGCAGCAATGGCTTGTTTGCCCATTTTTAATTTATCCAACTCCTCCAAAACAATCATCGGTATAACAACCTGATGTTCTTGGAATTGTAGGATCGCGCTGGGGTCATGAATAAGGACGTTAGTATCGAGTATATAAAGCTTATGTGCTGCTTTTTGTGCTGCCATGCAAAATACCTCTAAGCCTGAAAAATAAGCCTGAAAGAAAGAGGAGCTTGGCGAAATGAGTAAGTTGTTGGTGCACTTATTCCATCAAGGCCCCACTGATTTTAGTCTGCCTCTAATTCCTAGTCTTGCCAAGTCTTTATTGTATCTAAAGTGCAGCAGGGTATGCTGTCAGCATAATTAATGAGTTTAAAAGGTGATGTAATGCGTATATTTCAATTAATTTCTGCAGCAACTTTGTTTTTGTTTGCTTCAGTATCTTGGGCGCAAGACCCTGTATTAGGCCAATGGCATACGATAGATGATGAAACCAATAAGATTAAGAGTCTAGTTACCTTATCCGTGGCAGAGGATGGCACGATCGTTGGCGTAATTACTAAAATTCTAAAAGAAAAAGAAGAAGGTGAAGATGGGCTGTGTCGCAAGTGCGAAGGCGATTTGAAAGACCAGCCAATTGAAGGTATGAAGTTTATGTGGGGATTTAAAAAGATTGCTGAAGGGCAGTGGGAAGAAGGAAAATTATTAGACCCAGAATCTGGCGATGTGTATAGCGGCAATATTAATATTACCGATGATCCTTCTAAATTGGATATTCGTGGTTATGTCGGAATCTCGTTATTTGGTCGCTCTCAGACTTGGGAAAAAGTAGAAGCTGCAAAGATTTAATCCTTCTAAAACATGAATCAGTGAGGTGTTTTTAAGCTAGAGGTTAACTCTGGCTTAAAAGAACCTTTGCTGATTGAATGTTTGATCTATGATACCCCATGGTGAACAACCTGCCTCTTTGATACCCGCCTGCAAAGGCTAGCATTGGAAAACAATTGCTGTATTATCGCAGGCCAAAATAACAAAAAATTACATCACCGGGGTTTTCAATGTATCAAGGCATACGTGCGTCCTTAGCGGCACTTCTTTTAATAGCATCTACTGGCTGTAGTGTTATCTATTCTACGACTGGCTCCTTTGCTTACGATTATTCCGAAAGCTATGCCATGCCTTACGTTATGAAAACCGATGATATACCAATGAGCTGCGCCATGAGCGAAGCCATGACCCCGATGTTGCTTTCGTTTAGTGAAGTAACGAGTACTCCAGATCGTCTTGCGACCAGCATGTATATGCAAGCGGGTGCCTGTGCAGAAGCGAAAGCTAATGAAGAAGGCCTAGCGTATTTACGTGCATATAAAGCGCAAAACATCGGCGAAGCGAAAGATGCTCGTATTCGCCAGAAACGTTTGTTTGCACTTGCCGCAAACCGCCAATACAAAGGTTATAAGCACCTAGTGGCAGAGTTTGGTGAGCCGGGCGAAGCATGCCCTGATCTTGATGAAGAAGACGAGTTTTTTTGGCTGCTAGGTCTTATTAGTGGTCTACAGGCGGTAATGAGTGATGTGCGTGGCCAAGGTGAAGTTGGCGTACCAAAAGATATTGCAATGAAATCTGTTCGTGGCACTCAGTGTCTAGATGCAGAGCGCTGGTGGGGTGTACCTCAGGCTATGCAAGCCGCTGTTTGGACTATGATGCCTGATAACGCGCCAGAAGGTGTGGATCCTTGGCAAGAACTTGCTGATGCCAGTGATATAGCAGGTGATGCCGGTGTTCGTTTAGCTCAGGCGATTGAAGTTGTTATCGCTGATGGTTCTGGTAATGAAGAACGCTTACGTGATGCTATTCGTCGTCATGCACAGTCAATAAAAACCACCCCTGCTAATGAGCAATACCGCATGTTAGATATTGTTGCTACTCAGCAGATACTCGCGGTATCTGATCGTTTATGGACAGAAGGCACGGGTAGTCGTACGCCTATTGGTGGTTTAGGAACTTTCTGGGATGACAAATCCCCAGCAGAAGAAGCGTTAGATATTGATGACTTATTAGGAGATTAATATTATGCGTACATTATTATCATTGATCTTGGTGCTGCCACTATTGGCATTAGCACAAGTGCCGCAATCGAATCCATTACCCAAGCTGAGTGTTTGTGTTTTTGACCCACTGGGTGCAAATGGTCCTTTGTTCAATACCATGAAAGATTACCGCACGGTAGCATTTGAGTGGGGAGCTGATGTAGAGCCGCGGGCTTATACCGATGAGAAAATTGCGGTAGATGATTTTAAAGCCGGGCAGTGTGATGCTGCTCTGGTGACTGGGTCTCGTGCTCGTCCATTCAATAAATTTTCGGCAACGATTGGGGCGATTGGGGCGATTCCTGACGAGACCATGTTGCGCTCTTTGTTGGCGACAATTTCAAGTAAAAAAGCCGCAAAGTATATGCGTGAAGGCCAGTATGAAATAGCGGGTATTATGCCTGCGGGACCTATCTATTTATTCACCCGTGATCGCACCATTGATACTGTTGAAAAGTTATCCGGTAAGCGTATTGCAACGATTGATTATGATAAACCTTCAATTTTCTTGGTTAATCATATTGGTGCTTCTATGGTGCCATCAAATTCAGCTAATTTTTCTGGCAAATTTAATAACGGCAGCGTGGATGTAGCTTATGCACCAGCCGTTGCTTATAAGCCATTAGAGCTTTATAAGGGTTTACAAGATAACGGCGGGGTATTACGTTTTAATTTGGCTTATATGGATTTTCAAATCATTATTCGTGCGGATAAATTCCCCAAAGGTTTTGGGCAGAAATCTCGTACTAGGGTGGCTAGCTATTTTGACCGAGTGAATGAAACGGTTGAAAAAGCGACTCAAGAAATTGATGAAAAGTATTGGATGGATTTATCAGTGGAAACAACGCAGCAATATAATGAAATGCTGCGTGATGTGCGTATTAAATTACGTGATGAAGGGATATATAGCGGGAAAATGTTAAAGCTGATGCGAAAATTGCGTTGTAAAGCTAATCCTGCGGCAGCCGAATGTACTGAAAAACTTGAATAAAGTTATTTTCTGAATAATTAAGCGAAGGGATATACCTTCGCTTGTTAGAAAAATAAACAATAAATATAAGAAAAGCATTTCTCGAAACATCTAGAAACATCTAGAAATATAGGTAACTATCATGATCCAGACCCTTCGCTTGGCGAATCGCACTGGCTTTGAATGGTTGGCAGCCATGCCAGCTTTTTTGGTATTAATATTCGTTATTTTATTAAATACCAGTCATGCAACCCATGCTCAGTTATTAAAGCTGGGCGAAAACATTTGGGATGGTTACTTTCAACTTCGCTCTGATCCTGTTCTGCCTAGCTGCATCATTAATTCCGACATCGATGCCCAATTGGCATTATTAATCGCCGAGTCAGCGGTTGTTGATGAAGAAGATGAGTGGGATTTATTTGATGACGATTTAGGGCCTGTCGATGAAGGTGCTCTGCGCCAATCTTTGATAAATGCGCAAGCGGTTTGTCAGACTAAGCATCATACTTACGAAAGTACGGTTGATCGAGTTACTCCAGCAGTAAAAGCTTTCCGTGCGGTTGAATTAGCCGTTGCAGATTTTGGTGAATTTGGATTGCATGCGCAACGTATCATGCTCGCTATTTTGGTTTTGATTTGTGGAATGACCGCTGTATTTCGTCGCCATCATATTGCTTTGCGTCCCATGAAAACGGTAATGGATTATCGGGTAGCCTCATTTGCCCAAATGATTGCTAGCGGTATTTTATTTTACTCAGTTTATAGCTTTAAAAATGTGGTCTTTAATGCCGGTATTGAAGTCAGTACCGAACATGGTTTATTGCATTACTTATGGATCGCTGGCTTCGGTGCCATACTGTTATTAAGTACTTATCAGTTTATATTCATACCGAAAGAAGCCAAGCCTGGTGGCAGCTTTATAAAAGCGCAACTAGCCGTGCCGCTGTATGCCACTATGTGTATTATTTCGGGCACCTACTTTATTGCCAATGGGCATGCGGCGGGTATTGGTATTTACCTGAATCAGATGATGGAGCTGTCGCAGTTGTTTTTAGGCGTCGGTTTGTATGTTTGGATCGGTATGCTAGTTAAGCGAACAAAAATGGCGCAAGCCGTATTTGATATATTTCGCCCATGGAATTTACCACCGGAAATGTTAGCGGTAGTGGTTGTTGTTATCGCTGCGTTACCAACAGCTTATACGGGGGCATCCGGTATTTTTGTTATTGCTATCGGTGGCTTAATTTATAACGAGTTACGCCGATCGGGTGCACGTCGCCAATTAGCGTTAGCGGCAACCGCAATGTCGGGCAGTATGGGAGTAGTATTACGTCCTTGTTTATTAGTCGTAATTATTGCCGCGTTAAATAAAGAAGTAACCACCGACCAATTATTTGGTTGGGGTCTCAATGTTTTTCTATTAACCGCAGTATTGTTTTCGGCAGTTGCCATGCTAACCAAGCAGGGAACGATTACTATAGAAAAAGCCTCCGTGGCTTGGCCAGAAACGAAAAAGGCCTTATGGAAGTTAGTACCTTATGCAATTGTTATTGGCTTAACCTTATCTTTTTACGCGATATTCTTAAACGCCTATTTAGACGAATTTTCTGCCCCCTTTATTCTTCCTGTTATGTTACTAATGATATTGATTTACGAGCGTATCGGCCAAGAAAAAATGAGCCGTGAGCAAATGAACATCGACCATATTGAAAATCGCTTAGAAGAATCTTGGAAAGATTTAAAAAGTGGTAATGATTCTATCGAAAAAACATTACGCGAGGCGACGACAGAAACTACCGGTCATATTGGTGCGCTATTAATGCTGATGGGCTTGTCGGTGAGTATTGGTGGGGTTGTTGAACGTTCACATTTAATGGATTTAGTACCGGGTAGCTTTGAATCAGTTTGGTTAGCAATGGGGCTATTAGTTGTCATCTTAGTCGTAATTGGAATGATCATGGATCCGTACGGTGCGGTGATTCTAGTGAGTGCAACGATCGCCTCTATTGCTTACGACAGTGGTATAGACCCTGTACATTTCTGGATGGTCACCCTGGTTGCCTTTGAGTTGGGTTACTTAAGTCCGCCTGTTGCCTTAAATCATCTTCTTACCCGGCAAGTTGTCGGTGAGCGTGAAGTGGCATTAGCATCCCAAGAAGGTCATAACTTCTGGTATCGTTACGAGAGATTTTTATTGCCACTAACCGTAATGGGAACGGCCTTGGTAATCGTAGCTTTCTTACCGCTAGCGATTGGCTATAACTAATTAACTGTTGTTGAATCCAACAGACAAAAAAGCCGCTGTTACTGCTTAAAAATAAGAAATAACAGCGGCTTTTTTATGTCGAATAATTGGCCAGCTAAACCAATTCAATCGCCATTGCAGTCGCTTCACCACCACCAATACAAAGAGCTGCAATACCTTTAGTGCCGCCAGTATTCTTAAGTGCATTGATTAGGGTAACGATTAAGCGAGAGCCGGTAGAGCCAACTGGGTGACCTTGGGCACAAGCACCACCGTAGATGTTTACTTTCTCGATATCCAATTCAAGATCACGAATTGGCATCATCGCAACCATAGCGAAGGCTTCGTTGATTTCGAAAAGATCAACATCATCTTTAGCCCAGCCTGCTTTAGCCAAAACTTTTTCAATCGCGCCGCAAGGAGCGATAGTGAATTCAGCAGGTGCTTGAGACTGAGTGCTGTGCGCAACAATACGAGCTAGTGGCGTCGCGCCTTTTTCTTCTGCAGTACTTTCACGCATCAATACCAATGCAGAAGCACCGTCAGAGATTGAAGAAGCGTTAGCTGCGGTAATCGTGCCGTCTTTAGCAAAAGCAGGGCGCAAAGTTGGAATTTTCTCGATATTGGCGTTGAATGGCTGTTCGTCATTCTCTACTACTGTTTCGCCTTTGCGCGATTTAACAGTAACAGGTACGATTTCGGCAGTATTTAAACCTGCTTCAATAGCCGCTTTTGCACGATTCAAAGACATAATCGCGTAATCATCCATCTCTTCGCGGGTATAGCCTTTTTCAGTGGCAACGTCTTGGGCAAAAGAGCCCATTAAGCGGCCTGTTTCAGCGTCTTGTAAACCATCAAGAAACATGTGATCTTCAGGAGCTTTACCTACGCCCATACGCAAACCCGTACGAACACCTTCAAGCAGGTAAGGTGCATTTGACATAGATTCCATGCCGCCAGAAACCGCAATATTAATAGAGCCCGCTTTAATAGCATCATGAGCAAACATAGTGGCTTTCATGCCAGAACCACAAAGCTTGTTGATTGTAGTGGCACCAGTAGCGTCTTCAAGACCGGCTTTACGCATTGCTTGGCGAGCAGGGCCTTGCTTAAGACCTGCAGGTAATACATTACCCATAATCACTTCTTCAACATCAGCAGCATTAATGCCAGCGCGTGATACCGCTTCTTTAATAGCGATTGCGCCAAGATCCGTTGCACTTACAGAACTCAAGCTGCCGTTGAAGCCGCCCATTGGAGTACGTGCTGCACCTACGATTACTACGTTATCTTGCTTAGCCATATCTGTTTCCTCGAAGGGATTAATTTAAATGAAGATAAAATTTAGGGCGCCATTGTATGCGATATAACGTCTTGGGTGTAGTCACTGAATTTATCAGGAATTAATACCAGATTCGGAATATGGTATGAGTGTAAATTATGAGCATTCTTGGTCAAATACTGAACAGTTGGACAGAAAAACACGGGAATGACTATTTTTTGATCGTAAAGTTAAGTGTAGAGACTGTTTAGTTACGTTATGACACAAAAACCCGACTAATAACTTTCCCGAATCATACTTAAGAGTGATGAGCTTGATGGGATAGGCGTTTATAGTCGTGTAATCCATATTGGGGATGAGTTTTTACGGCTCATATTCAGTTGAGAATAATAATCATAACAAAAGTAGCAGGTAGACCTATGGTGAAGAAGACCCTCCTCAGTCTCGCAATTGCAGCGAGTACAGCGGGATTAACCGCTTGTAATATCAGTAGCACGACTGAAAATAATGTCGTTGATAGTGACCCAATCAATGCAGGCCAGCCAGGACACCCTGGTAATTCAACTGCTACTATGCCAATTTTTTCCGCGGCAAATAGCACCCTACCATTAATCAACGACCTGATTTTTGCTAGTGCATCTGTTACTGATGGCACTGCTAGCGCCGGAGATACACAGCCACCAGTTACAACAGCTTTAAACTCGATTGACGGGGCTTCAATCGTTGCACCTATTGATATTGATTTTACTGGTGCTCTGGATGCTGCTTCATTAAATACACCTCTAGCCGTTAACATTATTAAATTAAGAAATGCTGTAGACGATCCTCGTATCGATGCTCTTGATTTAGCGGGTAGCATTTTACCAATTGCGGATGAGTTATGGGGCGGAAATCCAATTGCACCAACAGGCCAGCCAATAGTAGGAACAGATTTTACCGTTAGTTATTTGTCCCTAGATAACGGTTCAAGCCCTGTACTGCGTATTAACTTATTAACACCGCTAGAACCTAAGACTAAGTATATCGTTGCTTTGACTACGAATGTTAAAGATTCGGCAGGTGAGGCAATTGAACCATCTTTTGAATATGCTCAAATGTCTGGTAATGAACCATTACCGGCCTCATCACTAGCGCCTGTTCGTGGTGCTGTTCAGGGCTGGGAAAGTATTGCTGGAGGTTATTTAGCCGCTGCTAGCTCTGCGACTATGGGTCAAGACGATGTTGTTTTGAGCTATGCATTTACTACTGGTGGTACAACAGAAGTATTAACCACAATTGCTGCTCCGCAGTTATTTGTTGAAGCATTGGCATCACAGCCTACAACAGCAGAAAGCCTTGTGCTTGCCGCCACTCAAGGCGGAGCCCTTCAACAGATGGGGACAACTGCTGAAGATGCAACTCCAGAGCAGATAGAGCAAGCAAATGCAGCAGCAGCCGCAGCGATATCTAGTATCATTACTGCAGTAGCAACAGCTGAATCTTTTGCAGATCCAGAAAATCCTACAGCTGCAGAAATCGCAGTAGTAAAAGCTTCTGATGCTTATAAAGCTGCGATTGTTGCGCAAGCAAGCAGCGCACCAGTTATTGCTGGTATCACTGCAGCTTTGGCAACGCCAAGCGAGCAGGCTTTTGAGTTAATAAAAAATCCATTAGATTTACCGAACCCAGTGAAGGTAAATTCTTTCGGCTTGACCACTCCTGCTGATATTGGAATTAACTTTGTTCAAGGCCAGATTGAGTTACCAGTAGGCTTGTCTGCTCCAGCTATGACTAATTCAGATGCTTTGGCTAGTGGCGATGCTGCAACCATCGCAGGTGCCGTTAAGCTTAGTTATGCAACAGATAGCGTTTGGTCGGCAGAAGATCAGTTTAGCCCACCTTCTGATAACATGAAGTTCAATCCAGTGACGGGTAAGTTAACCAGTGTTGGTGTTACCACTGTTAAAGATGCCGAGGGCAATATCACAGGTTATACCGGCGGAATGACCAACGTGACTTATCGCTACCCACTAGCGGAATTCGATCAAACAGAATATGCCCCTGTATTAATGACAGTGCCTTCTAAACTTGATTATTCAGTAACAGGTTTAAACGTAGGTGGAGCTGATTGTTCTACAGTTAATAAATTCAAAACGATCATCTATGTTCATGGCATCACGACTGACCGTACTTCAAGTATCGGTATGGGCACGGCGATGGCATTAAATTGTTACGTAACTGTTTCCATGGATTTACCATTACACGGTGTAGCGCCAATCGCTAATGACCGTAATGGTGATCCAACGGATAATGCACTAATTGCTTTCAATGTTGAGCATGGTGGTTTTGCCGATGCAGCAGCAGCTGCTGGTACAACTTTTGAAAACATGGAAGAACGTCACCGTAACATTGCTTCTCAAACGGGTACTAACGCGCGCGTAGTGATGGATTTTGATGGCACTGTTGATACTGACGGAACTGATGGTACACCTGCACTAGGTAACTCGGGTTCATTCTTTATTAACCTTGGTAATATGGGCCGTACTCGCGATAATGTTCGTCAAGCAGTTGTTGACCTAATGCACCTTAATGCAACGATCGGTGCGATTGATGTCGATGGTGATGGTATTCCAGACTTAGATGTCAATGAAGTTTACGTCGCGGGCAACTCCTTGGGCGCTATCGTTGCTTCTACTTTTGTAGCGGTGAATAATCAGGCAGCAGTTCAAACCAAAAACACTAACTTACCTTTAATTCAAGCGGTTGTATTGGCAAGCCCAGGTGCTTCTTTACCTAAGTTGCTTGAAAACTCGCCAGCATTTGCACCGACTATCCTAGGTGGCCTACAACTGGCTCAGGATTCCAATAGATTGCAAAAGTTTGAGTCTATGTTACAGGCAGCATTAAATAGCGTAGACGCTATCAATTTTGCTAGTTTATTGCGTAACGATGAAACTCCAGTCTTGATGTATAACATGGTAGGCGGTGGTGCTTGTCCAGCGTTTGATCTAGCAACGGGTACTTGTGGTGATGGTGGCGATAAAATCCCAGCGGGTATAGTACAAGCCTTTGGTGGTGTCTATCCACCTGATCATGTAGTGCCTAATGATGACTACTTCAAATCTGCTGCAACCAATCCATATGTAAACGTTATGCCTAGCTTAACTTATACACTTAATGGTACTGAGACGGCATTGCAGAATCTTGACTCTTCAGCGATGGCACTTGCAGGTACAATTCCTCTAGCAGAGCAGATGGGTCTAACTCAGGTAAGTACGACTAACATTGCTAGCGTTACACTTGATAAAAAAGCTTATGTTCCATTTGAAAAAGGCAGCCATGTTACTTTTGTAGCAAAAGATGACAATGCAACCTTTACAACGATGATGACTCAGATGGCAACTTTCTTTGCAACATCAGCACTTAATCCAGGTGTTACCGATGGTATTGCAGCAGAACAAGCTGGTTATAACCCAGTAGCAGGAGAATAATAATGAAAAAAATAAATACAATATTCAAAAAAGCTCCCTTAGCAATGGCACTAGCATTAGCTGCTACAACAGCAAGTGCTACCGAATTCAACTTCGGTGATGATATGACCGTTCAATGGGATAATACGATCAGCTACGGTGTGGCTTGGCGTACTGAAGGTCCTGATAAGAATGCTGTTCATCCAGGAAGTGGTGCTGCACTAGGTATTGAAGGTGCAGGTTCTTCGTATAACTACGATGATGGAACCTTGAACTTTAAAGAAAACACAATTTATACCAACGTATTTAAGTATTCTACCGATTTAGAAATCAACTATAAAAACTACGGTGCTTTTGTTCGCGCCCGTGCTTTTTACGATACTGAATTAGTTGATGGTGACCGT
The DNA here is from genome assembly GCA_016765295.1 of Oleispira sp. Lineage (GTDB taxonomy): Bacteria > Pseudomonadota > Gammaproteobacteria > Pseudomonadales > Oceanobacteraceae > Oleispira. The sequence continues at coordinate 36,507 of JAESQF010000069.1, forward strand.
GAGTTTAAAGACCTAAATGACGCAACAATAGATGCAGCGGGTAAAGGCTATGACCTTCTTGATGCTTTCGTTTGGGCTGATTATGAATTTGGTGATACACCAGTAACATTCCGCTTAGGTCGTCAGGTATTGAGCTGGGGTGAAAGTACTTTCATCCAAGGTGGTATTAATAGTATCAACCCTGTAGATGCTGCTGCTTTCCGTCGCCCTGGTGCTGAAGTTAAAGATGGTCTACTGCCGGTTAATATGCTTTATACCTCTATCGGCCTTACGGCAGATGTGAGTTTAGAAGCGTTTTACCAGTTAGAGTGGGAAAAAACACGTTCTGACCCATGTGGTACTTTCTTCTCAACGACCGATTTTGTTGCTGATGGTTGTGGTCCTGTAATTTTGGCTGGCGATACTGATGAGCGTAATATTCTAGCTTATCGTGATGCTGAAATTGCTGCAGGTATCCCATTATCTGAGCGTACTGCGCCTACAACAGAGCGTTTGGCTGATGATGAGCCTCGTGATGATGGCCAGTATGGTGTTGCATTGCGTTGGTATTCAGAAGCGCTAGGTGATACAGAATTTGGTTTCTATTATACCAACCTTCATAGTCGTCTTCCGTTTATTAACGGTGTAGTAACTAACTACGATACTTTAGGTCTAATAACAGGAGATGCAAAAGCTCAGATCAATGCTGATGCGGATTACGATAGTAAGTACCCTTTGTATCAGATTGCTTATCCTGAAGATCAGCAACAGCTAGGTCTTAGTTTTGCAACGTCTACTGCCGGTGGCTCGTCAATTGGTGGCGAAATTAGCTATCGTCCAGATGCACCCATTCAGTGGAATGCATTTGAATTAATCTTGGCTGGTTTAGCGCTTCCTTCTAGTCGCTTGTATCAAGATCGTCTAGCAGAAGTTGGTGGTATTGAAAATAGCACAGCACCTTATTCAAATGGTGGTCAATTAGCCGGTAGCGTTCTTGAAGGCTACGATGAAATGGACATCTGGCAGGCTCAGGTGACTGTGATTCATTTCTTCGACCAAGTTCTAGGTGCTGATCGACTATCTGTTGTTGGTGAAATTGGCGCAACTTATGTTCCGGATCTACCAAGCTTAGATGACGGTCGTTATGGTCGTTCTGGTGCATTTGGTTTAGGTAATGCGATTGATGTTGATCCTGTTGCTCAAGCTCCAGGCGCAGATGCATGTGTTACTGGTTATGGTGATTCAGGTTCTGGTGCTAACTCAAATACAAATAATTGTACTAGTAAAGGTTATGTTGATCAGCTATCAGGTGGCATTCGACTTCGTGCGGGTATCGATTACAACAACGCATTTGCCGGTGTGAATATGACACCTAAAATGTCATTAGCTTATGATATTGGTAATGGTCCAGAGCCAGGTTCTCAGTTTATTGATGAACGCTTGGTAGCGAGCGTTGGTGTTCGGTTTGTTTACTTGAACCAAACGCAAGTAAGTATTGACTATACTAACTTCAGTGGCGGCGATCACAATACTGCTAAAGATCGTGACAATATCGCATTATCAGCAAGTTATTCATTCTAACCAGTTGTGTTCAAAGAGTTATAGAGGGCATATAAATGCTTAAACAGTATAAGAAAGTGGGAAGCGCAATTGCGCTTTCCTTGATGGTCGCAGCGGCTAATGCAAGTGTATCGCCTGCTGAAGCAGCAAAAATTGGTAAAAGCTTAACCCCAATGGGTGCTGAAAAAGCAGGCAATGGCGGTGAAATTACTGCTTGGGATGGTGGTATTACTACACCTCCTGCTGGCTTTAAAATCGGTGATAAGCTTGTTGATCCGTATGCGGATGATAAAATTAAATATACGATTACTTCTGCTAACTATAAAGAGTATGCAAAAAATTTGAGCGAAGGCCAAAAAGCTTTGTTCGAAAAGTATCCTGATACTTATCGTATGCCAGTTTATCCAACGCACCGTTCTTCTGCTTATCCGCAGGCAATCTATGATGCGTCTAAGACAAACGCAACAGAAACGACCTTGGTTGAAGGCGGCAATGGCCTGAACAATTTCGTTAATGGTGTTCCTTTCCCAATCCCAGCAACGGGTGTTGAGGCTATTTGGAACCACATCGTTCGCTATCGTGGTGGCAGTGTTTCTCGTGTAGTGGGTCAGGCAACGCCTCAAGCTAACGGTACTTATTCATTGGTACGTTTTAAAGACGAATTTACCTTCCGTAATAAGTTGAAAGATTATGATGCTGAAAAAGATCAGAACGTATTGTTCTACTTTAAGCAGGATGTTGTTTCGCCAGCGCGTTTAGCGGGTAACGTTCTTTTGGTTCATGAAACATTGGATCAAATTAAAGAGCCTCGTAAAGCTTGGGTTTATAACGCCGGTCAGCGTCGTGTTCGTCGCGCTCCTCAGGTAGCTTATGACGGTCCAGGTACTGCATCTGATGGCTTACGTACTGCGGATAACTTCGATATGTTTAACGGTGCTCCAGATCGTTATGATTGGGAATTAATCGGTAAGCAAGAGTTGTACATTCCATATAACTCTTACAAGCTAAACTCTGGCGATCTTAAGTATGATGAGATCGTTAAAGCGGGTCACATTAACCAAGACTTAACGCGTTATGAATTGCACCGTGTTTGGAAAGTTGTAGCAACGTTGAAAGAAGGTAAGCGCCACGTTTATGGTAAGCGTACTTTCTATCTTGATGAAGATACTTGGCAGGCAACTATAATCGATCACTACGATGGTCGTGGCCAACTATGGCGTGTAGCTGAAGCTCATAACATCATGTTTTATGATTATTCAGTGCCTTGGTATGCCGTTGAAGCTTTGTATGACTTGAACTCTGGTCGCTACCTAGTACTAGGTCTTGATAACGAAGAGAAAGGTTCTTACAAGTTTGGTTTCGAACGTAGCTCTGGTGATTACACTCCAGCAGCACTTCGTCGTGCAGGTCGTCGCTAAGACACTGTATAACGATGTAAAAGGCTAGCGTTTTAGTCTTTACCTGAAAAACCCGCTAAGAGATTAGCGGGTTTTTTTATGCCTGGGATTTGAGTAGAGCATCTTAGTTGAAGCAATAAAGATGCAGTGATCACGAAAAACTAGCTTACCAAGGAGAGTACGAAGGCGCTGTGCTACACGGAGAGGAGCTTAAAGATTAACAGTAGGTCATCATTGAGGCTTATAGTCGTTAAGCTGTATAGGAGGTGGCTAGGAATAAGGTATTAGAAAGCCTCCCTGTACTAATGCCGGTCTAGCCATCCATGGCTAGTCGTAAAAAGCTGCGCTGAGACAGTATATTTTATTTGAAGCAGACATAAAAAGGGGAGGCTGTGAAAAGCCTCCCTGTACTAATGCCGGTCTAGCCATCCTTGGCTAGTCGTAAAAAGCTGCGCTGAGACAGTGTCTTTGATTTTAAGCAGGCATAAAAAAGGGAAGCTGTGAAAAGCCTCCCTGTACTAATGCCGGCCTAGCCATCCCTGGCTAGTCGTAAAAAGCTGCGCTGAGACAGTATATTTGATTTGAAGCAGACATAAAAAAGGGAGGCTGTGAAAAGCCTCCCTGTACTAATGCCGGTCTAGCCATCCCTGGCTAGTCGTAAAAAGCTGCGCTTTTTACCCATTAATTAGATAATGCGTATAGATACTGGCACCGTAGCCTAAGGCAATTACTGGCGTCCACTTTAAGTGACTAAAGAACGTATAGTGTCCGCGAGCTTGACCCATAAGAGCAACACCTGCCGCAGAACCTACCGAAAGCATACTGCCACCCACACCCGCGGTAAGCGTGACTAATAACCAATGGAATTCAGACATTTCAGGATTCATGGTTAATACAGCAAACATTACGGGAATGTTATCAACAATGGCTGACATAAAGCCCACAAGTACGTTGGCAACATCTGGACCTAATTCACCATAAACGTAGTTAGAAGTTAAATCTAGGTAACCAATGAAGCCTAAGCCACCCACTGAAAGAATAACGCCATAGAAGAAGAATAAGGTATCCCACTCGGATTTTGCTACCTTGTCGAAAATATCGAAACCATCGTGGTGGGCTTCACTGCTTGGTGGTAAATCAACGTTATCCATGGCAGGTACATTTTCTTTAAAGCGACGAATGTAAAAGCCGTATAGTTTTAGGTAGCCTAAACCAAACATCATGCCGTACACAGGAGGTAGGTGAAGGAAGTTGTGGAAGCTAACGGCAGTTGCGATAGTAATTAAGAAAAGCCCAACAATTTGTAAGCCTCCCGCTTTTATTTTAACCGCTTCGCCAGTCTCAGGGCTTGGGGTACCTGATGGAAGTGCAAAGTGCATAATAGCCGCAGGAATTATGAAGTTAACAACCGATGGAATAAATAGGGTAAAGAAGGTTGCAAAATCAACGTTGCCTTTCTGCCAAACCATTAAGGTCGTGATATCACCAAATGGGCTGAAAGCGCCACCGGCGTTAGCAGCCACTACGATGTTAATACAAGCGATACCAATGAATGCCGGCTTATCAGCCCCTACTGCCATAACCACCGCACACATGATAAGCGCTGTGGTTAAGTTATCGGCAATCGGAGATATAAAGAAGGCTAGAATACCGGTTAACCAGAATAATGTTTTATAGCTAAAGCCTTTGGCGACTAACCAGCTGCGAAGCGCATCAAACACACCACGCTCTAACATGGCGTTAATGTAGGTCATTGCCACCATTAGGAAGAAGAATAACTCAGCGTACTCAAGGAAGTTATGACGAATAGCCACTTCAGCGGAGTGATTGAATCCATTATTAGCGTAAACAGCGGCGATCAAGATCCAGATGATGCCTGCTGACATCATTACCGGCTTTGATTTACGCATGTGAACCTGTTCTTCAAAGATCACGAAGATATAACCGATTACAAATACGGCGATGGCTGTGTAGCCAACCCAGTGTCGGGTTAAGTCAATCCACTCATGTGTATCACCCGAAGCAAATGCTAAGCTGGGTAGAAGTAATAATATTAATGGCGAAAGCCAAGAGACGAGATGTTTCATTATGTTTCCTATCAGAAAGATGGATATACCTGTAAGTAATTATAGACAGTAGATGTGGCAATTCAAAGTATATAACTTGATATCAATAGTCATTGCGGGCAAATAACAAGAATAGTTAGGTATAATTCAGTAAGTTTTAAATGGGTATTGTCGATTAATGTCGGTAGGAGCGTTAAAGTGAAAATTATAATTACAGGGGGAACGCTTGATAAGCAATATAACCCTTTAAATGGTGAGCTTATTTTCTCAGCATCTTCTGTTGAAAAAATGTTGCAGCAGTCCCGATGTACTATTAAAACTGAGCTAGATGTTTTAATGCTAAAAGACAGTTTGCAGATGGATGAAAATGATCGTCAGTTGATTGCTAAAACGTGTAATGAAGCCGTTGAATCTCAGATCATTATTACTCACGGCACAGATACTATGGTTGAAAGCGCAGCTACGATCGCTGCGCAATTAAAGCCTAACAAAACGGTGGTTTTATTAGGCGCTATGGTGCCTTATCAATTTAAACAG
>JAESQF010000015.1 GCA_016765295.1 Oleispira sp.
AGAGACTTCACTAAAAGCTTTTCTTTAGGAATGAGGATGGATATTTATAAAGAAACTTCAGAAATTAAAGGAAAAATTCTTTTTGCATTACCAGAATATGAAATAACAGACAATAAAACATTTTAATAAACTGTATTTTTGCGGTTAATTCTGATTTATTAAACAATATAAATACGTTAATGAAACAAATCATACAAAACCTAAAGAATGGAGAAACCATTTTAGAGGAAGTGCCGGTTCCAATGGTGAAATCGAATTATGTTCTGATTAAAACCTCCAGAACTTTGGTTTCTCTAGGTACTGAAAGGATGTTGGTCGAATTTGGAAAGGCCAACCTCCTGCAAAAGGCCAAGCAGCAACCTGATAAGGTGAAAATGGTCTTGAATAAGGTAAAGACCGACGGTCTCAAACCCACAATGGAGGCTGTTCTTAACAAATTGAACCAACCTTTGCCGCTAGGTTATTGTAATGTAGGAGAAGTGGTTGGCGTGGGTAGAGGGGTTACCGAATTTCAAGTGGGCGATCGTGTTTCCTCAAATGGAAATCATGCAGAGTATGTAAACCTACCAAAGAATTTGGTGGCTAAGATACCTGATAATGTTACTGATGAAGAAGCGGTATTTACGGTAATAGGCTCGATTGGCTTACAAGGCATACGCCTTTTAAACCCTACATTTGGTGAGACAATAGTGGTTGTCGGCCTAGGTCTGATAGGTCTTGTTACGGCAGAGTTGTTATTAGCCAATGGCTGTAATGTCATCGGTTTTGATTTCGATTCAGAAAAGGTGCGTATCGCAAATGAAAAAGGAATTATAGGAATCAACCCTGCTGAAGGTACGGATCAAGTAAAATTTGTAGAATCTTATACGAACGGCGTAGGCGTAGATGGCGTAATCATCACGGCTTCGAATAAAGGCAATGAGATTATCGCCCAATCGGCACAGATGTGCAGAAAGCGAGGTCGTATCATTTTAGTGGGCGTTATTGGTTTAGATATCAGCAGAGCTGATTTCTACGAAAAAGAAATCTCCTTTCAGGTTTCATGCTCTTATGGCCCCGGCCGTTATGACGAAGGGTATGAACAAAAAGGCAATGACTACCCTATAGGCTATGTCCGTTGGACTGAAAAACGCAATTTCGAAGCCATTTTGAACGCAATTTCAAAAGGCAGCTTAGATGTAAACCCCTTGATTACCGAGCGCATCCCCTTAAAAGAGTTTAATAAAATCTATGGAGATATGGGCAACTCAAAATCTATCGCCTCTATTTTAGAATATGATAGTACTGAAGCGCCCGTACATACAGTTGTTATTGCTGAAAGATCTTTTAAAGGAAAGAAAGGGATAATCGGTATTATCGGTTCAGGAAATTTTACAAGTTCTACCATACTTCCCAACCTTAAAAAACTAAAAGCCGATGTGAAATATATAGCTAGTTCGGGCGGGCTTTCTTCGACCATAATGGCCAAACGTCACACAATTGCCAATTCTACCTCCGATTACAAAGAGATATTGGCTGATCAAGATGTAGACCTAGTTTTTGTGACAACACGGCATAATATGCATGCCTCTATGGTTCTGGAGACACTTAAGGCAGGAAAAAGTGTATTCGTAGAAAAACCTTTAGCACTTACCGAAGCGGAACTAAAGGCAATAGTAGTCGAGTACAACACTCAAAATGTGAGTGTAAGTGTTGGTTTTAATAGGCGCTTTGCTCCCTTGGCTAAAAAAATGAAGAAGCTTTTGGGCAATGATAACACACCTATTAACATTGTAGCCACAATGAACGCAGGGTTCATCCCTGCCGACGTTTGGAAACACGATATGGAAGTCGGTGGCGGTCGAATCATTGGAGAGGCATGTCATTACATAGATTTATGTACATACCTTTCAGGCAGTAAGGTGAAAGCTATATGCATGAATGCTATGGGAACAAATCCGGAAGAGAATACAGATAATGCAAGTATATTGTTAAAATATGAAAACGGAACCAATGCTGTCATTAATTATTTTGCAAATGGGAGCAAAGGATATTCAAAGGAACGCATTGAGGTTTATTCTCAAGAGCGGACTTTGATAATGGATAACTGGAGAAAATTAAGTGTTTATGGTTTTAAGGGAAGAAATACTTCGTTAAAACAAGATAAGGGACATTATAACCAGTTTAAAGAATTAATTGAGCAGCAACAAAAGGGAGGAAACCAAATTATACCTTTTGATGAAATTGTGAACACTACAAGAGCATCATTTGCAGCTATTGAATCTTTGAAAACAGGGAAATGGGTTAACCTTTGAAGAAAGTAATGAAAGTACTAATTCTAAAAGGAAATAGCCCTCGCCATAATTATTTTGCGAAAAGGATAAGTGAAACGAGAGGATTGGAATGTGTAATAATTTCCCATCAAAGACTTGGAAATAGTAGACTAAGAAAAATGTTATTAAAATCTCCGATTACTTTTTTAAATCGTGTTTTTAAATATGCATTTCAAAAATTGAGAAATTGGGAAAAAAAGAAATTTTATTCTTTGGCAAGATTAAGATTTTGGATGAAATAAAAGTAAAGAATCTTAACTCGAAAAGATCAGTTGAATTGATGAATGGTTTTGCTCCTGATTTGTTAGTCTCATTTGGTATTCCAATTATTTCAAATAGGGTAATAGACATTCCAAAATATGGGGCTATAAATCTACACGGAGGTATTTCGCCTGAATATAAAGGAGGAAACACTATTTTTTGGCCTTTGTATAAAGGTGATTTGTATAAAGTCGGCGCTACACTACATTATATGGTTAAAAAAGTTGATAGTGGAAAGGTGATTTCTAAAGTTTATCCAGACATTAATAAAGATGACAATGAGTTTTCTGTTTCAGCTAAAACATTTATGTATGCTTCGGATGAAATGGTTAATATTATAAATTATATCAAAACGAAACAAAAAAGTATCTCTGGAGAAGAACAAATAGGAGAAGGTCACTTATATTTGGCGAAACATAGAACTTTTATGGTAAATCTAATAGGGCCAAATAGAATTAGGAAAAATTTAAAGAATATTTTTATTAATAAAAGAACAGATCGCTTTTATTAAAAAATGATGAAATTTAAAAAATATTATCACACAATCAAGAATTTGAAATTTACGCAAATTCTTTATCGTTTTAAATACATTTTAAAACGTAGTCTTTATGAAAAAAAAGGAGCTACGTTCTATAGGAAATTAGAAAAAAGATATAAAAAACGAATAATTTCGCCTTACGTCAATTTCAACTTTATATTAAATGATCGAACATACTACTTATATGATTTGGAGAGTGTTTTAAAAAATGAAATCACTTTTTTAAATTATGAAATTGTTTTTCCCAAAACTATTGATTGGCATAGGGATGAGCTTAATCATGGAACTAGACTTTGGAAATTAAATTTAAATTATCATGAATTCTTATTTGATATAGCTTTAAGGTTTAAAGAAAGTAAAGACAAAAAGTACCTTGATTATATTGAAAGGACTGTAATCGAATGGTTTGAACAAAACCCATTAGGAACAAAAGGATACGGAAAGGATAATTGGAATTCATATGCTATATCATTGCGTTTGATTATCTGGATTAAGATGTACGTTCTTATAGGTAAAGAATTTTCAACTACATTTCAATCACTTTTTTTAAAACTTCTTTGGATTCAATTGACTTTTTTATCCGAAAATTTGGAATTTGACATCTTAGGAAATCACTTAATCAAAAATTGGAAAACCCTTATATGGGGGAAACATTTTTTTAAAACTACAGAATTTGATAAACAAATAGAAAAGGTTGAGAAGTATGTTTATTGTCAGTTTTCGGAAAAAGGCATGCATGAGGAATACTCCCCAATGTATTCAGGGATAGTATTGGAGGATTTAATGGAAGTATTTTTGTTTCAACCAAAAAATGATGAATTAGGTAATTTGATTCATAAACTATTTGAGATTGTTAGATTATTATCAAACAATAATCAATATTTATTCTTTAACGACAGTATAAATAATAACGGAGTACAATTTAATCAGTTGAATGATTTGTATTATAACATATTTAATATCAAAGAAGAGCATAAGAGTAGATTTTTTGATTTAGATGGGTTTGTAGGGTATAAAACAGAAAAAGAACATCTGGTCTTTGATTTTGCTAAAGTGGTTGGAGGGAGTCAACCAGGGCATGTCCAATGCGACGCTCTGAGTTTCGAATATTTTTTAAATGGAAAAAAAGTTTTTACTAATTCAGGAACGTTTGAGTATAATTCAGGAACCCGCAGAGAATATTCTAGATCTTCGGAAAGCCATAATGTATTGAAATATGATGCTTTCGATCAATCTGAGATATGGGGTTCATATAGAATGGCAAGAAAAGCTGAGGTTGGTTATAAGATAAATCAATTGGCGATTAATAGATTGGATATCAAGGGGACGGTTAAAGGGTACGACTTTTCAAGAGACATAATACATGAAAGACGAGTAATTAAAGAGCATTACAGTATAATAATAAAAGATTTGTTAATTGCAAACACAAAAAAACATGCTACATTGTTTTTTCATCTGACGCCAGATTTTAAATTCGAAGGAGATGGAATATTTAATCGAAATACGAATCAAAGAATAGCTATAATTAGGTCGTCAAATGATTTCAAAATAAACACCACAGAATTTTATTCTGAATTTGGAATATGTGAGTATAAGGAAACTATGGTGATTATGAATATAAAACCTATGAAAGAAGTGGTAACAAAAATCATTTTTGATGTCTAAAAAAATTTATTTAACATTCGATATTGAGACAATTGTTAGTCGTTTAAGCTATAATCCAACTTTTCATGCAAGTGTTTTTTTGGGAGGGATGTATATAGCTCATGAATTAAAAAAAAGAAATTTAAAAGCAACTTTTTATATAAGCCTATCTCCTAAAGGAAAGGAAATCCCTTTTTTAAAATATATAGATACAATTAATTTATTGATTGATAGTCTAAAGTCATTTGAAAATATTAAAATAGAACCTCACATACATGCGTATAAACTTCCAGTTTCCTTTGATTGTCTGGAAGATGAATTCTCAAAGTATGATAAAGACCAACAAAAAGAACTTCTTACTTGGAGTAAAGAATTTTTTAAAAAACATGAAATAAGAGTAAAGAATTTTCGCCCTGGTGGTTATAATGTAAACGACAGTTATTATGAAGCTCTAAGTGAGACAGGTTTTGATTCTAGTTCAGTATTGATTAAGAATGGAGATACGGTTAATATAGATTTGCTTACAGGAAAGACGCAGGAATACTTTCCTTTTATAACAAAACATGGGGTAAAAGAATATCCCGTGACCTCTGTTAGAGTTAAATCGATAAAACGAGGAGTGACAGAGATTATAAATTTATCTCCTGATTTTTTCACTATCGAGTCAGTGAAGACCCATATAGAAAGATTGTCTTATGTGAACATAAACTTTCATAGCTTTTCTATGTATAATAATAGACTTGCCCGAGAGAATCATCAGCATCAAATATACAATAACATTAAATTTCTACTTTTGGAGAAATGGATTAATAAGTTTTTAAGGCGAAAAAAAATAGAAACAATAAATCATAACACAATATTTGCCAAAGAGTTTGTGCGATGGGTTGATTTTATAGAAAAAAAAGGATATAGCACATATTTTATTGGAGAATAATAAGCCTTTTCTCTTCGTTAGGGGAGGCTCCAACGAATTTTTATCATAAAAGCGTAGAACAGATACTAAGCGTATAATGCAATAATTTTATTTAGAAGTATTTTCTTATGAAAATTCTAATAGTGAGTAATTATCTTTACCCTGAAACCGGGGCTGCATCAAACCGTATTACCCAAATGGCAGAAGCGCTTTCTAAAAATTTTGAAGTCTCTGTTGTAACTGCGCTTCCTAATTATCCTACTGGAAAGGTTTTTTTAGAATATAAGGGCAGGTTTTTTATGAAAGAAAAAATCAAGAATTTTGATGTACGTAGGTACAGAACATATAATAGCAATTCCAAAAATGCAATAAAAAGAATGGCCTCAATGCTGTCCTTAGGTTTTATGATGCTATTCGAAATAAAGTATTTAGTAAGGGAAAGATACGATATAGTAATTGTTCAAAATTCTCCATTACTAGTATCAAGTTTTGCTATTCTGTATACAAAAATGTTCAGCAATTCCAAAATAGTATTAAATGTTTCGGATTTATGGCCTCTTTCGGCTTTGGAATTAGGCGCAATTAAAAAGGGGCGTTTCTACAATTTTTTGGAAAGAATAGAAAAATTCAACTATACTAGGTCAGGGTTAATTATTGGGCAGTCAAATGAAATTATAGGTTATGTTAAGAATTTGGCCCAAACAAAACAATTTTTCCTATATCGAAACATTCCTCGGATAGATGAAAACACCAAAAAAAAACACGCCAAGAACAAACCTGTGAGAATAGTTTATGCAGGTTTATTGGGAGTTGCACAGGGAGTATTGGATGTTTGTAAAAAGATTAATTTTAAAGAGCTGGATGTTGAATTTCATATCTACGGAATGGGAAATGAGTTAAATAATATATTAAAATATTTGAATTACTCTGACTGTAATATTTATTATAAAGGATCTGTTAGCTCGAATGAAATTAAGAATGTTTTGGTAGAGTATGATTTTTCAATTGTACCGCTCAAAAATAGAATTTATGGAGCTGTACCATCGAAAATATTTGAATTAACTCTTTTAAATATCCCCATCATATTTTGTGGAGGCGGAGAGGGGGCTCAAATTGTTAGAAAGCATAAAATAGGATTTGTTTCTGACCCGGGAGATTATCAAAAGCTAGAAGAAAATATATATACGGCAGTAAACCTTTCCGATAAGAAGTATAAAGAACTAGTAGATAATTGTTGTAAAGCTGCTAATGTAAAATTTGATTTTTCAAATCAAATGGAAGAATTTGTCGAAAAACTAACTTTATTTAGTTCAAAGGACTAACTATATGTTTTATATTCGATTTTTGTTGAAAAACATTAAATTTTTTAAAGGTGGATACACTGGAGCAAGCTGACCCCTCTGCTAGGGGTTCAAAACGGCTATA
>JAESQF010000016.1 GCA_016765295.1 Oleispira sp.
AGAGCAATTTGATTTTATAAAACAATCGAGCGTTTGGCAGCGGCTATTTTACATAACGGCAAATTATAGATACAAATGTTCAAATCGGCTATAAATGCCAAATACCATATTTGTAACATAATGTCTTGCATTATGATACTTTGCTTGGGTATGCAAAGTATTTGGTACTACACTTACTTTAAATTTTTTCTTATAAATAGTTTCTTCTCAAAAGGTAATGGAACACTTATTATGTGAGCCTACGGTAGGAGGGGAGTGTAATGTGTGTGGAATGAGAATCTTACTACAATATTAGTAGCTGGTTTTGAGATTCACTATCTTTAATCTTTGATTAGTTGATACTCTTTATGACCAATACTGGAAAGTACAATTTTATAAAGTTCTCTAAAGTAACTATCCGAAATTTTTCGCTTTATAAAAAGAATGGTAAAACAATCGAGGTAGAAGAACATATTAACGATGGTGTCTATTGTTTGGCCGGAGCTAATGGTTTAGGTAAAACTACTTTTTTAAACACGATTAATTACGGCTTAACGGGAATTGTCCTCGAACCAAACAAAGAGGTGATGTCTCCTCAAGAAATTGCTGTTTCAAACAAAAGATATACTAAAAGATATTTTACGGGGAGAATAAAAGAAAAAGATAAAAACAATGCAGAAATCGAAATTTCTTTTGTTGTTGACAAACTAAATTTTAGAATTATTAGAGGGTTTGAAAATATTGATGAATTAAGGCAATTAGAAATATATCATATAAATGGAAAGAAAAAAATATCTCTTATCCAAACTGACGATTTAAGCCCTCATGAATTAAATTCTTTATATCAAACAAGACTTACCGAAGCTGTTGGAATTAAGAATTTTGACTATTTCATTTTTTATCAGCTATACGTGCTGACATTCGATGAAAATCGAAGAATGATATTTTGGGATGACCGAGCATCTTCTCATGCCTTATCAATTGCTTTCAATACTGATTTGGATGACACGGAGAGAATTATTAAGCTTAAGCGAAAAATGGAAAAACTTGAATCTGATGGAAGAAACATTAGATGGCAAGCAACACAAATGTTTAACAAAATAAAAACTTTACAGAAGGCACGAAAAGATAAGCCTGGGGACACAAAAGTTAAAAGTGATTATGATAAGGATTTCAAGAAATTAGAAAAATTAAAAAAGGAGTTTAACAATGTCCGTATGGAATATGACACAATCTTAAAAAAGCAAAGTTTCTTGAATTCAGATATTATGCATTTGAGGTTGGCGCATACAAGGCTGTTCTCTCAATATTCGGAACCAAGGTCCAAGTTATTAGAAAACGTGTATGTTCAAGTCTCAATAAAAAAACAAGAATGTTGTTTGTGTGGTGCTCATGGTTCCCAAATAGTTGAGAGCATTAAAAAAAATATTTATGAAGAAAAGTGTCCTTTGTGTGACACTAAAATTAATGAAGAGCGAAATGATGAACAAGATGATTTACTGAAACAAATTCAAACAAATGATAAAGCAATTGCTAAAAAAAAATACTGAATTAGAAAATCTTATCCTTGAAGTTAATGGTAAAAAGGTAGAGCTTGAAAAGGTAGAATATGATTACAACAAACTTGGTGAAAAGATAGAAAACTATTTAAAATCATATCCGACTTTGGATCTTAAAAAGGATTCAAATGAGAATGTAAATGTCATACTACGGCAATATAAAGAACATTATGAAAGGTTAGATAAAGAGTCTAGGGATTGTTACCGTAAACGAGATGGCATCAAACCGGAATATGATAAACTTTTAGACAAAACTGATAAGGCTTATAAAGAAGCTGAAATAGTATTTGTACCTACTTTCAAAAAACTTGCAAAAAGTTTTATCGGATTGGATTTAAATATTAAGTCTGAGCGAGATTCAAAAAACATCTTTTTGGTGCTTGAAATGGAAAATACAGCGAGAACGGATCCTTTTCAATTATCGGAAAGTCAAAGGTTCTTTTTGGATATAGCGTTAAGAATGTCATTGTCAATTTATCTTTCTAAAAAAGGAAATGAGGCTACAATGTTAATTGATACACCCGAAGGCTCTTTAGATATCGCATATGAGAACAGGGTTGGAATTATGTTTGCCGAATATGTAACGCATTATAATCAAAATATCATTATGACAGCGAATATAAATGCTTCACAACTTCTTATTTCGTTGGCAGAAAAATGTGGATTAAAAAAAATGACATTTAGACGCATGTTAGAATGGACTGATTTAACGCCAATTCAAAAACAGGGTGAACACCTCTTCGAGAAAGTTTATAAAAATATAGAATTAGCTCTTAAAGGAAATGACAAATGACAAAACAAGTAACACCCGAGGCTTTTTTTGATAGCCTTTCCTTAGCGCATAAGCTAGATAACTTTCTAGATGGCTTTAAACTTGAGGAAATACATCTTTTTTCTTATTTTTCTTCATTTTTATATTGTTATGCCGGCAATGCAATTGGAACTTGGCCACATAAATATATAGCTGTGGATGGGTATCCGTTTTCAGATTCAATCAATGAGGCTATACTACGTCATCGACAGAATGGCCTTTTTGAAGATATGGGAGATTATTTCACAATTACAGGTCGCGGTACTGATGAGTATAATAAATTCAAGGGGCAAACTCTTTTTATAAAGAGAGAAGAAATGATAAATGCCGCCTGTACTACTAGCATTTTAATCCCTTACAATAAAACCATTAGAGCACTCCTCAGTGAACCTAGTTTCATGAAGGCACAAGAACTCCAAAATGAATCTTGGTTAGACCAAACTCAATTTTATCCTCAATTCAAAGAAATAATTGATGCAATGGGTGTGCATAGTAAAGAGCTAATTATACCCGCGGTAACTTGGATTAACTTGTTGACTAAAAAATAAGCTGAATATACTTTATGGGTAATAAAGAAGACATTGTAGAAGACTTATCAAACCATTATAGCGTCAAAGTTATGCGTGCCTTTGGTGGTAAAGTGGATCCCGCTAGCAAAGCTATTTCCGTAATTGCAAAATGTGTTACTGAGGTGTTTAGGTATTTCGAACCGAGCTTTTTCAATGGTGATTTTTACGTCTGTAAAAAGTTTGATGATACTTTTTGCTTTGACGAAAAGCGTGGTTCTTTAATTTATGATAAAAACATTTTTTTGAATAAAACAGAAGGCAAAATTATCATTCAGTCATTTGACGATAATTCAAAACTTTATATGTGGGAAGATGAAAATATCGATGATATTATTAATGATGAGAATGTATTAATTTATCATTATAAGGAAAATAAAGAGTGTTTCCATGCTAACAAAAATGAAATAGACATTACGATTTATAATGAGGGAAGTAGATTTGCCACTCAATATAATGATTTAGTAAATGCGCTAAAAGAATATGCCGTAAAAAAAATATATCATTCTTCATGTCAGCATTTCAGTAGTTCTTGGGCTGAACCAAGCCCAAAAAGGCTATTCTTTAAGGGAGGAGGAAGTGGTAATAATATTCCAGAGGAATTTATGCAACAATCATTGCACGAGTTTTTAGACTCTCATTTTACAAGGGGAATAAAAATGGAATCGTCAAGAGAATTCAATACAATAGGAGATTATACGAAACCTAAGCCTGTGGATGTCAAAGTTCATTGGAGAGAGGCAAATAGAACTGCTCTTATTGAAGTGAAATTTATTGGCACTATAAAAAAGGA
>JAESQF010000070.1 GCA_016765295.1 Oleispira sp.
CTATTTACTATAGGTCTATTTACTATAGGTCTATTTACTAGCACTCTTATTAATATACTTCTGTCCTTAGGTATTATCATGTCCTCATCAAGCAGCTCATCCATAAACGCCATGCCCCATGCGCCACAACATTTTGTAAGCGATAAAAATGTCGATCGTTTACCGGAAGGAATGGAATACGCGATGTTTGGTTTAGGCTGTTTCTGGGGTGCTGAACGAAAGTTTTGGCAGCTTGAGGGGGTGTATATAACGTCTGTTGGTTATACCGGAGGCAATAATGAGCACCCGACGTATAACCAGGTGTGTTCGGGGATAACCCATCATAATGAAATTGTACGACTTGTTTATAATCCTGATGTGATTAGTTATCAGAAGTTATTAGAAGTTTTTTGGCTGGCGCATAACCCCACCCAAGGAGATCGTCAGGGTAATGATAAGGGCACTCAATACCGCAGTGGTATTTATACGTTTTCTGATCAGCAGCTTAAATTAGCCAATGAATCTAAAGAGCATTTCCAGAAAGTACTTTCTCCGGCGGGTTTTGGAAACATTACCACAGAGATAATAACGGCTCCGGCCTTTTATTTTGCTGAAGATTATCATCAGCAATATCTAGCAAAAGAGCCGAATGGCTATTGTGGTTTAGGTGGACTTAATCTTACCTACTGATTTTTTTGAAGAGGATTTTTTTGCTTGTGGATAAGCCAAGTGTAACGCCCAAGCAATGGCTGTTGCATACGACAAGTTGGTTGCGAGCTCTAGGTGAGGCTGCTTGAGAAATTCACGTTGTGAGGCTAAACCGCGGATTTTGCTTGCCAGCTCGGGATTAAACGCAAGGTATTTATCCCAGACTCTTTGATGGCTTGGCACATCAATTTGGAAAATTCCGTAAGCTTTACCGCTGGTTGCTTCAAGGCGATTTATATTCTCTTGCTTAACTAGGGCTATCGCCATCAGTAAGTTTTCTGCGGCTTGAGAGTGTTTATCAAGGGCGATGAGGGTCGGTCTAATTACCATCTCTCTTAGCTCTTTGGGACTGAGATCCATTCGTTGCTCCGACTTCCATTTTCCACCACAATAAACTAATCATGCTATTAATTACTAGGGCCATTTATGCCTTTCTCTGTGGAATCAGCAAATATTATTGGAAGTAATGACGGCCGTCATTGGATTGACTCTCATTGTCATTTTGATTTTGACAACTTTGACTCTGATCGCGAATCTCATTGGGGTTTATTACAAAAATTTGGCTGTACTGGACTGATTATTCCTGGTGTGAGGGCTGAAACTTGGGATCATTTGATTGCGCTTTGTGAAGGTAAGCCTTGGGGCTATGGCTTAGGTTTGCATCCTTATTTTCTCGATCAGCATCAAGAGGGTGATTTACAGCGCTTAGAAAACACATGTCGTGAGCAGATGCCTAAGATTAAAAACATGTCTAAGCAAGCGTCTAATTTGATCGCAATTGGTGAGTTTGGTTTGGATCTTATGTTGGCCGAATCAGGACATAAACAACAAGCGGAACTATGCCGGCAGCAGTTTTTAATTGCAGAAAAGTTGAATCTACCCGTTATTCTTCATATTCGTAAAGCTTATGATGAAGTCGCGGCGATGATTCGACGCTTAGGCTTTAGTCAGGGAGGTATTGTGCATGCTTTTAGTGGTAGTTATCAGCAAGGTATGGCCTTAGTTAGTCTGGGGTTCAAATTAGGCATTGGTGGGGCTATGAGTCATCCTCGGGCGAAAAAATTGCGTGGGACTATTGCTCGCTTGCCTCTAGCCTCATTGGTACTGGAAACTGATGCGCCGGATATGAAGCCTGCCTTTTGGCAAGGACCTGATAATTCCCCATTAAGTTTATTGATATTGGCCCAAATAGTAGCAAGTCTGCATAGTTGTCATTTGGATGAGGTACTTTTATTAAGTAATAACAACGTGTTAACGGCGATGCCCAATGTTAAGCGGATAATCTCACGCCATTAATGCCGAGCCCGAGTGATTGAATTCTGCGGTTATAACGAAATGCTTGCTTGCCATTTTGCTCTTTGTTAGCTAATTATTAACTATGGGCAATATATTTTGTATTGCTTAGTGCCGTAACAAGAGGGGGACGACTATGTTTACTGCACATATGTTTGGACTGCTATACCATCCTAAAAATGAATGGTCTTTTATACGACGTGAGAAATATAGCCTGCTTCAGGTTTATCTACGCTACGCCATTTTCTTAGCGCTGATTCCACCCGTTAGCCTGTTTATCGGTACTACCCAATACGGCTGGAGTGTTGCTGGTGGTGATGTAATGAAGCTAACGATCGACAGTGCGCTGCCTATTGCTATTCTGTTTTACTTTTCTTTATTAGTTGGCTTGGCCTTTGTAGCATACTGCACCTTCTGGATGGAAAAAACCTTTGGTGCCGATGCGAGCTTTGAGCGCTGCCTGATTTTTACCACCTTTACCGCAACCCCTATGTTTTTGGCGGGCTTTATCGGGCTATTACCCATTCTTTGGCTGGATGTTTTTGTCGTTTTAGGGGCAGTTAGTTATTCCCTATATTTGCTATATGTTGGAATCCCTATTTTTATGAACATTCCTGAGGAACGCGGCTTTATCTTCGCCACTTCTATCTTAACCGTTGGTCTGTGCTCTTTAGTCGGCTTGATGGCGGCAACAGCCATTCTTTGGGGTAGCGGTATTGCGCCTCAATTCATGAATTGATTGGAGAGAGTTAATAATTAATTGTGCTGCAGACCTTACTTTATTCGTCATGTCATTAAAGTAAGGTTTGTTCCTTACTTATTCAATTTTTAATGTGCGCACTGTAACAATATGTATTGTTTGGTGATGAAGCGTTAAACAGCCTTGATGCGATCAGAGTATGTCTTTAGCCTGCGTGGCTTAAATATAAGGAATGGAAAAATTCATGTTAAAAATAATTACATTTTTCGTTGTTTATCTTTTTGCATGGAATGCAAGCGCCCAGGTATTAGATAAGGATATTTCACGTCTTGGCAAAGATTTAACTCCCGTTGGTGCAGAACGAAAAGGTAATGGTTCTGATATTCCTTCGTGGAATGGCGGCTTAAAACAATCTAAGAGTCATGAAGCCGGTAGCTTCCTTAGTAACCCCTATTTTCGTGAAAAACCATTATTTACTATTAGCCTTAAGAACCTTGAACAGCATAAGGATCGCTTAAGTTATGGTAGTAAGCAGCTATTAAAGCAATTTCCGAGTATGGAGATGCCTGTATATAAGACTCATCGCTCTGCCTCTTATCCTGATTATGTTTATGAGGGTATTAAAAATAATTTGGCTACGGCTAAATTGATGAAGTTCGGCGCAGGGGTTGAAGGCGCTCGTATCAGTTCGCCTTTCCCTATACCAGAGAATGGCTTAGAGGTACTTTGGAACCATACCCTACGTTTTCGTGGACAATCTTTAAACTATATTGCTTCAACTGTGCACACCAACTCAAATGGTAGTCGAGCGGTGACAGTACGCGATTATAAGTATTATTTCGCTTTTAGTGACCCTGACATGTCAACGGCAGACCTTAATAACAAAATCTTTTTCTTGAAAAGAAAAACATTAGCACCTTCGCGTATAGCGGGTGGCATTACTCTTGTACATGAAACACTTGATCAAGTTCGTTCTCCTCGTAAATCATGGATTTATGTGCCTGGTCAGCGTCGTGTTCGCCGTACGCCTAATTTAAGCCATGATACTCCTGATGGTACGACCAACTCTTTACGCACGATTGATCAGGTTGATATGTTTAATGGTGCTCCGACTTATTATGATTGGAAATTGCTTGGCAAACAGGAAATGTATATTCCGTATAATTCTTATTCGTTGAATAGTCCAAAGCTTACAGTAGAAGATATTACTGGGCCTGCGCATTTAAATCCGCAAAACTTACGCTATGAAGCGCACCGTGTATGGGGTGTTGAGGCAACTGTTCGTGTTGGTTTGAGCCATCGCTATGCAAAGCGTCGTTATTATTTCGATGAAGATAGCTGGTCTATCATTTATGCCGAAGAGTACGATGAAGATGGCAAGCTTTGGCAGTTCACTGAATCTCACTTGGTTAACTATTATGATGTGCCGGTTGTATTTCAAGCTCTTGAGGTAACTTATGATTTGCAAGAAGGTAGTTATTATGTAGAAGGCATTGATAATGAGCGTTCGAGTAGCTTTGATTTCAGTAAGGATTATAGTAAAAAGGAATTCACCACTTCTGCAGTTCGACGTGAAGCCAAGCGTTAAGCTGACAAGCTAGTATTTATTCAGTATGATGCCTCCTCTCCGGGGGCATCATTCGTTTGCAGAACTTCTTTTTAATTCCAGTTACATTTCTCTTTTTATCCCTATACTCCTTGCTTGGGCGTACGGCTTTACCTGAAAACTTTATCGATTTATCTGATGATGTGCAGGCCATATTATTAGAAATTGAATTTTTTTCTGAACAAGGTCATTCCTTTTGGGGGGATGAATTTGTCGCTCCCTCTCGCCAGTCCTATGTTAAATACCTCGATGATTATGCGAGTCGTGCCCAGATTGATTTTAATTTGGGGAAAATACGAGTCGAAACGCAAAAAAGCACGGATTATGTTGCTGTATTATCCCATGCGATTGTATCGACGTTATTGACCCCAGCCGACCCTAAACAAGTTGATATTTATACGGCGCAAGATGTTGGTCTAACGGGTAAGCCTTTTTTGCTTAATCGAGTAAAAGACCACGAAGGCAAGGCCATTGCTTATCACTGGCGTGCGCAAAAATATGCTGATTACCTATTAGAAAATTCATTGTATTCTGGCTGGGTAAATGGGCATAAAACCTATTGGGTTGATATCCCTTTGGTGAAACAATTTAAACGTATTTCTGCTCAGCAATACTTACCTTATGTAAACCAGTCTGCGCGCAAGCATCGTCTTGATGAGGCGTTAGTTTTTGCAATTATTGAAACAGAAAGTAGTTTTAACCCTTTTGCGGTAAGTCACTCCCATGCTTATGGTTTGATGCAAATTATGTCTAATACCGCTGGGCGAGACTATTTTCAGCGAATTCAAAAGCGTGATATTAGGCCGACACGGAATTACTTGTTTAATGCGAAAAATAATATCGAGGTAGGCAGTGGTTATCTTTCTATTCTTCGGGATATTTATTTGCGCGGTATTCATAATGAGCTGAGTCAGGAATATTGCATGATAGCGGCTTATAACGGTGGTGCCGGTCAGTTATTAAGAAGCTTTGATCGTAACCGAAAGAAAGCGATTGCTAAGATCAATGGAATGACGTCTCAGCAGGTTTATCATTATATCGTGAAATATCATCCTAAGCTTGAATCAAGAAATTACTTAAAGAAAGTTATTAAGTCTAAGAAAAAGTACTCCTTTTAAAACCCCTGTCGCTTTGATGAAGAATCGCTTTGATGAAGAAGAACCTTGTGATGAATTTAGAAACTGAGCTAACAAGGCTTCTGCCAGGAAGTCAGCTTAGCTGGCAAAAATTGCACTGGCAGACATCCAGTATTGAGTTGCAGTTACTCGCGCCAAACTCAGCTTTGCTGAATTTAGATGCACAGCAGATCGGTCAGTATTGGCAGCAGTTGCCATATTGGGCATTTGCGTGGGCCGCAGGGCAGGGACTGGCGCAACATATCTTGTTGCACCCTGAGTTGGTAAGAGGAAAGCGGGTATTAGATTTTGGCTGCGGCTCGGGTATTGTGGGGATCGCAGCGGCAAAGGCTGGGGCACAATCGGTATTATGTTGTGATAGTGATCCTTTAGCGTTGCTCGC
>JAESQF010000071.1 GCA_016765295.1 Oleispira sp.
CGTCATGGTGACTTCAGGTCCTGGCGCTACCAATACCATAACCGGTATTGCTACGGCTCAGACCGATTCTATCCCTATGATTGTTATCTGCGGTCAGGTTCCGTCTCACCTAATTGGTGACGATGCGTTCCAAGAAACTGACATGTTAGGTATCTCTCGTCCGATCGTTAAGCATAGTTTTCGCGTAACCAATCCTGCGGATATCCCAGAGATTATTGCCAAAGCGTTTTATATTGCTGAATCGGGTCGCCCTGGTCCGGTAGTTATCGATTTACCGAAAGATATGACCGCGCCGAATGAGCGCTTCGAATATAACTATCCGAAGAAGGTGAAGATTCGTTCTTATTCACCACCACAGCGTGGCCATTCTGGTCAGATTAAGAAAGCTGTCGATATGATCATGGAAGCTAAACGCCCAATCATCTATTCCGGTGGTGGTGTTGTGCTGGATAAGAGTTCAGACAAGCTACGTGAATTGGTTGATCTATTAGGCTTCCCTGTTACCAGTACGCTAATGGGCTTGGGTGCATTCCCAGGCACGGATGAGCGTTTCTTGGGTATGTTGGGTATGCACGGTACGTACGAAGCTAACGTGACCATGCACCATTCAGATTTGATTATTGCCATTGGTGCCCGTTTTGACGATCGTGTAACGAATGCGACGAGCAAATTCTGTCCAGATGCGAAGATCATTCATATTGATATCGATCCATCTTCTATCTCTAAAACCATCACTGCTGATGTGCCGATTGTGGGCCCAGTAGGTTCGGTTCTTGATGATATGATGGCGTTGATCAAAACCAGCGAAACTCAGGTTGATGCTGAAGCATTGGCCAGCTGGTGGAAACAGATCAATGAGTGGCGTCCACGTCACGGTATGCGTTTTGAGAAAAACGAAGATGGCCTGATGAAGCCACAAGAAGTAATTCAAGCGATGTATGAAGCCACGAAGGGTAAAGCCTATGTGACTTCCGACGTTGGCCAGCACCAGATGTTCGCTGCGCAATACTATAAGTTCGATGAGCCTAACAAGTGGATCAACTCGGGTGGCTTAGGCACCATGGGCTTTGGGTTCCCTGCGGCCATGGGCATTAAGATGAACTTCCCAGAAGACATGGTTGTCTGTGTGACCGGTGAAGGTTCAATTCAGATGAACATTCAGGAATTATCAACCTGCTTGCAGTACGGTATTCCAGTGAAAATTCTATGTTTGAATAACGGCTCTTTGGGCATGGTTCGCCAGTGGCAAGACATGAACTACGAAGGACGTCATTCTCACTCTTATATGGAATCACTACCTGATTTCGTTAAGTTGGTTGAGGCTTATGGCCATGTGGGTATTCGCGTTACCGATCGTGATGAGTTGCCACAGGCATTAGAAGATACCTTCAACAAATACAACGATCGTTTGGTTTTCTTAGACGTTAAAGTTGATGAAAAAGAGCACGTATATCCAATGCAGGTACCACTAGGTACGATGCGTGATATGTGGTTGAACAAAACGGAGCGTACATAATGAGTCAGTCACAACGTCACATTATTTCCATTTTGTTGGAAAACGAACCCGGTGCTTTGTCTCGTGTTGTCGGCTTGTTCGCTCAGCGCGGTTATAACATTGAAACCTTAACAGTTGCGCCAACGGAAGATGAGACCTTGTCTCGTCTTACCATGACGACGATCGGTAATGAGAGTAAGGTTGAGCAGATCACGAAGCAGCTTAACCGTCTTATAGAAGTGGTTAAGCTGGTTAATCTAACAGAAGGCCCACACATTGAACGTGAGCTGATGTTGATTAAAGTTAAGGCTGTTGGCGCTCAGCGTGCTGAAATCAAGCGTACTGCGGATGTCTTTCGCGGTCAGATCGTTGATATCAGCAGCAGTGTTTACACGATTCAGCTAACCGGTACTTCTGATAAGCTGGCGGCCTTTATTGAAGCCATCGGCCCAAGCTGTGTATTAGAAACCGTACGTACCGGTGTTTCTGGTATTTCACGCGGTGAGAAAGTACTTAGCTTGTAGGTTTGTTTGGCTGCTTTCGCAGCTAATAAGCATCAAGACTGAAAGCCCGAATCTTTTATTAGGATCGGGCTTTTTTGTTTTTAAAGGAATAAAAATAGAATTCTTTTAAACGCCGTAATTCTAGGCTTTGGGACGTGCTGCATTGAGTCATTCATAATGTCATCCATGGAACGCTTTCCGGTCTATGCATTCCTGCATAGTCGCTCACTGAGCTGCGAAACTTCGTTTCGGTCACGTGAGCCCTAAAACGAACGACTCAATACATCCCTACAAAAAATGTTTTAGATTCCAAATTATCTACTCTTAAAATAATGACGGCTAATCAGTTAGGATAAGCCGTCATTATTTTCTTATTCAGCATTAGAATCTGAGATATTATTTGCGGTGATGTATTAGATGATTTGTTCAAAGCCCTTCTACAGCAGGGAGCTGTAGAGAGCCCTCATGGACGAGTTCACGGCGTGGCAAAGAACGAATTATCTAATGCAGAGCGAGATAATTTTAAAATAACGGCGTTTATAAGTGCTGCTTTTAAAATAATAGATTTGGAATTAAAGTTTATAAACACTCTTAGTCATCACTTTGCTCAAACCTGTCATGACCATACGCACTGGGAAGGGGAATTCATAACCGCCGGCTTCAATAGCAGCGGTTGCATGCTTGGCTTCGTCATCTAGCATCTGCAACAGAATGGCTTTGCTCTTCTCATCTTGAGTTGGCAGCGATGTCATGTGCTCACTCAAGTGGTTGCAAACCTGGCGCTCAGTCTCTGCTACAAAGCCTAAGCTGATTTTGTCACTTATCGCACCCGCAATAGCGCCGATACCAAAAGATAAGCCGTAGAACGCTGGATTCAATAGGCTGGTATGGCTACCGAGCTGAGTAATACGATCTTCGCACCAGACTAAATGATCGATTTCTTCAGCGGCGGCTTCATCCATCGCCGCGCGTACTTCTGGCAACTTAGCCGTTAATGCTTGGCCTTGATACAGCGCTTGGGCGCAGACTTCACCGGTATGATTGATGCGCATTAAGCCCGCAGCATGTTTACGCTCTTGCTCATCTAGCTCATTCTCATCGGTTGATTGTCCCGGAGAAGGGCGTTGCTCGTGAGCCGCTCCAGGCACGAGTGTGCGTAATGCTAGATCGGCATTTTGAATAAATTTGTCAAATGGTGATAAGTGGCGCATCTGTAATCAACCTTGAATCTTAATAATGTATTCATTTTATCCTAAAGTGAAAATGAATACAGGGCCATAAAGCTGAATCTATCTCTATTTAGTAGAAAGCGGTTTCAATAATTTATGAAAATCTAATAAGACTTCCTTTAAATGACGGCCACTAACAGGCTTGTTCACTATCTTTTGAATGCCCGCTTCTTTAGCCTCTTGGTTAGCGCTGCCAATACCTAAGCCGGTTAACATAATACGCATGGGCTTTGGTTCGATATCCATGTCAGCCATTAAGCGTCCGGTTAGCTGAATACCATTCATTATCGGCATGTCGTGATCAATGACTATGAAATCGTACGCTTCACCTAGATTTGATTTATTACGCATCAGAGCCAGGGCTTCTTTACCACTATAAGTGGAGTCAGCTTTCATGCCCCAGCGCTTCACTTGTTTTTCGATCACACCACGGAACGTCGTATTATCATCAACAATCAAAATACGCTGGCCAGCAAGCTGAGTCGCATCTTCTTCAACATGCTCAGTAAGTTCTTCTTGAATCGGTAGGAACAGTGTAATCGAGCAACCGTGATGAGTAAGGCTTTCTACCTCAATCGAGCCTTCCATTAAATTTACTAAGCGCTTAACAATAATTAGGCCAAGCCCTTGATCAAGATTTAGGGTAGATGTTTGTTCTTGAGGACCTGCCATCGTGCGGAATAAACGTCTTAATTCATCATTTTCAATCAAGCTGCCTGTCAGCTGAATTTGAAAGAAAATGCCTTCGTGATTATTCACTCCGACACGGAATACCTTTAATTCTAACTCACCACTTTCACTATGGCGCAGTGATTGGCCAACTAAGTTGGTAATGATCGTTTGTAAGCGATTTTTATCGCCCAGTAAGCGCGGAGAAATATCATCAGAGATGTCTAGAACAAGCTCAATTTGCTTTCGGTTAGCTTCTTGCTGATAACGGGCCATACACTGAGATAAACAGTTGGTTAAATCAAAGGCTCGGTGATCGAGATTAATGCGTCCACTTTGTAACTTAGCAAAATCTGCCATCTCACTGACGAGGTGTAATAAATCACCACCGGCAAGACTAATGGTTTCTAAATAATCACGTTGGGTCGGACTAAGGTGTGTATCTGATAATAATTCACTCATCCCCATCACCCCATTAATCGGTGTGCGAAATTCATGGCCTAGTTTTGCGAGTAATTCAGGCAAGATTTCATCACCAGTTTTCGATCTCATTCTGCGACTTGAACGTGTCATGTCGATGATGGTTAAACAGGCGAATACTGTACAGCTAATCATAACGAGGGGAATTAATATCGCTACCCAATTATTAATGAAATCAAACGCTAAAAAGTTATGGGTGGTTAATAAACTTAATAAAACTCCGACGGTAACCGTCACATGTCCTGTGAGTAAGAACTTTTGAGCACGTTCAAACTTACTATCGGCAAATAATAAAATGCTGGATATCGTTATTGTTGTAATGATAATAGCGCTGCACATCAAAATAATCATGATTCCTACGGGCAATAATAAACAAGCGAAGATAGCGATGCTATTAAAGATTACTAAGCCCTGTAAGGTCTTTATTATGCGATGACTATTTTCACTTTCCCAACGTAATGACAGAGCCAGTAGGGTTTGTAAAATACCTGAGGCCATAATACTGATCAATATAATTTCTTTTTGCCAAGATTGCGTATGTGGAAACCAGGTGGCCCACTGGCCTAACCAAGCAGGAATGAAAAAGAAAATACTAGCGCAATAGAGAGCTGCGAGAAGGGGGAAAGTTAAGCGGTAGTAATACCAAATAAATATAAAGAAAGTACCCGTAGCAATAATCCAACCTAAAGCCATGCCTAGAATACTAAAATCAAACTGTTGGCTCTGAAGGAATTGATCATTTGATTGTAGGCGTAGAAGGGTATTGATTGCGGAAGTCGATTGGATTTTAATGATGTAGATTTGATGCTTTTTTGCATCTACCTCAATTAAAAAAGGATACGCTTGGCGA
Source organism: Oleispira sp. (assembly GCA_016765295.1). Taxonomy (GTDB): domain Bacteria; phylum Pseudomonadota; class Gammaproteobacteria; order Pseudomonadales; family Oceanobacteraceae; genus Oleispira. The sequence goes on from JAESQF010000071.1 coordinate 5,227, forward strand.
TGGCTGCCTTGTGCTTTTTCTAATGCGCCACGGCCAGAGCGACGAAAATTAATTTTACCCGCTTTTGATTCATAGAATTCAATATTGTCTAAGCGACTATTACTAATACTAAGCACCAAGCTTTGTTTATTTTCATGGGGGTTAGTAATGCTGAATTTTAACCAGTAGCTTGAATCAGAAAGACTGAAGCGGATGTTGTCGCTATGACTGGGGCTAAAATTTGATTGAAATTCAGGGGCGAGAATATCATCAATCGTGAGAGCATTGCTGCTGTCTTCATAAATTGAAAGGTAGGGGGTAATCTGAAGATCAAAGGATGAATCCGGCAGCAAGATTGTGGGCGCGGCACTGCTGACGGAAGCATATAAAAGGCTGGCGATAAATAATATTGTAAGGCGTAAGAAAGAAACAACTGGCTGTAGAGGATTCATTCTTGAACGCCTTATTATAAATATTATTTTATCTATTACTGGATTAACTTATCGTTATTCGCCTTGCTCACGAGCGATAGCGCGGTACGCAATATCGCTGCGCATAAACATGCCATTCCAGCTAACTTTTTTCGCTAGAGTATAAGCTTGTTGCTGAGCATCTGTGACAGAATTGCCCAAGGCAGTAGCACATAGTACACGACCACCAGCTGTGACTATATCACCTTCTGCATTATTGCTGGTGCCAGCGTGGAAAATTTTGCTATCCGTACCTTCATCGCTGGGTAAAGAAATAACATCACCTTTACCATAAGAAGCTGGGTAGCCTCCAGCTGCTAGAACAATACCTACCGCAGGACGTGGATCCCACTTAGTTTCTTTTTGATCCAGCTTGCCATCAATAGCGGCAAGACAAAGGTCCGCTAAATCAGATTGCATACGCATCATGATGGGCTGAGTTTCTGGATCACCAAAACGACAGTTATATTCAATAACTTTTGGTGTGCCGTCGGCATCGATCATCAGGCCAGCGTATAAGAAACCGGTGTAATCATTGCCTTCTTTCGCCATGCCTTCAACGGTTGGCATAATGACTTCTTTCATGATGCGATCGTGAATGGCAGGGGTTACTACAGGAGCAGGAGAATAAGCACCCATGCCGCCAGTATTTGGGCCGGTATCGCCATCGCCAACACGCTTGTGATCTTGGCTAGTGGCCATGGCTAAAACGTTCTTGCCATCTACCATCACGATAAAGCTAGCTTCTTCGCCGGCTAAGAATTCTTCGATGACAACGCGACAACCGGCTTCGCCAAAGGCGTTACCTGAAAGCATATCAATAACCGCTTCTTCTGCTTGGGCGATCGTTTCAGCAACGATGACGCCTTTACCTGCGGCAAGGCCATCGGCCTTAACAACAATAGGTGCGCCAATTTTATTGATATAAGCCAATGCTGGCTCAACTTCAGTAAATTGGTCGTAGAAACCGGTAGGGATATCGTGACGGGCTAGGAAATCTTTTGTGAAAGCTTTAGAGCCTTCTAGCTGGGCTGCGCCTTTAGAAGGGCCGAATGCTTTTAGTCCACGAGCGGCGAAGAAATCAACTACCCCTTCAACTAGTGGCACTTCTGGACCAACGATGGTTAGCTCGATGTCATTTTTTTCAACAAATGTTGCAAGACCTTCGAAATCTAAAATATCGATGGCTACGTTTTCAAGACCGGCTTCAGCAGCAGAACCTGCGTTACCTGGAGCGATGAATACTTTTTCAACATTGTCAGATTGAACCGCTTTCCAACCAAGCGCGTGCTCACGACCGCCAGAACCAATAACTAATACTTTCACAATTCTTTTCCTTTTTAATCCGAAGGCTCAAGGCCTTCGTCTATCAAGTTAACTTGAGAAAACTAAAATCATTTTTAACTATTCAGTAGGTTTTATAAATCGATCCATGACTAGGTATTTATTCCACAAAACGGCGTAAATACGTCGCTTCGCTATCCCTGTAGCCTTAGGTTCGGCATCCATGCCTCGCATATTTGCTCCACAATTACCCAATCATGGATCTATCGCTGTCTAAACTTTAACTATCTGAATAGTGGCAATGATTTTTTTAAATCTTTAACTTCAAAAAGCCAGAGACTAAATATAGTATCTGGCTTTTATTTTTATTTCATACACTTAAGAAGCGCAATAGCTTCTAGCTAAAAACCAATATCAATGACGGAAGTGACGCATGCCTGTAAAGACCATTGCTATTCCGGCTTCGTCGGCGGCAGCAATAACTTCTTCATCACGCATCGAACCACCAGGCTGAATAACTGCCTTAATACCGTTCGCGGCTGCATTATCCAAACCGTCACGGAATGGGAAGAAAGCATCCGATGCCATCACAGAACCTGGAACTTCAAGACCAGCGTGCTCAGCTTTAATACCCGCAATACGGGCTGAGTTAATACGACTCATCTGGCCTGCGCCAACACCGATAGTCTGACGACCCTTGGCGTAAACGATGGCGTTAGATTTAACGTACTTGGCTACTTTCCAAGCGAAGATCAAATCGTCTAGTTCAGCTTCAGTAGGCTGACGCTTAGTAACAACCTTAAGGTCGTCTTTAGTAATCATACCTTGGTCACGGTCTTGAACTAGCAAGCCACCGTTAACACGCTTAAGGTCGAAATTTTGTGCACGCTTGCTGGTATCCCACTCGCCACATTCTAATAGACGAACGTTCTTTTTCGCCGCGACTATAGCAATTGCTTCAGCGCTTACTTTTGGTGCAATGATCACTTCAACAAATTGACGATCAACAATTTTCTGTGCGGTTACGCCATCTAATTCACGGTTAAAAGCGATGATGCCGCCAAACGCGGATTCCGTATCGGTTGCATAAGCAAGCTCATACGCTTCGCCAATACCGTCTAGTGATACCGCAACACCACATGGGTTAGCATGCTTAACAATCACACAAGCTGGCTTAACGAATGATTTAACACATTCAAGGGCAGAATCGGTATCGGCAACGTTATTGAATGAAAGCTCTTTGCCTTGCAACTGCTTAGCCGTAGCGATGGATGCTTCTGTTGCATCTTCGTCAATGTAGAACGCCGCTTTTTGATGTGGGTTTTCACCGTAACGCATGTCTTGAGCTTTAGTGAACTGGCTATTGAAGGTACGTGGGAAATTAACACGATCTTCAGTGCTTAGTGTTTCTGCTGCTTGATTAATTGTACCTAAGTAATTAGCAATCATGCCGTCGTACTGAGACGTGTGCTCGAATGCTTTAAGCGCAAGATCAAAACGCGTCTTAGTGGTAAGACCTTTGTGTTCAGCGATCTCAGCTAGAATGCTAGGGTAATCATCGGTTTTAACCACGATGCCTACGTGTGCATTGTTCTTCGCGGCAGAACGAACCATAGTAGGACCGCCGATATCGATGTTTTCAATTGCATCTGGCAAAGTACAGCCAGGTTTAGCAACAGCCGCGGCAAACGGGTATAAATTAACAATTACCAAATCGATTGGCTTGATGCCATGTTCTGCCATGACTGAATCATCGATACCACGACGACCTAAAACACCCCCATGAATCTTCGGGTGCAAAGTCTTAACACGGCCATCCATCATTTCTGGGAAACCCGTGTAGTCGGATACTTCTGTTGCTGGAATGCCTTCAGCAATCAGTAGCTTATAAGTACCACCGGTAGAGAGTAACTCAGTGCCATTTGCGCTAAGAGCGCGGGCGAATTCAACAATGCCTGTTTTATCCGATACGCTGATTAAAGCGCGACGTACAGGAGTGATGCTAACAGTAGGGGCGTCGACAGAACTAAGTATGCTCATGATTTTCCGAATAGTAAGTAAAACAAACCTGACCAGTTGGTTAGGTAGGGTCTAAGAACGAAAAAGCGGCTATAAATAGCCGCTAGATAATTAAAAGTTAAACGCTTAAAGCATTCCGTACTGCTTCAGTTTTTTCCGCAATGTGCCGCGATTCAAACCGAGTACCGTGGAGGCCTTGGTCTGATTATCACGGGTATACTTCATAACCGTTTCAAGTAGAGGAGCCTCAACTTCTGACAGCACCATGTTATAAACATCGGATACTGGCTGGCCGTCTAGGTTGTCAAAGTAGTTTTGCAACGCACGCTCAACACTATCACGTAGTGTTTGAGTATTAGCGTCGAATGATGAATCTTGTGCTGGGGTTTGAGCCGCTTCGGTCACTGTATCAACCTTCCTTAATAATGATTCTGTATTCATGCCGCTATTCCTTTATTAAGTATTTTATCCTTGAAGAATGTTCGAATCGCTTGGCTTTGCTCAGCTGAGCTTTCCAAACGATTAAAATTTTTGCGAAAGGCCAAGCCTTCGCTATGAGTCTGTAAATACCAGCTCACGTGTTTGCGTGCGATACGCACGCCTAAATAATCACCATAAAAGGTGTAGAGTTCAGCGATATGCTCTAATAAAATGGTTTCAATTTCAGACCAGTCAGGGGCTGAAATAAGTTCACCCGTTGCTAAATAATGGGCAACCTGTTTGAAAATCCACGGCTGACCTTGTGCCGCGCGACCAATCAAGACGCCGTCGGCGCCGGTGAAATCCATTACTTCAGCGGCTTTAATTGCGCTGGTGATATCGCCGTTAGCAAATACGGGAATGCCCGCCTGCTGCTTAATCTCACGAATGGTATGGTATTCAACTTCACCACTATAACCACAGTCACGGGTTCGGCCGTGGACCGCTAAAGAGACAATACCTGCCTGCTCTGCGATTTCTGCGATTTTGGGAGCATTCTTATGCTCAGGGGCCCAGCCCGTGCGCATTTTTAAAGTTACCGGTACATCGACCGCTTCAACTACTGCATGCAATATTTCACTAACCAAGACTTCGTCTTTCATCAGCGCCGACCCGGCGGCTTTATTACAGACTTTTTTTGCCGGACAGCCCATATTGATATCGATGATCTGA
>JAESQF010000017.1 GCA_016765295.1 Oleispira sp.
AAAACGGACAAAGTCGTTGAAGCCGACAATGCCCGGAAAACTTGATAAATTTTATTATTGAAAATCAACCAAATTTATGAAAAAAAGAAAACGTTTCCTAATAGAGAACCTATGTCCTCTGTTTAGAAGAATTGTAAAAGTTAAAAAAACAACTACATTTATTTTATTGGTGGCCGTAATGGTATCAATGAGTTCGTACTCACAGAACACCAAACTGAACTTACAATATGTTGGAATTTCTTTACAGAACTTGTTTCAAGAAATTGAGGCCCAAACCGATTATAGGTTTGCCTTTTCCAGCTCAAAACTCGATCCAAATCAGAAAGTAACTATTAATGCAAAGAAAAAAACACTGGAAGAAGTTCTTGATCAAACACTTCCAGAAGGAATTACCTACAAGCTTATTGATAGGTACGTTGTAATTACCGATGCGGGCGAGACAAAAGCATCGGCAGTGCGGCAACAAAAAAGCATCTCAGGAACAGTAACCGACAATATCGGACAACCATTACTCGGTGTAACTGTTGTTATAAAAGGAACCACCAAGGGCTACGTTACTGACATGGACGGAAACTATTCTATTCCAAATATTCCGAACGGTGCCACGCTGCTATTCTCTTATATAGGTATGTTAACACTGGAAATTGTTGTTGGGGATCAGACCACAATTGATATTACTTTGTTAGACGATGCCTTTGGGCTGAATGAGGTTGTTGTTACTGCATTGGGCATCACAAAAAGAAAGAAAACACTTACGTATTCTACGCAAACTGTTGACGCGGACGAATTAAGCCTAACAAGGGATATAAGTCTTGGAAATACACTTGCAGGAAAAATTGCAGGCGTGTCTATTACATCTTCTACAGGTGCAAGTGGTGTTTCTGGTGACCCCCGGATTATTATTCGAGGCAACAGGTCCATTCAGGGTAATAATCAACCTCTAATTGTTGTAGATGGCATACCGTATAGTAGTGATGGCGGTGGTTTGTCAAGTATTAACCCTGACGATGTTGAAAGCATGAACGTTTTAAAAGGACCCGCCGCGTCTGCTTTATATGGTTCTAGTGCTAACAACGGGGTAATCGTGATTACTACTAAAAGAGGAAAAATCGGTGTTCCCCGTATTGAAGTAAATTCTGTAACTAATTTTGATTTACCGTATTTGTATCCCGAATTTCAAAATGAATACGCACAAGGTTCAGGAGGCTTATATCAACCGAATGCATCATACTCGAGTTGGGGGCCAAGAATGACAGGGCAAAGTGTTCAAAGCTGGACAGGTGAAAATATTGCCTTGAATCCGCAGCCGAATAACATAAAAGATTTTTTTACTACTGGGTACAATTTGACCACTAGTGTTTCATACAGCACTGGATCTGAAAAATCGACTTCTTATTTCTCCTATAGCAATACCACGGCACAGGGTGTATTAGAAGATAATAAAATGACCCGGCATCTTTTCAATTTAAGGTTGACAGCAGAATTAGTAAAAAATCTAAATATGGATTTTAAGATGTCTTATTTCATGCAGAACTTGAAAGACAGGCCAACATCTGGTGATGTCCTTTTTAGTCCTATGTGGCAATTGGTGAAAATGCCTAGAAGTATGAGGACTGCCGATATTCAAAATGGCTCTTATATCAATGATAGCTATGAACAGAAACAGAATACCTGGTCTCCGGGATCGACTGATAACATTAATCCTTATTGGGCTATGCAGGGTTACGAAAATCCGATAAAAAATAATACTTTGAGTTCTTTCTTGAAATTACGTTATGATTTTTCTGATCATGTATACCTGCAATTGCGTGGAGGTATGAATGTCAGAAATAACGATAGTGAAATAAAAACCTATTGGGACACGCAATATATTAATTCGGGAACAGGAGATTATGTGACATCTTTTGATAAAGCAATAAGCCTAAATAGTGATGTTTTACTTGTATTCAATAAGGAATTGAATGAAGATTTTAAAGTAGGGCTCACCTTAGGGGCAGAAATAAAGGATGCCCAGCAAAGAGGTCAGCAAGCAACCGCAGGAGGTCTCACAACAGAGAATAAGTTTGCTTTAGCTTTTGCTTCTAATGTGAGAACAACCGATTATGAAAAAAGAATTCAGAAACAATCGATTTATGAAATGGGACAACTTAGTTTTCGTGATTACCTCTTTCTAGATGTAACCGCACGTAACGACTGGAGTTCAACGCTACCTAAACCTCATGATTATTTTTATCCATCGATTGGTTTATCCGGAATTATTTCCGATATGTTCAAACTCCCTAAAGCAGTTACTTTTGTTAAACTTCGTGGATCCTATGCAGAAGTAGGGAACGACGCTAGTTTTGCTTCAATATTGCAAACCTTTTCAAGTGATGCAAGCGGTCCTCTTGGAATGATTTCGCCAAATAGTACAAAAGTGGCGGAAAACCTTATTCCTGAAAAAACTAAATCATGGGAAGCCGGTGCAGACCTAAAGTTTTTCAATAACCGCTTAGGTGTTGATTTTACTTGGTATAAATCAAATACGCTTAATCAGCTGGTACAAGTTACCTTTCCTGCGACATCTGGATTTAATAATGGGTGGATCAATGCCGGTAATATTCAAAATACAGGAATTGAATTTATGATCTATGCAACACCGGTCAAAACCGCGGACCTACAATGGGATTTTAGCCTGAATTTTGCACAAAATAAGAATAAAGTTGTAAAACTTACCGAATCACTTGACAGGTATGAAATAGCTTCACCCAATTTATCGCTTGGTGAAACCTGGCTAATTGAAGGCAAACCGTATGGCGAAATCTATACCGTTGGATTTGAACGTAACGATGCTGGCCAAATTATCGTCGATGACCTTGGTAAACCAAAAATAATGGGTGATGCCGATCTTTATCTTGGCAACTTTAATTATGATTGGACAAGTGGTTTCAACAATAGTATCAGCTATAAAAACTGGCGTATGTCATTTTTGCTAGATCTAAATTACGGTGGCGTAAGGCAATCGGCAACTGAGGCAATGATGTTGTCCACGGGCACAAGTAAAGCTTCATTGGTAGGTCGAGAAACAGGTATCCTTGTTGAAGGGGTAAAAGAAGATGGCAGCATCAATGATATTCTCATTAGTGCAGAAGATTATTACAGATCTGTTGGAGGGCGTATAAATAACGGAACCGGAGAATTATTCAACCACGATGCTACGAATGCAAGGTTACGCGAGTTTACATTAGGGTATTCTTTTCCTTTAAAAAACTCTAGTTTAAAATCATTACGGGTTTCGCTTGTTGGAAGAAATTTGTTCTTTATCTATAATGGCTGTGATTGGTTTGACCCAGATGTATCTTATAATGTAGGTACAAATGGCCAAGGAGCAGAAAGCGCTTTCCTACCAGGAACAAGAACTCTTGGAATGAATGTTAAAATAACCCTGTAATGACTAACTTAAAACTTAGGAAGATGAAAAATATAACTCAGATAAAAAAACGTTTGTACTTGATCGTATCAGGTATTTTATTTGGATCGGTACTCCTTTTTTCTTGTACCGATGATTTTACAAAATACAATTCTAACAAAAACCAATTGGAAGATGTTGGGCCAAAACAACTAGCCGCACTTTTTTCAAAAGCTCAATATGAGGGATGTAATTGGCTTACTACCGATAATTTTGCCCGTATGTCAATTGGGGTCGGATTGCATTTAAGTGGATTTAATACTATTGCATGGTTACCTCCGGAACAAAATGAATTAAAAAAAGGTTGGTATGATAATGGGTTTGTAAAAATGTATTCAGCAGGGGTTCATCCATTACAAAGAATACTATCAATAACAAGCGAAAACGAAGGTTTCGATGCTGAACATAGTGTTGCCTTAATTTGGAAAGTATTTTTAATGCACCAGCTAACTGATATGTGGGGGCCAATACCATATAGCAAAGCGGGTTCGGGTGAAGAAGTTATTCCGTATGAAAGTCAGAGAGACATTTATTATTTCATGTTTGAAGACTTGAATACGGCTGTTACTACATTAAACGCTGAATTGCAGGCAAACGCCAATCTAAGTACCTTTGGTGAAGGTGATTTGATTTATAACGGTGATGTTTCGAAATGGATTAAATTTGCAAATACCATGCATTTACGCCTTGCCATACGCATATCGAATATTGACCCTGCAAAGGCAAAAGCGGAAGCTGAAATTGCCGCTGCCGGAGAAACTATGGACACCAATGCAGATGATGCATTCTTGGCTGTCGGAGAACTTGATAGAGGTAATGGTATTCCACGAATTGAAGCCTGGTACTCAAATTTGATGACTACCAGTATGGAAAGTGTACTTAAAGGATATCAAGATCCACGCATGCAGGAATTCTTTTCCGTTGTAGGCGATAATGATGTTTTTGATACCGAGGGATATCCGGAAGAACTTATAGCAAATATTGGTGGTTATCATGGTATGACCAGTGGTTTTGAGAGCCCAAGTGAAATAAACTACTTTAGATCGTATTCAAACTTTGGCCCACGGTTTAAAAGTGAATTTCAATATGTTACACCCATAAATATTCTTCATTCAGCAGAAACTCATTTTCTGAAAGCAGAAGGTGCCTGGAGAGGATGGAGTATGGGTGGTTCAGCCGAGTCGTTTTATGAAAAAGGGATCGAGGTTTCCATTAAACAATGGAGGGAAGATCAAATTTCCCAAGACTCGATCCAAAATTACATTAACAGTTCGAACATTCCTATTGCTCCTAATAACTATGGGTATTACGATTCTCCAATGACCGATATACCTGTTAAATTTTCAGCTGATAGCGAAAAACAATATGAGCAGATTATGACCCAAAAATGGTTGGCATTGTTTCCAATCAGCTTTGAGGCATGGGCAGAATACAGGAGAACACGCCTTCCTAATATTTATGCGAAAAAGAATTCGGCCAATGCTGATATTGATCTTTCAAGGGGCATGATCGTTACTAGGCTGACTTATTCTGATAATGAAAAAGCATCTCAGCCCGAAGAGGTTGAAAAAGCGGTTCAATTGTTAGCTAACGGTAATGAAGATGTTGTGTATCTTCCATTATGGTGGGATGTAAATTCTAACGGGAATTAAATACCCATAAATTATAAATGAGTTTATAATTAGTTGGTGTGAAATCTATCTGCACCAACTAATTATTTATTTATAACTCATTTAATTGACCTTTCTTCTTGATTGTCTTATTTGAAAATATTTATGCTCTGGCATTGGAAAAATACCTTGCTATTGCTATTTTTTGTTCAAAAAAGGAGAACTCGCAATGAATTAACCGATTTCTTCAAGCCAATCGTAAAATGATCAATTATGTGTAAAAATCAACAACCTCGACGCAAGAGTAAGAGGTATGCTTCCGAAAAAACATTTTTCATTTCGAGGCAAGCCCCGAGGAATTAAACCCTCGATGAGGGATTTAAACCAGAATGTTATGAAAAAAATTTCTAGACGTAATCTGATGAAAATGACAGTACCAACCGTTGCCTGTTCATTATTGGGTATGCCCATGGTATTTTCTAATGAAAGGAAACCCGCATCGACAAAGAGGCTGAAAATTATAGTTGTCGGGGCACACCCTGACGATCCTGAAACTGGTTGTGGCGGCACTATGGCCTTATTGGCCAATGAAGGTCACGAAGTAATCTCGGCGTACCTGACCCGTGGCGAAGCAGGTATTAAGGAAACATCTCATAAGGATGCTGCAAAAATAAGAACGGATGAAGCTCTAAAAGGATGCGCTATCTTAAAGGTCACACCAAAATTTTTTGGACAAATTGACGGTAATTGTGAGATTACCAAAGAACATTACGAAACCATATATAAGTTTTTCAAGGAAGAGGAACCCGACATAATTTTCACCCATTGGCCGATTGACAGGCACCGTGACCACCGCATTTGCTCAATTCTTGTTTATGATGCATGGTTCAGGTTGAAAAAAAAATCCGTCTTATACTATTTTGAAGTAATGTCAGGAAGACAATCGCAACATTTTGCACCTACTAATTTTGTCGACATAACACCTACTATAGCACAAAAACATAAAGCATGTTTTATTCATAAAAGTCAGAGAATCGAAGAAGGTTACCCTGAATATCATGGAAAAATGGAAATATTCAGAGGGCTAGAGAACAATACCCCTTATGCCGAAGCCTTTATTAGGCACATTCAAAGCCCCAGCAGAGTTAATTCATAGAAACATTGACCAAGACCAAGACCAAAAAGCCAATGAAACAGCAATTCAATATCAGTCACCTTCTTATTGTCTTCTTACTATTTAATGTTCAGGTATTTGCCCAACAAAAAACATCGTTGAAATTTATTGTAGCGCCATATCTGACCCATATGACCGACAATTCATTTCAGGTTTCGTGGGAAACTTCAGAGGCCGTAAAAGGAACAATTTATTTAGCCGAAAGTGAATATGACACTTTTGAGCCTGAATTTAAAATCGCTGCTACTGAAAATACCAAGACACATTTTCATCGATTGTTTATTCATGATTTATCAGCAAATGAATTGTATCACTATCAAGTGATAAATAGCGGCAAAAATGGTGATACACTAAAAGGGCCTGTTACACCGATTACAATAGCTAATTACACGCAATCGGCTATTTCGTTTTCAGTGGTCGGTGATACCCAAGGAAACCCAGTAGTATGGCAACGAATTGCAGAACTTATGGCTCAAAAGAATCCGCAGTTCATAGTTCATGTTGGCGATCTAGTACAATACGGACCCAACAAAGATGATTGGACAGATGAGTTTTTTAAACCCGCCAATAATTTGCTTAGTTATACGCCATTATACCCTGCAATTGGAAATCACGAAATGAATGATGAAAAGTTTTATGAGTATTTCGGTCTTCCATTTGATGATGCATTCTATTCAATTAAAAAAGGGGAACTTATACTGATTTTCGTTGACACCAATAAAGATATTTTACCTGGCTCCGAGCAATACCGAAAACTGGAGCATCTTCTGGCTTCATCGCAAGAACAATGGAAGATAGTTGTTCATCACCATCCAATATTTACTTCCGATAAAAATTCGTACCGCAGTTCATTAATGGCCGCTTCGACCAAAGGCGACCCCAATATCACACATTTAAAAAACCTTTATGTATCTTATGCCGTTGACCTCACGCTGTCTGGTCATGTTCATGGCTATGAGCGAACCCTACCCATTTTAAAGAACCATATCAACAAAGAAGAGGGTGTGACTCATATAGTTAGTGGAGGAGGTGGCGGTAGGTTCAAAAGAATTCCGTATGAAAATAATTGGTTTTTGGCCGAGGCATTACATGAAAATCATTACCTAAATATAAGCATAAGAGAAAATAAATTACAAGTTGAGGCCATTGACACCACAGGGGTAATTTTCGATAGCTGGAAAAAAGAGAAAATACTTGGGCATGCAAACCTATCCACGCCACTGATCAATGCCACGAAAAAATATTTTATCGATTCGACATCGGTAAGTATCGAAAACACCAATAAATCTAAAAGTATCAATTACCGATTGAACGAAGGGGGCTACAATACCGCTTTTAGAAATGTAAATTCTTTAATACTTTATAATACGACAACTGTTTCGG
>JAESQF010000018.1 GCA_016765295.1 Oleispira sp.
ATACAATTTTTAAGCCGAAACCATAATATTTAATTATTAAGGTTTGTTGAATTAGCTAAGAATAAACCCCACCAGTTTCCAACACTACATTAACATTTTATATAAACCTCTTACTTAGTCTCCTATGAGTTCCATAACCTTAGGTTATCGTAAATCAATATTTTGAATTGGCGATTCGATCATTACCCTCGTAGATTTGTATTTGAAAAGCAGCAACATTTTTTGCGTAATGCTTTGATGTACAATTTTAAAAATATAAAATATGAGTTTGAGAATTGGAGACGATGCACCAAATTTTAAAGCGCAGACCACTGAAGGGGAAATAGAATTTCACCAATGGCTGGGCAATAGCTGGGCAATACTATATTCACACCCGGCAGACTACACCCCTGTGTGCACCACAGAACTCGGTAGGACGGCGCAGTTAAAGGAAGATTTTGCAAAGAGAAAAACCAAGGTGCTTGCAGTAAGCGTAGATGATCTGGACTCCCACCACGGTTGGGTCAAAGACATCAACGAAACCCAAAACTGCGTAGTTGACTTCCCCATTATAGCGGATACCGATAAAAATGTAGCAACATTATATAATATGATACACCCTAACGCATCTACCACTTCTACGGTTAGATCTGTATATTTTATTAGTCCCGACAAGAAGGTCCAGGCTATAATTACCTATCCTGCATCCACAGGAAGGAACTTTACAGAGATTCTTAGGGTAGTCGATTCTCTCCAACTTACTGCAGAACATAGCGTTGCCACGCCGGTGGATTGGCAAATAGGACAGGATGTAATTATACCTCCGGGGGTAAAACAGGAAGATGTTGAAGCTAAATATCCTAAAGGTCATCGCGTTATAAAACCTTATTTGCAATACACTACCGAACCTAACAAATAATTATAAATTATCTAAAGCATGGAACTAAAAAAGGGACTGGAAAGAGGACCGTTTAACGATGACCAAGCAGACAAACTTAGTGTAGCACTGTCAGGACTCGATTCTGGACAGTTACAATGGCTAAGCGGTTATTTTACGGGGCTTAGACAGACATCTTTAACCAAAACATCAGCGAAAAGTCTACCGTCAGGTTCGGATTCCACCCTTGTTGATGAGGTAAAAGCGGAAACAATACATATCCTGTTCGGGAGCCATACCGGCAATAGTGAAGGTTTGGCCAAGAATCTATATGCACGGGCAGAGGAAATGGGAATTAAAGCAGTAATTTCCGATATGGCTACCTTTAAAACCAGGGAACTCAAGAGCATCAAAAAATTGGCCGTAATCGTGAGCACCCATGGATTGGGTGAACCCCCGGTACAGGCTGAGGACTTCTTCAATTACCTACACAGCAAAAAGGCACCAAACCTCGCCCATTTACAATTTTCAGTTTTGGCCCTAGGCGATAGTAGTTATGTTGATTTTTGCCAGACCGGCAAGGATTTTGATACTGTACTTGAAAAATTAGGCGCTCAGAAAGTTGTTCCTCGCCAAGATTGTGATGTAGACTATGCAGACGAAGCGGAGACCTGGCAACAGAAATTTCTGAATGCTATAGTTCAAACCAATGGCCAAATTTCGGCCGTCCAAGTAAAGGATCTTCCCAATAACCAGGTTAACGGAACCCAATACTCCAGAAAAAACCTTTTTGAAGCCACCATTCTAGAGAAAATCAACCTAAATGGGAAAGGGTCTTCCAAAGAAACGATTCACCTGGAACTGGATTTAGAAGGATCTGGAATAAAATATGAGCCAGGCGATGCATTGGGGGTTTATGGTGCCAATTCTCCTAAACTTGTACAGTCAGTTTTGGAATCCACCAATTTATCAGGTAAAGAGGAGGTGGAGACCCATGAAGGAAACAAAACTTTATTTGATGCACTGACGTATAATTATGAACTTACCCCACTATCAAAAAACACTCTTTCCGAATATGCAGCATTGACGGGCAATGAGGGGCTAAAAAAAATCCTTGAAGACAAGGCAGTTATTCATGAATACCTTTCTGGACGTGATATCTTGGATCTATTGAAAGAGGTACCTTATAAATTATCTTCCAAAGAGCTGATTTCGGATTTGCGAAAGAATACCGCGCGAATGTATTCTATTGCTTCGGCCCAGGAAGTTGTAGAGGACGAAGTACATCTGTTGGTGTCCGTTGTCCGCTATAACGCATTTGGCAGGAATAAAGAAGGCCTGTGCTCCTCTACCCTAGCGGATAGGCTTGAGGTTGGAGATAAGGTAAAGATTTTTGTGGACAAAAACACACGTTTTAAACTTCCGAAAAATCCGGAGGTACCAATTATAATGGTTGGTCCGGGAACTGGAGTGGCACCATTTAGGGCCTTTATGCAGCAACGGGAAGTATTGGAAAGGAAAGGACCGTCCTGGCTTTTCTTTGGCGACAGGAATTTCACCACAGATTTCCTTTATCAGACAGAATGGCAACAATATCTAAAGGAGGGAGTGTTGACAAAAGCAGATGTTGCCTTTTCCAGGGACCAGGCACAAAAACACTATGTACAGCACAGAATGTTGGAGAACGGCAAGGAGTTGTTTGAATGGCTGGAGAAAGGAGCGCATTTTTACGTTTGCGGTGATGCTAAAAAAATGGCCAAGGATGTGGATATTGCCTTAAAGCAAATTATACAGCAACAGGGTGGAATAACTATTGAAAAGGCAGGGGAGTATATTAAAAACCTTCAAATTTCCAATCGCTATCAAGCAGATATTTACTAAGGTAACAGTAGATACGATAGAATACCAATGAAAATGTATTTATGGACAATAAATTGAATTACAAGGAATTATCGGAAGATGAACATATCAAGGACAAGAGCGATTTTCTTAGGGGAAGCATCAAGGCCAGCCTAAAGAATCCTTTGACCGGTGCCTTGCATCCCGACGATGTTATGCTTATAAAATACCACGGTTCTTATCAGCAATATGACAGGGACCTTGAGAGTGAACGAAAACAGAAGAAATTAGAGCCGTTATTCCAGTTTATGGTTCGGGTAAGGGCTGCAGGAGGGATTACTACCCCCGAGCAATGGCTGTCCCTCGATGAACTCTCGGACATACACGGAAACGGTACTATTAAATTAACCACCCGACAGTCATTTCAATTTCACGGGATATTAAAGCGTAATTTGAAACCTACTATTCGGGCGGTCAATGAAATGTTGCTGAGCACCCTAGCTACCTGTGGTGATGTGAATAGGAACGTTATGTGCAATCCAAATCCATACCAGTCCCCCATTCATGAAGAAGTGTACAAACTTGCTGGAGAGATAAGCGATTATTTTCTCCCAAAGACGACTGCTTATCATGAAATCTGGCTAGATAAAGAAAAAGTAGCGGGAACCCCTGATTTTGAACCTTTGTACCATAACAATTACCTTCCGAGAAAATTCAAAATAGCTATAGCCATTCCACCCAATAATGATATCGATGTTTTTGCGAATGACCTTGGTCTCATTGTCATTGTGGAAAACAATAAAGTAAAAGGATTTAATATATGCGTAGGAGGCGGATTAGGGAGTACGTTTGGGGTACAGGAAACTTATCCGCGCTTGGCCGATGTGATTGGTTTTGTACCCAAAGAAAAGGTATTTGAAGTAGCCGAAACGGTAATCGCCATCCAAAGGGATCACGGCAACCGATCGGACCGTAAATTATCGAGGTTAAAACATACCATAGACGACAGGGGCCTGGAATGGTTTGTAGAGGAACTTCAAAACCGTCTAGGGTGGAATCTTTCAAAGCCAAAATCTTATCACTTCAAATCAAACGGAGATGAATACGGATGGCTTAAAGGAATCAACAATAAATGGTTTTATACTTTGTTTGTGGAACACGGAAGAGTTAGGGATGAAAATGATTATCAACTAAAAAAGGCCTTAAGGGAAATTGCCAAAATTCATACAGGAGATTTTCGTTTAACAGGAAACCAAAATCTCATTATTGGAAATATAGAGGAAGATGACAAAGAAGGCATTGAAGCCATTTTAGCCCTATATGGAGTTAAAAACCATCCTAAACTTACGGGACTTCGCAAGAGCTCTATGGCCTGTGTAGCATTGAATACCTGCGGACTTGCTTTTGCCGAAGCGGAACGTTACCTCCCTTCCTTAATAGATAAACTTGATGTGATTATGAGAAATAATGGCCTGGAGAATGACGAAATTAATATTCGGATGACAGGTTGTCCCAATAACTGTGCGCGATCTTCACTCGGGGAAATAAGTTTTGTGGGCAGGGCCGTTGGTAGATATAACATGTATTTGGGGGCAAGCCACAACGGTGACCGATTAAATTCCCTATACAAGGAAATGTTATCTGAAGAAGATATTCTAGGGGAGTTGGAGCCGATTATTGCAGCCTATTCTAAGGATAGGTTAGAGGAAGAGCATTTTGGAGACTTTGTAATCAGAAAGGAAATAGTTGAGCCAACCCAACGGCCATTGCGGGTACTTAACTAATTTTATCAAAATTATATAAAATTTGATTGCTCTTAAACTCTCCTAAAGTGTATTTCACACTTCCTTCAATGATGATATGTGGTTTAAGGTTACTCATAAAGGCTCATCATAATTTTTATCATGGAACAGTTGAAACTTGTTTACTATCAGTTTCAGAATTTTTAAAATTTTGCCGTTTGTTTACCAGGGTAAAATCACACTTTAAATCCTAAGATTTTAATTAAATAGTCTTGATGCCAAGCAGCTTCCAGTCTTTTTACCCACTTAATCGATGTTTTCACATCCTATTTAAAGCAATTCACAACATAAATAATTTTTCATCCCAAAATCATGCTTACATTGGATGTACGAAAAATATCACGTAATCATGAAACAATTGAAACTAGTACAATTTATTATCCTAATGTGCGGTAGTTATGCCTTTGCTCAAGTAGGAATAGGAACCACAAGCCCAAATGCATCGGCACAATTAGAAGTGGTATCCAACAATAGAGGAATTCTAATTCCCCAATTGGCCTTGACTTCTACAACAGATACCAGTACTATAACAAACGGAAATATAGAGAGTCTTCTGGTATATAACACCAACAATACAGATGGTCTTATCACAGGTTATTATTATTGGAGCAATTCTAAATGGAACAGACTGGCAACATCAGAGAATGGTACTTCTATAACTGTAGATGATAATTTAACATCTACTAGTACTATAAATGCCTTATCCGCCAAGCAAGGAAAAGTATTAAAAGATTTAGTAGACCTAAACACTGCTAAAACAGGAATCACAACTAGCCAAACAAATGCTATTAGTGACAATACCGCAAAAACGGGAATTACTATAGCCCAAGCCGCAGATATTGCAGCCAATAAAACTGGAATAACTACAAACGGAACTGCTTTATCAAACAAAGTAGATAAAATAACTGGTAAAGAATTATCTGAAAATGATTTTTCTAATGCCTTAAAAACAAAACTAGAGGCTAGCGAAATTACTGCAAACAAAAATACAGCCAATGGTTATGTTGGATTAGATACAAACTCAAAAATTGATGTTTCTCATTTACCAAGTATTACTATAAATAATGTGTATGTAGTAGTGAATGCTGCAGCGCAAACTGCATTAACGCCAAATTCGGGAGATGTTGTTATTCGAACTGATGAATCTAAAAATTATATTTATGATGGCTCTAGTTGGCAACAACTAGCTTCTCCAAGTGTAGATGTAACTAGTGTTAATGGTAAAACCGGAGCTGTTGTTATAAACATAAGTGATATTGCAACCTTACAAACTAGTTTAGATGCTAAGGTAGACGAAGTTTCAGGAAAGGAATTATCTGAAAACGATTTCACCAATGCCCTAAAAACAAAACTAGACGGTTTAGCAAATACTACTGTGGTTAACGATTTAAGTACAAATAGTGCAACCGACGGTTTATCTGCCAATCAAGGTGTGGTTTTAAAAGGTCTGGTAGATGTAAATACCGCAAAAACGGGAATTACAAGCACACAAGCTAATGAAATTACCGCTAACACCGCAAAAACTGGAATAACAAATACACAAGCAACAGATATTGCAGATAATAAAACAGGCGTAGCAGCAAATACAACTACTATTGGAAATAAAGCAGCTAAAAGCAATGTTCTAGAGTTAGACAATACAACAGCCTTTACACCAGATGAAGATTACGAGCCCGCTACGAAAAAATATGTAGATGAGAATAGTACAAATACGGCTATTACTGATAACCTGACATCGACAAGTACAACAACAGCATTATCTGCAAATCAAGGAAAAGTACTAAAAGACTTAGTAGATGTAAACACTGCTAAAACTGGAATTACTACAGCACAGGCATCAGACATTACAAATAACAAAACAGGTGTAGCCGCTAACCTAACTGCTATATCAAACAAAGTAGATAAAATAACGGGCAAAGCCTTATCTGAAAACGATTTTACTGATGCCTTAAAAACAAAACTAGACGGTTTAGCAAATACAACAGTGGTAAATGACCTGACTACAGGAGGAACTACTAACGCGCTTTCTGCCGAACAAGGAAAAGAACTAAAAAGTTTCGTAGATCTAAACTCCGCTAAAACAGGAATCACAACAACACAAATAGCAGATATTGCTGCCAACAAAACAGGGGTAACTACAAACGCATCTGCTATATCTGACAAAGTAGATAAAGTAACGGGGAAAGAATTATCTGAAAACGATTTCACCAAAACGTTAAAAACAAAACTAGACGGTTTAGCAAATACTACGGTGGTAAACGACTTAACTACAGGAGGAACTAGCAATGCGCTTTCTGCGGAACAAGGAAAAGAACTAAAAAGTTTCGTAGATGTAAATACAGCTAAAACAGGAATCACAACAACACAAATATCAGATATTGCAGCCAACAAAACAGGGGTAACTACTAACGGATCTGCTATATCTGACAAAGTAGATAAGGTAACCGGTAAAGCCTTATCTCAAAACGATTTTACCAATACGCTAAAAACAAAACTAGACGGTTTAGCAAATACTACAGTGGTAAACGACTTAACTACAGGAGGAACTACTAACGCCTTGTCTGCCGAACAAGGAAAAGCATTAGAAGACGATAAATTAGATACTACTTTAGCCGATGCAAGCATTTTTATTGGCAACGGTAGCGGTAAGGCAGTTTCACAAACTATAAGTGGTGATGCTGCAATTACAAATGCAGGGGTGCTTACTATTGCAGATGATGCTGTAGATGGTACCGATATTAAAATAGCAAGCGAAGCAGCAGGTTCTGTAATGTATAATGACGGTGCCAAATGGGTAAACTTACCCAAAGGAATAGCCGGGCAAAGTTTGGTGATGAATACAGCGGCAACGGCTCCAGAGTGGAAAAGCCCTATAAATATAAACGACAAAGCAACTTCTGGTTATATGGATATTGGTGCTATGCGTATGCAATGGGGTACATATATAGGAGGGGCATTATCTGGGAATATTGTATTCCCAATGCCTTTTGCAAGTGCAAGTTATTCATTCACAGGTACCGTTGCTGCAGGTTATAATAATAGAATTTATAATCTTCAGTCTGGTACTAAGACTGCTACTCAAATTTATTTTTCTAAAGTGTATATGGTTACTAATAACCCGATTATACAGGGGGCTCCAGGTGAAATATTTGATTGGATAGCTATTGGAATTAAACCATAGCAATTTAATTGCATCTTTTGGTTTGGGTAGCTAGAAACTTAGGTTTTATGCTTCCTTACCACAAACGTACCACAACCATACAATCTATAAAAAGAAGACAATCACATAACAGAGGTATATGATTCATTTATATAAAAAGACTTTTCTAGCCTTACTACTAGGTGGCGGTTTAACCGCCCAGGGGCAGATTAGTAATGAGGGCACACTGTCAATCACAGAAAATACTACCCTTGTTTTTTTCAATGACTTTAGCAATACTGCAAGCGGAATGCTAAGCAATAATGGCGAGGTGCACATAAAACAAAACTTGATTAATAATGGCGGTTTTACTTTTGATGACCTTTTGTCTAACGAGTCTATCACCCATTTTTCAGGAAATACCATACAGCATATTTCTGGTTCAGAATTGCTTGAGATTCCTCGTTTGCAGCTAAACAATGCGCTAGGATATCAACTAGCTGCCCATATTTTGGTTGGCAAACAAGTCAATTTTACCAACGGAATAATCCATAACCAAGCATTTGGAGGAGAAATAAGTTTTGAGCCCAATGCTAACCATAATAATGCAAACAACCAAAGTTACGTAGATGGTATGGTGCTAAAAACAGGAGGAGAAAATTTTATATTCCCTATTGGCGCTAACGAGCAATACCATGCGCTTTCACTTAGCAACAATAGGAGTAGCAGTTCATTATTTTCTGCCCAATACTTTGCCGAAAATAGTAACGATAGTTACCCGCATAATCAAAAAGATGCCGTCATAGAAATTATTGCAGAAACTGAGTATTGGAATCTAGAACAAATACAAGGTACTAGCAGTGCTAT
>JAESQF010000019.1 GCA_016765295.1 Oleispira sp.
CTAGTCTTCACAAATACAAATAGCGACGGTGTAATTCCAACAGAGGCTGACACCTATGACCGAAAAGTGTTCAATATAAATGCAGGCACCGGAAATGACAAATTTAAAGTTAGAACAAGTTTAAATTATGTACTCCGATCACAAAATGCAGTCAATACAGGACAAGGAGACGCGGCTGGTCAGGGAAACACCTTGATGCAGGAAATCTTACAAATCCCAAGGGATATAAGTGTTGTAGATTTAAAAGATTACGAAAACAATGTGTTTAACACCAATAGTAACTTTTACACGCCTTATGCCTCGAACCCGTATTGGATTGTGAATGAAAACAGCACAAACATTAAAGGCAACCGTCTTTTTGGAAACCTGAATTTTTCATGGAACCTTACACCTTCAGTAACGGCTACATGGCAATTAGGAGCTGATATAGAAAACACAAAACGTAAGAGTCATGGCGCCAGAGTAGATTACTTACCAGGTTCTCCACAGAATTTACTTTCTACATTACCAATTGTTGGGGGTGTTACAGAGTATCGAAAAGAAAGAAGACAATACGACACCTTTTTAACTATAAGCCATCTTATCGATATTAATGAGAAATTGAATATTGCATCAGCAGTTGGATTAACGTTCAACCAGAGATCAGTTGACGTTTTGTCTACCACAATTACGGATTTAGACATTCCTGGGTATTATGAAATAAGTAATAGTGCGATACGACCTGTTGTTGCTCAGTCAAATTCTGTAAGAAAAACACTAGGGGTATACGCCACTTCTACTTTAGGATATTTAAATCGCTATTTTCTAACCCTAACGGCTAGAAATGACTGGTCCTCCACTTTACCCATAGATAACAACTCTTATTTTTACCCATCTGCAACGGTAAGTGCAATTGTAATCGATAAAGCTGATTCTTTTTTGAAATTAAGGGGTGGTTATTCTCAAGTTGGTAACGATACTGGACCTTATAAAACGGAGTCTACTTTGATACAAGGCGTTGCAGGCGCATATTTTGGTCAAATTCTACAACCAATCGGAGGAATCAACTCATTTGAACTAAGTTCACAACTAGGGAACAGTCTACTAAAACCAGAGATAACTACTGAATATGAAGTAGGTGCTGAAGCTTCGTTCTTTAATAGAAGAGTTACTTTAGACTTTGCCTATTATATTAAGGACACTAAAGATTTGTTGATTGATCGTTTGTTACCAAGATCAACTGGTTATTTGAATATAACAGGAAATTACGCGGATATTACAAATAAGGGGATTGAAGTAGCAATTGGACTTATACCTGTAAGGACAAATAACTTTAAATGGAACCTAAATTATACATTCACGAAAAATGAAAATGAAGTTACTGATTTAAGAGGTCTTGACAGATTTGTTATCAATAGCGCTTATGGCACATCATTCAACGCCGAAAAAGGGAGACCTTTAGGAGTGTACCGGTTTAGAGGGCCTGCAATTAATGCACAAGGTCAGTTCATTGTCGATGGAAATACTGGGTTTTATGTCCAATCTGATGAAGAGCAAGACTTGGGCACTTCTCAAAGAGATTTCATTATGGGATTAAAGAACACCTTTCGCTATAAGAATTTCCAACTATCCATTGGATTGGATTGGAAAGAGGGAGGCAAAATGTATTCCTATACCAATAGACTTCTTGGCTTTACCGGAAATTCGATCGCTACAACGTATAACGACAGGAACCCGTTTATTATACCAAATTCTGTAGTTGAAAATAATGATGGTACTTTTAGCGAAAACACAACTCCAATAAGCTATACGGGGGTTACAAATTTTTGGGGTACCGGAAGTAATCCGGCCATTGAATACACACATGTCATCGACAAAACTTTTGTAAGACTAAGAGATTTGTCATTGTCATATAATATTAAGTCAAGTGCATTAGAATCAATTGGGTTAACCCGTGCATCCCTGACGCTTTATGGCAAAAATTTAGCTTTATGGACTCCGGATGAAAATCCTTATGTGGATCCAGAAGTTTCTACATTTGGTAGTGATCTTGCCAGCGAGTTTGGAGAATTTGCTGCAAACCCCGCTCAAAGAACTTATGGGGCTATGTTAAAAGTCTCATTTTAAAAAAAAATGGAAAAAATGAAAAAAATGAAAAAAATACTGGTATGTGCAATCTGCACAATTTTCTTAATAACATCCTGTGGAGATCAGTTTGATATCAATAGGGATCCGGACAGTCTATCACCAGATGGAGTTTTACCGGAAACCGAGTTACCTTCTGCCATAACAGGTGTTGCAGGGGCCCAGGGTGCAGAATTCGCCATCATTGGAGGAATGTGGTCTCAATTTTGGGCGCAAAGCAACGCTGCCAATCAATATAGGACTATTGACGCCTACTCTATTAATTCTACCAATTACCAAGGTGCATGGAACAATATGTATGATGCCCTTGGCGATATTAGAAACATTAAAAGAGTTTCTTTGGCATCTGAGAATTGGAACTATTATTTGATCGCTACGGTTTTGGAAGCTTATTCTTCTCAGATATTGGCTGATTGGTACGACCAAATTCCGTATGCTGAAGCAAATGATCAAACTAATTTCGAACCTCATTTCAATTCGGGTCAGGAAGTATACGATTTAATGATCAGTGATTTAAACGATGCCCTTTCGAGGAACCTAGATGCGTCTCAAGGCGGTATTCCCTTGGATGATGATTTTATTTTTGGTGGGGATATGGCAAAATGGGTGCAATTTGCAAATACTTTAAAACTTAAAATTTTCCTTAGACAAACAAATGCCAGGGCATCCGTAGCCCAAAGCGGCATTGCCGCACTTGGAAGCAACTTTTTAACAGAAGATGCTGCTATGACGCAATTTGTTGACGAGGCAGATAGAAGTAACCCCTTGTATGAGAGCGATAGAAGACAGTTGAATACCGCTACAAATTTACGGGCAAGCACCACCTTGCATTCCTACTTATCGGATAATGCCGATACTCGCTTGGACATGTACTACGGAGCAGGTGTTTCACTTAATCAAGGAGATTATCAGAGTGCTGCGGCACCGGCCTCGATTTCAATCGTTAATCTGTCAGCTACGACCCCTGTATATTTTATATCCGCAGAAAGCAGCTTTTTTATGCAGGCCGAAGCTAGAGAAAGATATAACAACGGTTCTGGAGCAAAAGCACTGTATGATCAGGCGGTAACAGCCTCTTTTAGCAAATGGGGGCTTGATGCATCAACCTTCCTTGCTGGCGGAGGGGTTTACGAATATCCTTCTTCCGGTTCATTGAGCGACAAATTGGAAGCCATTATAACTCAAAAATGGATTGCCAGTTTCCCTGGAAATGGATTTGAGTCTTTCTTTGAGCAGCTTAGGACTGGTATACCCGCAAATTCTGGGGTACCTCAAACAAATGCTGGATATGTCTCTGGAGAATTCGCATACTCGGTCAACGGTTCGACGGGTGGTGTTTTTCCACAACGATTAGAGTGGCCCAATGACGAATTAACTAGAAATGCCAATTCTCCTGCCACTATTGTGAAAATCACCGAACCAGTTTGGTGGAAATAATAAAAAAAAAGAAATCATGAAAAAAATAATCTTATACTTCAGTATTTTTAGCTGTATTCTTTTTACAGCTTGCGAAACAGAATCGACAGGTGATGTTTCTGGTATTACTAATTTTGCCGTATTTACTATTGTAGGCGATAATGTCATATTCGTAAAAAAAGGTGATACGTACATAGAACTGGGAGCGACTGCCGATGAGGCAGGGGTTTCTGTTCCGGTAACTACTTCGTCTATTGGTTTATTTAGAAGCGGTGAATTGGACACCAATGTACCTGATAACTACACCTTATCATACTCCGCCTTCAACAAGGATGGTTATGAGGCTTCAGGCAACAGAAATGTTATCGTA
>JAESQF010000020.1 GCA_016765295.1 Oleispira sp.
ATAATCTATCGTTTCATTGAACTTTGGTTAAACATCAAAAAACATACCCTTTACAAAAAATACATTTTGTAAAGAGTTTTGTTCTATTAACAACTAGAATTAAATCTTGATTTCAACGTTCGCCTCAATCTGAGAGGTCTTCTAAATCCGCTGATTCAGCAATTCTTTGTACTAAATCGATTCTTTTATCTCTTACGGTCATTGATAAGTATAACTTACTCGTTCCAATAACCTGCCCATTAGACGCTTTTAAATTAAAATAATGTTTACCGTTTGTGGCCATTTTGCTGTCATATTTGGATCGGTAAATTGAATTTATCTTAACTGCCTCAACCCCATTTTTACATGCAGAAATTGTAGTATATGCCTCACTTCGCAATATTATTTCTGCGCTTTCGTCAATCAGGCGAAAGAAGTAGTAGTTTCGTTCTGTGGACTTATATATTTGAAATTTGGCTTTCATTGGTTGTTAATTTAGTCTAAAGTACTTTCAATTGGTCCGAAGCATCCTCCTCGTTATAAACCTTTACATTCTTATCTCTTTCTACAACTATAATACTGTCTTTATTGCCGTCATCATCAGTATCTACCGGAATTATGTCTATTACTTCTGTATGAACCAAATAACCAGTCTCAGAAACAGTTTCAAGTCGATCAAAACATTTAAATTTAATATCCGCAGCCAACAAAACCTTTTCCGCAGATATAATAGGGTCTATATTTCTATAAAATGTATTAAATAAAAAAACATTAAAACCGATTAGCATTTCACAACTATCCAAAGAAATCCTAGGTCCACATATATATTCAATTTCTGGACATATATAAAACATCTCGTAAGCCACTTTATTTAATCCTCCTCTGCAACATGAAAGAAGCAATATATTATCTTTTGCAAGGCAACTAGAATTATATATCAGTTCTCCGAAGTTTTTCCAAGAGCTCTTGTAGTCTTCGGCTTCATTTGAAAAACCATCTTCATCCCCATGAGCACTCAAATAAACCAAATCATATTTTTCACCCCCTTCCAATACTTCTTTAAGTTTCTCGCCATTTTCCACTTTCCTCATTTCAACATCAAAATCATATAGCTGGAGTTGCTTAAGAATATTCTGAGTCTCATGAGATTCGTCGTCAGTCAATAGAAAGTTTAGTATTAGAGCGTTTTGGCCTGGCATTGAGAATATTTGTGACTTTAAAAATACTAAATATTAAAAATAGATGGGTAATATCCATGGGCCAAAATTTAAACCGAATAAAATAAAAAAAACGGCAGCATATATATTATGCTACCGCAAGGAAATTAATACTAGATTAAACCCTAGTCGTTTCGAATTACTTGAAAGTTTAAATTGTTATTTAAATCAGAGTAGGATATAAAACCTTTGATAATCTTTTTTTTGACATAGTTGATTTAAGCTTTAAAGTTTATCTATCTACTACCGTAGATGTTGTGACAATAGCTGAAAATATTATTTGAATTACATTTCCCATATTTATACTTTACAAAAAATTAAATGTCAATTGAACGGCTCTACCTTCGGCGAAGTTTGTAACTCCGTAACGGATAAGCTAACTGTTCTGGGTCACTTGTCACAGCCAATCGGAAGTTGGGCGACTTCCTCTTTGTAACTAGTAATTTGGTTTAGTTTTATTTCTGATATCAGAATTTAATCAAAGATTTAAAATTATCATGTAAAATATTACTAACTTTTTCTTCTGATATGTTGAGTAATTTAGAAATGTTGAATACAGTAAATTTATTATGTAAGGGAGTGAATAAATCTTCTTTAAGTTTAATAAATGGACCATCAGATTCTAGAAGTAATTTATTCAAAGGGATTTCTGAAATAATTTTTTGTCCAGAAGCAGATTTTGTCATTGAATAGTTAATTGAAAAATAAGCTCCATTTTCTATAGCGACTCTTAATGTTTTTATGCTTCCAGAATACCAATGAAGTATATACTTGCTATTAAAACTACTCCCTATTATTGATATAATATCATCTGCGCTTCTTCTCGAATGTATTGTAAGAATTTTACCTCCTTGGTGATTACACTTCTCTATGAGTGTTTCAAAAAACGTAATTTGTTTTGTTTTAAAATCTTTTCCAATTTTATAGTCTAAACCAACTTCTCCTATGTATCTAGCATGAGGTAACAATTCCCACATTTTGGGAATTAAGTTATGGTATTGGTCAATTAATTCAGGGTGAAAACCAAGAGAAGGTCTTATATATTTGTAATTAACTTTGAGCTTTTTTATTAGTTCAGTGTAAAGTGGAGGTAAATTAGTAACCGCAATGGTATATATTTTTTCCTGCTCTATCTTTTTTGCAAGAGATAAAAGGTTTTCATTAAATAAATCTAAATGAAAATGCGTATCGTGTAAATTTTTAGCCATTAATAGTGTCTAAGAAGTTTCTTAATTCATCCATACCTCTCGTGTAAACCTTATGGTATTTGTCAAAATCTGCTTCTATTGGACCAGCAACTTGAATAATCAATGGGTTATCTTTATTTTTTTTATAATCTAATAAACCAATTCTAAAGGAGCGTAATTCTTGTATTGCTCTTGGCTTTTTAAAATCACCATCTGCATACCGGCAACTATCATTATTATACGCTTTAATTATAGAAGCTCTTCTTATAGAACAAGGTAAGCATTTACCACAATGAAGAGGCTCAGAGTTTTTATCATACCTCACTTGGTCTGGGTGAGAACAAGACATAGTAATTGAGTATTGTTGTTTTATGAGTTGTGGTTTTTTACATTCTAATAGCATTTCTCCTTTAGTTTTAAATTGATATGGGTTTTTCAATTTAACTTCAATACCCATCTTGTCAAGAAGATGCTGAAGCATTTTCATATAATACGGATGAGTTGTTCTTGTGCTACTACTACCTAACCTTGTATTGGTTAATGGTATGTTTAATGAAATGAGTCCATTTTCAGGAATATATAGAGTGGTTGGTTTATCAAGGCATGAAGCTAAAATTATTGCGTGTGTAAAAAAGAGAAAGGAACGGGTACGTGTTGTAATTTCATTACCATTAATTGGTGTTGCGTTAAAGTTAAAGAAATGGTCTTTTGAAATAGAAAATTCATCTTGAAGAACCTTGTTCACTTTATCTTGGTATGGTTTTACACCTTTGCCACCACCATAAAGTCCTACAAATGCGATTTTCTTGTTTTCAGACAGTAAGTCAATTGCACCAATCAAAGAATCCAAACCACCAGAAAGCATACAAAATTCATCAGGGCTAAATTTTTTGTCTAAATACCAGCTTCCAATTTTTTCTTCAACTTTTTTCTCTGTATCATTTAGATTACGCTCTCTAAATTCGAAACTCCAAATATCTCCACTTAAAAAAGAGACCATTTGTTCTAAGTGTTCCTTTTGGGATCTCCACTTGGCTAAATTCAATACAGGTATGTATAGTTTAAAGTTTCTTGTCCATCCATCATACGTGTCTTTTCTTAATACCCTTCTATCAGCAAAATAAACAGCCATAGAAATATATAATAAATCTAAGGCTTCTTTTTTGAATGCTTTGGGCATTTTATATAGTCTTGTTAGTGACCTGTAGAATGTATGGTGGTATTTTCTTTTGTTTGTGAAGTCTAATACTTGAGAAGGTTTATTTGCTTCAAATGTATCCTCTTGATTTAATTTACAGACTATTATATTCATTATTCTTCCATTAAAGTGTAACATTGGTTTATTAGACTTTCAACTTCACTTTTAGTAGTTGTGTCATTAAAATTTATTTGAGCAAAATCTTTTCCTTTAAAAGCAATATCTACTTTGGCATTGATATATTCTTTTAATTCAGTTTCTGTATTTATAGCATCAAGTGAACTTTCACTATAATACTCTATTCTACTGCCTAAATCACTGATAATTCTTTCATAAATATAGTTTTCAATAAACTTTGGAACCATTAAATTCAAAGCGTTTACATCTATTGAATCATAATTTATATTCTCTTCATCAAACATTTCATATATATATTCTAAAGTAACGATAAGTGCTTTACGCGCAATAGAATCATCTTTTGTTATTGGAACTGGGGCTATTAGGTTTGTTAATTCATTTAAGACTTCTCGAGGAGACTTATTTTCATAATCAATTTTGTATTCTTCAAGTATAGTCTTAAAACTACTTGAAGAAGCTTTACTCGTGAAATTCCCAAGACTAATTACAGTACTTATTCCTGCTCTTGCTGTTTTTGAGGCAGCTTTGGATCCTCCATAAGCCTTTATATGATTAGATATGGCTCTTCCTGTATTTTTATATGTGCCAGAAGCTAATTTTGACATATAGCTCTTTGCATCTTCCCAACTTACTTCTTCTCTTGGCTTTGATTCTTTAAAATCATTATCTGCATTTTCATCTACTTGAGGATTCTCTTCATCTGGATTGTCATCTTTGCCAAAATCAAAATCATTTGGTAAAAGAGGATTATCTTTTGGGCTACTATTTGTTGGTCCTCCGTATACACTTGATGTTCCCATATTACTTTAATTCTTGTTCAATTGTTTTCTTAAGACTTGGTTTTTCTTTCTTCCAGCTATCTGTTAATTCTATTAATTCATCTGGTTTATTACATATCTTGAAAAACTCAATGATTCTAGGGATGAATGGACGTTTTATTTTATTGCTTGGTAAACCTTTTAAGGTAATTACAACATCAGGGAATAGAGCCTCATTAGATTCTCCCCAACTAATAAAAGATTTAAAGAGCTTATTGTCTATTTCAGATGAAGAT
>JAESQF010000072.1 GCA_016765295.1 Oleispira sp.
ATCGCCTGACGCATTTCAGCACCCGCCCCAGTCGACAGCACCATAGGCACTACGCCCATGATAAAGGCAAACGAAGTCATCAAGATAGGACGTAAACGCAAGCGTCCGGCTTCTTGAATAGCCTCCAATGCACTCATACCTTTGTCTTGCAGTTCTTTGGCAAACTCCACAATCAAGATCGCATTCTTGGTGGCGAGCCCCACCAGCACAATGAAACCAATTTGTGTGAATATATTGTTGTCCCCTCCTGAGATAATCACTCCGGTTAACGCCGATAATAACGTCATAGGTACGATCATAATAATCGCCAACGGTAAGGTCATACTTTCATACGTAGCGGCCAATACCATGAATACCAACATCACCACCAGTGGGAAAATAAACATCGAAGCATTACCGGCTAAAATCTGCTGATAAGTTAACTCCGTCCACTCATACGTCATACCAACCGGTAACGTTTCTGCGAGAATTTTTTCTATCGCTTCTCGTGCTTCCCCAGAGCTTACGCCCGGAGCAGGCGAGGCATTAATTTCCGCCGTGGTAAAACCGTTATAATGCATCACACGATCAGGACCCGACGCATGGCGAACATCCATAAAAGAACCCAATGGAATCATCTGGCCACTTTCATTGCGCACTTTTAACTGGCCGACTTGCTCAGGTTCTTGTCTGAACTGCTCATCCGCTTGCACGTTTACTTGATAAGTACGGCCGAACAGATTGAAGTCATTCACATACACAGAACCTAAATATCCTTGCATGGTTTCAAAAGCGTCATCAATGCGCACGCCCTGACTTTTCGCTTTGGTACGGTCTAAATCCACTTCAATTTGCGGCACGTTCACCTGAAAGCTACTGAAGATGCCCGTAAGCTGAGGGTCCATCCAAGACTTTTGAATCACTTGCTGAGTTACTGCATACAAAGCTTCATAGCCCATATTGCCCTTGTCTTGGATCTGCAAACGGAAGCCACCAATAGTACCCAGACCCGATACTGGGGGCGGCGGAAAGATCGCCACAAACGCTTCTTTAATCACAGAGAACTGACCATTTAATTGCCCAGCAATGGCCCCAGCAGATAAATCATCCGTCGTGCGCTGATCAAATGGCTTTAAGGTAACAAACACAATGCCGCTATTCGGGCTATTGGTAAAACCGTTAATGCTCAAACCTGGGAAGGCAACCGCAGCGTCAACACCGGGATGATCCATGGCTATCTGAGACATATCACGCATCACTTGCTCGGTACGATCGAGTGAGGCCGCATCTGGTAATTGGGCAAAAGCGATCAAATACATCTTATCTTGTCCCGGTACATAACCGGTCGGAGTAGAAGCAAACTGCCCATAGGTTAGTACCATTAGACCGGCATAAAAAACCAGTATAATGCCGCTTAAACGAATCAGCTTAGCGATGCCCTTGGTATAACCTGCCGCCGCGCGATTAAATACTCGGTTAAACGGTTTGAATAACCACCTGCCTAATAACTTATCCATCCAGCGGGTTAAACGATCTTTCGGCGCATCTTCACTTTTCAATAACAAAGCCGCTAATGCCGGGCTTAGCGTTAAAGAGTTAAGCGCAGAAATAAAGGTCGCAATAGTAATAGTTAGGGCGAACTGTTTATAAAACTGTCCGGTTAATCCCGACATAAAGGCGGTAGGAATAAATACTGCGGCTAATACTAAGGTGGTCGCAATAATTGGCCCGGTCACTTCTTTCATCGCTTGGCGCGTTGCCGGGACTGGGGCTAAACCGTCACTAATATTTCGTTCGACGTTTTCCACCACCACAATGGCATCATCCACCACAATACCAATGGCGAGTACCAAGCCAAATAACGACAAAGCATTAAGAGAGAAACCCATCATGTGCATGATGGCAAAAGTACCTACCAGCGATACGGGCACCGCCACTAATGGAATAATCGCCGCGCGCCAGTTTTGTAAAAACAGCACAACCACTAATACTACCAAGAGCAACGCTTCTAATAGCGTACTAATAACGGCTTCAATCGAGTCACGTACAAAGATAGTCGGATCATAAACAATGGCATAATCGACGCCTTCAGGGAAAGCTGCTTTCAACTCATCCATCTTAGCGCGCACATCATCAGAAATTTGAATGGCGTTTGATCCCGGTGCTTGGAAAATCCCCATCGCCACCGCTGGCTTATTATTTAATAACGAACGCAAGGCATAAGAATTGGCTCCCAGCTCAATACGGGCAACATCCTTCAAGCGAGCAATTTCACCATTACTGCCCACCTTGATGATGACATCACCAAACTCTTCAACAGTAGTTAAACGACCTTTTATATTAATTAATAATTGAAAATCATTTTCCCCAGTAGGCTGTGAACCCAGCGAACCCGCAGCAGCTTGCTGATTTTGCTCACGCAATGCAGCAACGATATCACTCGGGTTAAGATTCAAGGCAGCAACTTTGGCAGGGTCCAACCAAACTCGCATGCTGTATTCACCGGCGCCAAATAATGCGGCGTCGCCCACCCCTTCAATTTTTGCTAACTCATCTTTTACATTGAGCATCGCGTAATTTGATAAATACAACATATCGTATCGATCGTCAGGGGATATTAAATGCACCACCATGGTTAGGTTAGGTGAAGATTTTTTCGTGATCACACCAATGCGCTGCACTTCTTGGGGCAAACGAGCCAAGGCACGAGCTACGCGATTTTGCACCAAGACTTGGGCATCATCGGGATCGGTACCAATAGCAAAAGTCACAGTCAAAGACATACGACCATCAGAGGTCGCTTGGGAAGACATGTAAATCATATCTTCCACACCATTAATGGCCTGTTCTAATGGTGATGCCACGGTATCGGCAATAGTTTTAGGATTCGCTCCGGGATAAGAAGCGGTCACTACCACAGTGGGTGGCACGACTTCCGGATATTCGGTAATAGGTAATTCCCATACGGCCAAAGCGCCCGCAATGAAAATCATCATGGAAATCACCGCCGCAAAAATCGGTCGCTGAATGAAGAAATACGAAAAATTCATCTTAACCACCTACCACAGTAGACTCAGACACAAGAGTCTCTGTACTCAATCTCTGTAGGCTATTATCTACGCGCAACTGCTGAGCTTGTAATTGTTCCAGTGCATCAGCCTTAGCCATTGGCACAATTTCCGGAACGACCTGCGCTCCCGGGCGAACACGCTGTAAGCCATTAACAACAATCGAATCACCAGCATTTAAGCCAGATTTGACAATGCGTAAACCGTTAAGTTTTTCACCCAGGGTAATAGCGCGATACTGCACCTTGTTATCAGCATCCAGCACCATTACATACTTATTACCTAAGTCCGTCGCCACCGCTTTATCGTCGATAAGAATACCTTCATAAGAAGCGCTGCCTACTAGCTTAATACGGGTAAACAAACCAGGAATAAACTTGCCTTCAGCATTGTCAAAAACCGCACGGCCACGGATGGTACCCGTCGCAGGGTTTATCTGATTGTCGATAAAATCAATATAACCTTCATGAGGAAAGTCCGACTCATTGGCCAGCCCCATATACACAGGGTTTTTCACTTCACGAGAACTCGGACGCGTACCTTCCTTCGCCAAGGCCATATATTTAAGGTAAGTTTGCTCATCGGCATCAAAATACGCATAGACTCGGTTGGTCGACACAATATTAGTAAGTTCCGTTTGCCCGGCATTAACAAAGTTGCCTGCCGTAATCTGTGCACGAGAAACTCGGCCCGTAATCGGCGCGGTCACCTTGGTATAGCTTAGATTTAGCTTAGCAATTTCAAGAGCGGCCGAGGTCGAGCGTAAACGCGCCTTAGCTTGTTCTAATTCAGCAACGCGACTATCAAAAAGCTCATCAGAGATTGCATGCTTTTCGGTTAACTCCGTCGCGCGCACAAAACTGCTTTTAGCCAGTTTCAAACGACTATTAACATCCGAAAGCTCAGCCTCTAAGCGGCGTACCTCTGCTTTAAATGAGCGGTCATCGATGTAAAATAAAGGCTGCCCTGCTTCAACAATGGCCCCTTCTTTAAAGGCAACCGAATCGATATAACCGGATACTCGCGGGCGTAACGACACACTTTCTGGCGCTTCTAAGCGACCAGTGAACTCATCCCATTCAGTAATACGCTGATGAACAACCTCTGCTACCGATACCGCTGGGGCCATCTGTTGCTGTTGCTGCGCACCTGGCTCTGTGCCACATGCGCTCAGCAAGCTCAGGCCGCTGATCAATAAGCCCACTTTGAACGTTCGGTTTAACTGCATCGTTATTCCCCTTAAAGAATGTGAGAGCCCCCAAAGCGAGCTCGACAGATATTTATATCAATAGTTCCGCACATTAAACCTTATTATTAGTCATGTATTAATATTGCTTTATGGAACAGTGAGTTCAGTTTTCATCGGATTGGACTTGTAGCACCCTAAATACGGCTAGCTAAGCAATACCTTACCCAAACCGATGCCACTGATAACCAGCAACACACTGCCTAGGATGCGGAAAAACACCTTAGTTTCTGCCTTTAGTATTTGTTCGTGAGCCTTTAACCCCAAAACATGGCCAATACCCGCACAAGGTAATAGCATCAGGGCATAGATCAGTTGCAGATCGATACCCGCCCAAACAAACGCGGTCATTTTTATCGACACCAAGATAAACCACAGTGTGAATAAGGTATCGCGTAACTGGTGTGCCGCCACATGGGTTATTAGCACCGCAATAATCAGAGGCGCACCAATAAGTGAAGTACCACTAATATAGCCACCAAGCATTAAGAAAAAGATATCCAATGCCTTGCTAGTACTGCGAAAGGGACGATTAAAAATATAACTCAAGGCATAGCAGGCAACGATGGTAAAAATAATGCTGCTCATTAGCTCGGGTGGCATGGTGATCAAGCCAAAAACCCCAATCAATTTAGGGATGATTATTATCCCAAGTGCATATTTCAAGTAGACCCAATCGACTGTACTTAAATGGCTAATGCTTGAAGGGCTAGTGCTTGAAGTCTCGCTAGCTTGCCGCTTTACTTTACGGTTATTTAAATAAACCGTTAGCGATGAGAAAAACAACAGATGAACAGCAATAATCGGTAAATATACCAGAGGACTATTATCCACCAGCAGCAAAAAAGGCAGGGATAATACCGCGCCACCAAAACCTAAGCCCGAGCGTACAAAGCCACTCCAGATAAAAATCAGGGCAATAAGACCGCATTGGAGTAATGATAATTCAGACATGGGGGTAAATACTGCAAATAAAGGCGCTGCATTGTAAATGCAACGGCCCCTAACGAGAACTACTTAATCACGAACCATCTAAAAAATATTTAGTCATCAACCGCTCTACCGAAAGCTTTAATAAAAACATCATAGTCTTCATAGTGAGGCATATGGCCTAGCCCACCCAGCTCAATAAGTATTGAACCTTTAATCATATTCCTAGTACTTTTTCCGAGTTCTTTATAATCGCCTAGCTTTTTAGTTACCCCTTCTTTCAACCATCCTCTACCTGGGCCTGTTTTATCCCTGGTACCTATGATCAAAAACGTTTCACTCTTAATTTGAGAAAGCCTATCCACTATATTTTCCGAGAAAATAGGGCCATAAGTTAAGGCATTATTCCAAGCGATAACGTCCCAATCTTTCCCTGCAAGCATTCCTTTCAAAGGAATCAACAATTTCTCGTATTCGTTTGACCACTCCCCATTATAATAATTCTTTTTTTGATAACTCCGAGCTTTATCCAGTGTTTTAGCAAGCTCTCTTTTATAGAAAAAGTTAACATCTTTAAATTCCACATACTTCCCATAGTCTTCTAAACCAATAGGGTTAATCAGAATGAGCTTATCAATTAGTTCAGGATAATTAACCGCAAAGGTAGTCGCCAACATGCCTCCCATTGAATGGCCAACAAGATGAATTTTACTGACATTCAATTCATCCAATAATGATTTAGTATTTAATGCAAGCTGGCCAAAGCTATATTGATAGGAGTCGGGCTTTGAGGATTTACCGAAGCCAATTTGATCAGGCACGAGCACTCTGTAATTTTTCTTTAGAAGGTATCGTATAACTCTTTCCCAATAGTACCCTGAAAAATTTTTACCATGTAATAAGACAATTACTTTTTGTGCATCTTTATCTCCAACATCCATATATCTCATGTTTAGATCTTGATATTG
This sequence comes from Oleispira sp., assembly GCA_016765295.1. GTDB lineage: Bacteria > Pseudomonadota > Gammaproteobacteria > Pseudomonadales > Oceanobacteraceae > Oleispira. The sequence continues at coordinate 6,192 of JAESQF010000072.1, forward strand.
AGAATTAAGCTCGAATGTATTGACTTCAAATGGATACTTAAAACCCTCTAACTCTTTATTATATGCAACAGGACTCTCAGAAAATGCCTGTGAAACCACAGCAAAAATAGAAACTAAAATAAAAAAGAAGCTCTTCATACCAACCTATCTATTAAATGATTTCACTGAACTAACATTTAAAGTATGGCACGGATTTTTCGCACCCATGCCTTTACTTGTTATGAAGTTATTGCGTAAATTGGTCGAGGAGATAATCCTCCTCACCTTCCTTTAGCGTTATTTCCATCCCATAGTTCATCTGAGCACCACACCAAACTTGCCGTTCAACGAACTCTACATCTTCAAATAGCATCGTTTGTTTTTTATTAATTAGCTCCAGCACTGATAGGTTTTTTCTTCTATGAAAGCAACTTATCAGAATCGCTAAATTGATTTTCTTCATTCCTGTTAATTCCAACGTCGAAATATTACAACCACTTTTCACAATACTTATTTGATAAAGCTATCTGCGATAGTTGATTCTGACGCTTATTTTCTATTTGAAACATTGAAACATACTGGCCATCAGCGACTTCATCATCAAAGAAGTAGCGCATGTCTAATATATTATTTCCCTTAGCCATCCATTACGCATAACACCAAGTACACGACAGCATACGGAGTGCTATGCTGTTTCTTGTTAATTGGCGCTTACATTTGACTTAGCTTATTAATTGATGCCGCAGCCGCGGCCGCACTTTCTCGTGAATAGCCTCCAGCGCCAAGGAAAACAGCTGGAATCTCTAATTCGTTCAAACGCGAAAGTGTTAAAAGCTCTCTTTCAACAACATCATTTATAGTTAAATTCATACCACCTAATTTATCTGCTTTAAGTACATCTGTTCCCGCAACTATAAATGCTATTTTATAATTTTCTGTTAATTCACTTAATGCTTTTTTATAAGAAGATAAATACTCTTCAGGCATTACATTAGCAGGTAGAGGAACGCGAAAATTTACTCTTTCGCGCGTTGAATTAGTTAGTGGGTATATTGTTTTATTGTAAACATCAAGTATTTTTATTTTATTGTTATCCATAAATGCTCTAGCATTACCGTTACCATGGTGAGCATCGATATCAATAATTAGGACATTATCTTCTGGTGATAACTCACCAGATTTGATCAACTCCTGATACGTAATAGCAATATCATTATATATACAGAATCCTTCCATACTGTGCTGACTTGCATGATGATAACCACCGGAAAGATTCCAGCAAACCTCTCCTTTCAATGCTAACTTTGCTGCTTTTAAAGTAGCGTGAACCCCGCATTTCATAGGTATTAATACTTTACTTTCTAAGTACTTATAACTAACGAATGGAATATTCGGAACTTCCAGTGCTCTCATAAGAGGTACTTTTTCAACTATAAGCATTTGCATAAGCTCATTTGAAAATTCATTAATTATATCCATAGATATTGGCGATATTGCAGAATGTATTTCTATATTTTCATTTGATTTTATATCATTCAAGATTTTTTTAAATTTAAGCCCATCAAATGGGTGTAATATGTTTAACACACCCAAATCAATATTAAATTTGTCGTCATAAAAGATATGTATCATGCCAATTCTCTTGCGTACCTTAACACTTGCTCAGGAGTCCAAATTCCATATCCCAAAACAGAACCCAACTTCCCATACTCTTTAGCTGTTGGAGTGAAACTTGGTTTAGCACCACCAGCTTGTAAGCATTGAGCTACTATATGAGAACAATTGTTTCGAGCTATCTGGTATCGAGGAGTGTTTACTTGAAGGTCTCTTATAAAATTTAAAATAGCTTTTTCATCTAAATTATTAGCTGAAACTGTTATTGGATGACGGCTTCCTTCACTATGAACGTCATCTGCAAGACTTGTCATAAAAGTTCCTGGCTGACTCCGCTTGATCTTAACGTCTTTTTTTACCGCACCGCCGTCAGGCCAAAAACTAACATAAGTTGTACCTATAGTTAATGAAGCATGCCCAACATGAGTTGCATTTTTTGTCCACACATGTACTTTTACCATTTTATTATCCTTAATATAGTAAATGATTATAGCTATTTACAGTTAATATCCCGACGGCTCAAGCCAGTTAACAGTGAGCTATACGAACTCCGTTCGCATAACTCCTTATATATTGGAAAACCGAATAAATAGCTTTTTATTTGAAATCGTACGACTATCCTTGTTAATAATCCGCACCACATTATATCGGCCATTAACCTTTGTCAATTTGATAATACTCGTATCAAATCACCCTACTCTAGTAACTGGTAAGCACTCAGGTGGAGCCTGTCAGACTAGGCATTATGAGTGACGATATATAAGGTGCTACATTAAGAGTTCGTGCGCAGTAATTAATCCCGTCACTATTGCGTATTAATCAGGCTGGAATTATTTTTCCACAAAACTTCCAACCTAGACATCAATATTTTCATGCCTGCATTGTTACAGCAAGATTCGTGGCGAAATCCTATCGTCGCTTTAATAAGCTCGGCATAGGCAAGTAAAGCTTCATGACGCACAGCATCACCGCCAGTCTTTTCTACATAAGCACTTTTAAATTTAACACAATGAAAATGACTACCTTCGATAATGCCCGCTAATAGCGTTTCTGTTTCTTTCAAATAATACAGCGCTGCTTGGTCACTATCTTTATTGCAGAAATCAAGGCAGTCCAAACAAGCGTGCACACATCGAATTAACGATGCAGGCACAATCGAATGATGCAACATCAAGGTTTTATTAATATCGAATGCGGTATGATATAAACTTGATGCCCGCTCTTCATCCCCCTGCATATAAGCGCTATGAGCCTGCATCTTGCACAGGTCATAATCCTTTACTAATTCAACGCCTGAAATAAGCACTTCATTTAACATCACAATTTAGTGTGCAAGCCGCATTCACGCTTCGCTAATCCCTTGGTGGGGTCAAAATAAATCGTCACATTGGCAAGGTCGTGTTTTTGCAAATAGGCCAACATTTCTTGCTCACGCCAGTGCAATAACGGCGCAACCTTCAACATGCCACTTGGGCCATTGGCAAAAACTTCCATATCCTGGCGGAAATCAGTTTGCTCACTTCTCACGGCGGTTAACCAGACATCCGGTTTCTTATCGGCCATGGCGCGGGAGAAAGGCTCTAACTTGAACAGCTCGGTAAATTTTGCATGGCGTTCGTCATCTACTTCTGGAATGCCACCGTGGGCACAGTCCCAGCGCATGGTCGTCATCTTGGGGGTATACACTTCAATATTAAGCTTTAACGATTCGATCAAACGCTCCGCAACCAAATAGGTATCGCGGGTATTGTAGCCAGAGTCCGCCCAGATCACTTGAATGTCCGGCTTAACCTGGGTAGCCATGTGTAAGATCACCGCTTCATGAGGGCCAAAATTCGTTGATACAATCGGCCTACTCGCCCCATCTAAAGCCCGCTCAATGATGGCCAATGGGTCTGCCTTAGATAATTCTTGGTTGGCTTTCGCTATATCAATCATGCTTATCACCTGCTTATATAATTTCAGCTTGTATTATTTCAACAGATAGTAATGGTTATCATTTAGATTATCCACATCCTTTTAATCCCATTAGTCTTAGTAACGAATACAAATTGTATTAATATTTGATACAAAGAATGTCAATTCATGGTTATTGTTAAATATCTCAAAGTAATTAGACTGTGCGATATTCAAAGACTCTCCGCTTAATGGGGAGTCACAACCGCCTGATTTGGAAATCCAACATGAAATTCACAGCATTTATTAAGCCCGTATTAGCGGTTACTGCACTGTCCATAGCGTCACTGTCATTCGCCGATAACATCCTAATTGTGATGTCAGACAAGAGTGAACTTGAACTAAAAGAAGGCAAAACCTATACAACGGGTTTTTACTTAAACGAATTAATGGAGCCGGTAAAACGCTTTCTTGATGAAGGCCATACCCTAACGTTTGCCACCCCTAGTGGTGTTGTTCCAGCAATGGACCCTAACTCTGACAGCCTGTCATTATTTGGTAACGACCAAGCTTACTACGATGCGCATAAAGCCCTATTAAACGAGCTTAAATTGATTGATATCGTAAACAGCCCAGTAGTGAGTTTTGACCGCGTAGAACAAATCGGTATCGAACATTTTGACGCATTTTTCGCCCCAGGTGGCCACGCACCCATGGAAGACTTATTGGTGGACGATCAACTAGGTCGTATTTTGACGGCGTTTCACACTACAAACAAGCCGACCGGCTTAGTCTGTCACGGCCCTATCGCTTTGCTTTCAACCTTGAAAAATAACGATGAATTTGTACAGCAACTGACTAATGGTCAAAAAGCCGTAGCCGATGAAAACTGGATCTATAAAGGCTATAAGATGACGGTCTTCAGCAATACCGAAGAAGATGCCGCTAAAGGATACTTAGGCGGTGGTGAAATGAAATTTTACCCAGAAACTGCGTTATCAGCAGCCGGTGGCGATTACAAACGCAGCCAAGCCGATTGGGCACAGAACGTGGTTGTAGACCGCGAATTAATCACCGGTCAAAACCCTGCTTCCGCCAAAGCGGTTGCCGAAGAGATTTTGAAAAAGCTGTAATCTTTCATTTGTAAGCAGTAATAACAAAGAAGCCTCTTTCATTTTTATCTCAACTGAGATAGTTAATGAACGAGGCTTCTATTTGTATCACCGATCTTGTATTACTGGATTGACGTATTGATGCTGCACTAGCGGTTTCGCTGAATAAACCACTCTGCTATTTTTGGAAAAATCTCATTTTTTGTCGCACTACCACGGACTAATTGTCCATGGTTATAATCTTTACTGAAGCCTTCAGCGCGAGAGCATTCCAACCAAGATTTGTCCTGACTGCCAATATTCTCATAGAACTTTAAGCAACCGGATAACGGAGCTATTGTATCATCCCCTCCTGCGATCATAAAAAATGGCATCTTTAAACCAGACAAGTTTGCCATATAATCAAAACCATCTTTCCCTAACCATTTCTGTTTTAAATTCCATCTTGCCCATTGACTCAGCAAACGCGTCGGCTCTCCCTCCACGATATTAATAGGAAAAAACTTTTGCGGTACACCACCAAAAATATTCGAAACAATAAGAATATAATAGGCCCGAAGAATATCAATCAGCCCTTGCGCCGCGTCCGTCGCTTGAGTACCTAAAGTGACAATACCCGCGACTTTTTTTTGCTCATCAGGGTTACGTGCTAGATGCATCAAAGGTAAGTGACCACCACCACTATGAGACAGCCAAAATAATTGTTTATGCCCCGTTATCTTCAATACCTCATCAATCGCCGTAGGAGTATCATTTAAGGCCGGGTATTCAAAGTTTTGCCACCTGTTTGAAGGTATGCTGTGACCATGACCACCCCATTCTAACAACCAGCAATCGAAGCCCAAAGAAGAAATATGCAACGCCAAATCGCGAACAGCCTCAGCGTTAGAGAGAGTGCCATGAGCGACAATAATTGGAATGCCAAGGGTATCAGAAGCTGGCTTTAATATACGATGAAGAACAATCTCACCGCCATTCTTCATACTTCTGGTATATAATTTTTCTTTCATTTTAAATATCCAGAACCGATATTTGTTATTCTTTGACGACATAATTGGGTATAAGGACCACATCACCCGGAGGTTAAATGCAGCCCTTTGCTAGCTGTTTATTATAAAGACACTTTTGTTAATTTTGAAATTTCAACGGAAACTAGCATTTCACCAATAACTTTAAAGCACTCTTTGATATGCGATGATTTTAAATGTGCATCTAGGTCTTGCTCAGACTCCCAATTTTCATGAAAGATAAAAACTGTGTCGTTCTCATTGTCTATATGCAAGTCGTAATTAATACAGCCTTGCTCTTTTTGTGTAGGAATAACAATTTTTGTTAATTCAGATAACACGGTTTCTTTGTGTTTTTCTAAAGCGGTGATTTTTGCAACACATGTCAATATTTTCATAATAATCCTTTATAGTTCAATATAAATGAGCAAAACAACTAATCTAAACTCGATCACTCAGAGCCTCTAACAGCACCTTATCAGCCCTAACTTACTACTTCACTATTCTTTACGACAGTAACAATATACGAAGCTTTGTGTTGTTCCGAACGGTGTTTTGTGTATTTCTTTTTCATGCCCCAGCAGCGTAAACGGGGAACCAAACTGTGAATGCAATTCGCTTGCAGAATAACGCTGAACGGGTAGACCACTGCATTCTTCAGGACCATCTTCCGCAAACGTTGCAACTATAACGTAACCTCCAGGTTTTACAGCATGAAGAACAGATTTTACATAATTGTTACGATCATCTTCATTCGTCAAAAAGTGAAACACGGCTCGATCATGCCATACATCTACACTGTGCTTTTCTAGCGTTAATTTTGTAACATCCTCCTCCCTCCACTGAACTTTACTTGCTGCCGATCCAAGCCTTGATTCGGCGACTTCTAGAGCTGCAGCAGACAAATCCAACACGGATAAATTGAGATAACCATGCTGCAGCAAATCATCCACCAGAGTTGACGCGCCACAGCCAATATCAATAACATTTGAATTTTTAGCGATATCTAAACCTTGAATGATTCCTAGTGATTTTTCAGCATTAGGCTGAAACCAACTCACAGAATCCGAAGATTTAGTGGTATAAACATCTTCCCAATGTTTTTTTGAATCCATTGTCCTAGTCTCTTCTATATGCGTACATGTTTCATTTTTTTCTAACGCCAACATCAGGTTCGCCGTAACGTCACCCGGACTTTCTTGTTCCGTTCTTTATTTTGTTGTTCCATATTTTGCGAATCTCAGCATCTGGATCTGATACTACTTCGCATTGAGAATCAAAAAACATGGTATTTCTTGATTCCTGATTATACGTTGGCCACTCAGGTAATAGCTCAGAAGTCGGCTTACCCGTTTTAGCAAAAGAGACCCAGGCATCGCTCATAGCGGATGCAAGAGGTTGAGCAGCCTCAGTATTTCCGATCAGTTCAGGACATTCTTTTAGATTGTTAAATACAAAAGGAATCTCTAAGCCATGAATCGCCCCCAGCTTCCCTTCCGCGACAGGGCTTTCCCAGTTAAATTGATACATGAAGGTATTAGCCGATGCAGTTTTACTATGTATTTCCGCAGCCTTGATGCCTCTCATTCGATACAGTGCATCCGTTTGAATTTGTTCGTTAACCGTATAATCTGAATCTTTCGACATGATGGATTTATATTTTTTTAAAATCTTGTTCCGACCTTCTTTAGTCGGATCAATCATTCCCGCAATAAACCAGTTCATCAATTTAATAGACCATAATTTTGGCAAAGGCATGCCGATAGCCGATGCCCGCCCGTCATGGTGGTTCGATCCAACCAGAATATCGATGTTCCGGGCTTTACCCATTGCCAGAGCTTGGAAAATATCATCGGGTAGAAATTCTGTTCCATAAGCTCCCGTTGTCGGTAGTTTTGTTAAACTCATTTCTCCGAATGGTTCACCCCTTTGCATAAGAGTTTTTTGCATAATAGACCCTGTTATCTTGCTATCGGGTATTGCTGCCAAGGCATCTATGTCGCCCTCTTCAATTTTTAGCTTTTTTAATACTGCCTTACTCAGCTTTAACTGGTCTGCAATCGGAATCATGTTGACTGGCCCAGACTGAACAATCGCACGATGAGAAAGGCCCTCTGATTTTGGCGACGCCAGTAAGGCCCAAACACTCGTGCCACCACCCGAACTGCCAACGATAGTAACGTTATCTGGGTCGCCACCAAATTGAGCAATATTTTCTTGAACCCATTCAAGAGCAGCGACCTGATCCATAAATCCTCGATTACCTTTCAGTACATCACCAGGGAACAAACCATCACCAGATAAGAAACCCAAAGTCCCTAGACGATAATTGAAAGTAACGAAAACAATGCCCTTTTTTGCCAAGGCAGAACCGTCGAACATTTGGCTAACACTAGAACCTAAAGAAAGTCCGCCGCCATGAATAAATACCATGACTGGCCGACGTTGGTTTTCATGCTTACTCGCCGTCCAAACATTTAAGTTGAGACAATTTTCTCCCTGCGCTGTACTGATATTTTGAGTTAAGGTTTTCATAAATATCTGAGCCAGCTTTGGAAAAAGCCACATTGGAGGAATACTGACATTTTGCGGACAAATATGACCATAATCACGGGTATCCAAAATACCATCAAAAGCCAAAGGAGGTTGTGGTGGTAACCAGCGGTTCAAACCTGAAATAGGTGCTGCGTAGGGGATTCCTTTGAAATTTAGCACATCCGCAGATTCGCTACCTAAAATCAAACCCGTTTTTATTTGTACTTTCATTTAATGGACTGCCTGATTGTTGGGGTTGCACATGACGTGATGGTAGAAAATACGATACTTATACAGACCTCAATACGTCTCAAAAATTCCGTTAAGGGCCGATTTTTACTAGACTGAACATTCGTCCTCAATATCTTCATAAGCATCTGGAGAAAATCTTGGTGTACAAATGGCTAGGAATATCAAATCTCCAGAACCGATATTTGTTATTCTTTGACGACATGATTGGGGTATAAGGATCACATCACCCGGACTCTCGCCCTTGCTATTGAGGTAGCAGGATCATCAGGCGTGTTTGACGATTCAACGATATAACATTTCTCAGGAGTCCAAAACTCACTGCTAAGGTCTTGATGTTTAATGGTCTCTTTCATTTTAGGTGTTACTGCACGTTGTTAAGTGCTCACTTAAGAATTCCATCGACAACCGCTTTATCGAGCTTCCCTTTCAATACATCCCAAAGTTCAGTACTTCCCTTTGCAATCCGACTGTTTAAGGCGAAGACTTTCTCTTTTGGAACATTGTTATCTTTCCAACTGTGTCCATTACCATTCAGGTTATGCAGTAACGGAGGCACCCTATCAATAGCCTTTGCATATTTTGCATCGTCAGTCTCACCTAACTCAAATTCTCGCCAAAGTGATAAATATTGATCCGCTTTCCCTTCAGGTAAGATATTAAGAACTCTCCTTAATCCTGCCTCTTCCTTTTCTTTTAATTCTTTAGTCTCACTAGCGTAAATAATGGTGTCTCCAGCATCAATCTCGCCAAGGTCATGAATCAAAAGCATCTTGATTACACGGTCTATATTAATTGGCTCATTGGAATAGTCTTTCAACATTAATGCCGATAAGCATACGTGCCAGCTGTGCTCTGCCGAATTCTCATACCGATCCAAGCCCACTGGACGTGTTTTACGATGGACGTCTTTGAGCTTTTCAATTTCAATCATAAACTCTAAAACATGTTCTATTGGATTCAATATAATCTCCCTATTGAGCACTTAACCTTCAATAACGGGTGCGCTTTATCGCGTCCAGCGCCGAAGACGCGAAGTTGATTGACTTGTTAGTTGCTTGCCCCAATCAGTAGATAATATCATTAGGCCTATACCACCGACCATAATAGCAACATCAGCTACATTAAAAACACCCGTTCGAACTGGACCAAGAACAATAAGCATAAAGTCTACAACAGCACCATCGTTGAACACTCGATCATAGAGATTCCCAAAACCACCGCCAATAAATAATGAAGCCAGAAAAAGATGTAATTTGGGAAGTGGTTTTATAGATATATAAATGAGACCTGATAACAGGACTACACCCGCTGCGATTGTAAAAATATAGTATCTCAGCTCGTCGCTTAACCCCGATCCAAGGCTGAGCATAGCCCCTATATTTTCATGATATGTTAATTTAAACATACCTCCAAAATAGGACAAAGGCTCATTATTTTTAAGATTTTCTATAGCTTGTATTTTTGTAACTCTATCGCATCCTATCAATGAGGTAAGAGATATAAAGATTATTAAAAACTTACTCATTTAGAAAAACTCTCTTTATCGCAAAGTGACAACTAACGTCTATTTAAGCAGAAAATATAGTTGGCTAAAATATTGAACGGAGTGAAAACAACCACTGTATTTATTAGAGCACATCATCTTCACTACAAACACTAACTTCAAGTTCACCATTAGCACTTTCAGAAACCAATATATTTATCGGCTTACAACATACTTGGCAATCTTCAATATACGGTTGTTCCATATCGGATGAATCAATTAGAATTTCAATCGTTTCACCACAATAAGGGCACTCTATAGTTTTTTCAGTTAATTGTTTCAACTTTTAGATCCCCTAGACATGCCTAAATACATAACGTTTAAAGCATACGCGCGAATTTTGCGTCGCTGCTTTTGATTATTAAGTGTTGTACGTATAAAAGTGCCACGAACTCTTTCCGGTTTGTAATGAATCGTAGAGCTTTTGAGCAGGTTCATTATCAGGGGCTGTTACCCACTGAAGCCTAGCAGCACCATTTTTAGCTGCAAAACTACGACAGTGCTCTATAAGCTGCCTACCAACACCTTTGCCGCGCTGCCCTGGAGAAGTATATAAATCATTAAGCACGGCTACCTTTGCAGTAATAGAAGAGGTAAAAGTGAAATATACAGTGGCGAAACCAACGACGCTCCCGGATTCTCGGAAAATAAATTGGCATCCCGCGGGATTGGACGCGCCAAACTGAGAAAAGAATTCCTTATTTCTAGAATCGGAAATATCCGCGACCTTATAAAATTCCAGATACTTCCGAATTAATGGAAGGACCTCATCTATATTATTGTCCGATACTGGTTCTATCATTTGATGCCTCGAGACATTTAACGAGGGTGTAGAAAAATACGATATTTAGACATGCTTCCCTACTCCTCAAAAATTCCGTTTAATCTGCTCTGTTTTATTGAGTTTTATTATTTAAAGTGATATTCGAGCATACCGCTCATATTGTCAAACATGAGCTTAGATAGCTCTATATAATAAATGCCTGTGCATCCACATCTTAGTGTCATTAAGCTTTTGGTCTTCTTTGTTTCTGACCAACCAGTACCGACAGCGGCCTATGGCCTTCATGCAAAGTCTATTGTATTTGACAGACGAGTGGCTGCTATCGGTTCTTTTAACTTCAATTTACGTGACGGGGTCAGGTCTGACCCCCGCATCACCTACCTCAATGGTCGACACCAAATCCCCATTCACCTATAATCCCTTCCATTTTAACAACCCGTATTCCATCCAGAAGCCCAGCTTTACCCCTAAGCGATGGATACCCTATGACATATTCAGGAGATGATTTTGGATTATTTTGAAATATTAGAAGTTGATAAATCAAGCTCGCAAGCTGATATTAAAAAGTCTTACCGACGATTAGCCGCTAAATATCACCCTGATAGAAATCCATCAGAAGATGCAAATGAACGCTTCCAACACATTCAAGAGTCGTACAGCGTGTTATCCGACCCTAAGAAGCGCACCAATTACATTGAACAAGAATACACAGAGGTCTTGAACCCGAAAGAGTTCACTGCATCCTACTGGAACCGAGCTTTAAATGCTTAAGAGTAAATATGTCTAAGACCGTTACTGTGCCAGCCTATTTGGCTGACGACTATCAAATGCTGACTGAAAATATCGAATCTTATCAAGACCCGGAAGATCCCGATGTATTTAAAAACTATGCAAATAGTTTATTAGGTCAGTTAATCAAAACACCTGGGTTTTTAGCCGGCATGCCCGACCAGCTCGCCATCTGCTTGCTGCATGTGGTTAAAGTGGATTCTGCTAAATTATTACCGCTATGTTCAGACTCAGAACCCCAGTGGGATGACGTAAGAACCTGCGTCAACATACATAAGAACTATCGAGACTTGCTGTCGACACTATCTGACCAGCACCAAGAGCAATTAAAAACGGCGTTACTGCTGCTTTGCTTTTATGATTTAGGCGCGGCAAAAGAAGAGTTTCACGCCGAGGTAGAAGAGCCTGAAGAACAGGACGAATATGAACACCAGCAAGAATTTAACGATTATTAATACCACCCGAATTAACAGGATTTTATTTTGAGCCAAGAAGTTGCCGTTTTAGCTGAAAAAATCGTTGCGATAACCCGTGAGAGTGGTCGCAATGCTGGTAATATTTTAGAAGATATTGCATCTACCGAGGGCGATCAGAAAATGATCGCTGTTATTTCTGAACTAGACATCATGAGTGTCGCTAAAATATTGAGGGAATTTGATGCCACTATCCCATCAATAGCGGCATGGCTGATGGACCCAGAAACCATCGGAGAGATGTTGGATGTAGAGCCTTCGTATTGGGAAAATGAATTTGAAAAAGGTGCGGTTACCGCACAAGATTCAGTGAAATCGATGTTGTCGCAAATATTTCTTACGCGAACTGACGACGACGAAAGACAAGGCGAAATTTTAGATGCCATCAACCATTCTGAAACTGGACTGTTGTATTTGTCACTGCCTTTTATTGGTTTTGATTTTGATTCTATCGACCACGAAGAAGAGCCGGTATCGGGTAGCGATGAAGAATTACTGCTTAAGATAAAGTCACTTAGCGAGACCATTTATAAAGCGATTCTTGACACGTCTGAAAACGGTAATCTTGATAACGTTGAAGCCATTCTTAAAT
>JAESQF010000133.1 GCA_016765295.1 Oleispira sp.
ATCATCGCCAAGAAGAGCGTGAAAGTATCCTGCAGCAGCAGGTCAATGAATTATGGCGCACCATCCCTAAAGGCCATGAAGAAGAAACAGAAAAGAAAAAGCGTAACTTCCCTAGCGAGCCACAAGAGAATTTATTATATTTCATTGAAAAAAATGCCCCATTACTTAAACCATGGCAACGAGAAATCATTCGTATCGTACGTAAGATGGCGCAATATTTTTATCCTCAACGCCAAACTCAAGTAATGAACGAGGGTTGGGCAACTTTCTGGCACTACACATTACTGCATACCCTGTATGACGAAAAGCTAGTCAATGAAGGTTTTATGATGGAGTTTTTAACTTCCCATACGAATGTCATCATTCAACCAGACTTCGATAGCCCTAATTACAATGGCATTAACCCGTATGCCCTCGGTTTTAACATGTTTCAAGATATAAAACGTATCTGCCAAGACCCAACAGATGAAGATAAAGAATGGTTTCCTGACATTGCCGGCTCTGACTGGCTAAAAACCTTACATTTTGCCATGCAGAATTTTAAGGATGAGAGTTTTATTCAACAGTATTTATCTCCTAAACTGATTCGGGATTTTAAGCTTTTCAGCCTATATGACGATGAACGCGCACCCAAATACGTGGTCGATGCCATACATAACGAAAAAGGTTACCGCACGATTAGAGATAATCTATCTCGCCAATATGACCTGTCTTATCGCGAACCTAACATTCAAGTTTGGTCGGTCGATTTAACCGGAGATAGATCTTTAACATTACGCCATACCATGCAGAATAATATTCCACTCTCTAATGATTGCCCGGAAGTTATGAAACATCTGCACACATTATGGGGGTTTGATATTCACTTAGAAACCTATAGCGAAGGCAAGAAAGTAAAGAGCGAAACTTGTCCAGAAGCTAAAGCTGAATAGTTGATCCGAACGTAAATATGCAGCAGGTTTTATTAATCGATCCATTACTGGATATTTATTCCACAAAACGGCGTAAATACCAGCTATTGCAGGTATTCATAGCGCTTACGCTCCCTGTAGCCTTAGGTTCGGCATCCATGCCTCTCATATTTGCTCCACAATTACCCAATAATAGATCTTCCTCTGCCTACACTTTAACCATTTGAATATCTACAGCAGAACTACCAAGCAATGACAATATCATTGCGCTGTATCGACAACTGCTGAGCAGACATAGTAAGCTCAGCGACTATAAACTGAGGCTGCACTTGCTTAACCGTCGCTTTCATATCGGTACTGGTCAATTCTATGCGCGGTTCTAGATCTAAGTTATAAAAAGTACCGCTACGATAAATACTAAACGTATCTCCAGGACGAATACCCGCTCCTGCTAATGCCTCGATATGTAAGCGCTTGCCTTCGGTTTTAATAATTTTTGCCATAAAAGGCTGACAGCGTAATGACATAGAGACATCATCAATCGCGCCGACTAATAAATCTTTTACCGCGTGCCCATAATCACTTTTCCAAAATGCTGGACTGGCAAAACGAACATTGGCTAAGCGATCTAAATTCCACTTACCTTGGGTTGCATAACTATTACTGAAAATTAGCGCGCCACTAAAGCCATCATGCACAAACACATCTACTGCAAACTGGCGATCCGTTGGCTCATCGGTGAATCCTACAAGACTTAACCAACTTTCTTCTGGCTCTACATTATTAGCCACTGTCGATAACGTATCTAGCCCTCTTACAATGCCAGAAACAATATATTGAGCGCCTAGATTCTGTGCTAATGCGATGGATGTTGTTAAGTGTCGTTGCTGATTTTGTACCGAAGGTGCGAACGCAGGATTTTCGTAGAGACCGATATGACTGGCGTCTAAAGCATGTATTTGCCCAGAGTCATTAAGCGTATTAATAAATACCCGAGCGAGGTCTTGCTCAATATTTTGCAATTGCCCTAATGACGATTGCTTAGGAGAAACCAAACCAAAACCTGTTACTGCCACCGCTTTGCGTAAACTATTGCCGCGCTGGCACATTTGTATGGGTTTTACATCCGCACGAATTGTCACGCTGTAAATTCCTTCCTCAGCACCTTCCCAAAGCACTTCAACATTTTTAACATTGGCTTGGCTTTTTAATTGGATGTCATCCTGCTGCATTACCCCTTTCGTCATTAACTGAGTGCTAACAACATGAGCTTCCGCACGCAGACTGGCTTGTCGCATCGCATCTTCTAAGGCTTGCTGACGAGCATAATTCACAGAGCCTATAATAGGTGCCTCGCCCTGCACTTCCACCACAAAAGCATCGGCTACAGAAATCCAACTAACTAATAAAATAAACAGTATTTTCATTACCTGATGTCCTTTAGCACTAAGGGTTAATGGTATGGTTTTTCATGCTAATCAATAAAGTAATAACCGGTTTCTGGAATCGCCGATTCTTTTCTGATTCTGGCTCGCTGACTATGAGCAAAGTTAGAACTGGCGGTATCACTTCCTAATGGCACACGACAATCAACGTTAAATCGCTGGCTATCCATGGTTCGTAAACAGTTGCGGAAACCCTGATCAATCACCATTTCCAAAATTGTTTCTACCGTACCATCCGACATCACATCACTAGAAATGACTCTAGCACCGTGAATATAGGTATCGACATAAGTACGGAACCGATCACTTTGCACCGCTAAATCACGCACTGTGGTACTACCTTGTAAAGAAGTACCATAAACCCGCTCGACCATCGAACGGTAAGCATCCAGTTTCGAGGCCCGTATCGCCATTAATCGACTCTGCGATGAGGTTAATGACTTACTCTTCACTGTGGCTCCATAACCTACAACCCTCAGAACCATGGGCGCAATAGGATCGACGTGCTGATCAACCGGTTGAAAATGTCCTTCCGGCTCTGCAGAAATAGAATCATCAGACATCATGCTCGAACATGCCGTCAATAAAAGACTGCTAACGAGCAGAACATACGGCCCCAATTTATATACTTTCATATCCGCTCCCATTAGCCTTCCGTGCAGGTCTTCTTCAATTATCTAGAAGGTGTATCGGCGACAGTGCGAATATGTTTAGCTTTTTTTCTGCTTGAACTTATCTTGCTTATGGCCTAAAAGCGTTATGAACCAACGGTACAAATTTCGTAAAACCTTATCTAACCTCAGGTGCCACTGATACAAGGCCAAAGAAAAGAGCATCAGTGCACCGCCCATGAGTGCAGCCAGACTCCATACCTCATCCTTTAGTAAGCTGCCCCACAATACCGCCAAGACCGGAGCGATTAAGGTAATTAATGCAACTCGCGCTGTCGGTAAGTGCTTGAGAATATAAAAATACAACACAAAGCCTAATAACGAGCCACAGCTCATTAAATAGCCTAAACCTAGCCAATTTGTTAACGACACATTGTCAGGAATCTGAATACCGAAGAAGGGTAAGGTCACCGCAAATCCTAATGAAGACACCCATAGCGTACCGCTCGTCTGCACCACAGGATGTAAACCGGCATTAATCCGCTTAACCAAGACGGCGCTCATGGAAAATAAAGAGACTGAAATCAACGTTCCTAAAATTCCACGCCAAGCTTGACCACCAAAGCTCAGCTGCCCAGAGACAACCACATATAGACCGGTAATAGCCAGGGTCAAAGCAATCACTCTGGCCGGTGTTAGCTCACGCTCTTGCAACCAGAAATAAGCGAGCAGCCCACTGAGCATGGGACTCAAGCCATACATAACAGAGATCAAGCCGGAAGGGACATATACCGCACCCCAATAGACACAGATCATCGCACCATAAACACCGACAGCACCTGCCACATAGCTCATCAGAGCTTGTGGAGTAAAGATGAGCGACTGACGCAATAGCATCAATATCGGCATCGATAAAATAGCACTGCCCCACATACGCAAGCTTAACGCCGTATAAAAAGGCAGCTCTTGTTGGCTTAGCTGAATAGCCAAAGGTGTGCTCGACCAAATCAAGATCACGGCTAGATAAGCAAATAGTAACGGCATGTCCCTGCATCCTATTGAATAACAAATAGTTTTAGCTGTAATAACAGCTGGCTGAAAACTAAAAAAACAAAGGAAAGCAGGTATTTTTGAAGGGAAGCTGAGACGCTAGAAACAAAAAAGGCTGCAAATCCGCAGCCTTTAAAGTTTTAATCTTATTAAGAATATTACTTATTAATGAACCACGAAAAACCATCGACCGCTCGGCGGGCAATAACTTGCCAAGAGCATCGAATAGAGGCGGGCTTGGCCAGCATCAGATGTTTTTCGATTTTCATTAATAAAACTAACATGTCTAAAAACTCTACAACTTTCACATTAACTATAAACAAACCTGACGAAAGCCGTGTTTGTTACAATACGTTGCAAAAATTATTATAAAATTAAATGAAACTTATCATAATATTCACACGTTAAAGATGCAAGAGCATAATTTTTTCACTATGCTTTAGATATAATTTAACTTAATAAATTTTATTAGCTCGGCTATCTCAGCCAGTTAATTGAAAATAGTTATCTAGCATCTATTATTATAACTATTAAAAAAAATGCAGTCACAAGGAAATTTTCATGATAAAACGCTCCCTCTTAGCCTCCAGCATCAGTCTTGCTATTCTTAGCTTATCTCAGCAAGCATCAGCAGCTCCCCTATTACCTATTGACGCGCGAGGATTAGCTATGGGGGGCACAGGGGTTGCCAGCGCTCGATATTCTCATGCACCACTATACAACCCAGCTCTTCTTTCTACCGCCGATGATGATGAAGGTTTCGCCATTGTATTTCCTCAGATAGGGATCGTTGCTGCTGATGAAGACGAATGGGTCGATACTGTGCAGGGGATAGCAGAAGATGACTATAAAACCTTTGACGAAAGCTTAATCGATCACTTCACCACGATTACCGAAAATCTAGGTGATAGCTTAACCACACTAGAATCGGATATATCCTCACTGCAAGGCACCATTAACGGCGATCTAAAAACACTGACAACCCCTCAATTAGCAACTATAAAAAGCCAAGCAGCAGGTTTGGAAAGCAGCTTACTAGGTTTCCAAGCTGGCACTCTCGACCTCAAAGAAACCACCTTTGATCTAACCTCAGAATTCGACAATCTGTCTGCGGGTTCTTTCCGCTTAAAGGCAGGGATTAATGGTGTGGTTGCTATTCCCAGTGAAACTTTTGGTATGGCAATTTCCTTCAATAACAGCGTGATAGCTTCTGGGCGTACAATATTTTCTGAAGAAGATCAGCAGTTAATCAACGGTTATGCCGAAGGTGTGAATGAATATTCTAATTTGTCGACAGATTATATTTCTGCGACCAATGACCTAATTGGCTCTCTTGAAATTCTTGATACTGCTAAAACTTCTGGCAGTTTTGCAGAAGTTACTGCAGCGGGTCTTATCGTTGACGCCAACCAAGGTATTGTTGACGAAAGAAAATCATTACTAGATGGTTATCAGAAAAACGTCAACGGCGAGAATATTATTTCTGTTGATGGCTCAGGTAATATCCAGGTTAATGAAGACCCAACACTGACCTCTTTAGCCCATGTAATCGCAATTGCTATTTCTGAAATCGGCTTAACCTTATCCCGTAACTTCAATATTGCCGGACAAGACATCGCTATCGGCATTACACCTAAATTTCAAATCATCAAGACTTTTAATTATGTCGCCGTTATTGAGGATGATGATTTTGATGAAGAAGCCCTTAAAGATACCGAGCAAGACTTCTCTGACTTCAATATCGATGCCGGTATTGCTTATCAATTTGGTGCAGATAAGCAATGGCAAGCGGGTTTAGTAGCGAAGAATCTATTAAGCAAAGAATACGAAGCAGAAAGTAATACTTTTGGTCCTAACGGCGAAACCTTAAAAACCAAGATCAGCCTCGATACTCAGTTCCGTGGTGGTATTTCCCATACGACAGACTGGACCGTTGTTGCTATTGATCTCGATTTAATGGAAAACGATCCAATAGCCTTTGAAGCACCGACTCAATACGCCTCTATCGGTGCTGAATTAGACCTATACGACCTAGTTCAGCTACGGGGTGGCTACCGTACCAACTTAAGCGTATCAAATTCTGATATTGTTTCTGTTGGCTTAGGCTTCTCTCCTTTTGCGCTCAAAGTAGACCTGACCGCCATGGCTAATCCTAGCAACCCAGAACAGGAATTTGGGGCCGCGTTGGAATTAGGTCTTTATTTCTAAAACAGCTCTCTTTATCCCTGCTCGCTTTATCAAGTAGGGAAAGCCGTTTAAACTAAGCCTTAATCTTCGGATTAAGGCTTTTTTTTGCCTTTTATTTTTTGCCTTATTTTTTATTCATACTGGATAACTATGCAAACCTACTTAGTCGGTGGTGCCGTTCGCGATGCCTTACTCAATATAGCGATTAAAGATAAAGATTGGGTCGTTGTTGGCAGTACACCAGAGCAGCTCATCAAGCTGGGCTATAGCCAAGTCGGTGCAGACTTCCCCGTATTTCTACATCCCAAAACCAAAGAAGAGCACGCGTTAGCCCGCACCGAGCGAAAATCAGGCAGTGGTTATCAAGGTTTTATCTGTGACTTCAATCCCGATATCACTTTAGAAGAAGATTTATTACGCCGCGATCTCACCATCAATTCAATGGCACAAGATGATAATGGCGATATTATCGATCCCTATAATGGCCAGCAAGACCTACAGAATAAAATATTACGCCACGTTTCAGATGCATTCTGTGAAGACCCATTAAGAGTTTTACGTGTCGCTCGCTTTGCTGCACGCTTTGCCCATTTAGGTTTTAGCATCGCAATTGAAACGGTCGAGCTCATGCGCGAAATTGCCGCCAGTGGAGAACTTGCTCACCTTACCCAAGAAAGAGTCTGGCAAGAAACAGAACGCGCCTTAGGAGAATCTCAGCCTTGGGTTTATTTCCAAGCATTGCGCGACTGCCATGCTTTAGAGATAATTTTTCCAGAACTAGATCGCTTATTCGGTATTCCACAACCAGAAAAGCATCACCCAGAAATCGACTGTGGTATCCATTCGCTGATGGTATTAGAGCAAGCCAGTAAACTCAGCAATGATATAAATGTGCGCTGGGCAAGTTTGCTGCACGATTTAGGAAAAGGCTTAACTAGAGAAGAACTATTACCCAGCCATCATGGGCATGAACAGTCTGGTGAAAAACTCGTTATAGAATTAAACCAAAGGTTAAAAACACCGAATGAATTTAAAGACCTTTCTCGCCTAGTTTGTATTTACCATACTCATATACACAGAGCGTTTGAATTAAATCCTAAAACGATATTGAAATTTTTCAATGGCATAGATCTGTGGCGTAAACCCGAGCGCTTGCAGCAAGTATTAATTGCCTGCAAAGCGGATAGCCGTGGTCGTACAGGATTTGAAGAGGTGGAATATAAACAAGTTGAATACATAACTCAGCTAGCAAAAGCTTGCTTAGGCGTAACCGCAAAGTTGTTTATCGAACAAGGAATTCAAGGGAAAGCGATTGGCGAAGCGATCGCAAAAGAGCGCCTTAACGTTATTAAAGGGCTATTAAAGAGCGGTTAAAGAGCGGTTAAAGCAAAAACAATTCACTTTCACCCTCACTCTCACAACCCATCTCGCCCCAAAGTTCAGCAAAGCTTTTACCGTTTACGGGGTGAGTATTATGAGCCGCAATATCTTGTAACGGGCGTAAAACAAAATCGAATTTATCAATATCTGAACGTGGAATATTATAACCATCCACCTTGCCGACATAATCACCATACAGCAATAAATCGATATCCAAACTGCGCGAAGAAAACTTCACCGCTTGCTCCGGGCGGCCATGATCAAACTCTATCTGACGCAGAGCTTTCACTACCTGTTCAATCGATAAATCGGTATCGGCACTCACCACCAGATTATGAAAATCATCTCCGACAAAACCAAAGGGTGGCGCTAAATACGTCGGAGATTGCTTAAGATTAGAAAATAAAAATTCTAAACTTTTAAGGCCTGCGGCAATATTATTTAACGGTTCTATATTAGAACCCAAGCCTAAATAAATTTTAACCACGTTCGATTTCCAAACCAACCGCGATTGCATCCGGCGCTACTGCGGGTTTTTCGACTCGAATTTTAATTTTAGGAATGGAAAACTCTGTGCGTAATGTTTCCGCTAACTGCACTAATAACCGTTCTAACAAATCGTATTGGTTACCTTGCACAAATTCAATCACACGATCGCTTACCGCCGCATAATTTAGCGCATAAGCGAGGTCATCAGTTTCCGCAGCCTTGGTAATATCCCAATCCATTTCCAGATCAAAAATTAATGGCTGCTTTACTTGTTTTTCCCAAGCAAATACACCAATAATTGTTTCGACTTTTAAGCCACGAATGATAACTTTATCCATTATGAAAGATCACCCTGGTCTTCATTGTTACCCTTAATCGGACTCAATTCAGTCATCGGCCAGCGCGGCACAACGCCTAAGCTTAAACCCGCCGTTTGACCTGCCATTAAGCGCTGGCAGCCAGCATAAGCAATCATAGCGCCATTATCCGTGCAGAATTCTGGACGCGGATAAAATACTTGGCCGCCTAATTTTTGTGTCATTTCCGTTAACTGTTGGCGTAATAATGTATTCGCGCCCACACCACCGGCAATCACTAAGTTTTTTAAACCCGTTTGTTTTAAAGCACGCTTACATTTAATCGCCAGTGTATCGACCACTGCTGCTTGGAAGCAGGCACTGATATCGGCTTTAGTCTGTTGCGCTAATACGCCATCAACCGCCTGTTCAAGAATCGCCGTACGAGCCGCCGTTTTCAAGCCACTGAAAGAAAAATCTAAACCAGGACGATTGGTCATCGGGCGAGGGAAAATAAAACGCTTATCATCCCCTTGCTCAGCGAGCTTACTTAACTCCGGGCCGCCAGGGTAAGGTAAGCCCATCATTTTAGCCGCCTTATCAAAGGCTTCCCCCGCCGCATCATCCAGAGACTCACCTAATAAAGTGTATTCACCAATGCCTGCTACCTGCACTAACTGGGTATGACCACCGGAGACTAATAAGGCAACAAAAGGAAAGTCGGGCCTATTCTCTTCCAACATAGGGGCCAATAAATGGCCTTCCATATGGTGAACACCCACCGCCGGAATATCCAAACCCCAGGCTAAAGAGCGACCTAAACTAGCACCGACTAACAATGCACCGACTAGACCAGGACCTTGGGTATAAGCAATACCGTCGAGATCGTGCACGGTATGACCCGCATCAGCTAACGCCTCATTAATTAAAGGCAGTGCTTTGCGTACATGATCACGGGAGGCCAATTCAGGCACAACGCCGCCGTACTCCGCATGTACCGCAATTTGGGAATATAAACGGTGGGATAATAAGCCGCGTTCGCTATCAAATACCGCTACGCCCGTTTCGTCACAGGAAGTTTCCAAGCCAAGAATCAGCATAAAGCCTCTGATACCTTCAATAAGAGTCTAATAAAGTCGAAATAAATCAATTGTGCGCATGATACGCCCATGGCAAGGATTTGAGGATACCCTATATAACATTAGTCACCACTTTGGCCATATTAGGTCCTAAATAGAGCTATTTTGAGGCCATTTGGTCATTAAAAGTACAAAGATTCTGGTAATTGCAAATAATCCTATTTACCTCGTCTATACTCTTTGCAATTCAACGGTATACCGATTAGAATGCCCGCCCTTATATAAGGTGTGCGTCACGTATACCTTGTAGAAAGACAAATTCCGGGCTTCTTGTGGTTGCCCTTGTAAGATTAACACTGAATATTTATTAGGTGATTTTGGATGCCAGCTGTAAAACTTAAAGAAAACGAGCCATTTGATGTAGCTCTACGTCGTTTCAAACGTTCTTGCGAAAAAGCAGGCGTTTTGTCAGAAGTACGTCGTCGCGAACATTATGAAAAGCCAACTTCAGTACGTAAGCGTAAAGCTGCTGCTGCTGTTAAGCGTCACGCGAAGAAAGTTCAGCGTGAAAACAAAAAAATGGTTCGTTTGTACTAATCAAACACCGTTTCTAGTTATTTAGTCGATCAAAAGAAATATTTTATGAGTGCTATCGTTGCAAGTATAAAAAGTTCTATTAAAGACGCTATGCGTGCCAAGGACAAACCTCGTTTGTCTACGCTACGCCTAGCCTCTTCAGAATTTAAACGTATTGAAGTAGACGAACGTATCGAAGTTGATGACGATCGCGCATTAGTCATTTTAGATAAAATGGTTAAGCAGCGTCTGAATTCAATCGAACAATACGAACAAGCTGATCGTCACGATCTTGCCGATACAGAAAAGTTTGAAATTTCTGTCATCTCTGAGTTTCTACCAGAAGCACTGAGTGAAGATGAACTGGCCAAAATAGTGGCTGACGCTGTTACCCAAACCGGTGCTGCAAGCATGCAGGATATGGGTAAATTAATGGGCGTCCTCAAACCACAAGTACAAGGCCGCGCCGATATGGCGCAAGTCAGCCAACTGGTTAAAGCAGCACTGAATTAATTTTCAGGCTAGCAGTTAAATGGCCGGCTTATCGACACCCATCTTTTGATTGCATAAAAAGGCAGCTTCGGCTGCCTTTTTAGTTCCTGTTCCGCAGCTTTACTCGCATACTCTACTCCCATATTTTAATAGTGTAATATAGCCAGATGGCCGGACGTATACCGCAAAACTTCATCGATGATTTAATCAGTCGCCTCGACATAATCGATGTGGTGAGTGCTCGTACTCGTCTAAAAAAAGCGGGTAAGAACTACTCCGCCTGCTGCCCTTTCCATAACGAAAAAACACCCTCCTTCACCGTTAGCCCCGATAAACAGTTTTATTACTGCTTTGGCTGTGGCGCGACAGGCAGCGCGCTTAAATTTGTGATGGAATTTGATGGCCTAGAATTTCCCGATGCCGTAGAAAAACTCGCCGGTGACCTTAATATAGAAGTACCGCGCGAAGGGTCGCAGCAACAAAATCGCGAACCCCAATATCGAGAACTGCTTAGCCTTACACAAAAATCTGCGGACTTTTTCGAACAACAGCTACGTACCAGCAAAGACAAAGATAAAGCCATCGATTACTTAAAAGATCGTGGCCTTTCGGGTAAAGCGGCTAAATTTTTCTCTATCGGCTACGCCCCACCAGGCTGGGACAATTTACAGAATAGCCTAGCCCCAGGTGAGAAAAACGACAGTACCAATAACAAAACCATTAAACAACTGATCAGCTGCGGCATGACCATCGAAAAAGATGATGGCCGCACCTATGACCGTTTTCGTGATCGAGTTATGTTCCCGATTCGTAATGTAAAAGGTCAGGTTATTGCTTTTGGTGGGCGAGTATTAGGGGATGAAAAACCCAAATACCTAAACTCCCCAGAAACACCTATATTCCACAAAAGCCAAGAACTTTATGGCCTTTATGAAGCGCGAAAAATCCGTCAAAAACTCACTCGCATGATAATTGTCGAAGGCTATATGGACGTGGTCGCGCTAGCCGAATACGGCATTCATTACGCCGTAGCCACACTGGGCACCTCGACCAGCGAACACCACATACGCCGTTTATTTAAAGTCGTGCCCGAAATAATTTTCTGCTTTGATGGTGATAACGCGGGCCGTAAAGCCGCGCAGCGCGCCATGGAAACTGTAATTCCAGCACTACAAGATGGCTTGCAAGCACGCTTCTTGTTTTTACCTGACGGCGAAGATCCCGATACCATCGTGCGCAAAGAAGGCAAAGAGGCCTTTGAGAAACGCTTAGATAACTCAAAGCATCTGCCAGAATTTGTATTCGACAGCATTAAAGAACAAGTTGATTTCGATACCCTCGATGGCAAGGCTCGTTTCGGCCAATTAGCCGCACCGTTAATCTCTCGCTTGCCAACAGGCATGCTGAAAGAATTAATGCAGCAACAACTATCCCAAGAAACTGGGATCAAGCAAGAGATATTGGCCAAATTACTGCCAACAGAAACCGAACAACCCAATCAGCACAGAGCTAACCACCAGCAACCAGAGCAGGCACTCAAGCCTCAAAACGGCCAAGCGTCAGTACCGCAAGCACATATATCCAGCCACCACGATGATCATCAATACGATAATAGCGAAGAGCAAGATTTTAACGCGGGTGATTTCATCGATACCGATGGAGCGACGCAGCCATCATCGAATGCCTCAACCCCAAGAAATAAAAAAGAAGATAAACTACTCGCCATCCTCACTCAAAAAGCACTGACATTACTGGTAAAGTTTCCTGAAAGCGCTCAACGTATTGAGCCATTAGAAGACTTTGAACCCGAAGATGAAAGTGAACGCTTATTATGCGAAATACTAAAGAAGCTTAAACAAAGCCCGCAAAGCAGTAGTATTGGTTTATTAATTCAATGGACAGGAACCCCCTTTTCCGAACATCTGAAAAACATCGCTAATCAATCCTTAGAACTTCCAGAAGGTGTCGATCCTAGTAATGACATTCAAGGCACTTTGCAGAACCTGAGATTGAGATTATTACGTCGTGAATTTCAAACCCTGCAAAATAAAATTGCTGAAAACTCATTTACTAGCTTAACTATCGAAGAGAAGGCGCGCTACGTTGCCTTACCCATGCAACTTAAAAAAGCACAAATAATAACCAACCCTTGAATTATTTATATTCATCCCCAAATTAACTATAGAAATTTATTACCAAATCGCACTCAAGCCCGCTCTTTGCCTAGCGCAATGGGTGGTTAGCGTTTATACTTTCGGGTTTATTGCCTAGCCACCGAGCAGACGACTGCGACGACAACAACAGGGCCTATATGTCAGCGAATACACAACAATCGCGTTTAAAAGACCTCATCGCCAAGGGTAAAGAGCAGGGCTACCTGACTCATGCTCAGGTAAACGACCATTTACCCGATGACATCGCGAATCCAGACCAAGTAGAAGACATCATCCGCATGATTAACGATATCGGTATTCCGGTATCTGAAGTTGCGCCCGATGCCGATGCTATGTTCGTGGCCGGTAACGATACCGATAACGACGCCGCTGAAGAAGCTGCTGCTGCCTTAGCTGCTGTTGATAGTGATATTGGCCGCACAACCGACCCAGTACGTATGTACATGCGTGAAATGGGTACCGTTGAGCTGCTAACGCGAGAAGGCGAAATTGTTATCGCCAAGCGTATTGAAGAAGGCATCCGTGAAGTAATGACGGCGCTTGCTTACTACCCTGGCACTGTTGATACCGTACTGACCGCTTTTGAATCAGCTGAAGACGACGTTAACCGCATTGGTGATGTATTCAATGGGTTTATCGATCCATCTGACGAAATCCCAACACCACCGCCACAGACTCAGCCGAAAACAGAGAAAGAGAAAGCTGAAGCCGGTGACGATGACGATGACGAACCCACGGGAATGGACGTTGAAATGGTTCAAGGCCGTTTCAAAGAAGTTCGCGTCGCCTACGATGCATTAGAAGTTGTTCTTGCTAAGCACGGTCGCAAGACCAAAGAAGCAGTCGCTGCTTTTACTGCACTGACTGACGTCTTTGCACCGATCAAATTGACTCCACGTTATTTTGAAGCACTGGTTAATAATACCCGTGAATCACAAGAAGCGATTCGTACTCAAGAACGCGCCATCATGGTTCTACTTACACGCAAGTGTAAAATGGAGCGTAAAGACTTTATTAAGTCTTATCAGGGTAACGAAACCAACCCAGATTGGGTTGATAGCTTAATCGCTGCTGATAAACCGTATTCAGAAAAAGTCGCTGTTTATAAGTTCGACATTCAGCGTGCACAGAAAAAGATTAAAACGATTGAAACGAATGTGACCTTGTCCATTCCTGAAATCAAAGAAGTTAACCGTCGTGTTTCGATCGGTGAAGCTCGCGCACGTCGTGCTAAGAAAGAAATGGTTGAAGCTAACCTACGTCTAGTTATCTCGATTGCGAAAAAGTATACCAACCGTGGTTTGCAGTTCTTGGATTTGATTCAAGAAGGTAACATCGGCTTGATGAAAGCAGTAGACAAGTTTGAATACCGTCGTGGTTATAAGTTCTCGACTTATGCAACATGGTGGATTCGTCAGGCGATTACTCGCTCGATTGCTGACCAAGCACGTACCATTCGTATTCCTGTACACATGATTGAAACGATCAACAAGTTGAACCGTATCTCTCGTCAAATGTTACAAGAAATGGGCCGTGAAGCGACGCCAGAAGAATTGGCCGAGCGTATGGAAATGCCAGAAGATAAAGTTCGTAAGGTACTTAAAATTGCCAAAGAACCTATCTCCATGGAAACTCCAATCGGTGATGACGAAGATTCGCACCTAGGTGACTTCATTGAAGATACCATGTCTGAATCTCCAATCGATACAGCAACCACTGGTGGCTTAATCGATGCGACTCGTGACGTACTGTCTGGCCTAACCGCTCGTGAATCAAAAGTTCTACGTATGCGTTTTGGTATCGACATGAACACTGACCATACTTTGGAAGAAGTAGGTAAGCAGTTCGACGTTACACGTGAACGTATTCGTCAAATTGAAGCGAAGGCGCTGCGTAAATTACGCCACCCTACTCGCTCTGATCACTTGCGCAGCTTCTTAGACGAATAATTCTTTAATTTAAGAAATTCGATTAAAAAGCAACCAACATAAACCCAGCAATAGCTGGGTTTTTGTTTTTTAAATCCCAAGTTTTTCTTTTTTAAATCAAAGGGGTGGCGCTCTTTGTAAAGCATGGTTATAATCAACCCCGTTATCACTGATAACACCCTATCGTCATATCGATAGAGGGGCCCGTAGCTCAGCTGGTTAGAGCATTCGACTCATAATCGACAGGTCGACAGTTCAAGTCTGTCCGGGCCCACCATTTTTACTTCTCGTTTTAAAACTCCCTTCTTCCTATAAATTTCTATTTCAGTCTGTATAATCGCCAATTTTTTAAGTGTAATAAATGACGATCACATGTTGAAAATAATACTCACACTGACAGTTTTAGCATTCTCTTGGAATGTTTATGCCATATCTAATATCGAAAGTTCTCGCCCTGGTCTACCTGAAGAAGGCTGGAGTGGCCACATTGAATTTGGTTTTGATGGCCAAACTGGCAACAAAAGTGAAGAAGATTATAGTGCTTCTGCCAAAGCTGTAAGCCGACATGGCGATAACATTTATCTTGCTATTCTTGAACGCGACTACGGTACTACCCGAGGTATTAAAGATACCGATGATAGTTTCATACATACTCGCTGGGTGCATTTATTAAATACCAAGTGGGCTGTTGAAGGTTTCCTTCAATGGGAAGATGATGTATTTGACAACCTCAAGTCACGAGGTTTAATCGGCAGCAATATACGTCACGTCGTCGCCCAAGATGATAAGGTATTTTCTCTATCGGTAGGGCTGGGTGGTTTTCTAGAACGGGAAGTTCTTGATCTAGATACTTACGAGCAAGAGAGTAAGTTATGGCGAGTGAATAGCTTTGCAGTCTATAAGCACCAGCTCAACGACAACATAGGAATCAGTGCTACTTTATACTACCAGCCGAATACTAATGATTTTACTGACTACCGTACTTATATGACTTCTGCATTGCTGGTCAAATTGACTGATACGTTAGATTTAAAACTACAGTATCAAATGACACGGGATAGCCAGCCCGCAAAAAATTTAGAGGCGACACCGCCGATTGATAACCATGAAGTTAATACTAACTATCAAACTTCTTTAGTCTATCGATTTTAAAATCGATAGACTATTTTCGACGCCCACGCCTCATAAGAAAATGCGACAGCTGCTTCCTCTCCTTTGGGGATAAGTACTGCGCCATATCCGCCATTAAGTTTACTCGTTTTTCCATCTGCTGCTGATGCAGTTTATTTAATCCTTGCACCGCTTGCTGATAAGCCATTTTATCAAATGGCTCTTGGGTAAATACCTGCATCACATTTTTTCTTGCAGATTTCATACTTACTTTATCTGCACGCTTTAATGCCTTCATGTTTGAAATTCGTAGTTCAAACTCTTTACTTTTTTCCGCAGGTAATACCGCTAAAATCTCAGCTAACCGCTCCATTCGCTCAGGCTGATAGCCATGAATAAAATGTGATTTAGAAATCCCCCCTACCACTACCCCCACCAGTAATACGTTAAGTAAAACGGAAGTGGAGATAAATATTTTCATCTTTTTATTCATCAAAATTCACCTCGGCAAGAAACAAACTACTGAGCTCTTCATCAGCAGATGCTACTTGTATTGTATTTATATTTGTATTCACCTCAGGATTTTGCCAACCAAGCAGAACCCCAACCAACATGCTGCACGCTAGAGCATAAGCAGGTTTTGGAAATATTAAGCTGCGTAAAACTTGCTTAAGAAAACTTTCTTTATTTACATTAATATCAGGAATTTCTGCTTGAGCAATAATCCGTTCCGCCAAATTAGAATTCGAAGGTACTGGCGCTACACTATTCAATAGCTGATTGAGTTTTTCATCACTGCTATTCATGATCATTCCCCTCAGATATATTGAACTGTGTTTTAAGTGCGGCTTTACCACGCATAATTAAAGACTGTAAGGCCTTTAAGCGGATCCCCATTACATCGGCGGCCTCAGCATTACTCAAGTTTTCATAAAAGCATAAGTTCAGTGCCATACGCTGTCTTTCGGGTAAGTTTTTAAGCGCTATTTCAATAGCCGACAACTGCTGATGAGATAAGCATTCACCCTCAGCAGGTTTCTCAGCGACCTTCTCATAATCATAATCATCAGCCTCTAAAGATCCTTCTTGGGATGATTTTTTCTTATTCAGGTCATAGCAAGCATTAACAATAATACGATAAAACCAAGTAGTGAATTTGCTATTTTTCTTCTCCTTCCAAAGCTCTGGTTTACGCCATAACTTTAAAAAGGATTCCTGCACGATATCCTCGGCATCTGACTGATTAAATAGGGTACGGTAAGATAACGCATAAAAACGATCCGAGTGCCTTGTTACCAACGCCGAAAAAGCATCGTGATTATGCGATTTAATCAATACCATGAGTTCCTCATCAGCCTGCTGCTCTAGACTTTTCATCATAAGGCTCATCTAGAATAAATTTTATTCAGCATCATAGCTCTTTGAATTGCGTGAACGCTTATTGTGAGCGCTGTAAGATAAGCTCATCTCATCTTCGGAAATAACGCCGTCGTTATTACTATCCATACGCATGAAACGCTGCTTTTGACGATGCGCTTTAATTTCTTTTTTTGTTACTAAGCCATCAGCATCGGTATCAATCGAGGTAAAGCGCTGTTCATGAAAAGTCAGCAACTCTTCCTTTGATAATGCACCATCACTATTACTATCCATTAATGAAAATTGCTTATGACCTTGATGGCTTTTATGATTTCCACGTTCCATACCTGCATAAGCCGTAGTTGAAACAAGAGTTGAAGCTACAGAGATACTCAGAAGAATGGCAGTGATTGTTGGTTTATTCATAATTAACACCTGTATATTATAAATGCTCAATTTAAGCATTTAAGGTTTATACGAGTGAAAGAGGAAAAGTCTTCGCCAATAACTAAATAATGACTAACTTTTTTGCAGGGGCGATTAATAACTAGAACGATTAATCAATAGTTGGGGTGGTAAGCAGCGTCTAAATCATTAGCAGGCTCACGATAGATCGCGAATACCTACTAATATCATACAATTAGAACCGACTAGGTCATCTTCACTTCTAGGACATCAATTAACGCATGGGCTTTTTCTGATGCCTCAATACCACGGTCGGTTAAATAACCACCGTCGATCTGGGTAATCATGCCTTTACTGTGTAAACGCTCTGCGGCTTCAACCAATGTAATCTCAGCATCATGATGAACCTTGATGCCTTCTTGCATTGAATGCTGGCTAAACTTCACAAGTAAATTCAATTCTTCTACAACGTTGTCGTGATATGGCATATTGATTCCTATGAACTTTATTGTTCCTCCAGACTACTCCTGCCTTTCTCTAGGCGCAAGACAGAAAAGCTAAGAAAAAGGCCCTAAATAGAAACTATTAGAGCCTTTTATATAATCTACAGAACTTAGATCAAGGTTTTATAAATAAGCGCCGTATCAAAACTAGTGCGCTAACCACTTACCTTCTACTGCACGGTCTGAAACATTCAGCCAAACATGAGTAACCCCCCCTTTAATCGATTTAAGGGCTTCGTTATCCTTACTATTAGTCGGTACAGCAAACTGATAACCAGAGCCTAATAAACCACAGGCTAGCGGGCCCATTAACCAAGTACCCTTAGTACGACTAATATCCCAACTTCCATCTTGAGCCTTACAAGCAAAATAATGCAAGGATTCACAGCCCGCATCATCCCAGCGGCCATTTCCCCACTGAACAGCGCAATCTTGGTTACCTGAGTTATTAGGCTCATTGACATCCCAAGACCAGATACCCGCTTCCAAACGACCATCGTTATACGTCAGCATATCTAAATTAACGATATTGCCACCGTTTTTAAATGCCTGGGTCACATCAGATGACTCAATCTTATCCACAGTGCCGCCGGTAAAGAAGGCTCCAATGGCTCCGACCCCCGTACGATCCTCCCAGATACGATTAACATTACCCAAGCCGGTAAAGGCTAGCTGAGACATCGCTGAGTTTGATGAACAGCCACCATCCTTCCATAATACAACCTGCTTTCCTGCCCCACGTACCTGAGCTTTCGTTAAACTATCCGGAATACTCTTGCAGCCATTACTCTCATAAATTTTGCCAGCGAGTTTATCGTTTAAAATATTCAACAGCTCTTGATGATGTCCATCGGTGTGATCTTCAAAATATAAGATAACCACTTCTTCAGGATGTTCGTTTAACCAGTTACCCACTTCTTGCACACCGTCTTTCACAAAACGGTCGGTCAAACTACAACCTACATGCAAGTCTCCCATGGATTTGCCAATACCCGAATGGCATAACAGCAAGTCGGTCCCCCAATTCCACGGCGCACCATGAGTATGAGCCGTCCAATGAGCGTCTAATTCAATAAAACGAGCGCCAAGACGCAATTGATCATAAATAGAATGCTTCTGCTGTGGATCAATATAACGAAAGGCATTTCGATAGACTTCAGAATTATAGGTATTGTGAGAACCCAATATGTTGTTATCGAT
>JAESQF010000073.1 GCA_016765295.1 Oleispira sp.
ATCCGCGAGCTTTGCCTTCTTCGCTTTCGCAAAGATTTCTAAAGCTGGCCATGTAGCCAATCGGAGCGTCTAGCCATACGTAGAAGTATTTACCGGGTGCATCAGGGATTTCGAAACCAAAGTAGGGTGCATCACGGCTGATGTCCCATTCTTTTAAGCCAGACTCTAACCATTCGGCGAGCTTGTTGGCGACTTCTTCTTGCAGTGTGCCAGAGCGAGTCCAGTCTTGTAGGAACTCTTGGAAGTCAGGTAGTTTGAAGAAGTAATGTTCTGATTCTTTTTCAACTGGGGTTGCGCCCGAGATGGTTGAGAAAGGTTTGATCAATTCAGCCGGTGTATAAGTTGCGCCACAGCTTTCGCAGTTATCGCCATACTGGTCTTCGGCATTACATTTTGGGCATTGGCCTTTAACGTAGCGGTCGGCTAAAAATAATTCTTTTACTGGGTCAAAAAGCTGTTTGATTTTACGAACGGCGATGTGGCCTTTATCGCGACAGGCTTTGTAAATTTCTTCACTAAGCTCGCGGTTTTCTGGTGAATGAGTTGAGTGGAAGTTGTCGAAGTTCACTTGGAAGTCGGCAAAATCAGCTTCGTGCTCAGCTTTTACATTGGCGATCTGTTGTTCTGGAGTTAAGCCTTCTTTTTCTGCGCGCAACATGATGGCGGTACCGTGTGCATCATCGGCACAAACATAGGTACATTGGTGTCCGCGTGCCTTTTGAAAGCGTACCCAGATATCGGTCTGGATGTATTCCAATAGGTGGCCAAGATGGATTGAGCCATTGGCGTAGGGTAGTGCGCTGGTTACTAGTATCTTTCGGCTTTTGGATGCTTGATCAGTCATGTTGCTACAGGCTTATTCGTGGATAAAAGAAAGGCGGCGATTGTAGCACTTTATTAGCCTTATGTTAAAACGCCGTTGCGCTAAGGGTTGAGATTACGCTGCATTAGGGCTCGCGTGACCGAAGCGTAGCTTCGCAGCTCAGCGGGCGACTATATAGGATATATAGGCTGGTAGGCACTCCAGGGATGGATTAATTGATTGCTGTTGATGCTCAGTATTTCTCTTTTGAAAACGCCGAAGTGTGAGGGTTGAGATTGCGCTGCATTAGGTAATTCTTTTCAGGGTACGCCGTAAACCCATCCTTGGGGGCTCGTATTTCGCATCCCTGCGAAATGACGCCCCAGAAACGAATCACCTAATACGTCGCCAATGACAGTTATCCCGATTTTAATTTTATCTCTATGAAGGTTTGACGGCTTATAGAGTTAGTCGTCATTAGTCTGATGGATAAAGGGCTGTAATCTGGTTAAGTATTTCGGGTTCGCGGATCGGTATTGGGCGCTTTGTTTTAGGCCTTCTGAGGGATGGATCCCGAAGAGAGTCTCCATGGAGCGTAGCGCCGCGAATTCTTACAGCGGCAGGGATTCACGACGTGCCGTGGAACGAAGTGCCCAGTACCGAACTTTTAGCGAATCGATAGAAGATATAGCGAAACGGCGCTGTTAAAAGAAACCAACGCCTAAAAAAGTAAGCTACTTATCAAATACCCGAGAAAGCTTCACCGTATTACCCTCAACCTTGAGAATCTCAATGCGCTTACCTTCAAGTGTTAAACAAGCAGGGCCATCAGGAATCGTTTCTAAAAACTCTACGATTAAACCGCTGAAGGTTTTAGGGCCGGTGATATTGAATTCCCAGCCAAGAGCTTTGTTGATGTCGCGAATATAAGCTGTGCCATCAACCAATGTGCTGCCATCATTTAAACGCTTAAAATCAGGATTCTCGATAGCGGCATTGTCTGTTGTGAACTCACCAACGATCTCTTCTAAAATATCTTCTAGCGTACAAATACCTTGCACATCGCCGTATTCATCCACAACTAAGGCAATTCTGCGTTGCTGCTTTTGAAAATTGAATAGCTGAGTATGCAGAGGTGTACTTTCCGGAATGAAGTAGGGGTCACGGCATTCCTGTAAAATATCACTCTTATCGAAATTTGGATTGGTTAAGAAGCGGCTGGCATTACGAGTATGTAATAAACCAACAACATCATTAATATCACCGCGATAAACGGGTAAGCGTGTATGTTGAGTTGAGCGCAGTTGCTCTACAATCTCGTCAATATCGTCATCTAGATTGATCGCGACTACCTCGTTGCGAGGCACCATAATGTCGTTTACCGCCATCTTCTCTAAATCTAAGATACTAATTAACATGTGCTGGTGTCGTTTAGGAATCATAGTGCCAGCTTCATTTACGACGGTGCGTAATTCTTCTGTGCTTAGATTGTCTGGAGTCGCATTGGTATCAACTTTTGCCAACTTAAGCAGTCCGCTGGCAATGGTATTTACGAACCAAACGAAAGGCGTTAATAGCCATTGGATTCCGACTAAGGCACGAGCAGCTGGGAAGGCAACTTTTTCAGGGTGCATCGCCGCTAAGGTTTTTGGTGTTAACTCGGCAAAAATCAATACCACTAAGGTGAATAAAATAGTATTCACAAAAACCGCTAAATCAGGATTGTCGGGCCATAGGCGCTGGCTGATGATGGTCGCCAAAGCTGCAGCAGCAAAGTTAACGAGATTGTTACCCGTTAAGATAGTGCCGATAAGGCGATCAGGTTTGGCTAAAAGCTTGGACGCGCGCAGAGCACCCTTGTGCTTGTTTTTTGCCATGTGGCGCAACCGGTAACGGTTGAGAGACATCATGCTAGTTTCAGAACTAGAGAAAAAACCGGAGAAAATTATCAGTAAAACCAGTATGCCAAATAGGATACTGAGGGGGACGTCATTCAAGACGAGTTCCTTGCGTTATTATGGGAACGCAAGGATAGCAAAAATAATGCTTATAGTACTAATTCCAGCACGAATTTTGAGCCGAAATAGGCCAGAATTAAGAAACCAGTCCCCAGAAGCGTTAAACGGCTTGCTGTGATGCCACGCCAGCCAAAAGCAAAGCGGCCAAAGAGTAAGGTAGCAAAGACGATCCAAGACATTATGCTTAGCGCTGTTTTGTGCAGTAAGTGTTGACCTTGAATGTCGACAATATAAGGCCAACCCACTACGTATGCGGCCGTTAATAACACCATGCCGATCCAAATCATCTCAAATAATAGAGCGTCCATGGTCTGGAGTGGGGGTAGAGCCTTAATTAGACCGGAAGTTTTATGGTTTTTTAATTGTTTATTTTGCAGATATAAAAGCACTGCCTGAATGGCCGCGATCATTAAAATACTATAGGCCAAGATCGATAAAATGATATGCCAGCCTAATCCCCCCGTCAGCTGAGAAACCTTTTCTGATCCTGGGGTTACGATATCAACCAAGATAATTAAGGCCGCCATAGGAAAAACAACGATTAATAAATTTTCTAATGGCTTGCTAATACTGCTAATAATCACTAATAAGCTGATGACTAGAGAGATAAAGATACCGACATTGAAGAAACCAAAGTTAAAACCGCCGTGCTGTACGACGGAGCCCGCCAGTAATAACGCGTGGATAATCCCAGCGCTTGCGCCTAGTGCAAGTACCAGTGTTTTATTGGCTTCTTTCTTATGGGTTAGAGTTTGCCACTGACGAAAAGCACCGAATAAATAGAGAAGTGCTGCTGGAAGTGCAAGAAAGGCAATGCTTATTGATCCGGTCATGGCCCGGTTATTCCCCTGAAACTGGTATTTAGAACAAAAGTTTCTCACAACCAGGGGATAAGACCAAGCTCGGCTAGCAATGTTGGGCCGATATTTGTACAATCAGCGACTTAATTTCGTTGTGATTGACATAAGCCCATGTTTGATAGCTTAACAGACCGCCTGGGTGGTGCTTTAAAAAGCATTACTGGCCAGGCCAAACTGACCGAAGAAAATATTAAAGACACGATGCGCGAAGTGCGTATGGCGTTATTGGAAGCCGATGTTGCTTTACCGGCGGTGAAAGCATTTACCGATCGAGTAAAGGAGCGTGCTATTGGTTCCGAGGTAATGACCAGCCTAAATCCAGGCCAGGCATTCCTTAAAATTGTAAATGATGAATTGCGCGATATGATGGGTGAGGCCAACGAAGGTCTTAACCTAGCCGTACAGCCGCCTGCAATTATCTTGATGGCCGGTTTGCAAGGGGCGGGTAAAACCACCACAGCTGCAAAATTGGCTCGCTTCTTAAAGGAACGCGAAAAGAAAAAAGTAATGATGGTTTCTGTCGACGTTTATCGTCCAGCAGCAATCAAGCAGCTTGAAACCTTATCGGAGGAAGTTGGTTCATTATTCTTCCCATCGGATACTAGTCAGAAGCCGATTGATATTGCGTTAGCAGCCATTGAAGCCGCTAAAACGCAATTCGCTGATGTATTGATCGTCGATACGGCAGGTCGCTTAGCCATCGATGAAGAGATGATGGGCGAGATTAAAGACTTGCACGCAGCTATCTCTCCGCAAGAAACTTTGTTTATCGTTGACGCGATGACAGGGCAAGATGCCGCGAATACTGCTAAAGCCTTTAACGATACATTACCGCTTACCGGTGTGATTCTAACCAAAGCTGATGGTGATGCTCGTGGTGGTGCCGCGCTTTCTGTTCGTCATGTGACGGGCAAGCCGATTAAATTCATGGGCATGGGTGAGAAAACAGAGGCGTTAGAGCCTTTTCACCCTGATCGTGTGGCGTCACGTATTTTAGACTTGGGTGATATCATGACCCTTGTCGAAGATGCTGAGCGCAAAATCGATAAGAAAAAAGCGGATAAGTTAACCAAGAAATTAAAAGCCGGTAAGGGTTTTGATTTAGAAGATTTCCGTGATCAATTACGTCAGATGAATAACATGGGGGGAATTACCTCTATGTTAGACAAGCTCCCGGGTATGAGCGGCATGGCTAACATGGCGAAGCAAACCGACGCGGCGGAAGGTCAATTTAAGCAAATGGATTCTATTATCTGTTCAATGACTCCGTTGGAGCGTCATTCTCCAGATAAGATAAATGGTTCTCGTAAGAAACGTATTGCGCGTGGTTCCGGTACTCAGATTCAAGACATTAACCGTTTGCTGAAGCAGCATAAGCAAATGCAAAAGATGATGAAGAAGATGACAGCCAAAGGCGGCATGAAGAAGATGATGCGCGCTATGGGTGGAATGACGGGCGGCGCTGGTGGAATGCCTCCCGGTGGAATGCCTCCTATGATGCGCTGATTTGGGCGCTGTTTTAGAATGAATTAAAAGGCTGGTCTGATTTTAGATTGGCCTTTTTTTTGCTGTTTCGGAGGGAGTGTTAAACTAGAATTTCCGGCAGGAAGTTAATGGCCCCTTTGCGAATAGTTAGAGAAAATTAAAAAGTAATTGATTAGACTGATTGAATGCTCTGATTTATTTATGGCTGTTGAAGGGTTTGTTATGATGTTTTGATGTCAGATCTGATTACTGAAAAAAGTTGCTGTCTTTATTTTAGTGATTCTCAGTGTTAGAAAGTGATTGGAGTGTTGAAGATAATATTTAATTATCAGATTTTTTTTGAAATACTATTAATAAAAATAAAACATATCTGTTGGGTTTTTTCGATAGCTCGTCTATCAGGATGTGATTTTAGTTGTCGGAGTTGTTCGAAGGGAAGACGAAATGTTCGTCCATCTTCCCTGTGTTAATCTAACTTAGATCCCGAATAGGCTATCTAATAAATCTGGTCCGGTTTCGTGTATGTTTCCAAGAGAGTCTTTGTATCTGATAGAATATACAACTCTTTCTTCGCCACCACCTGTGATTGTCTCGGTTAAGAAGGCAATAGCCGTATCGCTATGGGTACCTCCTGGAATTATACGATCAAACTCACCGTGTCCGAGCCAATTAACAGATATAAGAAAGCCTTGTCTGCTACCTCTTTCGTTAATTGCCCATCTTTGATGAAGTTTGATATAGGCTCTTTTACCATCAATAATTACAGATGTACTATCTGCTGTTTTATTGTATGTTTTATCCATCATTAAACCATTGTATTCATAAATCTGAATACCTGGGGCGTTATTCATATCGTTCAAGTTACTAGATTGCTCCCTCACATAGATATTGGCAGTAAATTCGCCATGCGATCTAAAAACACTTCTAGGCGTTATATCTACGATAATCTCTTTGTAAATCCAAGCATTTTTCACGACACTTCTGTATGTGTCTCCAATTTTTTTGAAATTAGTAGCGATGATTTTATTTGCATTTGGAAAATCAAATTCGACTCTCAATAGTTGAGTCTCGAGTGGGGATGATTCACCATTTGAAGTTAGTTTAACTTTGCTTATACTATTTAAATCTAGGTTTGGGTAAGTAGGTGTTGGATAAATTGTATAGGGGTCAGCTTCATAGGTAATGTTGCCGCCGAAAGAAGAAGCGGCACTAAGCAGCATGGAAATACTTAGTAGTAGTCCTGATAATTTCATAATTCTATTCCTTATTGAATTAAACCATTCATGGGGTATGAAGGGCTGCCGGAATGTATCATATTTAATATAGAAGTTAAGCTGCATGAGTTAAAATACGACTTGTGGATTAATTTTAAATCCCCGTACCTAGCGAAATACTCAATCTAAAATCTTAAAGGTCTATTTTTCATAGATAAAAACATTTAGATTTACAGCTAGTTTTAACGATTCCTGGATGCTGCGGGGCGAAGGGGTTGGCCATTAAACTAACAAAATAATCTGTGAAAGATAGTTGGGTTTGTAGTTAGGTCCATTCTTTATTTTGGTACTGAATTTACCGACTTTGATGCCTCAGCTAACCCCGGTGCAATGTTATTGTTCCATTTGTGTATCTGAATTGTGTCTAACTCGATATCGTTATCGAAATGAATGAAGAGTTCCTAGCTATGAATTTATTATTGCGCGATTTTTATGCAGCTTAGCTAGGGTGTTAGTGTAACTATTTACCGCATTTATTATTTGCCATACTTTTCTGCTACCCATTCTGGGTGTTTGTATAAAATCCTTAAATCTTTGTATTTCCATAAATCTTTAAAAATTGATACCAGTTCATAAACCTGAATATAAAAAGGATTTAATGGTTTAGTGGGCATGCGGGTAACTCCGTATTTGATTTCTCCGGCTTCTCGTTCGTCACGAAAAGTACCGAATAATTTATCCCAAATAATAAATACACCACCAAAGTTTCGATCGATTTGTGCTGGGTTACTGCCGTGATGCACTCGGTGGTGAGACGGTGTATTAAAGATTTTTTCGATCCAACCAAGGCGGCCAACCGCTTCGGTATGACAAAAGAATTGGTACAGTAGGTTGGCTTCAATTGCGACTAAGATCCAGTCTTTATCAAAACCGATTAAAGACAGCGGAATCCACATTAATAACCAGTTGCCGTTGAGTGCGTTTAAAAAATTCTGGCGCAATGCGGTGGATAAATTCATATGGAGTGAAGAATGATGGGTAACGTGTGTCGCCCAAAACCAGCGAAATTTATGCATGGCTAAATGATTGAAATACATACACAGATCAGTCAATACAAACAAGATGGCAAATGCCCAAATAGAGGGTTCTGGATTCCAGCCTAAACCATAGGGGTTGATCATATCGGAGAAAGCGGTAATAAAAAGAGCGATGGCAATGCCGTCGACAATTTTATAAGAAGCGCCTGTGGTGAGGTTGGCTAGGGTTTCACCGAAGTGATAGTTGGTCTTGCCGGTTTTGCGATGCAAATACCAGGCTTCAAAGACCATCATGGTCATAAATATGACCCCAGCCGCTAGGATAAAGCCAATTGCGCGTATCAAATCTTCCATCTTGTCTCTCCGGACATTTTTAGTGCATAAGTCGAGTGAGGGCATTGTGGGGTGCTAGCGGCAATAAATATTGACAGTTAGGCTTTCATTTTTGACATTCTCTGCCAATAACGAGATAGTCGTGTCATTGCTTATGGGTTTTAATATGGGTTTGAGTCTCGATTTGAGGGTGTGCTGTGCTAGTAAATTTTAATGTCGCGGGGGATTTGGCGGGGCTATTGATCAGTTATCTAGATGCGAATCCTTTGCTTGAAAATACAGAGATCTCTGCAGATAACGACGCGCATAAACAGTTGCAACAATTACGCTTAAAGCTCGCTCAGTATAATGCTAATTCTCGCATGCCCTTCACTGACTGGTGGCATGGCTTAGAAGTAATGGCTAAGGTTTATAATAAGCCCTACATTGGCTTGGAAGTAGGTGCTTACATACAGGCTAGTCATTGTGGTGTCCTAGGTTATCTTAGCTTGTCTTGTGAATATCTAGCGGAGGCGTTGCTGAGGTTTGAGCGCTATCAGCGCTTATTATACGAGGGTAATGAGGCTTTTACCCGGTCGGAGGGGGGGCAGGTGATCTTCTCTTGGCCTTATGATTACGGCTATTCTACCCGGGAATCTGACGATACCTTGCTTTCCAGTATGGCCAACTATGTGCGCATGCTGGTAGGGGATGAATCGCTTAAACCCACTAAAGTTGGCTTTGTTCATGCTAAGCCTGACGATGTTGCTCATTATCATAAGCTACTAGGGTGTGAGGTTGAGTTCGGCTGTAAGAATACCTATATTGCTTTTCCGGTCTCGATGCTGGGCCTGAAAGTTAAAAAGGCAGATCCTGCCTTGCGTGCGTTGCTCGATCAGCAAGCGGATGCTTTATTAAGTGTATTACCTAATGGTGATCATTTTGAGCAGCAGTTATACAAGTATCTATTGCGAGCGATGCAAGATGGCAAGCCGACCATAGAAGAGGTCGCTGGTTATATGAAGCTGTCTGCGCGTACCTTACATAGGCGTTTGGAAGAGCGTCAGTTGGTTTTTAAGATCATATTGCAGAAAACCCGTGAACAACTCGCCAAGCAGTATTTAAAGGAAAGGCATTTAACCTTATCGGAAATCGCCTTGTTATTGGGCTATTCCGAGCAAAGTGCATTTTCTCGTGCTTTTAAGCAGTGGTTGGATGAAACCCCATTGAGGTTTCAAAAGCGCTTGCTTAATTCTTGAGTTAGCTCTTATCTTAGGTTTACTGAAAGAAAGTTAAGTAAATTAAGTACTTAGGGTTGTTTATAAGCTGATCAGCTCTTTACACTTGCTGACCCCCACTGTAATCTTCAATGTCTAAATTTTTATGTCTAGCCATTCTTTAAAAAGTTCGCTAGCACGTCATGTGACCTTTGGTAGGGGTCACCACTGTGAAAGGATATATTGATGCCTGTTATAACTCTCCCTGATGGTTCCAAGCGCGAATTTGATAAAGCCGTAACCTTGATGCAAGTGGCCGAAGATATTGGTCCTGGTCTTGCTAAAGCGACTGTATGTGGTCGTATCAATGGTGAATTGGTTGATGCCTGCGAATTGATTGAGCGCGATTCTGATATCTCTTTGATTACTGGTCGCGATATCGAAGGGATCGAAGTGATTCGTCATTCTTTCGCCCACCTAATTGGTCATGCCGTTAAGCAGCTTTACCCAACGGCTAAAATGGCTATCGGTCCTGTGATTGATGATGGCTATTATTACGACATCGATTTTGAACGTCCTTTCACGCCAGAAGACTTGACTGCGATTGAAAAACGCATGAAAGAATTGGTTAAAAAAGATTACCTTGTTAATAAAGAAATGACGCCGATTAAAGAAGCGCGTCGTATTTTTGTTGATCGTGAAGAAGATTATAAAGTTGAGCTGATCGACGATTTGATTCTTAAGGGTGAAACCGCGGTTGGTCTGTATTATCACGAAGAATACGTTGATATGTGCCGTGGTCCACACGTTCCTAGTACTAAATCGATGCGTATTTTTAAGTTGATGCGCGTATCGGGTGCTTATTGGCGCGGAGACTCAAAGAATAAGCAGTTGCAGCGTATCTACGGTACTGCTTGGAACGATAAGAAAGAAATGAAGGCTTACCTGTTTCGTTTAGAAGAAGCAGAAAAGCGTGACCACCGTAAACTGGCTAAACAGTTGGATCTTTTCCACCTGCAAGAAGAAGCGCCAGGTATGGTTTTTTGGCATCCTAATGGTTGGACCATTTACCAAGTGCTTGAGCAGTACATGCGTAAAGTGCAAAACGATGCAGGTTACCAAGAAATTAAAACGCCTCAGGTTGTTGATCGCGCTTTGTGGGAAAAGTCTGGGCACTGGGAACATTATGCCGATGGCATGTTTGTTACTGAGTCGGAAAAACGCACCTATGCGATAAAACCGATGAATTGCCCATGCCACATTCAAGTCTTTAATCAAGGCTTGAAGAGCTATCGTGATTTGCCGCTGCGTTTGGCTGAGTTTGGTTGCTGTCACCGTAATGAACCATCAGGTGCATTGCACGGTATTATGCGTGTACGTGGTTTTACTCAAGATGATGCGCACATTTTTGCCACTGAAAATCAAATTCGCCAAGAAGCTATTGACTTCATCAAGCTAACCCTTGCTGTGTATAAAGACTTTGGTTTTGACAATGTCGAAATGAAGCTGTCAACGCGTCCAGAGGGTCGTATTGGTGATGACTCTCAGTGGGATGCAGCAGAAGCGGCATTAGAAGATGCATTGAATGAGGCCGGTCTTGATTGGGAGCTGCAGCCAGGTGAAGGTGCGTTCTACGGTCCTAAAATTGAATTCTCGCTCCGCGATTGCCTAAATCGTGTTTGGCAGTGTGGTACTATTCAGCTAGACTTCATGTTGCCTGAACGTTTGGGTGCTCAATATGTTGCTGAAGATAACGAACGTAAAACGCCGGTCATGTTACACCGTGCTATTTTGGGTTCGTTTGAGCGTTTTATTGGTATTTTGATTGAGCATTATGCGGGTGCGTTCCCTGCTTGGTTAGCACCGAAGCAGGTGGTAATTTTGAATATTACCGATAAACAGGGTGAATATTGCAAAATAATTGAAGATTCTTTGAAAAAAGATGACATTAGAGCCTCTGCGGACTTGAGAAATGAGAAGATTGGCTTTAAAATTCGCGAGCATACTTTACAAAAAGTGCCTTACCTAATTGTGGTAGGGGATAAAGAAGTCGAATCCAACACGGTAGCAGTGCGTACTCGTAAAGGAGATGATCTAGGAACAATGAGTCTAGACGCCTTTAAAGAGCTATTAGCGAAAGATGTCGCCCGCCGCGG
Source organism: Oleispira sp. (assembly GCA_016765295.1). GTDB lineage: Bacteria > Pseudomonadota > Gammaproteobacteria > Pseudomonadales > Oceanobacteraceae > Oleispira. The sequence goes on from JAESQF010000073.1 coordinate 11,102, forward strand.
CCGAGTTGAAACGGAGTAATTGAATATCAGACGTGATAATAAGCGTGGTGCTCGTGCTGAGCGCCCATCGATCAATGACAATATCAAAGCAAAAGAAGTACGATTAATCAACGCAGCAGGCGAGCAAGCCGGCGTTGTGAGTATTGAAGATGCACTTGTAGCCGCTCAAGAAGCTGGCTTGGATTTGGTTCAGATTTCTGATGGCGATCCAATAGTCTGTAAAATTATGGACTATGGCCAAAAGCTATACGAAGAGAAGAAGCAGCGTAATGCTGCTAAGAAGAAGCAAGTACAGTCTCAGGTTAAGGAAATAAAATTCCGTCCTGGTACTGAGGACGGCGATTATCAGGTAAAACTACGCAACCTGATACGCTTCCTAGAAAACGGTGATAAAGCGAAGTGTTCTTTACGCTTCCGTGGTCGTGAGATGGCTCACCAACACCTTGGTATGCAGTTAATGATGCGTCTCGAAAAAGATCTCGAGGCATATGGCACCGTTGAACAGCGTCCTAAGATGGAAGGTCGTCAAATGATTATGGTGCTTGCACCGGCCAAAAAGAAGTAGTTAGGTTTTCAAACGAACCGCTTTACCCTAGCTTTCGTAGCAATACGTAGTTGGGGTTTTGTACGTTCTACCTGCTGCTGTTTATTAACAATGCGAAGTGGTAAATAAAAATGCCTAAGATTAAGACAAAAAGTGGTGCTGCGAAGCGCTTCAAGAAGACGGCTAACGGCTTTAAACACCGTCAAGCACACCGTGCCCACATCTTGACCAAGAAAAGCACTAAGCGTAAACGTCATTTACGTGCAAATCTGCAGGTTCACGCCTCAGACGTAGCATCTGTAAAACGTATGTTGCCGAACCTTTAATAAATCCCTTGGTATAATTTGTAGGAGAGTCATATGGCTCGTGTAAAACGTGGTGTACAGGCGCGTAAGCGTCACAAAAAGATTTTAAAACTTGCTAAAGGTTACTACGGTGCTCGTAGCCGAGTTTTCCGTGTTGCTAAGCAAGCAGTAATTAAAGCTGGTCAATATGCATATCGTGACCGTCGCCAAAGAAAGCGTCAATTCCGTCAGTTGTGGATTGCACGTATTAACGCTGGTGCACGTGTTAATGGTTTGTCATACAGCCGTTTCATCAACGGTTTGAAGCTTGCTTCGATTGAAGTTGATCGTAAGATCATGGCTGATCTAGCTGTAAACGAAAAAGGCGCTTTTGCGGCTCTAGTAGAAAAAGCTAAAGCTAGCCTTAAATAAGAATGAAGTTGGTTGGAATTTCTGGCCGATGATCATTTTTAGATAAACCAGCAATAACAGTTGGTTTATTAAAATAAGGGAGTGGCTTTGCCACTCCCTTATTTTTTTGCATTCTATATAGTAAATAGATAAAAGAATTTTTAATTATTCAGCACAATATTGAGAATTAACTAGAAGCATTGTTGGGTATTTGTGTAGCCAGTATGAGAGGCAGGGATTGCCGAACTTAAGGCTACAGGGAATGTATTTACGCCGTCTGGTGGAATAAATACCCAATCATGCTTCCATTCTTAGAAGTCTGAGTAATTGTTTTAATTTAGGTTTTTACGGAGTAAACGATGGAAAACCTCGACGCGCTGGTTAGTGAAGCGCTTGCTAAAGTCGCCAGTGCTAGTGAAGAAAATGCGTTATACCAGGTACAGGTAGAATACCTAGGTAAGAAAGGCACGATTACATCCTTGTTGAAAACATTGGGTAAGCTATCCAATGAAGAGCGCCCTAAAGCCGGTGCCATGATCAACGAAGGCAAAGTAACCGTACAGACTGCACTCAATGTGCGTAAGACCGATTTACAGACCATCGCTTTGGCTGAAAAATTGGCGGCAGAACAAATTGATGTGACCTTGTCTGGCCGTAACCAACAGAGCGGTGGTTTACACCCGGTTACCCGTACCCTTGAACGTATCGAAGCTTTCTTTACTAATGTCGGTTATAACGTTGCCGAAGGACCTGAAGTTGAGGACGATTTCCACAACTTCGAAGCCTTGAATATTCCATCGCACCATCCTGCGCGTGCGATGCATGATACTTTCTATTTTAATGCCAATACCTTGTTGCGTACCCACACATCGCCTGTGCAAGTTCGTACTATGGAAACTCAAGAACCGCCGATTCGTGTGATCTGCCCAGGTCGTGTATATCGTTGTGACTCGGATATTACCCATACGCCGATGTTCCACCAGGTGGAAGGTTTGTTGGTCGATGAGAATGTAAGCTTTGCCGATCTTAAAGGTACGGTGCAGCAGTTCTTAAAAGTATTTTTTGAGAAAGATTTAGCCGTTCGTTTCCGTCCATCTTATTTTCCATTCACTGAGCCATCGGCAGAAGTGGATATGGAATGTGTGATGTGTTCCGGTAAAGGCTGTCGTATTTGTAGCCATACCGGTTGGTTAGAAGTGATGGGTTGCGGCATGGTGCATCCAAAAGTATTTAAAGAGTCTGGGGTAGATGCTGAGAAGTATTCTGGCTTCGCTTTTGGTATGGGTGTTGAGCGTTTAGCCATGTTGCGTTATGGCGTAAATGATTTGCGCTTGTTCTTTGAAAATGACCTTCGTTTTTTACAACAGTTTAGATAACTCGAAGTCATTTTTTTAAACCAAAGAATTTATAGCAGGTAAATAACATGCAGTTCAGTGAATTATGGTTACGAGAGTGGGCAAACCCAGCTCTTGAAACACAAGAATTAGTCGACCAAATCACCATGGCGGGTTTGGAAGTAGACGCAATTGAAGCCGCAGCGGGTGAGTTTAGCGGTATCGTTGTTGGTCAGATATTATCGTTCGAGCAGCATCCAGACGCGGACAAACTTAATGTTTGTAAAGTGACTGATGGCAGTGAAGAATTCCAAATCGTTTGTGGTGCACCAAACGTTCGCGAAGGTATGAAAATTCCTTTCGCTAAAATTAAAGCCGTATTGCCTAGTGAAGATGGTAAAGGCTTCAAAATTAAGAAAGCCAAGCTGCGTGGCGTAGAATCTTTCGGCATGTTGTGTGCGGAAGAAGAGCTAGGTTTAGCGGATAAGTCTGATGGTTTGTGGGATCTTCCTGCAAATGCACCATTAGGTACTTGCATGCGTGAATATCTTGGCCTTACTCGTGATGGTCGTGATGATAAAATCATCGACGTAGATCTTACGCCAAACCGTGGCGATTGCTTAAGTATTGCAGGTCTTGCACGTGAAGTAGGCGTATTAAATAAAGTTGATGTCACTGCTCCTGTTATTGAAACGGTTGCGGCAACAATTGATGATGCAATCGATGTTCAGCTACAGGCGCCAGACGCATGTCCACGTTATGTGGGGCGTATCATTAAAGGCATAAATATTAAGGCGGCTAGCCCACTTTGGATGCAAGAAAAATTGCGTCGCAGTGGCATTCGTTCTATCGACCCTGTGGTTGATGTTACGAACTTCGTCTTATTAGAGCTTGGCCAGCCAATGCATGCGTTCGATCTAGCTAAGCTAGATGGCGGTATTATTGTTCGCAAGGCTGTGCAAGATGAAACCTTGATTCTTCTAGATGGCCAAGAAATTAAGCTAAACAGCGATACCCTTGTGATTGCTGATAACAGCAAAGCATTGGCCATGGCAGGTGTAATGGGTGGAGCTTTCTCTGGCGTTTCTTCAGGAAAAGAAGGTGCCGAGACAACTCAAGACATTCTATTAGAGTCTGCTTACTTCAATCCTATTTCGATTGCCGGTAAGGCACGTAACTTCGGTTTGCATACTGATTCTTCACATCGTTTTGAGCGGGGTGTTGATTTCGAATTGCAGCGTACCGCGATTGAACGCGCAACGGCTCTATTATTAGAGATTGTTGGTGGTGAAGCCGGCCCAGTGGTTGAAAAAACGTCTGCTGCCGATTTGCCAAGCTGTGCAGAGATTACTTTGGTAGAAGCAAGCATCGAAAAGATGTTGGGCTTAACGATTGAAGCGAGCGAAGTTGAAGAAATTCTAACCCGCTTAGGCATGCAGCTCTCGACGATTGAGGGTGGCTGGAAAGTCATTGCGCCGAGCTATCGTTTCGATATGGCGATTGAAGCTGATTTAATCGAAGAGCTAGCGCGTATTTACGGTTACAACCGTTTACCGGTTCGTACGCCAATGGCCGCAACGCCATTGCAGCCAGTGCCTGAAAACGAATTAGCGATGAAAGATGTTCGTCGTCAATTAGTGGGTCGTGGCTATCAAGAAGCGATTACTTATAGCTTTGTTGATCCTGCAACGCAAAAATTACTCGACCCTGAAGTTGCACCGTTAGCACTTGCTAACCCAATTTCAGCGGACTTGTCTGTGATGCGTACTAACTTATGGCCAGGTCTGGTTCAGACTGCAGCTCATAACATTAAGCGTCAGCAACCTCGTGTGCGTTTATTCGAAACCGGTTTGAGCTTCGTACCTCAGCCAGGTAAAGATCCATCAAATCTAGACGAAAGCCTAGTGCAAGACCCTAAGCTAGCGATGTTGCTAACCGGTACGCGCACTGAGCAGAGCTGGTCTGAAAGTGATCAGAATGTTGATTTCTTCGATTTGAAAGGCGATTTCGAAAGTCTGATTGCGCGTACGGGTAGTCAAGCACGTTACACGTTTGTTCCTGCTGAACATCCAGCGCTGCAGCCAGGTCAAACTGCAAGTATTCAGCTAGATGGCGTTGCTGTTGGTTGGATTGGTGCACTGCACCCTAATCTAGCTAAGCCATTAGGACTTAAACAAGCCGTTTACCTATTAGAAATCAGCTTGAAAGCAGTTCGTCAGGTAGAAGTACCTGCGTTTAAACCACTTTCTAAGTTCCCTGAAATGCGTCGTGATCTTGCTTTGGTTGTCACCAATGCCACTTCTGTTGCCGACGTAATGTCGTTAATTCGAGAGAAAGCAGGGGATTACCTCACAAAGTTAAACCTTTTTGACATTTATCAGGGCAAAGGCATTGATACTGATAGAAAAAGCTTGGCTTTAGGCTTGACGTGGCAGCATCCTTCACGCACTCTGAATGAAGAAGAAGTGAACGAAGCAGTTGATAACATACTCGCTCACTTGGCTGATAGGATTGATGCACAATTGAGAGGCTAATATGCGAGCTCTTACCAAGGCAGAAATGGCGGAACGCCTGTTTGAAGACCTAGGTTTGAATAAACGTGAAGCGAAAGAAATGGTGGATCTCTTTTTTGAAGAGATTCGTCATTCACTGACGCATAACGAGCAAGTGAAGTTGTCAGGATTTGGCAACTTCGACCTGCGAGATAAAAGTCAACGTCCAGGACGGAACCCAAAAACTGGGGAGGAGATTCCAATTTCCGCACGTCGCGTTGTTACCTTTAAGCCCGGACAAAAATTAAAAATCCGAGTAGAGGCTTATGCTGGAAGCGAGTCACACTAACGAGCTGCCACCGATCCCATCCAAACGCTACTTCAGTATTGGTGAAGTCAGCGAGCTATGTGATGTAAAACCTCATGTTCTGCGTTATTGGGAACAGGAATTCACACAGTTAAAACCTATTAAACGTCGTGGTAATCGTCGCTATTACCAACGCGAAGACGTTATTCTTGTACGCGAAATCCGCAACTTACTCTATTTAGAAGGCTATACCATTAGTGGTGCTCGGCAAAAGCTGGACGACCAAGGTGGTAATGAAACGGCTGTGCATTTTGATCGCGTATTGATTAAAGATATGTTGACAGAGTTAGCCGAATTAAAAGATATTCTAGCGGGTTAATTTGCTTTAAATGAACCTGAGTTAGTAAGAAGCTTCCAATTATCAAGTACTTAGGTATAATCTGAAACACTTAATCAAGCCGCTTCTTTTCAACAAGAACATTTGGTTAAGATTGTCGGAATGTAGCGCAGCTTGGTAGCGCACTTGTCTGGGGGATAAGTGGTCGCAGGTTCAAATCCTGCCATTCCGACCAATTTAATATATACAGATCAATAGCTTACAAATCCCAAACTTTCAAAAATATAAGCCTTCATAATACTTTTCATAATATACAGTCTGTACATTCATCTAGCAGTTTCAATCCAGCTTAGTTTTCTATTCTATTTTCTATTATGGCAATGGTATTCTTTACTACCGGAATGACACCCTTCTGAATCAGTACCTCCACTGTGAGCAAAAGATGTTAGAGAAGCGCTAGATATAGCAATAAACAGTATGATTTTTATCATTATAAGTATCCTTACATTATTTATGGAAATTGATCATTACATGTTTATTCTCTTTAAGCCAATGAGTTAGTATTAGCTCTGTATTGCAACGTATCGATAAGTTTCTTAGATTATCATCTTGTAGCTTCTATCAAATTTGGCTTTCTATCGTATACCGCCTGCATCTTCTTGGATTTATGGCCACTAGCCTTTTCTGAATGATCTGTAACTCTCTTTGCTTTCAAATCATGAAAATTAAAACTTTCCGTTAAATCATTTTCTAAGGCTTTAGTTCTAATCCTTCTCCATGCTGAGTCAAAATTTGTTTTAGGTATCGATCCATTGGAGCTTGAGACAAATAATAATCCATCCTCTGTGGTACTTTTTCTTAGCTTAGATGCGTCTGAGATAGCTTTTCTAAGACGGGGACTCCATTTAGTTATTTCATTCATGGAATTTTTTCTACGCTCAACAAGTGCGCCTTCCTTCAATAAATCAGATTCAGTTAATGATCTAACTTCAATCGCTCTCATTCTGCATAGGTAGGCTATTTCCATCATTGGTGCTATCCAAGGATAAGAATTTCCTTGAGCAATTTTATAAACAAGGTCAAATCCCCAATCTTCAATATTTCGACTTCTTGGTTTTTCTTTATGTTTCTTAATGCCGAGTACTGGATTTACTAAAACCATATTTCTTTCGTAGCCCCAGCCAAAAACAGTTGATAGTACTGTATGGCATCTGTTGGCTGTTGATTCGACTCTATCACCTAACTTGTCCATGAACTTACGAACGAGCAGGGGAGTAACTGCTTTAGGTTCCATTTGGCCAAATACAGGTAGCAAGTATTTCTTGGCTAGTTGGGTGTAGAGCTTTTGAGAATTAGCGGCCAGTTGTAAAAACTGCTTACTTTCAAAATAGCGTTGAATTAACCATTCAACATTACGATCAGAGCCACCACTAAGTATTGATGCATGAGCATTAAGTACTTCTAACTTAGCTACTTAAATTTGATGATCATTAGGCGCAGCATTAACTAATGACCGTTTTTAATAATTCGTTCGGCGTAGGTATCTTTTATGCGGTGTAAGCGCTGATTGCTGAGTTCAAGGCGCATTTGATTCGCAAATATCTTGATGTCTTTCTGTGGGCTTTCAGAGACGATTAACAGAATGTGATAGCGAAGGGCTACTTCTGGAAGGTGTGCATCCTGGTTCTTGAATACTTGATGATATTCAGCAAGAACAACTTCTGAGCCGATGGTTAACAGTTCGTCTTGTTGTGGGATTGGTGATTTTGGGGAGGTGTAGGTGTTCATGCGATTACCTCCACGTCTGTTGCATAACCAATGAGGTTGGTTAGTTCTTGAGAGCTAGGGGAGGTTAGGGGGCTGTGAGCACAGAAAAGACTGTATGTACCTAAGGCTATGTCTTCGTAGTAACTGCGCATTGTTTCAGATTCAGCAATGGATGCTAATTCTAAGTTTTCAATTATCAGCTTTTTAGTAGATTCAAAGAGTTGATCTATTAAAGGTAGCTTCTGGGCTTGATTGATCTTATCCATTCTCACAATCTCCTCCTATCAGACGGGGGCCTTTTTGGGGCTTTACTACGTGTCGTGATAAGATTGTTGGTGATTTTAAATTAACCAGAGCATTGCAGTGCTCGGATACCTATACTGGGTATAACTACCCGCATTGGGCAAATAGTATTTAATGATATGGAAACGATTCTTAATAGGTTTGTACTATTAGTACAGGTCGAAAATGTAAAAATGCCTTGGTTAGAAGAAAAAACAGGAGTGGTAGCGAGTAGATGGAATAAGGTTAAAACTGGGCAAAATGAAATGAGAGCATCTGACATAGACGCTCTTATCTTAGTGTGGCCAGAATATGCTTACTGGCTTGTAACAGGTAAGGAGATTGAAGAAGTAGGCCAAATAGGCCCTCTTACTAAGAGAACACATAAAAACTACAAGACAGAGAATTAGTTTAGCAAGACATAGTCTATAATCTTATATATGGTATATATACAAACTTAAATATCTAATCGATATCATATTACATTTAGGCTAACTGGAAGAGGGGCATGTCATGAAGAAAGCAGATAAAAAAGATGCCAAGCTGGCTGGCTACAACGAAAATGTAGGTGGAGCCTATCACGTGTCAAGAAATGGTGTTCTTTCCGTAGATCTTGAGAATGAGAACTTTCGTGAAGAATTTATTAAGCAACTACAGATGATCCGTACAAACCGTGATAAAAAGTAAGCGCCTAACGAACCACCTTCGCAATATTCCAAGGCAGTAATGCCTCAATATCTTCAACACAGGTGGCTGCTGGTAGTCTCGTGAATAC
>JAESQF010000074.1 GCA_016765295.1 Oleispira sp.
AATTGGGCAATAGAGGCTTGGTGGCTGAATGGTTGGCGCGGGCGCAACGTGCGCCAGGTGACCCGGTTTTACTGACGACCAGTACAAGGCATTAATCGAGCACATGGCTAAAAGCCAATAATTAAAATTTTATAATAACTGGACCTGACGATGAAAAAAGTACTGATTAGCATAATCCTTTCTGTTGGCCTTATATCTACTGCGCAAGCAGGAGATGCGGTTGCAGGAAAAGCCAAAGCAGCCACTTGTGGTGCCTGCCACGGCGCTGACGGTAATAGCTTAGCCCCTAACTTCCCTAAAATTGCTGGCCAAGGCGAGCGTTATTTAGTGAAGCAAATCACTGAGATTAAGAATGGTGACCGTCAGGTTCCAGAAATGCTAGGTTTCGTTATGGCTTTAAGCGAAACTGATATTGCTGACATTGCAGCGTTCTATGCTAGCCAAACTGCTGGCGGTGGTGCTGCTGATCCTGCGTTAGTGGAAGCAGGTAAGCGCATCTTCTTAGGTGGTAACGCAGCAACAGGCATACCTGCTTGTATCGCTTGTCACGGTGCCGGCGGAAAAGGCATTACTGCTGCGGGTTTCCCTCGCCTTGCTGGCCAACATGCCGCTTATACTGAGAAGCAGTTGAAAGACTTCTACTTTGCTAAGCGTACTAACGATGCTAGCAATGTTATGCGTGATATTGCATCTCGCATGCACATGGATGAAATCAAGGCAGTATCTAGTTACATCCAAGGTTTGAAATAACCTAACCCACTGTATTTGGCATCTTCTCTTTTTAAAGGGCTCTCCTAATTTAAGAGAAGCAAATGTCATAGAGTGTAAAAAGCGGCTTCGGCCGCTTTTTTTTGATCTGAATACCTACCGATAACGGAACCTTTATGCCACAATCTCAGTCAATAACCGTTATAAATACAAATTAAAACATCGTTTTGGAGATTCAAATGTTAGGACGCATCGTCGCGAGTGCAGCCATTCTTTTTGCCAGCTTTAGCAGTATTGCCGGAGATGGCCACGATCATAAAGAAGCCCCTATTGCTGATATGAGCAAAGCTTATAAAGTGATCGAGCAGCCTCAAGCTGTACCGGCCAATGGTAAGATTCATGTTGAAGAGTTATTTTGGTATGGCTGTAGTCATTGTTTCTCACTAGAAGAGCACGTTGAAAGCTGGGCTTCAAAGTTACCCGCGGATGTTGAGTTTAGTCGCGTACCTGCGATGTTTGGTAAATCTTGGGTAATTCACGCGCAAATGTATTATATCGGTGAGATTTTAGGTATTACTGAGCAATCTCACGGCGATGCTTTCAAAGCAATCCACATCAAGGGCGAGCGTTTGCAGCGTAAGTCTGAACAGCAGAAGTTTTTTGCTGACTATGGGGTAAGCGAAGAAGACTTTAATAAAGCCTATAGCTCTTTCACGGTTAAAAGCCGCATGAAGCAAGCAGACAAGCGCATTCGCGCTTATCAAGTCAGTGGTGTACCTGCTGTTATTGTTAACGGTAAATATCTAGTTGATGCGGGTTCAGCCGGTGGCCAGCAAAACATCTTTAAGGTAGTTGATTACCTAATTGAAAAAGAACGTTAATAATTTGCCATGAGCAAACACATAATTAGCCTATCTGAATTTCTTGACGGTCTGCCCCCTGCGGGGCAAGCCAGCAATATTCTTAACCTGATCAGTTTTAATATTCAGGTAGGAATTCAGACGGCTGGCTATCATCATTACCTTACTCGTAGTTGGCAACACCTGTGGCCACACAAGCAAAGAACACCCACCCTTGATCGTATCGCCGATATCCTGCAGCATTTCGATGTGGCGGCCTTACAAGAGGCTGATGGCGGTAGTTGGCGTAGTGGCTTCACCAATCAAATCAAACATCTCGCGCAACAAGCTAAATTCCCCCATTGGTATCAACAAACGAATCGTGACATTAAACCTATTGCGAAACACAGCAACGGTCTGCTTTCACGCTTAGAACCTAGCCAAGTTGAATATCACAAGTTACCCGGTTTATTGCCTGGTCGTGGCGCAATGGTCATGCGTTTAGGGACCACTGATCCTATTGTAATCATCGTTTTGCACCTCGCATTAGGGGCCAAAACTCAAGCTGCGCAATTGGGCTATATTCACAATTTGGTCGCCGATGCCCGCCATGTGATTATTATGGGTGATTTAAATAACGATGCGGAGCACCTCCTGAACAAAACCCCATTGGCTGATATCAACTTTCAAACCGTTGATCCATTACTGCACACGTTCCCGAGCTGGCAGCCTCGCCGAGGCCTAGACCACATTTTGGTCAGTGAAAGCTTGAAAGTTAAAAAAGTCGCCGTGTTGAATACTGCAATTTCAGACCACCTTCCTATCGCCATGCAAATTGAGTTGCCTGCTGGCATTCTTATCTGATTAAATTTATCCAGCGCTTTGCCAGAGGTTTTCTATACTGATATAAACACCTGTTATAGCGGTACTCCCTCTATGTCGCAGCAAGGCGATAACTCAAGTAAAAGCACTAATAAATGGCGTGATAAATATTTAGATTTAATCGAGCGCCACGAACTATTAGAGAAAAGCAGCAAATCAAGCCACGATCAAATGCGTCGCGCCTTAGTGATGGTCTCGTTATTAGCCGACGGTCAAGCCGAAAATATTGATGCGCCGCTATCTAAGCTTAGAGAAAGTATCAAGCCACAGAATGATAATAAGGGCTTAGAAGGCATACTGCAGACTCTGCAAATTGAAGTTAATCGCTTCGAACAGCAATGGAAGATTAAAGCAGACTTATTATTAGACGATATTCAGAAGGCGGCTAAAAATTTATTATTACTACCCTGTGATATCCAGCAAAAAAAACAGATTGCTAAAGTACAAAAACAAACAAAAGAAGCCCTTAAAAACTGGACCGGACACGCAAAACAACTGCAGTCTTGGGCTCAGATTATTTCCTCTCTACCTATCAACGATATTCTGGAAACCAGTGCCGCCAAAAAAGACCTAGCAGAAGGTGCTGATGCGGAGAAAAGCGGAGGCTTTTTTAGTCGCCTATTTCAGCGCGACGAAAGTGTGCCTGCGGCTAAAGCTTTAGCTTCGCAGGTTGATGACCATAGTCAGGATATAGACGCTGAGCCATCACCTCCACAGCCTGGTTACAATCATATAGAGCAAGAAATCAGCGCTATGTTGTCAAACCTATTGCAACAACTGGTTATTCCAGAGCGCTTCCGTCAGCGCCTAGAGGCTCTCAAAAAGAAGCTAACCGACAAGTTAAACTGGTACGAACTAGTGCCATTGTTAGAACAGGTTGCCAACCTCATTATCGATGCCTTAGGGGATGGCCAAGAAGAATTCGAACAGTTTTTACAAGGCCTAGATCAGCGCCTAGAAACCATTCAGCAATTAGTCAACGACGCTTCTCAAGGTCAATTAGACAGAGGAAAAGCACGCGATGCTTTCGAATCGGTTTTAGAAGATGAGGTCGATGAAGTTCGCTCTATTATAAATAGTAAAACGGATCTTGGAGAGCTCGGACATAGTATTAGCCAGCACCTAGGCTTGATCATGAGTGCGATGCAGGAGTATCGACTGGAGGAGAATAGCCGCGAGACTGTGCTGACAAAACAACTAGCCGATATGCAGCATAAGCTCAATGAAATGGAGAAACTGGCTGAAGTCGCTCAACATGCCATTGAAGAACAACGCAAAAAAGCCATGCACGATGCCCTTACCGGTTTACCCAATCGAGAAGCCTACCAACAGCGTCTAGAACAAGAAGTTAATCGACAGCAGCGCTATGGTAATAAACTCTCTCTAATGGTCTGTGACATTGATTTATTTAAACGAATTAACGATAACTATGGGCATTTAGCCGGGGATAAGGTGTTAAAAATTATCGCGAAATCCTTGCAAGTGAATTTAAGAGATAGTGATTTTATCGCTCGTTTTGGGGGTGAAGAGTTTGTTGCCTTGATGCCAGAAACATCGCGAGAAGAAGCAAAAATAGTCGCCGAGAAGTTAAGAAAGAAAATTGAAAACAGCCCCTTCAACTTTAAGAAAGAACGGGTACAGATCACCATTTCTTTTGGTATTAGTGAGTTTACCGAGGGAGATAGCGCGAACGATGTCTTTGAACGCGCTGATAAAGCCTTATATAAGGCCAAAGAGAATGGCCGCAACCAGGTGTTAATAGGCTAAATTACATTCGTTTTAGCCTATTGCACCTGATGTCCTTGCTAGAACTGATATTTCACACCCAAATTGATATTTCTTGGCTCGCCATAAGCAAGCTGATTGAAAAATCCGATTTGGCTGTAATAAGTTTCATCTAACAAGTTATCAACATTAAGCTGAGTCGAAAGTTGCTGAGTAATGTCGTATCGCGCCATCACATTCACTAGGCTATAGGCTTTCTGCTTTAGTTTATCTGGCTCGCCACTAATCGGGTTAGTGGTCTCTGTGTAATTAGAACCCTGCCAGTTTATACCACCACCTACTGTCAATTTCTCTATATTGCCGGGAGCATAATAGGTAGTAAATAATTTCAGTAATTCACGTGGCTGTTGAGTATTCACATCTTCACCATCCGCATCTTCGGCAGTAAACTGAGTATAACCAAAGCTAAGATTCCAATCAGGCATAGGCTGACCTACAACTTCTAGCTCGTAGCCCTCACTCGACGTTCCTTCCTTGGCAATAGATGCTTCTACCGGAGGCTCGGTGCCTGGTATGAAGTGGCCGGTATCTGGCTGAGCAAGGTTATCCTGCTCGACTCTGAATATCGTGGCCGTGGTCTGCAGCGCGCCAGAGAGGAATGCACTCTTCAGTCCTAGCTCATAGCTTTTCCCCGTTAACGGATCCAGATAGCTACCATTACGATCTTGTGCATTTTGTGGCTGGAAAATTTCGGTATAGCTGGTATAAACTGTATGGTTCTCGGCTACGTCGTACAGAATACCGGCATAAGGAATAAATACGCCGTCATCACCATAGCTTTCTTCTTCACCCCAGCTTAGGCCTTTTCTTTCCCAGTCGGCAATACGTCCACCTAAAATCACTTTCAATGATTCCGTCAATGATAGGCGCGAAGCGGCATAATAACCTGTTTGCGTAATATCAAAATCATCCTTCAGGTCACGCGTTGTCCACGTTGGCTGCGGATAATTACCATCCCATTGATTAAAATCTCCAACGGCTGCAGGTTCACTACGACCATACGAATAATACTTTTGGTTTTGCTCGCTGTGAGTAATACCAAAGACCACATCATGCTCGCGGTTCAACCAAGAAAAAGAGCCTGTTAGCTGCAAACTGATATCATCTTGCTTACGGTCAAGATCATAGCGACCAGGAGACGCTCCTAAACCTAAACCCGTTACTTCATCTGGCTGACCAAATAAATACAACAAGCGCATCTCCGCATTGTTTTCGGTATGGCTCGCATTCAACTTAACTTCCCAAACATCGGCAAATCGATGGCTTAAGTTAGCAAAATACGCTTCATTTGTTGAAGCCCAGCTGGTCCATTTTGCCGCGGTTGTTTTTGATCTGTTCCAATCGGTATGTGAACCGTCACTATACCAAATAGGCAAGCCGCCCCAAGTAGAAGCCGTCGGATCATTATCTTGATAACTAGCACCGATACTCAGCACAGTGCTGTCCGTTAAGTCAGCATCGACAACACCATAAAATAAACTTTGTGTATTACCGGCAAGATCGACATAGGAATCACCATCTTCATAACTGGCGACTACTCGTCCACGTACAGAACCACTACTGTTCAATCCTTTACCCACATCAACAGAACCCTTGTAACGATTCCAGCGACCAGCAGAGAGTGATACATCACCTTTTAAGTCTTTACTGTCTGCATGCTTACGCACTAAATTTATCGATGCTGATGGATTACCTGCCCCCGATAGTAATCCTGTGGCACCTCGCACCACCTCGATTCGCTCATATAGGGCGGTACTTGATTGTGTTTCTCCAGCTTCCGCTCCTCCCGACCAAGCAACAGGAACGCCATCAACTTGTATATTATTTATTTCAAAGCCCCGAGCAGAAAAGCGAGAGCGGGCACTGTCTGAGGTTTGAGAAGAGATACCGACTGTATTATTCACCACATCGGTTATTGAACGTAAATCTTGATCTGCAATACGTTGGGCCGTTATCACCGTCACTGATTGTGGTGTTTCATGGGCTGATAGTCCTAACCCTGTGCCCGTACTTAGCTGATTGCTGTTATAAGAGTTATCTTCTGAACCTGATACGGTAACAGCATCCAAGGTCACAGCCGCCTCTACACTAGCGGCTGTGTTTTCATCTTCACCAGCATGTACAAATGGCAGCCAAGAAGTCGTTGCGGCCAATATTGCGGTCGATAATATTGAGCGTCGATAAAGTGAAAAGTCTCGCGGTAACATGTTATTTCCTTGCTTAAGAGTTAGTGTTCCTACCCTAGAGCCGAAATAGCAGTCGAAAAAGTGCACTTTTTATTAAAAATAATTTAAGAAATAAATAATCATGACGCCAGTTGTTGTCTTAATTTACACACAGATTCATCGTGATGCTGCAGAACGGGCAGGGCAATACCTTCAGGAATTTGTCTAAACTTACTAGAGATTATTGCCACCCGTTGCCAATCCTGTCGTTGAGAGTTGAGCAGGCAATGCTCCGTTGCTTTGGCCATGTAATGATTAACCGTGCGCAGAGATATCTTTAACTGCTGAGCAATATTTGGGTAGGTTAAACCCTCAAATTTCGACAAAATAAAGACCTGCTTTACATTACGACCAAGACCATCAAGCATGGCATCGGCCTCTAACAGAAGCTCTAAAATAAGTGCCTTTCTTTCTTCCGATGGCCACTTTAGTTCAGGTAAATTAGACAGTGTTATTAGATATTGTTGTTCAAGTGTACGACGACGAAAGAGGTCAATAGCCAAGCCTCGGGCGATGGTCAGCAGATAATTATGCGGTTCTCGTAATGTTGTCATCGATTCTTGTGAACGAATAACTCGAACAAAAGTATCTTGAACTAAATCTTCAGCATCAAAGGGGCAATCAAGCCTTTTCCGCAGCCAGCCCGTTAACCACGGCAGATGCTGTCGGTAAAGAGATTCTATAGACGTATAATGAACAATATTGCCCGCGATAGAACGCGACAAACTGGATGATTCGGGGGGCATGAGTAAAAAGCAACAATCCTAATGATAATGAGAAATATTATCATTATCATTAGGAAAGTTGAATAATACTATAGCCTGAGATAACCCTAGCTTCTATTGAGAAACTGCAGTTTTGCTATGCAAGACTTACTATTAAGACCTTCTTTGCAGTGCTGCAATGCGCTCCTCAAGAGGAGGGTGGGTAGAGAATAATTTAGACATCTTACCTTCGCCACCAATACCAAAAGCGACCAATTCACCTCTTAACTCACTTGGCTCTGC
>JAESQF010000075.1 GCA_016765295.1 Oleispira sp.
ATTTTACCAGAGCTTTTGGTTATCCTCTATAGAGAATATTAACCAAAGTCATCTAACATGATGTTCTCAGGTTCAACGCCCATAGCTTCAAGCATGGCGGTTACTGATTGATTCATGATAGGTGGCCCACACATGTAGAACTCACAATCTTCTGGTGCTGGGTGATCTTTCAGGTATTTCTCCAACAATACGTTGTGAATAAAACCTGTTAAACCTTCCCAGTTATCATCGGGCTGCGGATCGGACATCGCCACGTGCCATTCGAAGTTCGGGAATTCAGCGGCTAAGGCATCGTATTCATCTTGATAGAATAATTCTTTTAAAGAACGCGCGCCATACCAGAAGCTGATCTTACGATCACTCTTCAAGCGTTTAAGCTGATCGAAGATGTGTGAACGCATTGGGGCCATACCGGCACCACCACCAATGAATATCATCTCAGCATCGGTATCTTTAGCGAAGAACTCACCAAATGGACCGTATACCGTGACCTTATCACCTGGCTTCAGGTTAAACACATAAGAAGACATGATGCCTGGATTAATACCGGTCGTGCCTGGAGGTGGCGTTGCAATACGAATATTGAACTTCACTACACCCTGCTCTTCTGGGTAGTTCGCCATCGAGTAAGCACGAATCACTTCTTCTTTGCTTACGCACTTAAGGTCGAAGAACTTAAAGTGTTCCCAATCACCACGATATTGGTCTTCAATATCGAAGTCAGAGAAGTTAATCTCAAAGGGAGGACTCTCAAGCTGAACATAACCACCCGCGCGGAAATCAACAACTTCACCTTCAGGCAAACGCAAGGTCAGCTCTTTAATAAAGGTTGCCATGTTAGGATTCGATTCAACAATCGTTTCCCACTTTTTAACACCAAATACTTCTTCCGGCACTTCTACTACCATGTCCTGTTTAACAGGAACCTGGCAAGACAAGCGCCAGCCTTCACGGGCTTCGCCTTTAGTGAAATGCGCTTCTTCTGTTGGTAGCATAGAGCCACCACCAGCCGTCACTTTACATTTACACTGAGCGCAAGTACCACCACCACCACACGCGGATGATAGGAATACTTCGTTAGCCGCAAGTGTTTGTAACAACTTGCCGCCCGCTTCGGTTTCAACAGTTTTTTCACCGTTGATTACGATTTTTACATTACCAGAGCTAACTAATTTAGCTCGAGCGCTGAGGATTATTGCCACCAAAGAAAGTACGATGACAGTAAACATCACAACGCCGAGGATGATTTCTTTATCCACTGTATCTACTCCTTATAGTGTGACGCCAGAGAACGACATAAAGCCAAGAGACATCAAACCAACGGTAAAGAAGGTAATGCCTAAGCCTTGAAGTCCTGCTGGAACATCGCTGTATTTCATTTTTTCACGAATACCGGCAAGCGCTGTAATAGCTAACGCCCAACCAACACCCGCACCAATACCATAAACGGTACTTTCTACAAAATCGTAATCACGCTCTACCATGAACAAAGACGCACCCATAATGGCGCAGTTCACGGTAATCAAAGGTAGGAAAACACCTAAGGCGCTATAAAGTGCTGGCACGTATTTATCTAAGAACATTTCCAAGATTTGTACGATGGCGGCAATAACCCCAATGTAGGTTAATAATCCTAAAAAGCTTAGATCAACCGATGCGTATTCAGCACCCATCCAAGCCCAAGCACCTTCTTTTAAAACGTAGGTATAAATCAAGTTATTGATTGGCACAGTAATCGCCAATACAACGATAACGGCAATACCAAGACCAATAGCGGTTTGAACTTTCTTAGAGATGGCCAAAAAAGTACACATGCCTAAGAAAAACGCTAATGCCATATTCTCGACGAATACAGCCTTGATGAACAAACTAATATAATGTTCCATTAGTGCTGCTCCGAGTTAACAGTATTAGGCAAGATTTTGAAATCTGGCTGCTCTACTTGTTCAGTTTTCCAGCTGCGCAATACCCAGATGAATAAACCAATAATGAAGAAGGCACTCGGTGGCAATAACAACAGACCATTTGACTGATACCAACCACCATTAGTGATCAATGGTAATATCTCATAACCAAACAAGTTACCCGCACCAAACAATTCACGCACGGTAGCAACAACGATCAATACCACTGAATAGCCAAGACCGTTACCGATGCCATCAAAGAAGCTCATCACAGGACCGTTCTTCATGGCGTACGCTTCTGCGCGCCCCATTACGATACAGTTAGTGATAATTAAACCAACGAAAACCGATAATGATTTACTGATTTCATAAGCATACGCTTTCAAAATCTGATCAACCACGATCACCAAAGAGGCAATAATGATCATCTGCACGATGATACGAATACTGTTTGGAATATGATTACGAATTAACGCAATACCAAAGTTAGAACAAGCGGTAACGGCGGTTAATGCAAGACACATCACCATCGTTACTTGCAGACTGGTGGTTACTGCTAATGCAGAACAGACACCTAAGATTTGTACTGCAATCGGGTTTTGAGAAAAAACCGGTTCAGTAATGACAGATTTAAGAGACATTAAGCACCTCCAGCTTTAGCAGTAGACAAGAAAGTACCAAACGCATCGTCACCTAACCAAAATCTCACTAGGTTAGAAACACCACGACTGGTCAAGGTTGCACCGGATAAGCCATCAACGCTATTCAAGTCGCCAGGCGCTGCTTTGCCCTTAACTACCTGAATGGCTAACTCACCCTCTGCATTGTATAATTTTTTACCAATCCACTGAGCTTTCCAAGATGGATTATCCACCTCGCCACCTAAACCAGGTGTTTCAGCGTGAGAATAAAAGCCAAGACCGACGATGGTTTCTAAATCGCCTTCAAGGGCAACAAAACCATACAAGGTAGACCATAAGCCATAACCATGAACAGGAAGAACCATAGTCTCTACCACACCGTCTTTTTCAACAGTATAAATAGCGGCAAACTTCTCTAAGCGCTTGATGCTGGCGATATCTTTATCAGCCGCAAGTTTTGCAGAGAGTTTAGGATTCTTAGAAGATTTTTTCTGATCAAACGCATCAGGATTAAAACCCGCCGCGGTAATTTCAGCCAATTCAGCTTCTGTTGCATAAGCACTTGTTTCCAAGTTAACAATACGCGTCGTAATCTGCTTGAACTGTTCTTCAATAGACGGACCTTCGACTAGAAGGCCAGCAGCTGCCAAGATATTCTTGTTCTTATCCAATTGCTTGTTAGCGATTTGCAAAGGCTTTAGTGTAACCGCCGCGCCCGCAACAATAATTGAGCAAAACAAACACAATAAAATGGCAACCAATAGTGTTTTTTGAATTGAATCGTTATTACTAGCCACGAGCCATTCTCCGTTTAATATTAGATTGCACGACAAAATGATCGATTAGCGGTGCGAATAAGTTAGCAAACAAGATCGCCAACATCATGCCTTCTGGGAAAGCTGGGTTGATGACACGAATCATCACCACCATGAAACCAATCAAAGCACCAAAGAAGTACTTACCAAAGTCAGTCATAGAAGCGGAGACAGGATCGGTTGCCATAAAGATCATACCAAAAGCAAAACCACCCAATACCATGTGCCAAGTCCAATCCATTGCAAATAATGGGTTGGTATCAGATCCAATCGTATTGAACATTAATGACGTTGCAATCATACCGAGCATGACGCCAGTAACGATGCGCCAAGAAGCAATGCCCATCACCAATAGCACAGCACCACCGATGAAGATCGCCAGCGTCGATGTCTCACCCACAGAACCCTGAATAGTACCGATGAACGCATCCATCCAAGTAATGCCTGAATCAAGAATACTTTGAATACCGCCTTCGTTAGCAAGACCTAAAGGTGTTGCGCCAGATACGCCGTCCGCTGCAGTCCAAACCGCGTTGCCAGACATTTGCGCAGGATAAGCGAAGAATAAGAAAGCACGACCTGTTAATGCCGGGTTTAAGAAGTTCTTACCGGTTCCGCCAAAGATCTCTTTACCGACAACAACACCAAAGGTAATACCTAAAGCGACCTGCCATAAAGGAATAGAAGGAGGGAGAATCAAAGCAAATAGCACAGACGTCACGAAGAAACCTTCGTTAACCTCATGACCACGCACCATAGCAAAAAGCACTTCCCAGAAACCACCCACGATAAAGACGACCGCGTAAACAGGAAGGAAATAAGCCGCACCAAAGACAATGTTGTCCCAGATACTGCCCGCATCATGGCCAGCACCTAGTAATTGAACTAGGCATTCACGCCAGCCTTCAATCAAAGTAGCATCACCCGCAATGGCCATATTGGCTTGTAGACCCAGATTGTACATACCGAATAACATCGCTGGGAAAGTACAAACCCAAACGGTAATCATAATACGTTTTAAATCAATACCATCACGAACGTGTGCCGTATTGTTGGTTACATTCGGCGGAGAATATAAACCTGTATCCAAAGCTTCATACAGCGGATACCATTTTTCAAAGCGACCACCCTTCTCAAAATGAGGAGCTGCGCTATCTAATAGTGAACGTAGACCCATTTATCAGCCCTCCTGTTCGATGCGAGTTAAGTTAGTACGCAAGATTGGACCGAATTCATACTTGCCGGGGCAGGTATAACTACATAATGCCAAATCTTCTTCGTCCAACTCTAAAGCGCCTAAGTTCACGGCGACTTCCATATCTTCAACAATCAATGCACGCAGCAATTGTGTTGGCAATATATCAAGAGGCATAACACGCTCATAAGTACCGATAGGAACCATCGCGCGCTCACTACCATTGGTAGACGTGGTGAAGTTAAACGTTTTGTTTAAGAAACGAGATATGTAAATCGGCATAACCGAGAAACGCTCAAAACCAGGACGTAGATAATGAAGCAATGGACGATCACGGCCTTCTTCCAATACCGATACCTGATTATGGAAGCGACCCAAATAAGCCAAATCTCCCACTGCAGTACGACCACCGAATACAGAGCCGGAAATCATTCGATTTTCGCCTTCCGCTAATTCGCCAGCGGTCAGCTCCGTTAAATTAGCACCTAATAAAGTGCGCACTAAACGAGGCTTAAGAACCTGTGGACCAGCCAAAGAGATAACACGTTCAGAGTTCAGAGAACCTGTGGTGAATAACTGGCCAATCGCAATCACGTCTTGGTAGCCAATGCTCCAAACCGTTTTAGAAACACTCGCCGCATCCAAATTATGGATATGAGTTCCAGCCAAACCCGCGGGGTGTGGACCAGAAAACTCTTCTGTTGTTTCAATACCCGCTGTTGGGATATTGGCACCCGGTGCTTTACATACAAAGACTTGACCATCAGTCAAACGCTTCAGTACTTGCACACCGGCTTTAAAAGCATCAGCTTGCTCAGCAATAACCAACTGAGGATCTGCAGCTAATGGATTAGTATCCATTGCCGTAACGAATATAGACGCTGGAACACTATCAAGTGCAGGAGCTTTTGAAAATGGACGAGTACGTAACGCTGTCCACAAGCCAGAATCTACTAAATTTTTCTGAACCGCTTCACGGCTCACGTCATTCAGTTTATCTGCTGCGTAACTTTGAAAAGTAATCTCTTCATTACCTTCAACTGTTACTACCACAGAAAGAAATACACGTCGGTCGCCACGGTTAATTGCCTTCACTATGCCACTCGCAGGAGCAGTATATTGAACACCAGCCGTTTTCTTGTCAGTAAAAAGAACCTGACCTTTTTGGACTCGATCGCCTTCTTTCACAACCATTGTTGGTTTCATACCAACATAATCCGGACCAACAACAGCAACTTCTGTTACTGCATTTGCCTGACTAATCGATTGCTCGGGAGTACCAGTGATGGGTAAGTCGAGACCTTGTTTAATTTTGATCATACGCCTTGCCTAACCACAGTTATATGCCGCCTACTGTCCCAATAAAAACCTATTTTCAACTGTTTAATAAATATACAGAAACAGCTGGGAATAATTTTTTATTTAGAAACAAACACTTGGCCTATTATATTTAGTTAAAAAATCGCGCTAAGTATAAAGATGACAATTCCATTTATCCACCGAAAAGCGCCAAAATTCCTTGTTAAATCACTTTTTAGCCGTTATAAGCCCCATACTGTACAAAGCTTAGACAAAAAAAAGCCGTTGCGGTAAAACAACGGCTTTTTTTAGCAGCAATAATGAAAGCCTTTCGGCTTAAGCACTACTTAGCAGCAGGGTATGTTGGGTAAAACACACCACACATTTGCTGTGCAATACGCACTACCTGACGGCTATAACCAAACTCGTTATCATACCAAACATATAAGTTAACGCGCTTATCAGCAGTAATGGTTGCTTGCGCATCTACGATACCAGCATGGGAATTACCGACGAAATCGGTTGATACAACTTCAGGAGAATTAACCCAGTCAATTTGCTTCTGAACTTCTGAGTGCAAAGACATTTCACGCAGGTAAGCGTTAACACCTTCAGTCGTCACATCATTCTTCAAGTTCAAAGAAAGAATCGCCATAGAAACGTTGGGTGTAGGAACACGAATCGCATTACCCGTTAGCAAACCTGCCATCTCTGGAAGTGCTTTAGCAACGGCTGAAGCAGCACCGGTTTCAGTAATTACCATGTTCAATGCTGCAGCACGACCACGACGATCACCGGAATGATAATTATCAATCAAGTTCTGATCGTTTGTATACGAGTGAATAGTCTCAACGTGGCCATTAATAATGCCGTACTCATCGTTGATCACTTTCAAAATCGGCGTAATCGCGTTAGTTGTACAAGAAGCCGCGGACAATACAGTATCAGTTGGCTCAATTGCGCTGTTATTAATACCGTAAACAATATTCTTAATATCGCCTTTACCCGGAGCCGTCAACAATACGCGAGCAGCGCCCTTCGCTTGCAAATGACGCTCAAGACCTGCCTGATCACGCCAGATACCGGTATTATCAATAACCAATGCGTTATCGATACCGTACTGGTTGTAATCTACATTTTCAGGGGCATCGGAGTAGATGATCTGAATGTAGTTACCATTAGCAATAATGGCATTCTTTTCTTCATCAATCGCGATAGTACCGCGGAAAGAACCGTGAATAGAATCACGACGAAGTAAGCTTGCACGTTTCTCAAGATCTTTACCCTTACCTTTACGCACAACAATTGCACGTAAACGCAAACCGTTACCACCACCTGATTTTTCAATCATGATGCGGGCTAGCAAACGACCAATGCGACCAAAACCATAAAGAACAACATCACGATTTTCTTTCGTCGCAGAGCTGCTTTCGCCAATAACATCCGCTAGCTCTTCGTTCAAGAAAGTCTCAAGATCACGACCGTTCGCTTCTTTACGGAATTTAACCGCAAGTTTACCCACATCAACATGAGCACGATCTAGGTCCATCGACATCATCGTCTTAACGATGGGGAAGGTATCCAGCACAGAAAGCTCTTCATCTTCCATATGACGAACAAAACGGTGTGCTTTTAACAGGTCAATAACAGAACGGTTAATAATTGGGCGACCGTATACAGAAGTAACAATGTTCTTCTTACGGTACAAAGCACCAACCATAGGAATCATCGCTTCTGCTGTTGATTCGCGGTCCGTCCAATCCTGCATGCAGGCATCAGTCATATCTTGGCTCATGGGTCTACCTTCCATTTTAATAGTACATTTCAGCGAGGGCGCACATAACCAACCCTCACCATCAAAATTAGGGCGCAAATTATGCCTGTTTTGGCTTGTTTTGACAATCCAAAGTCTTAAATGGTGTACGGAATTAACGATTACGACTAGAAGAAAGCAACCAGAACAGCTGCCTTGTTTATGCTACACCCATAAAAAAAGCGCCAAATTGGCGCTTTTTTATCAAGATTAGCTTCTAAATTTTAGATTTAGAAACGAACAGCAGCATTCAATTGAATGTTCTGACCGTCAGCATCTTGACCTAGTGACGTAAAGGCAAGACCTAAACGAGCAATCGGTGTTACAAAATAATCTGCACGTACATTGATTGCAGAAGTATCAAAATCGTCTGCGCTAACAAATGCAGCACCGGCACCAATACTCAATGCATTATTAAAGTAGTAATCTGCAGCAGCGCTGAAGCGATAGGCAGAATCGCCATCAAGATCAACATAAGCAAGACCAGCATCAAATGCGACTGCAGTTTCACCTTGTAGTGGATTTAAACCGTGCAGATCTACTGCAAATGATGAAACATCAGCTTTATCCGCGGTCTGATACGTTGCAACTACTTCCATTTTTTCGCTAATGTAAGTACCAGCACCTATGCTATAGGTACTGTCATCTTCCAGATCAGTATAATCTGCTTCAATAATAATATTGCTGCTGGTTACGAAGCGGCCGCCGATAGTCGTAGTATCACTTGAATCTGCACCAGAAACATCTAATTTAGTAGTAGACCATGCTAAGTCAACATATGAAGACTTATCTAAAAATGCAGCTTCATTTAATGGACCTTTAGAAGTATCAACCACATCTAAATGCAGCTGAGCATTTAAGCCATAACCATCAAAATCGTCATCACCATTATCGCCATTAATATACTGCGCACCAATTTCAAACTGATAGTCTTGAGCATAAACTACCGAAGAAGATAAAAGCGCAATAGTCGCCCCTAATAATATTTTTTTCATTTTTATATCCTTATTCATTGTTAAGTGACAATCCTGTTTTCTCAAAGAAAAAACTTGTCGGGTAAACTAGCGTTTATCCATATAAAAACAATACTGAAATAGTATGAGATCATTAAAAGCAATACAATAATGCTAACAAAAGCACCCATAACTCAACAGATAATATCGCTTAACATCCTATTTGAGTGCTCCTTTGTGGCCACCACCCTCGAAAGGCATTACACCGTTTGCTTTTTTAAATTTATTTAGCTTGCGGAAAGTTCAAATCCAAAGCAAATACAACGTCACAGAGGGAGTTTTCAATATCCTTAATCCAGCCAACATACATAACTTCTGTGATCCGATCTACGGACATACTCTTCAGATCTTCTTCTATACTAGAGACCAACTGCTGCAAAATTTCAGCCCCCATAGTTCCAGCTGCCCCCTTAAGAGAATGTAAATTGATACCCGCCACCGACATATCGCCCTTTTGCACACCTTGCTGAAACCCTTCAAGATGAGCCTGAGATTCAGTGCGGAAAACCCCCACCAACCGTTCATACAAGTCTCGCTTGCCATTAATGCGTTTAATCGCCAACTCATAATTCAACACTTTGCTCGAGTCCGACTCAGTTTGCTCCTCCACTGCGACTCCCCTACTCGCCTTAGCCGGCCCAGTATGGCGTACAATTGTGGCTAACATCCTATCCAGCTCAATCGGCTTAGCGATATGATCAACCATCCCCGCCGCGAGGCAAGCATCCTTATCCGACTGCATCGCATTCGCCGTCATTGCAATGATGGGTACCGATAACATATGAGCATTTAGTCGAATCTGCCGAGTTGCCTCTAGGCCGTCTATATCAGGCATCTGAAGATCCATTAGAATCGCATCAAAGGGCACTACAGCGGATAAAGCCAACATTTTACCCTCCACGCCTCCTGATGCCAGAGTCACCACAGCGCCGTTCGCCTCTAACAGTTCCAAAGCAACTTGCTGATTGAGCAAGTTATCCTCCACCACCAACAGGCGCATACCCTGCAAGCATTGCGAACCCTTTACTACGGCCTCCTTGCCTTGCGAATTACCCCCAGCATTTAAAGCCTCTGCCACTG
>JAESQF010000021.1 GCA_016765295.1 Oleispira sp.
GGTAATTATTGGAGGCACGGTTTCTAATGGTGTGGTAACATTCGCTGGCGTGGATTTAAATAATAACGATGTATTTACCTTGGGGTACACACAAGCTGCTCCAGGTGGTGTAAATACCAATTTAACCCTATGGTTAAGAGCAAATGATGCCCCCGTGGGTAATATGGTCAATGGTACAGGTTGGAAAGATCAATCGGGGAATGACAACGATTTTACAGTTGTAACCAGTGATCCGGCACGGGTAGAAGGGTTGAACTTTAACCCATACATTGATTATGACAACGGGGATTATGTATCCAAGCCAAGTATTTCTTCTGGCTATGCTGCAGGAGAGGTGTTTTCTATAGCCAAGACATCTAATGCAGGTTCTGATGGACATGCCTTTTCATTTGGAGGAAATTCAAATGCCCACTATAACTATACTGACAATAATAGTATATATGAAAATTTTGGAAATAACGATCGCTATGGTTGGAATACAGGAACAGGGGCAGTATTAGATGCAAAAGCGGCAACGACTGTAAATGTATCCACTCCTTTCGCCTTGGCTGATTGGAATACATACAACGTACGTGCAGGAGCTGGATTATTTGAAGCTGGGTTCAATGGCTTTACACAGGTAGTTTCTACCAACAATACAGTAAACTTTAATGCAGATGCAACAAATTATTTAGGAAGAGGGGATTTTAACAACTGGTCAGGTCAACAAGCAGAATTGGCATTGTTTGATAGGGTACTTACAACTGTTGAACGCCAACAAGTGAACTCTTATTTTGCGATTAAATATGGTACTACATTAGATCAGAGTATTGCAACAGATTACCTAGCATCAGATGGTACAGTAATATGGAACGGTACGGCCAATGCAACTTACAATAATGATATAACAGGTATTGGTAGAGATGATCTATCAGCACTAAATCAAAAACAATCTAAGTCTATACATACAGATGTAATAGCAACCATAGGTCTGGGTGAAATTGCCGTGACCAATGATGCAAATGCCAATACGTTTGCTGCAGATAAAAACTTTTTAATCTGGGGTAATGACGATGCAAGTACAAATTTGCAAACTACAGAGATGCCTGCGTCAGCAGCAGCAATACAGCGTTTGGGCCGGGAATGGAAGGTGGCGGAGACAGGTACGGTAACAAATTTAACCGTGAGTTTTGCTAATGTTTCAGAAATAGTCCAAAATCTAGAATTATATATAGATACAGATGGCGATGGTGATTTTTCTAATGCCACGATCATTACCGGGGGTACTGCAATTGATGGTGAGGCTATTTTTACAGGAGTGGATTTAGATGATGGAGATATATTCACTTTGGGTTATACACTACCTGCACCCGGCGGAGAAACTGCGAATCTAGCACTATGGTTAAGGGCTGATACACCGTCAACAACTTCAAGTAATTGGAATGATGCAAGTGTTAATTCTAGAAATTATGATGGGGGAAGTGTCATTATAAATGATGCCAATGCCAATTTTAATCCTTCTTTGAACACAGTTGGTTCTTATCAAAAAATTGGAAACGATGAAGAATTTCTTGATGTTTCCTTTTATGCAGTATTCAATAATAATGGTTCAGGTAACTCTCAACGACTTTTTAATAATCCTGCCAACAACAATGAAAATGTAAGATTAGAACAGTACAATAATACAGGCCGTTATGGATATACCATCACAACAGCAAATGACCCGGCTTCAAATGTTACAAACACTATAAATGACTGGGTAATACTACAGTACAGTAAAACTACAGCCTCTGGAGTATATAATATTAAGGAGATTAGTGGAACCAATGGTGATAAAATTGGTACTATTAGTGTAGGAAGTGCAAGAGGAGTTCACATAAAGGGCCTAGGAGCTTCTGCGTCGACCGATATGGCCGAAATGATTCTTTACAATTCATCGGCTTCTGCAAATAATAATAGAATAGAATCGTATTTAGCACTTAAATATGGTATTACATTAGATCAAACATCACCTGTAAATTATCTAGCTTCTGATGCTACGATAATATGGAACGGGACAACCAATGCAACGTATAAAAATGACATTGCCGGTATGGGTAGGGATGATGCTTCTGCATTGAACCAAAAACAGTCCAAATCGGTAAATGATGATGCTTTGGTAACTATTGGTCTGGGTGAAATAGCCGTAGACAACATAACGAATACAAACACTTTTGCTGCCGATAAAAACTTTTTGGTATGGGGGAATGATGATGCAAATGCAGATTTGCAAACTACTGAATTACCGGCTGCCGCGGTCGCTAAATACCGCCTAGGCAGAGAATGGAAAGTAGCAGAAACAGGTAGTGTAAGTAACTTGACCATTACGTTTGATAAAGTATCTTCAAATGCATATGATATCGAACTACTTGTAGATACCGATGGTGATGGTGATTTTTCAAATGCATCGGTAATTACGGGAGGTACGATAATGGGAAGCAAAGTTACCTTTGATGGTATTGATTTAAATGATGGCGACCTGTTTACTTTGGCGTATACGGCACCATTTCCAGGAGGTGTTAGTGCCGACCTTCAAGTTTGGATGAGAGCGGATATGGGTGTGACCGGTAGTTCTGTTGTTATTACTTGGGAAGATCAAAGTACCAATAACTATGTTCCCACAACTGTGGCAACTCCAGATTTTGAGTCCAATTCCCTTAACTTTAATCCTGGTGTTTCAATTCAAGGGGTAAGCACCGATGAGTATTTTAATTTCGGAAATATTGCTTCTGGTTGGACAGAGGCCCAAGGTTTTATAGTCACTTATCAAGATAATGAAAACGTTACCAATGGTAATGAAACGGGTCATTGGCGTATAGGAGGAAATAGTAATTCTCACCTTACGTGGACTTCTGAAACTTTATATGAAAGTTTTGGGAACAATTCAAGAATTGATAATCTCCCTACACCTGAAAGTACTCATATTCCCCATTTTTATAGCGCAAGCCAATCATCCTCCAATCAAGCAAATTTATATTGGAATGGAAATAATATTCATACCAGTGCTAGAACCACTTATTTCCCCAACCAACCTGTGTTTTTGGGAAGGTCGAACAGCACCTATCGATATTTGGGAGACATTCAAGAATTTATGCTGTATGATAGAGTACTTACAACAGTTGAACAACAGCGTGTAGACTCATACAGTGCATTGAAATATGGAATAACACTGGACCAAACCACACCTAAAAACTATGTAGCAGCAGATGCTTCAGTAATATGGAATGCCACTACAAATGTTACTTATAAAAATGACATTACGGGTATTGGTAGAGACGATTTATCGGCCTTAAACCAAAAGCAATCCAAATCTGTA
>JAESQF010000076.1 GCA_016765295.1 Oleispira sp.
CTTCAAGGGGGCGCGTATAAAATTCTAGAAGATGTTGATTTAGTATTGAATGAAGATAGACCATATATTTTCGGTAAGATAAGTGCTGCATCGTTCAAAAACGAAAATAGTATCTCATTACGTTTAGTCCTCAAGTCGACTTTGGGCTAACAAAACATTTAAGAGTGATTCAAGCGGGCGGGGGACAGGTCTTGCCTTTTGCCTAAGCGCACAAAGTAATACCTGGCCCAAGACCTTTCGCCTTTAATTTATGCGCAAATTTTTAAGGGAATATAAGTGATAAAAACCGAGTCTAGCTTTCAGGATATTGAAAGAAAAATTATCAATGAGTTACGGGGGGCAAAGAAAAGCATTCGTATTTGCGTCGCTTGGTTAAATACAGATATTTATGGTCCAGTTTTGGTAGACGCTATAACTAATGGGGTTACCGTTGAAATAATTGTTAATGATGACGCTAATAATGAAAAAAGTATCTCAGCTCTCAATCCTTCAATTAAAATAGAGAAAGTAAAAGTGTCTGGTGGTTTAATGCATAACAAATTTTGCATTATAGATGAAAGTATTGTGATTAATGGCAGTTATAATTGGTCAAATAACGCTAAAAATCACTTGGAGAATATAGTAATTATTAGGAATGATTTTGAGCTATCTCGCTCTTTTATGCATGAGTTTTATTTGATGAGGGATTATATCACCTCTATTCAAAATAGGAAAAAGCGTAATAGCTGTTCTATATCGGGTTGTCGCTTCGGAGTGTTTAATGTTGGTATATTGGGCAGAGAAAGTGGGCAGTATTGTGACTCGCAAGTT
Organism: Oleispira sp.; assembly: GCA_016765295.1. Lineage (GTDB taxonomy): Bacteria > Pseudomonadota > Gammaproteobacteria > Pseudomonadales > Oceanobacteraceae > Oleispira. The sequence goes on from JAESQF010000076.1 coordinate 811, forward strand.
GATATTTGGGAAATTTGTAAAGGTAATGATCACGCAATAAAAATAAGGAGTGTTGATGAACAGCATTTATTAGCCCAGTTAGGTCTGATAGATAATCCCAATCATGAGGAGTATTGGGAGATTACTGAAGAGAACATGGTCGAAGTCGTTGAACTGCAAAGAAAAGATGATCAAGTTGTAAAAGACTATTTTGAAACAATGTGTGGCTTAAATATTCATGCGATTGGATGTGTGGCGGAATTGAATGCGAATGAATTTTTAGAGGGGTATGCGAACCTCATGGAATATGGAATTAATATTATTTGGAAAGACATCGTTTATCGAGAATCAATTCCAGATCAGTATCTAGATGGGTGTGGTGATATTGACGATATTATAAAGGAACACATCTAATATCGGGCTCCTGGGTCAAGGGCACGAGGGTCAGGTTGATACTCCCCCAGTTTATCGGGGGCACCGGGGTCAAGAGGCGCGCGGTAGGAGGGTCAGGTCTTGCCTTTTGCCTTTTCACAAATACCCACTACCTATATTTAAGCCCTTAAATATAGGTGGTCGCTATGTCACGCCCTATGCGATTAGAGTTTCCCGATGCCGACCGGCAGCAGTTTTTAAATGTACTTAACCACGTATGTCAGCGCTATAACTGTCTGATTCGCTATTGTTCAAATATTGCTGGCATGGGCGCGGTAAAGTTATAAAATGGCTTGGATAAGTGGTTATCTCAAATAGAGTGAGGCCTCACTGATTTTCTTTTGAGTGTAAATTGTCGAATGCGACTTGATAAATATATTTGTAAGAGTACTGAGCTAAATAGAGTTGAAGCGATTGATGTACTACAGCGCCGAATGGTGAAAATAGACAACAAAGTCTTTACGGATGGTGCAGTTCAGGTATATGGCAATCATCGTGTAACACTGGATGATATCTCACTGAAACTTCGGCCCTTTCGTTATATCTTAATCCATAAACCTGCAAATACCCTGTGTTCGAATATTGACGAAAGTCACCCTTCAATTCTTAACTATCTGGATGTGAATAAAAAATCAGAGTTGCATATTGTCGGGCGTTTAGATGCCGATACCACGGGTTTGGTGCTCATTACCGATGACGGGAGTTGGACCTCAAAAATAATAACGCCCAACGCTCAGTGTGAAAAAGTTTACCGAGTAACTTTACGTGATGAGATTTCTGACGAGGCTATCTTAAAGCTTGAACAGGGGCTTATGTTGACTGGGATAGATGAGCCAACACTGCCGGCAAAAGTAACGGTACTAAGCTCTAACGAAGTACTGTTGACGATTACGCAAGGTAAATTTCGTCAAGTTAAGCGTATGTTTCGGGCTGTGGGTAATCGTGTTAAACACTTACATCGAGAAAAAATTGGCCAAGTCTCTTTAGATGTTGAACTGGGCCAGTGGCGTTATTTAACCAGTGATGAGGTTGACTCCTTTGATTAAAATTGTATTTATCGGCCTTTTGCTGGCGATCTGTCATGGTTGTGTTTCTATAGATTCTACACCTTATCCAAAAGATTGGCCTCATAGGGTGAGCGCAGAAAAGACGTGCCTAGATGTTTCAGGGCGTTACGCCTTATCGGAAACAAGACCTCAGGTAATCTTACATCTTTTATTCGACGAACAAGCTGAGTTATTAGAAATAGTGCAAAATAAGTGTGAATCCATACACGTAATTTCAAAATCAGTTACAGGAGAGGTTATCAGTGAAAGGGTCCTACTCTTAAGTAGTGCCGATCCTAATGAGCTGCACGTGCGTGCGCCAGCAGAAGCTAGCTTTGTTTTAGGCGTGAATAGTTTCGGCTATAAGGCAAGTATGGATAGTGAAGGATCACTGTTGCTTCAATATCAATCATTTTCTGTTGGTCTAGCGCTATTGATTATACCAATGCTAATAAACGAAAAAGGCGAATGGAATAAGTACATTAATTATAATTTGGTTCAGTCTAAAAGTAATTGCGGTCAATCTTGTAGATGAGCGCATTTTTTATCTATTGGCCGTCTAGAAGGATAATTAACGGGGGCGAGGGTCAGCCCACCCCTTATGTCAGGCTAATAATCGATAGTGGTATCGTCTTCAAAATCGCTAATAAGATCAGTATCAAATGGCAAGTCAGCTTCTTCCTCGTCAGGTAAGTCTTTGAAATCTGCTTCAGCTTCTATTTGCATTTTAAGATCTGGGTACAGCTGTCTTTCTGGCTCTAGCAGACTTTCATAGGCGTGAACAAAATGAGTGGGGTTTATATTGCCACGCAAGACTTGTTCAAAAAAGCTGATGTAAATTTCAGGTCCGCTATTCTCAAAGGCAAGCAGTTCAAGCGTTTTGCGAAAGTTATCTTTAATACTCGGTAGCCAGTCTTCGATCCGTTGACTTATCGCTACACCGTATTTCTTCTGGATGGTTTCAGTGGCTTCACTGAATTCATCGTTAAAAATATCGGCTTTATCACGGTAAGAAGACAGCAGGGCTTTTATCTCATCATAATGTTTATGGCCAAGGTCGTGGCGCTTCATCATAGTCTCAAATATCGATAGCTGAACATCCGCCTTAATGGTCGCTACATCGAGATCAAGCAGGTCTATGGCTAAGCCTGACAACGGATTTTTAAACTTGTCCGCTATTTGCTGTAGTAGCTTAACCTCTTGCTGCATGGACATAAGTGCCGCATGAATCGATACTATATCCTTGTGTTCGTTGTCGTTGTATTGGTAGTTCGTTAATAATATAGCGCGATTCGCGTCGGGACCATGTGCCTTAAATAGCGCGTTTACGCTTTCCCAGCCCTTGCGAAAACAGGTAAGAACCGTATCTTCTAGCAGAATTTTTTGTGCTTTAAGGGTATCGCCCTCACTTAGCTTTAACAGCCCAAGTGTCGTTACTCCCAGCACAATAGAGCACGATTTTTTTAGGTCATGACTGATAACCGGTGAAAAAAAGCTCTTGGCTATTTTTAAGGACATGTCGACCAACAGGCTTTCTATAGTCGACATTTGTGCAGGCGTGATTAAGCCGCTATCAACGGCATCGCTGATCATCAATAATAAAAATGGTCTAGTCCTGACTTTATCAAGATTCATCGGTCAGTCTCTCTTATAGTGGCTCGAACATGTCGTCGGTATCGCTGCTTATCTCGCCAACCCTGATGCTATTAGCCTGGGATTTAA
>JAESQF010000077.1 GCA_016765295.1 Oleispira sp.
CCCGCCAGTGCTAAAACAGAATTCGCCGAAGAAGCTTATAACCCAAATGGCTTGGCTCAGCGTGCCGTCCGTGCAATTAAAGATGCCTGCCCAACATTAGGTATTATCACAGACGTTGCCCTTGATCCTTTTACTATTCATGGTCAAGACGGCATCTTGGATGCAAGCGGTTATGTATTAAACGACCGCACGGTCGATAGCTTAGTTCGCCAAGCGCTATCTCACGCCGAAGCCGGTGCTGATGTTGTTGCCCCGAGTGATATGATGGATGGCCGTATTGGTGAAATCCGCGGTATTTTAGAAAATGAAGGCCATGTGAATACGCGTATTCTGGCTTACTCTGCAAAATACGCCTCTGCTTATTATGGCCCTTTCCGCGATGCGGTAGGTTCAGCTGCTAATCTTGGTAAGGCAGATAAGAAAAATTACCAGATGGACCCAGCCAATACCGATGAAGCCTTGCATGAAGTGGCGATGGATTTGGCCGAAGGCGCTGACATGATTATGGTGAAGCCTGGCATGCCGTATTTGGATATAGTGCGTCGCGTGAAACAAGAGTTTGGTGTACCGACTTTTGTTTACCAAGTAAGTGGTGAATATGCGATGCACAAAGCCGCCGCACAAAATGGCTGGCTGGATGATATAGCGGTGATGCACGAGTCATTAACCTGCATTAAACGTGCTGGCGCTAATGCGATTCTGACTTACTACGCGAAGCAGTTTGCTGAAGAGTTAAATAAGTAAACTTTGAGAAAAACGCCGAGGCTAAAAACTTGGGTACGCACTGCATTAGGTTGTTTATTTCTGGGGACGCCGTGAATACGTCGCTGCGCTCTCCCTGTAGGCTCTCCACAGCTCCTGCTGCGGGAAGCCCTCAGAAACAAACAACCTAATGCATTGCCAATAACACTTACTATATATTCATAGATTTTTCATGTAATACATATGACTGCTAACTGGTAGATTTAAGAAATTTTAGCCGTCAGATTTCATTGGATAGAATATTCTAATGTATTTCGCTATTAAGTGGGGATGTATCAAGTGGTTCATTTATGGGGCGTTCACGCCGCATGGATGCGGGGGTCGAGCCTACATGGACGTATGTACGGCGCACCCAAAAAGGAACTACTTGATGCAGCACGTTACATAATTTAAATTTACGGCGATCAAGAAAGCTTAAATAAGGAATAACAATGTCAGCGACTGACGATACAGTGATCGATCTGCAAAACCCGGAATATTATATCAATCGGGAATTGAGCCATTTGCAGTTCAATATTCGCGTATTAGAGCAAGCGCTGGATGAGACGCACCCGTTATTAGAGCGTCTATTTTTCCTGTGTATATTCAGCAGCAACCTCGATGAATTTTTTGAAGTGCGCGTTGCCGGTTTAAAGCAGCAACTCGCGTTTGGTCGTGAAACCGCTGGGGCGGATGGCTTGCACGCTGAACAAGTGCTGAAACAAATCAATGAGATTTGCACCAATACCTTAGAGCGTCAGTACGACATTCTTAATGATGTTATGTTTCCTGCCTTAGCAGAAGAAAATATCCGGTTCTTACGTCGTTCAACGTGGACCGAAGAACAGCAAGCTTGGGTGAAAGAATATTTCGACAATAACGTGCTGCCAATTTCTAGCCCGATCGGACTCGACCCCTCCCACCCGTTTCCACGTCTGGTAAATAAAAGCCTTAACTTCATCGTAAGCTTAGAAGGCAAGGATGCCTTTGGTCGTGAAACCGGCTTAGCACTAATTCCAGCCCCTCGCTCACTACCTCGAATAATTCGCCTACCGGATGAATTATGTGAAGATGGCGATAACTTTGTATTTCTATCGTCCATCATTCACCACTTTGCCGACGAACTCTTCCCAGGCATGACGATTAAAGGCTGCTACCAATTCCGAGTTACGCGGAATGCCGATTTGGAAATCGACCACGATGATACCGTCGATCTCGCGAGCGCCCTTGAAGACGAATTACACTCGCGTAATTTCGGTGAAGAAATGCGCTTAGAAGTCGCCGATAATTGTCCCGCAGACTTGGTCGAATTTTTACTGACTAAATTTGCACTAAAAGAAAGCGATCTTTATCAAGTAAACGGCCCCGTGAACCTTGGTCGAATGATGGAAGTCGTTGGCAAAATTAAGCGCCCAGATTTACGCTACCCTCCTTTTACTCCGGGTTTGCCAAAACACCTAAGTTTCAAAAAGAGCATCTTCGAAGCCATTCGCGAAAAAGACACTCTGCTTTTACATCCGTTTGAGTCCTTTACTCCGGTTGTCGATATGTTACGTGAAGCGGCGAAAGATCCTTCTGTGCTAGCGATCAAACAAACGCTCTATCGTACCGGCGCTAAATCAGAAATCGTAAATGCTTTAGTCGACGCCGCCCGCAAAGGTAAAGAAGTCACCATTGTTATTGAGCTGCGAGCGCGCTTTGACGAAGAGGAAAACCTCTACCTTGCCAACCGCCTACAGGAAGCTGGGGCGGTGGTTGTTTATGGCGTAGTAGGTTATAAAACTCACGCTAAGATGATGCTAATTGTACGGAAAGAGCAAAACAAATTACGCCGCTATGTTCACCTCGGTACAGGCAACTACCACGCAGGTAATGCCCGAGTTTATACCGACTACAGTTTTTTAACCGCCGATGACGCTATCAGTGAAGATGTTCACAAACTGTTTCAACAGCTGACTGGAATGGGCAAAGCGCTGCGCATCAAAAAACTTTTCCACGCGCCTTTTACTCTACATAAAAAAATATTAGAGCTGATCGAGCGTGAGCGTTTACATGCGGAAGAAGGCAAACCGGCCTACATTCGGTTGAAAGCTAATGGTTTAACGGAAACCAAGGTTATTCGCGCACTGTATAAAGCGTCTCAGTCTGGGGTTCAAATTGATTTGGTTATTCGCGGGATGTGTTGCTTACGTCCGGGAATACCTGGGGTATCTGATAATATTCGCGTACGCTCTATTGTTGGCCGCTTCTTAGAACATACCCGTGTTTATTCTTTCTGTAATAACGGTAAAGACGAGTTCTACGCGGCCAGCGCCGATTTGATGGAGCGTAATTTATTAAATCGTGTGGAGACCTGTTTCCCCATCGAAGGCAACAAATTACGCAGCCGCATGAAAGAAGAGTTTGAATGCTATCTTGCCGATAATAGCCAAGCTTGGGATCTGGATGCTGACGGCCATTACATACTAGCTCAGCCACAGAAGAATGAAGAAACTGGCGAACTAGAAGTTGTGCGCGCCCAGCAAATACTATTAGAGAAACTCGCAGCGGCTAAGTAGCCGCTACCCATAAGCTTTCTACGCTAAGCTTCTTCCGCAACAACCAGCTCTAAGCCCGCAGCATTCAAATAATTTGATTCTACAATTAAATCATCATGAGTCAGCGGGTGCTGTTCGAACCAGCCTTGCGGAAAAATTAACGTGATCGCAGCATTTTTAGCCTGACATTCAATCACTGGCAACTCTACTGAACCCCGGCTGTGATTAAGCACTGCCGCGAGGCGTAATAGCACACAAATATAACGTGTTTGCTGACGCACTACAGGGTTTAAACTGTCTAAACCCGCTAACGGAAATTTGCGGCGATGACCTTTAAGCAATACTGATAATAATTCTTGCCCTTGTCGTGTAAAGCCCGCCATATCGCTATGCCGCACTAAATAAGCACCGTGTTTTTGAAATTGATGATGGGTAATACTCAAGCCTATTTCGTGTAATTCAGCCGCCCACAATAACCAATTTTTTGCCGTGCTAGGTAACTTCCAATCTTTCTCGACTTGTTCTAGCATATCAAAGGCGCAAGACTTAACCCGACTTGCTTGCGCTTGATCCACATGGAAACGTTGCTGCATCGAGTTCACTGTGCGCTGGCGTACATCTTCGTGACCAGAGCGGCCAATCAAATCCCACAAAGCCCCTTCACGCAAAGCCCCGTCTGAATAATGCATCATCTTAATCTTAAAGGTATCAAAGATGCCTTTAAGAATGGCTACACCCGCAATGAAAACCTGTTGTCGTTGCGGCTTAAAGCCAGGCAATTCAATATCCGCAATGTTTTTATGGGACGTTAACCACTGACAAAGCTTATTCAAACCTTCACGACTAATGCCTTGCTCACTCCAACCTTTATTGATGAGCACCTGCTCTGTGGCCCGAATAGTTCCCGATGAACCAATCACCTCATTCCAACCAATCGCTTTATACGCTTGCTGAATGTCTAATAACTCACGTCGAGCACGGGCAACCGCGCGATGAAAATTTAAATCGGTAATATTTCCATCAGAAAAAAACTGCTGGGTATAAGATACACAACCCATAAAAAGGCTCTCAAGCGCCTTCGATTCAAAGCGCTCACCAATAATGAACTCGGTACTACCACCACCAATATCGATTACCAAGCGCTTACCTTCATCGTCCGCCTGGGTATGACTCACCCCAAGATAGATCAGTCGCGCTTCTTCACGACCGGCAATTAACTCAATTTGAAAGCCTAAAATCTCTTCGGCACGGGTAATGAAGTCACTGCGATTACGCGCGACTCGCAAAGCATTGGTCGCCACAATCGTCACCGCTTCTGGTTTAAAATTGCGTAGGTGCTTAGCAAACCCACGCAAGCACTCTAACCCCCGCTGCATCGCCTCTTCACTGAGATACCCTCGTTCGTTCAAGCCGGCGGCCAACTGCACCTTTTCACCACGTTTCTCAACCGTACGCAGTTCACCCTGCAGTTGCTGGGCAATAAGCATATGAAAACTGTTCGATCCAAGGTCGATGGCGGCAATCTGCTTCGACTCTTGCTGCTCAACTGATTGCTCTAAGTCTGCTTTACTAGAGCTTGGCTGATTAGGCTCTTGCTGATTAAAATCTGACATAGTTGAATTTTTACCCTAAGGCCTTATATAACAGTAACTATATTGAATCATACGTGATTGTGACAATGTTACGGAATAGCTGTTTTATCCTAGTTACGCATTTTTTGACTTGCGTACTGAATCTGGCTCCGTACAATGCACACCTTTATAAATTCTGATAACTAAATTCCGGAGATAATCCATGAGTGATAATATCCTAACCCTATCTGACGATTCTTTTGATACTGACGTTCTAGGTTCTGATTTACCTGTATTGGTTGATTTCTGGGCTGAATGGTGTGGTCCTTGCAAAATGATCGCTCCAGTTCTTGAAGAAATCGCTGTTGAGTTCGCTGGCAAGATTAAAGTTGCTAAATTGAACATCGACCAAAACGAAGCGACTGCGCCTAAGTTTGGTATCCGTAGCATCCCTACGTTGATGATCTTCAAAAACGGCAGCGCCGAAGCAACGAAAGTCGGTGCTTTGAGCAAGTCTGAATTAGTCGCTTTCATCGAGCAAAGCATCTAATTGATTGCGCCTAATGATTAATTGGGTGCATTTAGAGATAAAGCATGACTTATCGCGCTTTATCTCTGGCTTTCCCCTAGACAGCCCATAGCAAACCGTCTATATTAAATTTGTACAATATCTAGTCGTAACAGACAACCTCCCGATATATACCACTTCTTTAGGTATATTATTTTATTCCTTAATAAGCATTAAAACTTCTTATCCTATCTATGAATCTTACTGAATTAAAGCAAAAAGCCGTTCCAGAACTTCTGGATATCGCCAAAGAAATGGGCATCGAGCACGTAAGCCGTTCTCGTAAACAAGACATCATTTTCGCAGTCTTGAAAAAGCACGCTAAAAGCGGCGAAGACATCTACGGCGATGGCATTTTAGAAATTCTACAAGATGGCTTCGGCTTCTTACGTAGCGCGACCTCTTCTTACCTTGCTGGCCCAGATGACATTTATGTGTCTCCTAGCCAAATCCGACGCTTCAACTTGCGTAAGGGTGATACGGTTGCCGGGAAGATTCGTCCACCGAAAGAAGGTGAACGTTACTTTGCAATGCTTAAAGTTAGCGAGATCAATGGCGATAAGCCTGAGAACGTTAAGAATAAAACCTTATTTGAAAACCTAACGCCGCTCTTTCCAGATGAGCCGTTAATATTAGAAGTTGGTAATGGTTCTGCTGATGACCTAGCATCACGTGTTATCGATCTTGTTGCTCCTATTGGTAAAGGTCAGCGTGGCTTAATTGTTGCGCCACCAAAAGCCGGTAAGACGATGTTGCTACAGAGCATTGCCCAAGCAATCTCGCGCAACAACCCTGAGTGTGAATTGATCGTACTATTGATCGACGAGCGCCCAGAAGAAGTAACCGAAATGACTCGCTCAGTACGTGGAGAAGTTGTTGCTTCTACCTTCGATGAGCCACCATCCCGTCACGTTCAGGTAGCCGAAATGGTTATCGAGAAAGCCAAGCGTTTAGTTGAACACAAGCGTGACGTAGTAATCCTATTAGACTCTATTACTCGTCTAGCCCGTGCTTACAATACTGTCGTTCCTTCCTCTGGTAAGGTATTAACCGGTGGTGTTGATGCCCACGCATTAGAAAAGCCAAAGCGCTTCTTCGGTGCTGCACGTAACATCGAAGAGGGTGGTTCTTTAACCATCATCGCAACGGCCCTAGTAGATACTGGTTCTAAGATGGACGAAGTGATCTACGAAGAATTTAAAGGTACTGGTAACCAAGAACTGCACCTTGATCGTAAAGTCGCTGAAAAGCGTGTTTACCCAGCGATCAACATTCGCCGTTCTGGTACTCGTCGTGAAGACCTATTGATGCCTGAAGCCGATCTTCAGCGTCTATGGATCTTGCGTCGCCTGCTTGCAGAAATGGAAGACATACCAGCGATTGAATTCTTGTTAGATAAGCTGCGCCAAAGCGAAACTAATAATGAGTTCTTCGACTCTATGCGTGGTGGTAAAACGGCTAAGAAGAAGTAGTCGTTTAATCCTCCTCTAGGGCTCTCAAAAATAAGAGCCAAAAAAAAGCCCGATGATCTTGTGATCATCGGGCTTTTTTTGGGGTTATTTTAAAGTAATAGTCCTCCCACCTGGCACAAGCCCAGTTGTATCTTGTGCGAAACCACCATAATTGGCGTTTCCCCAAGTGACTACAGAGCCATCATTTTTCACAGCAACAAAAGCAAAAGAGTTAGCTGAAACAAACTGCACACCAGTTAATTGACCTGCAATAAAAGAGCTATCACCACCATAACTAGCATCCCCCCAAATCACTACCGAACCATCCGCCTTAAGCGCGGCAAAAGCACCAGCAGTAGCTGAAATAGATTGAACTTCTATTAACTTATCTGCTACCAGAACGCTGTCACCACCAGTTCGAGAACTGCCCCAGGTCACTACCGAACCATCAGCCTTAATCGCTGCAAAGGCGTTAGCAGTAGCTGAAATAGATTGAACCTCTGCTAA
>JAESQF010000134.1 GCA_016765295.1 Oleispira sp.
CGGGTGATAACGTTAACCTAGAAGTGACTCTAATCGCACCAATCGCGATGGATGAAGGTCTACGTTTCGCTATCCGTGAAGGTGGCCGTACTGTAGGTGCTGGTGTTGTTGGTAAAGTAATCGCTTAATTGCGGCTTTAGCTACATTGTTGAATTTTGAAATTATTATTCAGCACGGGTTGATAATAATTTAATAACGTAAGTTGTTGATTATTTGAGGCTTTATAGTAAGAAAGGCCTTCTTCCCAATTAGGGAAGGGGGCCTTTCTTTTTGTGCGCTTGACACTTTTTGATCAGAGGCATACAATTCGCCTCCCTTTTCGAAGGGTGTTCGGCTGCATCTAAACATTAATTGGAGACTGGAACGAATGCAAAATCAAAGTATCCGTATCCGTTTGAAAGCGTTTGACCATTTACTGATCGATTCTTCGACTCAGGAAATTGTTGAAACTGCTAAACGTACAGGCGCTCAGGTTCGTGGTCCTATTCCACTACCTACTCGTAAAGAGCGTTTTACAGTATTGGTTTCACCACACGTCAACAAAGACGCTCGTGATCAGTTTGAAATCCGTACACATAAGCGCATGCTTGACATTGTTGAGCCAACTGAAAAAACAGTTGATGCGTTGATGAAGCTTGATTTGGCTGCCGGTGTGGAAGTTCAAATTAGCTTAGGTTAATAATTAAGCAATCTTGCTTAATTATTAATCAGACACAGTTCTTGTGTAACGCTCAATGAAATCACTTGTGATTGATTTGGAGCGGCCATAGCGGGTATTAGCCCCCTACACTAGAGGAAAGTATTATGACGATAGGTTTAGTCGGCAAAAAAGCTGGCATGACCCGAGTTTTTTCTGAGGATGGTCAAGCTATCCCAGTAACAGTGATTGAAGTTCCGACTCAATTAGTTACACAGATTAAAACTCAAGAAACTGATGGCTACCAAGCTATTCAGGTTACTTATGGTGAGAAGAAAGCTTCTCGCGTTTCAAAGCCAGCCGCTGGTCACTTCGCTAAAGCGAATGTTAAAGCCGGTCGTGGTCTTTGTGAATTTCGTACTGAAGAAGAGTTCACTGTAGGCGCTGAGCTTACTGTTGCTCGTTTTGAAGACGGCCAGAAAGTAGATGTAACCGGTACCTCTAAAGGTAAAGGTTTTCAAGGTGGTGTTAAGCGTTGGAATTTCCAAATGCAAGATGCTACACACGGTAACTCATTGTCTCACCGTGCACCTGGTTCAATCGGTCAGTGTCAAACTCCTGGTCGTGTTTGGAAAGGTAAGAAAATGGCAGGTCACATGGGTTCTGAGCAGGTAACTACTCAAAATCTAGAGATCATTCGCGTAGATGTTGAACGCGGCTTGTTGTTGGTTAAAGGTGCAGTACCCGGCGCTACCGGCGGTGATCTGATCGTTAAACCAGCTGTTAAGATTAAGCGCTAGGAGAACAACTATGGAACTGACAACAAACAGTGGTGCCACTGTATCTGTTTCCGAAGTTGCTTTCGGTCGCGAATACAATGAATCATTAGTACATCAGGTTGTTACGGCATACCTGTCTACTGGTCGTCAAGGTACAAAAGCTCAGAAAAACCGCGCAGCTGTAAGCGGCGGTGGTGCTAAGCCTTGGCGTCAAAAAGGTACTGGCCGTGCACGTGCCGGTACTTCTCGTGGTCCTATCTGGCGCAAAGGTGGTGTTACATTCGCCGCTAGCCCACGTAGCTTCGAGCAAAAAGTTAACAAGAAGATGTATCGTGCTGCGATGCAGAGCATTCTTTCTGAATTAGTTCGTCAAGAGCGTTTGGTTATTACTGAAGAATTCACTATGGATTCTCACAAGACCAAAGACTTCGTTGCGAAGATGGCAGAGTTGCAATTGAGCAACGTGCTAATCATTGCTGAAGATCTGGATGAAAAACTTTACTTAGCTTCTCGTAACGTTCCACACGTTGCAGTTACTGAAGCGGGTGCTGTTGATCCTGTGAGCCTAGTTGCCTTTGATAAAGTATTGGTAACTGTCTCTGCTCTTAAGAAATTAGAGGAGACTTTAGGATGAATCAGGAACGTATCTATAAAGTATTAATGGGCCCACGTATCTCTGAGAAAGCGACAGTTATCGCAGAGCAAGGTCAATATACCTTCGTGGTAGCACCGGATGCTACAAAGCCTGAAATCAAGAAAGCTGTAGAAGCATTATTCGACGTTAAAGTTGAAGGTGTTCAGGTCTTGAATCAGAAAGGCAAAACTAAGCGTACTGCACGCGGCATTGGTAAGCGTAATGATATGCGTAAAGCATACGTTACACTTGCAGCCGGTCAGAACATTGACTTCGCTGACGCGGAATAAGGAGCTAGGGTAATGGCATTAGTAAAAACTAAACCGACTTCAGCTGGCCGTCGTCATCTGGTTAAGGTTGTAAACGCTGAGCTTCACAAAGGTAAGCCGTTCGCTGGTTTGCTAGAGAAGAAAAGTAAGAGTGGCGGTCGTAACAATAACGGTCGAATTACTACTCGTCATATCGGTGGTGGTCATAAGCAACACTACCGTATGATTGACTTTAAGCGTAACAAGGATGGCATTCCAGCTGTTGTTGAACGTTTAGAGTATGATCCAAATCGCAGTGCTAACATTGCTTTGTTGAAGTACCTAGATGGTGAGCGTCGTTACATTATCGCTCCTAAAGGTCTTTCAGCAGGTGATGAAGTACGTTCTGGTGAAGATGCTCCTATTAAAATAGGTAGTTCTATGCCACTGCGTAACGTTCCAGTCGGTAGTGTAATACACTGCGTCGAATTGAAGCCTATGAAAGGTGCTCAAATCGCTCGTTCTGCTGGAACATCTGCTCAGCTTGTTGCTCGTGAAGGTACTTACTGCACCTTGCGTCTACGTTCTGGAGAAATGCGTAAAGTATTATCCGAATGTCGCGCTACTTTAGGTGAAGTAGGGAATAGCGAACACAGCTTGCGCCAGCTTGGTAAAGCAGGTGCTTCACGCTGGAGAGGTATACGACCAACGGTTCGTGGTGTTGTTATGAACCCAGTTGATCACCCACATGGTGGTGGTGAAGGTCGTACATCGGGTGGTCGTCACCCAGTATCTCCGTGGGGCATGCCTACCAAGGGTTATAAAACTCGTTCGAATAAACGTACCGATAAACTTATCGTACGTCGTCGTTCGGCGAAGTAAATTTAAAAGAGGATTGAGCTGTGCCACGTTCATTGAAAAAAGGTCCTTTTATAGACCACCACTTGATGACAAAGGTAGAGACAGCGTTGGAGTCGGGCGAAAAACGTCCGATTAAAACCTGGTCTCGACGCTCTACGATCTTTCCGGAGTTCGTAGGACTGACCATTGCCGTTCATAACGGCCGTCAACACGTGCCTGTTTTCGTTACAGAAGACATGGTTGGACATAAACTAGGCGAATTTTCTGTTACGCGTACCTATCGTGGTCACGTAGCCGATAAGAAAGCTAAACGATAATAAGGGGTGAATAGTATGTCAGAAGTAGCCGCTATATTACGTGGAGCTCAAATATCTGCACAGAAAGTACGTTTAGTTGCGGATCAAATCCGCGGTAAAAATGTAGCTGATGCGTTAATTCTTCTTGAGTTTAGCCCTAAAAAGGGTGCTGACTTGATGAAGAAGGTTTTGGAATCTGCCATCGCTAACGCTGAGCATAATGAAGGCGCTGACGTAGATGAGTTGAGTATATCAACAATCTTCGTTGACGAAGGTACTACCATGAAACGCATTCGTCCGCGTGCCAAGGGTCGTGCTGATCGTATATTGAAGCGTTCTTGCCATATCACTATTAAAGTGTCTGAGAAATAGGGAGTCGAAGATGGGTCAGAAAGTACATCCTACTGGTATTCGTCTCGGTATTACCAAAGACCATAATAGTATTTGGTATGCCGGTAGCGACAAATATGCAGATAACTTGCTAACTGATATTCAAGTGCGTACTCATATTGAGAAGCGTCTTGTTAAAGCATCAGTAAGTAAGGTAGTTATTGAACGTCCTTCACAGAATGCTAAAGTTACTATTCATACTGCCCGTCCAGGCATTGTGATTGGTAAAAAAGGTGAAGACGTAGAAAAACTACGTAAAGAAATCACTGATATGATGGGTATTCCGGTACACATCAATATTGAAGAGATCCGCAAGCCAGATCTTGATGCGAAATTAGTAGCGCAAAGCGTTGCTAGCCAGCTAGAGCGTCGTATTATGTTCCGTCGTGCTATGAAGCGCGCCGTTCAGAATGCTATGCGTGGCGGTGCTGAAGGCATTAAGATTCAAGTTGGTGGCCGTCTAGGTGGTGCTGAGATCGCTCGTTCAGAGTGGTATCGTGAAGGACGTGTTCCTTTGCACACACTACGTGCGGATATCGATTATGGTACTTGCGAAGCACATACTACTTACGGCGTTATCGGCGTAAAAGTATGGATCTTCAAAGGTGAAGTCTTGGGTGGTATCGAAGAAGTTCGAAACCGTGCTAAAAACCAAGGCAAAAAGAAAGGCGGCCGTTCATAGGGGTTTTTAACCATGTTGATGCCAAAACGTACAAAGTTCCGCAAGATGATGAAGGGCCGCAATCGCGGTCTGGCTCGCGGAAGTAAAGTGAACTTCGGTGAGTTTGGCCTTAAGGCTACTGGCCGTGGGCGCATTACAGCTCGTCAAATTGAGGCTGCGCGTCGTGCAATGACACGCAAAATCAAGCGTGGCGGGAAAATCTGGATTCGAATTTTTCCTGATAAGCCGATTACCAGCAAGCCTCTTGAGGTTCGTCAAGGTAAGGGTAAGGGTAACGTAGAATACTGGGTATGCCAGATCCAGCCAGGTCGTGTTTTATACGAAATGGATGGTGTAAGTGAAGAATTGGCTCGTGAAGCTTTCGATCTTGCAGCGGCAAAATTGCCTATTTCTACAACATTCGTTAAACGGACGGTGATGTAATGCAGGCGATTGAATTAAAAGATAAGTCAGTAGCTGAGTTGCAAACTCAGCTCGAAGAGCTGTTGAGCGATCAATTTAAGTTGCGTATGCAGAAGTCTACTGGTCAGTTGGGTCAATCCCATCTAATCAAGCTGACGCGTCGTAACATAGCTCGCGTAAAAACCGTGCTGGCTCAGAAGGCAGGTGAATAATCATGAGTGAACAAACTACTGCACGCACCCTTACTGGTAAGGTTGTAAGCGATAAGATGGATAAAACCATCACTGTTCTTATAGAGCGTCGTGTTCAGCACCCGATCTACAAGAAATTCGTGAAGCGTTCTACGAAAGTACACGCCCACGACGCTAACAACGAATGCCAAATTGGTGACGTGGTTACTGTTAAGGAAACTCGTCCATTGTCGAAAACAAAGACATGGGCGCTGGTTACCGTTAATGAGCGCGCCGTTAAGGTTTAGCGCAGTTACTAGGAGCAAATGGCATGATCCAAACACAATCAATGCTGGATGTTGCTGATAACAGCGGCGCCAAACGTGTAATGTGTATTAAGGTTTTGGGCGGTTCACACCGTCGCTATGCCCGTATCGGCGACCTTATTAAGGTATCCGTTAAGGAAGCAATTCCGCGCGGTAAAGTTAAGAAGGGTCAAGTACTTACAGCTGTTGTTGTTCGTACACGTAAAGGTGTTCGTCGTCCGGATGGTTCAATTATCCGTTTCGATACGAATTCTGCAGTATTATTAAATGCTTCAGATGCACCTATCGGTACCCGTATTTTTGGGCCAGTGACTCGTGAGCTTCGTTCTGAGAAGTTCATGAAGATCATTTCCCTAGCACCTGAAGTGTTATAGGGGTAGAGATAGCATGTTGAAAATTCGTAGAGATGACGAAGTAATTGTTATTGCTGGTAAAGATAATGGTAAGCGAGGCAAAGTAGTTAAAGTACTTGCCGATAATCGTGTTATCATCACCGGCATTAATATGGTGAAAAAACACCAAAAGCCTAACCCGCAACTACAGCAACCAGGCGGCATCGTTGAAAAAGAAGCTGGAATTCAAGTTTCTAACGTTGCAATCTGGAACCCTAAGACTGAAAAAGCCGACCGTGTTGGCTTTAAAGTTGAAGGCGAGACTAAAGTGCGTGTTTTCAAATCAACCGGCGAAGTAATCGCTTAAAGCAACTAGGAGATACCGATATGTCACGTTTGAAAGAACTGTACAAATCAGATGTTGTAGCCAAGTTGACTGAAGAGTTTGGTTACAAAAACGTTATGGAAGTGCCACGCGTTACTAAAGTTACCCTGAATATGGGTGTTGGTGAAGCGTTAGGCGATAAGAAACTTCTTGATAGCGCCGTTACTGATATGGAAGCAATGTCAGGTCAGAAAGTTGTTGTTACTAAGGCTCGCAAGTCTGTTGCAAGCTTTAAAGTACGTGATGGCTATCCGATTGGCTGTAAAGTAACCATGCGTTCAGATCGTATGTGGGAATTCTTAGATCGTCTAATCGACATCTCTCTTCCTCGCGTACGTGATTTCCGTGGCTTGAACGGTAAATCGTTCGATGGCCGTGGTAACTACAGCATGGGTGTGAAAGAGCAGATTATCTTTCCAGAAATCGAATACGACAAAGTCGATAAGATTCGCGGTATGGATATCACTATCACAACTACAGCTAATACGAACGAAGAAGGTCATGCTTTATTGAAAGCATTGAACTTCCCGTTCCGTAACTAACGGAGGTCTCATGGCTAAAGTCAGTATGAAACAGCGTGAAGCAAAGCGTGAGAAGCTAGTCGCTAAATACGCCGAGAAACGCGCTGCACTGAAAGCGATTATTCAAAATGTAAATTCTTCTGACGAAGATCGTTGGAGCGCGCAAATTCTTTTGCAAAAGCTTCCTCGTGATTCTTCAAAGAGCCGTTTGCGTAATCGCTGCCAAATCACAGGTCGTCCACATGGCGTCTACCGTAAATTCAAGCTTTCCCGTATTAAGTTACGTGAAGAAGGCATGAAAGGTAACGTTCCTGGCCTGAAAAAAGCTAGTTGGTAAGCAATTCCGGCTAGTGAAAAAGGAGTGCTGTAATGGCGCTCTTTCTTTCACTATCTAGGGCGCTGTACAACAGAGGAAATACAAATGAGTATGCAAGATCCCTTAGCGGACATGCTAACTCGTATTCGTAACGGCCAATTGGCTGGTCATGCGAATGTGAGTATGCCGTCTTCTAAGTTAAAAGTATCTGTAGCCCAGTTGCTACAAGATGAAGGTTATATTGCTGCGTTTGCAGTTGAAGGCGATGCTAAACCAAGCCTAAATATAGACCTTAAGTACTACGAGGGTAAGCCAGTAATTGAGACTATCAAGCGTGTTAGTCGTCCTGGTTTACGTCAATACAGAGGCACAGTTAAACTACCAAAAGTAGAAGCTGGTCTTGGTGTTGCCATTGTATCCACTTCGAAAGGTGTAATGACTGATCGTGCAGCTCGTGCTCAAGGCATTGGCGGCGAAGTTATTGCTACCGTTTTCTAAGGAGATTTACAATGTCACGTATTGCAAAAGCTCCCGTAGCTATTCCGGCTGGTGTTGAAGTAACACTTGCTGAGTCTAAGATCGCTATTAAAGGCGGTAAAGGCACTCTAGAGTTGAATATCCATTCATCTGTAGAAATTAAACAAGAAGAGAGCAATATTGTTTTCGCTCCGAAGAACGGTGATAAGTCGGCCAACGCTATGGCTGGTACATTTCGTTCTCTAGTGAACAATATGGTTATTGGCGTAACTCAAGGCTACCAGAAGAAATTAATTCTTCAGGGCGTTGGTTATCGTGCCAAGATCTCAGGAAAAGTCGTCAGTCTGAGCTTAGGTTTCTCACATCCAGTGGATTATGAGTTACCAAAAGGCATCAAAGTAGAAGTACCATCTCAAACTGAGATTGTTATTTCTGGTGCAGATAAGCAACAGGTTGGTCAAGTAGCCGCAGAAATTCGTGGGTATCGTCCACCAGAGCCTTATAAAGGTAAAGGTGTTCGTTATGCTGATGAAAATGTGCGTCGCAAAGAAGCTAAGAAGAAATAAGGTCTAGGCTCATGAATGAGAAGAAAACAGCTCGTTTACGCCGTGCCCGTAAAACTCGTATGCGTATTCGCGAGAAGGGTACAGTACGTCTGTGTGTAAACCGTACACCAAGACACATTTACGCTCAGATTCTTTCTTCCAGTGGTGCTGAAGTGTTAGCTACAGCCTCTACTGTTGAAGCGGATCTGCGTGCAACTACTACTGGTAACGTCGAAGCGGCAACTAAAGTTGGTCAGCTTATCGCTGAGCGCGCTAAAGCTGCTGGTGTCACTAAGGTTGCTTTTGACCGCTCTGGTTTCCAATACCATGGTCGTGTTAAGGCCCTGGCTGATGCAGCCCGTTTGGGCGGCTTGGAATTCTAAGGGGTAGGAACAATGGCAAATAATGAACGCAATGAGCGTAACGAAAGCGATCTGCAGGAAAAACTGGTTCAAGTGAACCGAGTTGCAAAAGTAGTAAAAGGGGGTCGTATATTCGGCTTCACTGCTTTGACTGTAGTTGGCGACGGAAATGGTAAAGTTGGTTTTGGTCGCGGAAAAGCACGTGAAGTGCCAACCGCAATCCAAAAAGCAATGGATGCAGCTAAACGTAATATTATCCAGGTTGAATTGGATGGTACTACTTTGCAATATCCTATTAAGGCACGCCACGGCGGTTCTAAAGTTTACATGCAGCCAGCATCTGAAGGTACTGGTATTATTGCCGGTGGTGCAATGCGTGCAGTTTTAGAAATGTGTGGTGTTAAGAACGTATTGGCAAAATGTTACGGGTCTACAAACCCAGTTAACGTTGTTCGTGCAACTTTCAATGGCTTGAATCAAATGAAGTCACCTGAACAAGTTGCAGCCAAGCGTGGTAAATCCGTAGAAGATATTCTGGGGTAAGGCATCATGGCTAAGAAAACTGTAAAGGTTACACAATTGCGTAGCTCAATCGGCAAATTGCCGAAGCATCGCGCGACCATTAAGGGTCTAGGCCTTCGTAAGATCGGTCACACTGTAGAGTTGGAAGATACTCCGTCAGTACGTGGCATGATCAACAAGGTTCAATACATGCTTAAGGTAGAGGGATAATAAGATGCGTCTTAATGAACTCAGCCCTGCTAAAGGTGCTAAAACTGCACGTAAGCGTGTAGGACGTGGCATCGGATCAGGTCATGGTAAGACCTGTGGCCGTGGTCACAAAGGTCAAAAATCACGTTCAGGTGGTAATGTTGCACCTGGTTTTGAAGGCGGTCAAATGCCTTTACAACGTCGTTTGCCAAAATTTGGTTTTACTTCACGTAAAGCTCAATATACTGCAGAGGTTCGTTTAAACGAACTGACTAAAGTTGACGGCGACATCGTAGATTTAGCGGCTCTTAAAGCTGCAGATATCATCGGCGATAAGATTAAGCGTGTTCGCGTAATCTTGTCTGGTGAGATCAAACAAGCTGTTACTATCAAAGGTTTGACAGTAACTAAAGGTGCTAAGGTTGCTATTGAAGCAGCCGGTGGGAAGGTCGAGGACTAAATGGCTAAAGGCTCACTACCGCAAGGCATGCAAAGTGGATTAACCGAGCTTTGGACTCGGATCCGCTTTGTATTCTTAGCGATTATCGTATATCGAATCGGGGCACACATTCCTGTACCGGGAATTAACCCTGATCAATTAGCGCAGATGTTTGAACAGCAGCAAGGCACGATCTTGAGTATGTTCAATATGTTTTCGGGTGGTGCATTAGAGCGCATGAGTATTCTTGCGCTTGGCATCATGCCTTACATTTCTGCTTCTATTATTATGCAATTGCTAACGGCAGTGAGCCCCCAGCTAGAACAGCTGAAGAAAGAAGGTGAAGCTGGTCGCCGCAAGATCACGCAGTATACGCGCTACGGCACGGTACTGTTGGCTACTATCCAGGCAACTGGTGTGTCGGTCGGTCTAGCGGGGCAGGGGATTACCTTTAGCTCTGGCATGGACTTCTATCTGGGAGCTATTCCGTCTTTCGTATGTGGTGCAGTATTCCTAATGTGGTTGGGTGAACAAATCACCGAACGTGGCATTGGTAACGGCATCTCTATACTGATTTTCGCGGGTATCGTTGCAGGTTTGCCTGGCGCAATCGGTCAAAGCTTCGAGTCAGCACGTCAAGGGGACTTAAACATCCTTGTGTTGTTAGTGGTTGGGATCGTAGCGGTTATGATTGTTGCATTTGTTGTTTTCGTTGAACGAGGGCAGCGCCGCATCACGATTAATTACGCTAAGCGCCAGCAAGGCCGCAAAGTGTTTGCAGCACAGACAAGTCATTTACCATTGAAATTGAATATGGCTGGTGTTATTCCTGCTATTTTTGCATCAAGTCTGTTATTATTCCCCGCTTCGATCGGCCAGTGGTTTGGGCAGAGCGAAGGAATGGAGTGGTTGCAGGATGTATCTTTAGCGTTAGGACCTAGTCAACCGCTATATATCGTACTGTTTGCAGCGGGTATCATCTTCTTCTGTTACTTCTATACGGCGTTGATGTTTAACCCGAAAGACGTAGCTGAAAACTTGAAGAAGTCTGGTGCTTTTATTCCAGGGATTCGTCCGGGAATACAAACTGCTAACTATATCGATGGTGTATTGGGTAAGTTGACATTGTTCGGCTCCTTATATATCGCAGCAGTGTGCTTAATGCCACAGATGCTAGTCGTCTTGGCTGATGTACCCTTCTATTTCGGTGGTACTTCGTTATTGATTGTTGTAGTGGTAGTGATGGACTTTATGTCCCAGGTGCAATCGCATTTGATGTCACATCAGTATGAGTCAGTGATGAAGAAATCCAATTTAAAGAATTTCGGTTCTGGTAGCGTTCCGCGCTAACAGGCTGACTTGATAGGAGATCGTCATGAAAGTACGTGCTTCTGTAAAAAAAATCTGCCGTAATTGTAAAACGATTCGTCGTAACGGTAGTGTGCGAGTGATCTGTACTTCAGATCCTAAGCATAAACAACGTCAAGGCTAATAATAGTCTTGACCATTGGTGGTGTTTAAGAATATGTTGCTTGCATTTTATGTAGGTGGCATATATTATCTTGCGCCCTTTATAAGCAAAAACTGATTGGAGTTAGACATGGCCCGAATCGCCGGTGTCAACATTCCCGATAACAAGCACGCGGTTATCTCTCTGACTTACGTATTTGGCGTAGGTCGTACAACCGCGAAGCAGTTATGTGCTAGTACTGGAATTGCTGAAACGATTAAGATATCTGATCTATCTGAAGCCCAACTTGATGAACTTCGTAATGAAGTAGGTCAATTGACGGTTGAAGGTGATCTTCGTCGTGAAAAACAAATGAACATCAAGCGATTGATGGACATGGGTTGTTACCGTGGCATACGCCACCGTCGCAGTCTTCCAGTTCGTGGCCAACGCACTAAAACAAATGCGCGTACTCGTAAGGGTCCTCGTAAACCAATCCGTAGATAATACGGATTGGCTTTTAGTGTAGCTGCATTGTCATTGTTTAGGTTGCAGTGTTGATATTAAAAGTAGGAATTTAGAATATGGCTAAGCCAGGAAATTCTCGTACTAAGAAGAAAGTTAAAAAGCAGGTTGCGGACGGTATCGCCCACATCCATGCTTCTTTTAACAATACGATTGTAACGTTAACCGATCGCCAAGGTAATGCTCTTGCATGGGCAACCGCAGGTGGTTCTGGTTTCCGTGGATCACGTAAAAGCACACCGTTCGCTGCGCAGGTTGCTGCTGAGCGCGCTGGTGAAGCTGCTAAAGAATTTGGATTAAAGAACCTTGATGTTGAAGTTAAAGGTCCTGGTCCAGGTCGTGAATCTGCTGTACGTGCATTAAATGCATGTGGTTACAAGATTAACAACATCACAGACGTGACGCCGATCCCTCATAATGGTTGTCGTCCGCCTAAGAAACGTCGTGTATAAGGAGACAGAATAGTGGCACGTTATATTGGTCCTAAATGTAAACTGTCTCGTCGCGAAGGCACTGACTTATTCTTGAAGAGCGGCGTTCGCGCATTAGACTCCAAGTGTAAGCTAGAAACTAAGCCTGGCGTACACGGCGCAGGTCGTGGTCGTTTATCCGACTACGGTCTACAATTGCGTGAAAAGCAGAAGGTTCGCCGTCTATACGGTGTTCTGGAAAAGCAATTCCGCGGATATTACAAAGAAGCTGCACGTCGTAAAGGCGCTACAGGTGAAAACCTGCTTAAGTTGCTTGAATCTCGTCTAGATAACGTTGTTTATCGTATGGGCTTTGGTTCAACTCGTGCAGAATCTCGTCAGTTGGTATCACATAAGTCGATCACGGTTAACGGCACTGTCGTTAACGTTGCTTCTTTCATGGTTAAAGGCGG
This sequence comes from Oleispira sp., assembly GCA_016765295.1. Taxonomy (GTDB): domain Bacteria; phylum Pseudomonadota; class Gammaproteobacteria; order Pseudomonadales; family Oceanobacteraceae; genus Oleispira. The sequence continues at coordinate 12,372 of JAESQF010000134.1, forward strand.
TGACGTTGTTGCTGTTCGTGAGAAAGCAAAGAACCAAGATCGAATTAAAAGTGCACTTGTTCTTGCTGGTAATCGTGGAGATTCTTCATGGATCGATTCGAATGCTACTAAGATGGAAGGAACATTTAAATCTGTTCCTGAGCGCGCTGATTTACCAGCAGAGATCAACGAAAACCTAATTGTGGAACTTTACTCTAAATAATTAGAGCATTGTAAGGGGCAGCTATGCAGCGCGCAGTAAACGAATTTTTGACACCGCGTCATATTCAAGTTGAAGAAATGAGTAAAACTCATGCGAAAGTGACTCTTGAGCCACTGGAGCGTGGTTTCGGTCATACACTTGGCAACGCTTTGCGTCGAATATTGCTGTCCTCCATGCCAGGAGCGGCAATTGTAGAGGTAGAGATCGACGGTGTACTTCATGAGTACAGCACGATCGAAGGCGTACAAGAAGACGTAATTGAAATCTTGTTAAACCTTAAAGGTGTTGCAGTCAAACTTCACGAACGTGATGAAGCGACTCTGACTCTAGTTAAATCTGGAGCAGGTGCAGTTACCGCTGCCGATATTCAACTGGATCACGGTGTTGAAATCGCTAACCCTGAGCATGTAATTGCTCATTTAGCGCCAGGCACTGAACTGAAGATGACGTTAAAAATCACTTCAGGTCGTGGTTATGAGACTGTAGAGTCTCGCAATCAAAACGACGAAGAAACGAAGGCGATTGGCAAATTGCAAATCGATGCGACTTATAGTCCAGTTCTGCGTATTTCATACAGTGTAGATGATGCACGTGTTGAACAGCGTACTGATCTAGACAAGTTGGTTATCGAGTTGGAAACCAATGGTACTATCGATCCAGAAGAAGCGATTCGTCGTTCTGCTACAATTCTGCAGCAACAATTAGCAATATTTGTTGACCTGGAAAATGAGGAAGTAGTTGAGCAGCAGAAAGAAGAAGAGGAAATTGATCCTATCCTTCTGCGCCCAGTTGACGATTTAGAGTTAACTGTTCGTTCTGCAAACTGCCTAAAGGCTGAGAATATTTACTACATTGGTGATTTGATACAGCGCACTGAAGTTGAGCTGTTGAAGACTCCTAATTTGGGTAAGAAATCTCTGACTGAAATTAAAGACGTTCTTGCATCGCGTGGTCTCTCTCTAGGTATGCACCTAGAAAATTGGCCGCCAGCAAGTCTTCGAAACGACGAAAAAGTGCTGGCTTAGTCCTTCGGGACTAAATCTAGCAGAGCGTTCAGTTAGTAAAGGAAATTAATCATGCGTCATCGTAAAAGTGGTCGCCACTTTAATCGTACCAGTTCGCATCGCCAAGCTATGTTTAAAAACATGGCTGTGTCTTTGTTCGAGCATGAAATCATTAAAACTACTTTGCCAAAAGCAAAAGAGTTACGTGGTGTTGCTGAGCCGTTGATTACATTGGCTAAAGTTGACTCCGTTGCAAATCGCCGTTTGGTATTTGCACGTACTCGCAGTAAAGAAGCTGTTGGTAAGTTGTTTAATGAATTGGGTCCTCGTTATGAAGCCCGTCCAGGAGGCTACATTCGTATTATGAAATGTGGTTTCCGTTCAGGTGATAATGCACCTATGGCTTACGTTGAATTAGTAGACCGTCCTGCTGTTGAAGCAGAAGACGTTGTTGAAGCAACAGAAGCTGGCGAAGAGTAAAATCTTTGTCGAAAAAAGCCCAGCTTATGCTGGGCTTTTTTTTGCCTAAAATTTGTCTATTGCTATTATCTATTACTAATTAATACTGATGTAAGCCCAGCGACTTAAGATAAAGGCCTTAGTAATGTTGAAACGTGATAATGCTTATGTGATTAAGCAGCAGTTGGCGAGTTATCTCGGGGATTTGAAGTCTCAGCAACTATCGATTGCTAAAGATAATTTTAGATTCATCGAGGGTGGTCAAGCTGACAGTCCGTGCGTGGTATTTCTGCACGGTACTATGGGTAACAAAAGCCAGTGGCGAGGCTTAATGCAGTTGCTCAGTAATAAATATCGTGTGATATCGATCGATATTCCTGGTTTGGCGCTTGGGTTTAAAACGAAAAATGATCAATATTCATTAACTGCATTAGCGAATTATCTGCAACGGTTTTTTAATCATCTTAATATCTCCTCAGCTTGCTTAGTCAGCCATTCAATGGGCGCTAATGTCGCATGCCGCTATGCTGCATTGTATCCTAAGCACGTTGACTCATTAGTGGTATCTTCGCTGATGGGTTGGGAGCAACTGTTTGATCAATCCTATTGGCAAAAGTTTAGTGAATTTAAGCAATTGTTGATTGTTAACTCTTTAGACGAGTTTCAAAGCTTAGTTTCATCGCTATTTCATCAGCCACCTTATATGCCTCGGGTATTGCTAGATTTTAGAATGAGGGATATACAAAAACATCGAACGCAATTGTTCAAAGTGCTTGATGATATTCAGCAAGAGTTTCACTTGTTAGTGGATGATTTAAAATCTTTATCTTGTGCTGTGCTTGCAATAAACGGTGAAAATGATGTGTTTGTCGATCAAGCTATAATTAGGCGGGCGACTAATTTGTTACCGGCAATAGAAATGGTTAACTTTCCAAATTGTGGTCATGTGCCTTTTTTAGAGTACCCAAAAAAGACACATGAAGTGATTCAAAAATTTATTTTATCAACGTCTAAAAAGTTAGACGTTGGTTAAACTTTTAATAGCCTCGTTCTAATAAAGGCTTAAGGAAAGTAGCAGTATGCGACTGAGTTTGCTCGGCAAGCTCTTCAGGAGTGCCTTCCGCAATAATATAGCCACCTTTTGATCCGCCTTCTGGCCCTAAATCTATAATCCAGTCTGCGGTTTTAATAACATCTAGGTTATGTTCAATGACTACTACGGTATTGCCATGATCTCGAAGACGATGCAGAACCGTTAATAGCTGTTGGATATCAGCAAAGTGCAAGCCAGTAGTCGGTTCATCTAGAATGTATAAGGTATTACCAGTATCGCGTTTGGATAATTCTTTAGCCAGTTTGACTCGCTGAGCTTCACCGCCTGAAAGTGTCGTCGCCGCTTGGCCTAACGTTATGTAAGACAAGCCGACATCCATTAAGGTCTGTAGCTTACGTGATATCGCGGGTATAGCGTCAAAGAACTCACGGGCATCCTCGACAGTAAGGGATAAGCACTCATGAATATTTTTGCCTTTATAGCGAATATCTAGAGTTTCACGGTTATAGCGTTGTCCCTTGCAGATATCACAGGGTACATACACATCCGCTAAGAAGTGCATCTCAACCTTGATTACGCCATCACCTTGGCAAGCTTCACAACGGCCGCCTTTAACGTTAAACGAGAAACGCCCAACCTTGTAACCGCGAGTACGTGATTCTTGAGTACCGGCAAATATTTCACGAATGGGTGTGAATATTCCGGTATAGGTTGCCGGGTTAGAGCGTGGTGTACGGCCAATTGGACCTTGGTCGATATCGACTACTTTATCCAGCTGATCCATGCCGGTGATTGTTTCATAAGGCGCGGCTTTTAATGTCGTCGCACCGTTTAAAGCGGTTGCAGCCAGTGGATAGAGTGTGCGATTAATCAGAGTTGATTTACCGGATCCGGAAACACCCGTCACACAAGTGAATAAACCCAATGGGATTTTTAATTCAACGTTATCTAAATTGTTACCGGTTGCGCCGGAAAGCGTTAATAAACGCTCACTATCATAAAGACTACGTTCCTTCGGGATCTCAATTCTTCTTGCCCCCGTTAAAAATTGTCCGGTAATTGAATTCTTATTCTTGAAGACTTCTTCGGGAGTACCTTGAGCCACAATTTCGCCCCCATGGACACCAGCACCAGGGCCAATATCGATCAGGTAGTCAGCGCTTCGAATAGCATCTTCATCATGCTCAACCACGATCACTGTATTACCAATATCGCGTAAGTGGACTAGGGTCTGCAGTAAGCGTTCGTTATCTCTTTGATGCAAGCCAATAGAAGGCTCATCCAAGATATACATAACGCCGACTAAACCCGCGCCAATTTGTGAGGCTAAACGAATACGTTGAGCTTCGCCACCCGATAAGGTATCAGAGCTACGATTCAAACTAAGGTATTCTAAACCGACATTAACCAGGAACTGTAAGCGGTCACGAATTTCTTTTAAAATCTTATCTGCAATTTTTTCTTTTTGTCCGACGAACTCAAGCTGAGTGAAATACTTTTGGGCTTCATCAATCGGCATGGCGGTACATTGGTGAATTGTTTTATCACCAATAAATACGTGGCGTGCTTCGGTTCTTAAGCGAGAGCCGTCACAGTCAGGGCAAGATTGTATGCTTAAATACTTAGTCAGTTCCTCGCGTACCATTTGTGAGTCAGTATCGTGGAAGCGACGATCTAAGTTCGGTAATACACCTTCGAAAATATGCGTTTTTAAAACGGTATCACCGCGGCTATTAACGTAGTTGAAACTAATTTCATCTTCGCCGCTGCCTTGCAGGATAAGAGTTTGCTGATTTTTAGTGAGCTGGTTAAAGGCTTTGTCGATATCGAAGCCATAATGGTCGGCAACTGAATTGAGCATCTGGAAATAATAAATGCTGCGTCTATCCCAGCCACGAATCGCGCCTTCAGAAATAGACAAGGTAGAATCGGCAACCACTAGGTCCTGATCGAAATACTGCTTAACCCCTAAGCCATCGCAAGCAGTACACGCGCCAGCAGGGTTGTTAAAAGAAAAAAGTCGAGGCTCTAATTCCGATAAGCTATAACCACAATGTGGGCAAGAGAACTGTGACGAAAATAAAAGACCTTTGCTTTTTTCATTATCCATCGGCATAACCAGTACTAGGCCGCCACTTAACTCAACGCAGGTTTCTAATGATTCGGCTAGGCGCTGAGCAATATCTTCACGGATTTTAAAGCGATCAACGACAACTTCAATGGTATGTTTCTTTTTCTTATCGAGATCAGGAGTATCGTCGAGATCACAGACTAAGCCATCGATACGAACGCGAATAAAACCTTGGGCGCGTAAATTATCTAAAACGTGTAGGTGCTCACCCTTGCGGTCACGAATAACGGGGGCCAATATCATCTGCTTACTGCCTTCGGGCAGCGCGATAACCTGGTCAACCATCTGACTGATCGTTTGTGCTTCTAAAGCCACATCATGATCAGGGCATTTAGGTGTTCCTACGCGGGCGTATAATAATCTTAGATAGTCATAAATTTCAGTCACTGTGCCCACTGTCGATCGCGGGTTGTGAGATGTCGATTTTTGTTCGATAGAAATAGCGGGAGATAAGCCTTCGATATGATCGACATCGGGCTTTTCCATCATGGATAAAAACTGACGGGCATAAGTCGAAAGGGACTCAACGTAGCGACGCTGACCTTCGGCATAGAGGGTGTCAAAAGCTAGGGAGGATTTTCCTGAACCACTCAAGCCTGTAATAACAATAAGCTTGTCGCGAGGAATCTCAATATCAATGTTTTTAAGATTATGAGTGCGAGCACCCTGAACTATAATTTTATCCATTTAACAATTCTGACTTTAATCAATTGTAAAGGCAGAATTGTAAAGCAACTGAGCGGGGGGTAAAGGATTAAACCATAGTTTCCGGAACTAGATCTTCCAGATTATCTTTTGCCCAGTTAACCGCTTGAATTCGGTTGGAAACATCAATCTTTTTAAACAGGTTGTAGATGTGGGTTTTAACCGTATGCATGCTGACATTAAGGTGCTCCGCAATCTCAGTATTGGTTGCCCCTGTTGCCGTTAGGTTAAGAATTTGCTTCTCACGACGAGTAAGTAAGTTGGCATTGTGTGTCACTTTGCGAGGCTTACTACGAGTACGTTCAAGGTATTGCGCCATTAAACGACGAGATAACCAGAACTCACCTTCGAAGATACCAGTGATACCTTTAACGAGTTGCTGCTGTGAGCTTTCTTTGTAAAAGATGCCGTTAACCATAGGCCAAGCCATAAGGCGTTCAACTGGGCTGGTTGCATGGGTATTGAAGAAGGCAACTTGGATATCATTACCCTGGTCAAAGATCTGTTCTAATAATTCTTGTAGGCGTTCCGGACGAGCACACTCTGCATCAATAAGAGCCAGAGTCTGGCCAGTGAAGGCATTCCAATCAGTGCGCCATTCAGGAGTATTAATTAGCTGACAATCGATATTGGTACGCTGGTGTATAAAGCCGATCAGAATAGAATTTTGAAGATTTTGCTGACCAAAAAGAATAATGCGGCGAGAGTTTGTAGCGTGTTCCATTATTACGATCCCTGTAATTTGTGTGAGCGTCCCAGCTCGAATTACATAAGTTTACGCCATTTGCCTTAAAATGCCAGATTAAACAGGCCTCAATTGCGACATTTTGATCGCGAATGTGACCCATTTCCTCGGTCTAATGTAATTAACAGTACTTTTGTAGTAGTTGCTCTATTTATTGATAATTTAGATAGAAAGAAAATTAGTTCAGGGGCTATAAATTAATCTGCTAGAATGAGCCTCCAATTTTTTGTAACCATCTTAAATGTCTTCAGTATCCACTATCTCAGGCACAGAAAAACGTGCCATCGCCTCATTAGCCTCTTTGTATGCATTGCGTATGCTGGGCTTATTTATGGTCTTGCCAGTGATGGCAATTGCCGGCGCTGACTTTGAAGGTGCGACTCCAGAGTTATTAGGTCTAGCGATCGGTGCTTATGGGTTAAGCCAAGCATTGCTACAAATACCGGCTGGCGCGTTATCCGATTATTTTGGTCGCAAACCCATCATCGTTATCGGCTTACTTATTTTTGCATTGGGCAGTTTTGTTGCGGCCAATGCCGATACTATCTATGGCATTATTTTCGGTCGATTTTTACAGGGTTGTGGTGCTATCGCTAGTGCCGTAATGGCCTTGGTATCGGACTTGACCCGAGAAGAGCACCGCATGAAGGCAATGGCTTCGATTGGTGCCTCCATTGGTCTTTCGTTTTCAGTTGCTTTAGTGCTGGGGCCGGTACTAGTTAACTTAGGTGGCTTGCAGTTAATCTTTATTGTTACCGGTGTTTTGTCATTAGGAGGTATCGTTTTAATGCTGTACCTAGTGCCAACTCCCGCCCGTAAAAGACACAGGGATGGCAGTGCCATTGTAAGCGAAGTCTTTAAGCAGCTGGGTAATGGCCAGTTGTGGCCTCTCAATATTGGGATTTTCATTCTGCATGCGTTAATGGTTGCGATGTTTGTTTCTATTCCGCCGCAACTCGTGCAAGCAGGATTGACCCTTGATCAGCACGCTTGGCTGTACTTACCGGTATTATTAATCGCGTTTGTCTTAATGGTTCCGTTTGTCATCATCGCTGAGAAGAAAAAGCAGATGAAAGGCATTGTGATTACGGCATTAGGGATTATGATACTCGCCCTTATTTTGATGTCTCAAGCCATGGAAATTTGGGCTTGGGCAATCGCCCTCGGTGTGTTCTTTTGGGCTTTCAATATCATGGAAGCGACTCTGCCATCTTGGTTAAGCAAGGTAGCTCCTGCGGGAGCAAAAGGCAGTGCGATGGGAATCTATTCCACGTTACAGTTTTTAGGTGCTTTTGCCGGTGGATTAACCGGTGGCTGGTTAAATAACCACTTCGGTATTGAAGGACTATTCCTTATACTGGCGGCTGCTGTATTTGCATGGGCATTATTGGTTATCTTTACACCAAAACCCGCACATCTTAATAGTGTGCGCGTAGACATTCAAAATCAGGATAACAGTGAAGATCAGAGTGCGCTCTATCTTGACGCCCTGATTAATCTTAGAGGGGTTGCCGATGCTATTTTAATAGCAGAAGAGCAAGCCATATATTTAAAAGTAGATGCCAGCGTTTTTGATTATCAACAAGCGATGGCAACCGTCAACTCATTGGGAGAATGAAATGGGCCGCAGTGTAAATAAAGTACAAATCATCGGCACGCTAGGGCGTGATCCGGAAATGAAATATCTACCAAGTGGTAGTGCGGTTGTGACGGTTAGCGTAGCGACAGATGAAAGCTACAACGATAAGAACTCAGGCCAGAAAGTTGAAAAGACTGAATGGCACCGTCTGACGGCTTTCGGTAAGTTGGCAGAAATTATCGGTCAATATTTGAAGAAAGGCTCTAAGGCTTACTTCGAAGGTAAACTGCGTACTAACGAATATGAAAAAGACGGTATCAAGCGTTACTCAACAGAAATCGTTGTTAACGACATGATGATGCTTGATGGTCGTCCGGATGCGGGTGTAAGCCAAGGCTTTGCTAATACCGCACCTATGGCGCAAGCACCTTCTGCGGCAATGGGTCAGCAGCCTGCACAACAGCAAGGTGGATTTGCTCCACAAGGTCAGCAGCCTGCACAGCAGCAAGGTGGTTTTGCTCCTCAAGGACAGCCAGCTCAGCGTCCAGCTCGACAGCCGACTCCATCGCAACAAGGTGGCTTCGTTCCTCAGCAACCAGCTCAGCAGCCTCAACAGGGTGGTTATTCTCAGCCTGGTCAGGCACAAGGTCAGCCAGCTCAGCAGCCACAAGCGGCTCCTCAGCCAGCAAATAACTTTGATAGCTTTGATGACGACATCCCGTTCTAAGGGAATATTTAACTAACTACTAGATAGTCATGTTAATACTGAACCCCATATATTTCTGTTAATATATGGGGTTTTTTGGTTTAAGCCCCTTTAATTATAAATAGCCGACATTATTCAGAGCAAGCCCAATGAGTGAAAGCGAAGATAAGCACCAACAACGCATGGCGAAAAAGAAAGCTATCGTCGATCAAAAAATTGCCCAGGCCCAAGAAGAGCGTGGGGTATTAATACTCTTAAAGGGTAATGGCAAGGGCAAAAGTAGCTCGGCTCTCGGTACAATGGCTCGTTCTCTGGGTTATGGAAAAAAATGTGCGGTGATTCAGTTCATTAAAGGCCGTAATGAAACTGGCGAGATGAAATTCTTTAAAGAGCACCCTCTGGTTGACTGGCATGTGATGGGCCATGGCTTTACTTGGGAAACCCAAGATAAAACACAAGATATAGCCGCCGCGCAGCAAGCTTGGGCTTTGGCAGAAAAGCTATTGCAAGACGAAAGCTATGACTTCTTATTATTCGATGAAATGAGCTACATGTTCAAATACGAATATCTTGATGTCGAACCTGTGGTAAAAGCCTTACAGGCGCGTCCAAAAATGCAAAACGTAATGATTACTGGCCGAACGATGGCGCGACAATTACAAGACGTAGCGGATACAATTTCCAGCATACAAGATGATAAGCATGCCTTCCGCCAAGGTGTGAAAGCGCAAGAAGGCATTGAATTTTAATGAGCAGCTTAAAAGATCAGCAATCCGTTTTTTGTCCGGCATTATTTTTAACTGCACCGGCATCTGGCCAAGGAAAAACCACAGTCACTGCCGCGTTAGCACGAATGCTTAAGCGCCAAGGTAAAACTGTGCGGGTATTTAAAACCGGCCCTGATTTTTTAGATCCTCAAATTCTAGCCCAAGCATCGGGCGAACACGTTGAGCAATTAGATTTGTGGATGGCGGGTGAAAACTACTGCCGTTATCAATTCTATCAAGCTGCCAAAGAAGCCGATTTAATTATTATTGAAGGCGCTATGGGCATGTTCGATGGCGAGCCTTCTAGTGCAGACTTAGCGGCCACCTTTAACATTCCAATGGCGATTGTCATGGATGTAAAAGGCATGGCGCAAACGGCGGCAGCGATCGCAACCGGATTAGCAAATTATCGTGACGATATTCAGGTTGCAGGTTTAATTGCCAACAGTTGTAGTACTGAACGTCATCGTCAATTGATTGAAGATGCACTGCCTGAAAATTTACCCCTATTAGCCACACTTGCTCGATCTGAAAAAGTCGCCTTACCCGAACGTCACTTGGGCTTAGTACAAGCTAGCGAAGTGCGTGACGAATTAGAGTTGCGTTTTGAAGCGGGTGCCGATTGGCTAGTGGAAGCTGGATTAGAAAATATTTTAGAGCGTTTTGCTCTAGTAGAATTTAAATATGCTGAATTACCGATAGCTGAACCATTATTAAAAAACAAAGTGGTAGCAGTAGCAAAAGACGAAGCTTTTAGTTTTATTTACCAAGCCAATTTATTAGTTTTGCAAGAATTGGGGGCTGAGGTTAAATTTTTCTCTCCCATTCACGATGAAGAAATCCCCATGGCAGATGCTCTTTGGTTGCCTGGTGGATATCCAGAATTACACGGACAAAAATTAGCAGCAAATATCAGTATGCTTAGCAGCATGAAAAAATTTGCCGAAGAAAATAAACCGATCCTAGCTGAGTGTGGTGGCTTTCTATATTGTTTAGAAGATCTAACCGACTTAAATGATGAGACTCATGTGATGGCCAATATCCTTGCAGGGCAAGGTGCGATGAAGGGTAAGCGAGGTTGCCAAGGAATGCAGACCGCAATTTTCCCTGAAGGTGAAGTGCGTGCCCATGCGCATCACAGGTCACGCAGTTTTAATATGCCGGAAGCACTCTCCCATGGCCGTCGCCAGCGGCACCCAGCTCCGGGTGAAGCTATGTACCGCCATAACAATTTAAATGCCAGTTATCTGCATTTATTTTTCCCCTCAAATCCAAGAGCCATCAGTTGTTTGTTCGATCCAGAACTAACAAAAGAGTTAACTGATGCGTAACTTTATAATTTATAGGTGATATCAAATATGACTATCGAAATGTTTTCACTATTGCTAATGGGTCTAGGCTTGGGGCTACTGCATGCCTTAGATGCCGATCATATAATGGCAGTATCGGCATTAAGCAATCGTAAGCCGAGTTTAAGGCGTACCTTGAAGTTCAGTGCAAACTGGGCGATTGGCCACGGCAGCGTATTAATTCTATTGGGTTTATTATTTTTTGGTTTAGGCATTGCCTTACCAGAATCCATTCAGAAATTGGCTGAGTCCAGTGTGGGTGTTTTATTAATAGGTTTAGGTCTAGCCTGTTTTTGGCAGTTCCATAAAGAAAAAGTCGTATTAAACAAGCATACTCACGAACACCGTGATGGTTCTATTGAACATACGCATTTACATGTTCACGACCACGACAAAAAACTTGAAAATTCACAGCAAGTTAAAGAAGCTCATACTCCGGTTATGGTCGGTGTATTACATGGGCTAGCAGGTAGTGCTCCCGCACTGGCTTTAATCCCCGCGATGATGCAAACCAGCTTATTGGAAGCCATGGGCTACTTAGTATTATTCAGTGCCGGTGTTTTATTCTCGATGGTTACCTTTGGTTTGAGTTTTGGTTTAGTGCAGAAAAAATTACAGCAAAAATCAGTTAAGGTATTTAACTGGAGCCGAAAAGTCATTGCTTCAGCGGCGGTTGGTATCGGTTTTTACTGGTTATCACAGGCTATTTAATTCGTGTGGCCTGAGAGCGCTGATGCTACTAAAAAAGAAGAGCCTAAACCATTACGTTCTGGTTTAACCACAGGCTGCTGCGCCACCGCTTGCAGTATAGCGGCAGCGCATTCGTTACTGGGGAATAAACAAAGCTCCATCGTCAGCGTCACCTTACCCAAAGGTAAGATCGTCGAGTTAACGATAAAGAGTTATCAGCATCACGAATCAGTTGTTAGAGCCGGTACCATAAAAGATGCCGGTGATGATCCCGATGTGACTCATGGTGCAGAAGTATTTGTTGAGTTAAAACTGATTCCGCAACCAGAAATTATTTTAATGGCTGGCAAGGGTGTCGGCACGGTTACTCGAGAAGGCTTAGCGCTAGAGGTTGGTGAACCGGCGATTAATCCGGTACCGAGAAAAATGATCAGCGAACATTTACAAGCGCTGGCTCAGCAATATGATTACGCGGGAGGCTTTGAAGTTTCTGTTGGGGTCGAGGATGGAGAGCAGCTTGCGCTTAAAACCATGAATCCAAGACTTGGAATTATCGGTGGTTTATCCATATTAGGTACTACCGGTATCGTACGGCCATTTTCCTGTGCGGCTTATATCGCTTCGATTCATCAAGGAATTGATGTGGCGACGACCAATGGTTATCGGCACATAGCGGCATCTACTGGCAGTAGCAGTGAAGCGGTTATTCGTGATCATTACCAGTTACCAGAGATCGCCTTGATTGAAATGGGGGATTTTGTCGGTGCAGTTTTTAAACATCTTAGAAATAATCGTCAGCGACTAAAACTGGATAAACTGAGTATTTGTGGTGGTTTTGGCAAGATGACCAAGCTAGCGCAAGGGCATCTTGATTTACACAGCAAAGCTTCAAGCATTGATCTAGAATTTTTAGCCGATCAGGTAGAGAAATTAGGTGCTTCGGTTGAGCTGGTGGCGCAAGTGCAAAACGCCAATACCAGTATTGAAGTATTAAAACTGTGCCAGTTAAACAACATAGATTTGGCCAGTGAGATTTGTCAGCAGGCGTTGAATACTGCGCGCAAGATAGTGCCTGCACATATTGCTTTAGAAGTTTGGGCGATTAATCGTCAAAGCCTAGTTGTTGGCACTGCTGTAGAAATAACAGCGGAAAGCACGGCGGAAATAACGAGCGAATGAAAATACTAATATTAGGCGGTACCAGCGAAGCGAAGTTGTTAGCCAAAAAATTATTAAATACGAATGTTGAAATAATTTACAGCATCGCAGGTTTAGTAAGGCAGCCAAATTTAGACTGTAAAATTATTAGTGGTGGTTTTAGTCAGTATAATAATGAACTGGATAAGGCTAATAATAGCAGCTGCTTAACAAAATATTTGTTAGCAGAAAAAATTGATTACTTAGTGGATGCAACACATCCGTTTGCAACGATGATGAGTCAGCAAGCTAACCATTCGGCGCAAGAAGTAAATATTCCATACATTTCGTTTGTGCGCCCCGAGTGGGAAGCGCAAGCAGCTGATGATTGGTCTTTATTGGAAGATGAAAATCAGCTGTTGAATGAATTAGCTCTGGCGATTAATACCGGTAGCCAAAATATATTCTATACCAATGGTCAGATTGATAGGAAGTTGGCGGTAGAACTGGATGCAATGGCAGAATTAAACGAAGCCTTTGGCCCGTCTAGATATATTATCCGTAGCGCGAAAGAAACAGAGTTACCGCAATATTCTCAGTGGATACAAGCGATTGGCCCATTCAATATTGATGATGAAAAAGCGCTGTTAGAGAAATATGAAGTCGATTTGATCGTCTGTAAAAATAGCGGTGGCGAAGCGACAAAGGCCAAGTTAGAGGCTGCGCGAGAGTTAGGTATTCGAGTATTGATGTTGCAGCGGCCAACGATGGCTGAGGACTCAAATAATCGCATGAATAAAGAATTTCATAACCTTGATGAATGTTTCGAGTTTATAAAAGCCGCGGTATAACTACGCTATACAATAATAAATTTATAGCCCAATTATTTAAAATATAAAAAGAGAAACAACGTGCCCTTTGATTACGTCGTAGACCCAAAAGCAATCGAGAAAAATAGCTTCGAAATGATTCGTAAGCTTACCGACCTTGATGGTTTAGATCAAAGCCAGCAGCAAGTTGTGATGCGTATCGTACACAGTGTCGGTATGCCAGAGGTTGCCGATAAAGTGAAGTTCAGTGCTAATGCCTGTGAATCAGGGCAAGCAGCACTAGCGGCGGGTAAAGCAATACTTTGCGATGTCGAAATGGTAAAGCAGGGTATTACTAAACGCATGATTCAGCAGCCGCCCTTATGCTTGCTAAATGATCCGAGAACTGTCGAGCTAGCAAAAGCCAGTGGTGAAACTCGATCCATGGCGGCATTGGAATTATGGGGTGATGATCTTGCGGGTAGCATAGTCGTGATTGGTAATGCGCCGACTGCGCTATTTCGCTTATTAGAAATGATCGAGCAAGCGAATGAGAAAGACGGCGGCAAGGATGGTAAGGCTGGAAAGGACAGCAAGAATAAGCCAGCACTGATTATTGGTATGCCCGTGGGGTTTATCGGTGCGGCGGAATCAAAACAAGCGCTATGGGATGTTCATGAGCGCCTAGGTATCGAATGTATTACCTTATTAGGTAACCAAGGCGGCAGTGCGGTTTCATCGGCCACTTGTAATGCGTTATTACGCTGCAACATTGGCGAGATCTATTAATTATGGCTATTCATGTAATTGGCTTAGGCGTAGCGGAACAAGCGGTATTAACCGCGAATGCGATGGCTGCGCTTAAGCAAGCTCAGGTTATTATTGGCAGCCAACGCCAAATGGATACTATTTTTAATATTGCTGTTGACCCTATCTCTAGTCCCATTTCCAAGGGACAGGAATTTGTTAAGCTACCAAAGCTTAGTGAGCTAAAAACTTTATTAATTGAACTGAGCGATAAACCAGTCTGTATTCTAGCCTCAGGTGATCCACTGTATTTTGGTATTGGTCGCTGGCTGAGTCAGCAAGTTGATACGGCTACGACAGAGCTTTACTTTCACCCTGGAGTATCGAGTATTCAAGCGGCTTGCCATAAGCTAGGTTTATCATTGCAAGATTGTGATGCGATCAGTTTGCATGGCCGCCCAGTCGAAACACTAAGAAGCTTAATTCGCCATAATCAAACCTTAGTGATCCTCACGGATAAACACAGCCAGCCAAAGCGCTTAGCCCAAGAATGTTTTGATATGGGTTATCACAATGCAAAGATCACTGTGTGCGAAGATCTTGGTTATGAAAAAGAGCGAGTTCGTAGTTTCTCTATTGAAGAACTATTAAACGAAAAGCTATTAGCAGACTCTGCCGCTATTTCTAACTTAACCTTCTCTGACTTACAGGTGACGGTTATTGAAACCGGTATTAGCGAAATGATGCCGCAGTTTCCCGGCTTTAACGATGATCTCTTTATTACCGGTAAGGAAGCAGGCAAGGGGTTAATCACCAAGCGTGAAGTACGTTTAGCGGTATTATCGTTATTGCAACCCAGCCGAGGAGATGTCGCTTGGGATGTCGGCGCCGGCTGTGGTGGTATAGCCGTGGAATGGGCTTACTGGAATAAAGCAGGTCAAGTACACGCAATAGAGCATAACGATCAGCGTTTTGATTGCTTACAGCAAAATACACAGCGCTTCGGGGTTGTGGATAACTTAATCGCCATACAAGGTCGAGCGCCAGCGGTGCTGGATTCATTACCCCAAGCGAATAAAGTCTTTATCGGTGGTAGTGATGGCGAGATGTCAGAGTTATTGGCCTTCTGCTGGATGCAGTTACCACTTAATGGTGTGCTGGTGGTCAGCGCCGTGATGGAAAATACCAAGCAACAGCTATTAACCTTCCGCGATGAATTATTAATGGTCGGCAGTGCGACCATTGAAACCTCACAAATTGCCATTAGCCGTGGTGAAGAACTCGCAGGGCAATTAGTATATCGCCCTAACTTACCCGTTACGTTATTTCGCTTTCAAAAGAACAGCATCTAATTATGAGTCTAGAAAAAAATAGTAGCATGAATGCACAGTTTATTGGTTTAGGCGTAGGGCCTGGTGATCCAGAATTAATTACTTTAAAAGCCCATCGCTTAATGCAAAATGCCGATGTTGTCAGCTACCTAGCGAATGAGCAAGGCAGCTCACAAGCACGAGATATTGCTCAGCACAGTTTAGAAGGCAGCAAGGCAGGGCAAATAGAAATTCCTGTACCGATGCCGATGAAAAACGATCGCACCGCTGCGAACCAAGCTTATGATCTAGCGGCGGATAAAATCCGGTCAGTGATAGCCGAAGGACAAAATGTTGTCTTCTTATGTGAAGGCGACCCATTATTCTTTGGCTCGTTTAGCTATTTGTTAGATAGGCTACAAGATGAAATGACCTGCGCTGTCGTGCCGGGTATCTCGTCGGTACACGCAGCTTCTTCGGCGTTAAAACTACCGTTATCGATGCTGAAAGAATCGGTAGCGATCATTAATGGTCGTCATAGCGAAGAGAAAATACGCCAGACATTACAGCAACACGACAGTGTAATTATCATGAAAGCAGGGCCTTATCGTCCTAAGATTCTAGCCGCGTTAGCGGATACGGGCCGCAGTAGCGAAGCGAACTATTTAGAATATATTGGCCGTGACGAGCAAGTAATCATCGATGATGTAAGCCAGCTGGGTGATGATAAAGGGCCGTATTTTTCTTTATTTGTAGTGCTTAAAAAAGAGCGCCAGCGATAATGGACTCGATTAATACCGATATTCGTCATGCTGATATTCACAGCGATATACATATAATCGCGCTAACAGAGGCAGGGCATCAGCTGGCTAAAACGCTAGTAGATAAAATACCGAGTGCAGATATTTGGTATAAACCCAAGCCGTTCGCAGAGAACGTTCAGCAGGCGTTTGTCCGTGGAGAGCGACTCATATTCATCTGTGCGACGGGCATAGTAGTAAGAACTCTAGCGCCGGTATTACAAGATAAGCATAACGATCCTGCGGTATTGATATTAGATGAAGCGGGCAAGTTTGTTATTCCGTTATTATCCGGCCATGAAGGCGGGGCGAATGATTGGGCCAATCAGGTCAGCGAGTTGATTAATGCTCAACTAGTGATGACCACCGCCAACCCCTATTTAAAACCTATTTATACCGTAGGTATGGGGTGTGAAAGAGATTGCCCACTAGAATATTTGTCAGAACTATTGGATCAATGTTTAACCCAAGCAGGGTTGACCCTAGAGCAAGTACACAGCATTAGCAGTATCGATATTAAAGCCGATGAAACACATTTAATTGCGCTGGCTAAAAATTTGAATAAACCGTTTATCACTTGGAACAAAAGTGATTTAGCAACGGTCGAATCACAGCTCAGTACACGATCAGATTATATTTTTAAAACAGTCGGCGTATATGGCGTTGCCGAATCAGCAGCACTTTATAGCGCTCAATCTGAAACTGGCCAAGCAGCAGAATTAGTTTTAAACAAACATAAAAATGCCAAAGCAACGTGCGCCATTGCGCGCTCGTATCCTGCGGCGCTATGAATTTAATAGCAATATATAAAAATTGAACAAAAATTTAAATAGAATATTAAGAAGCAAAGAATTATGACCAAACTGTATTTGATAAGCACTGGCCCGGGTAATGCCGATTTAATCGCCCCAAGATCTGTAAAAGCCATCGGCGAATGTAGCGACCTTGTGGCTTATGGACTTTACCTCGATCTATTAGGCAGCGTCTGCGACGGAAAAACACATCACGACTTACCACTGGGTGAAGAAATTGGCCGCGCTCGTTTAGCGTTAGATCTCGCGGCTAGTGGCAAAACTACCGCACTACTTTCCAGTGGCGATATTGGCATCTACGCCATGGCCACTCTAGTCTTCGAATTACTCGACATGCAGTTGCAA
Source organism: Oleispira sp. (assembly GCA_016765295.1). Classification (GTDB taxonomy): domain Bacteria; phylum Pseudomonadota; class Gammaproteobacteria; order Pseudomonadales; family Oceanobacteraceae; genus Oleispira. The sequence continues at coordinate 29,723 of JAESQF010000134.1, forward strand.
GGTAAAGAGAATCACCCTGAATGGTTAGACGTAGATATCGAAGTCGTACCCGGTATTTCTGCCATGCAAGCTGGCTCAGCACGCATTGGCGCCATGTTAGGCCATGACTTCTGTACTATCTCATTATCCGATCTATTAACGCCTTGGCAGACCATTGAGAAGCGTTTGCACAGTTGTGGCGAAGGCGACTTCGTCGTCTCTTTCTATAACCCACGCTCAAAGAAACGTGATTGGCAGATTAATACCGCGCGCGATATCTTATTGCAGTATCGCCCAGCCAATACCCCAGTATTATTAGGCCGCCAACTAACCCGCGAAGATGAAAGTATCACCATTACAACCCTTGATAAGCTTGATGCCGCTGACGTAGATATGTTCACACTCGTCAGTGTCGGTAATAGCGAGACGCGCCATATAGCAAACGGCGATAAAGAATGGGTTTACACGCCACGCGGCTACAGCAAAAAATTATAAGGGGCTAATGTCATGAAAGTTTATTTTATTGGTGCAGGTCCTGGCGATCCAGAATTAATCACCATCAAAGCACAGCGTTTAATTAACGCCTGCCCAATCATTTTATATGCCGGCTCATTAGTACCTCGTGCTGTTTTGGCCGATGTAGAAGATAGCGCCGAACAGATTATTGATACCGCTTCTATCGACCTCGATGAAATTATAGAGCACATGAAAGTCGCTCATAAAGAAGGCAAAGATGTTGCTCGCGTTCACAGTGGTGATCCTTCTTTATACGGCGCTATCGGTGAACAGATTCGTCGCCTGAATGAACTCGGTATCGATTTCGAAATTATTCCAGGTGTTACCGCAACATCAGCCTCGGCTGCTTGGTTAGGTAAAGAGCTAACACTGTCGGGTGTTTCTCAAACTATTATCATGACCCGCTATGAAGGTAAAACGCCGTTCCCAGAACGTGAACGTTTACCTGCACTAGCTGCTACGGGTGCAACACTCGCGATTCACCTTGGCGTAACCCGTATTCATAAAATCGTGGAAGAGCTTATTCCACATTATGGCGAAGACTGCCCAATCGCAGTGTGCTATCGCACCTCTTGGGAAGATCAAGATAAAGTGATTGGTACGCTAAAAGATATCGTCGCCAAAGTACGTGAGAAAAAATTCACTCGTACATCACTTATTTTAGTCGGCCATGTTTTGGGTGAAGGTGATTTTGATGATTCGTATTTATACGATGAAAAGCAAGCGCATGTATTTCGTCCTAAAGTAAAACCGAAAAAGCCAAGAAGCGTTGACGATGCACAAGCGCATCCGACGTTAAAAATATAAAACTATTCAGGATGCATTTAAAAATGACCGACAAAACAATGAATAGCTTAGATGATGTCGTTAATAACTTGCCACAAGTACTCCCCGAAAATAGTGGTATCATTATCTGTGGCCACGGCAGTCGCGCAAAAATTGCCGAAGAAGAATTTAGTTTATTAGCCAAAGGTTTACGTGCGCGTTTTCCGACGCTAAAAATTGAATACGGATTCCTAGAATATTCTTCACCGAATATTCACATGGCACTTGATCGTTTACGCGAGCAAGGGGTGAAAAATATTTTTGCCGTGCCCGGTATGTTATTCGCCGCGACCCATGCAAAAAATGATATTCCATCGGTATTAACAACCTATAAAGAAAACCATCCAGAGCTGACCATCGCCTATGGTAAAGAACTGGGTTTGCACGAAGAAATGATCAGTGCTTTTCAACATAGAGTTGCAGAGTCGTTAGGTTACTCTTCTAATGAAAATGGCGGTGTTCCAGCGGCAGGTGAGTTATACGATACGATGCTGGTGGTTGTCGGTCGTGGAACGTCAGTGGTAGACGCTAACGCAGATGCCGCTAAGCTAACCCGAATTATCAGTGAGAACTTAGGCTTTGGTTGGTCTGAAACAGTTTATTCTGGTGTGACTTATCCAAGCGTGGGCCGTGGTTTAGAAATGGCTTTGAAGCTAGGCTTTAAGAAGATTGTCGTCGCGCCTTACTTTTTATTCGGTGGCCGATTAATCGATCGCATCTATGCGTATGTGGATAAAGTTGCGGCAGAAAATCCTGACGTAGAATTTATAAAAGCCGATTATTTGCGTGATCAATCTCATGTATTAAATACCTTCGTTACGCGCATTGCTGAAATTGCTCAGCCAAAGCAGAATAATGAAATGGGTTTGATGGAAGACTTCCAGCGCCGTTTAGCTGCCGGTGAAGTTGATGTGCATCATCACCATGCAGAATTTCAGCCTGAAGAAACCAGCGAAGCAGGGCATCAGCATTCTCATGACGGTGAGCATAGCCATGACCACTCACACAGCCATTCGCACGACAAGGCTGCTGGGCATAATGAAGACCATGGCCATCACCACGCGCCATATAAACACATAGCTCACCCATTTGGGCCGCGTACAATGATTAATGACAATGTGTGCTGCTGCTTTATGCGTCAGTTTCCACAGAGTGTTATTGATGAAGAAAAAGCGATTAAAGCAGAGGCTGAAGGAACTCCTGTGTGTAAGCGCTAAGTATGACTTTGATAAAATACACAGCCACTGAATATTAGTGGCTGTGTATTTCAACAGATTGCTCATGGCTCATTGCATGATCGGTTTTTTAGGTACAACTTCCTTAATGATTACTAGAAAATATTTAATACAAATACGTAGCAAAATCAGTGTATTATCAATATAAGAAACGAGATAACGAGATCCTCGTTATCTCGTATAAAAAGATGCAAACGCGCATGTGCGTTTATCTGGAGCTTGGAAATGGATTTCAAAAATTACCGAGTTAAATCAATTAGTTGTGCTGAGGTCGCGAAATATCGCTTCCGTGCAAACGCATGATTAAGCTGTTAGGTGAATAAAGTGAGTGAAGATACTAATAGTGATTTTGTGTTAGTTGATGCAATCGCTTCAGAGGCTTATGTTTCAACTATGATCACTTGCTTGCTTTGTGACAGTGATTTAATGGCATCTGATTTAGGTATTGATGAGCCTAATGATCCAATGGAAACGTGGGCGCAAGAATTTTGTGCTGCTGCAAAGAAAACTGGCTGGGCTGTATCAAGTACCGGCGCAATAGTTTGCCAAAAGTGCCATGATTAAGCCATCACCTAACAAGTTTATCAACCATTGCCACTTCGTGGCTGGACCACTAAAAGCGCTGCTTCGCAGTAATAGCGGCCGATTATAAAGGCGTTATAATAAAAGGAATAATCAGAATTGTTAAATAATATTGGTCAGCACTCACAAAGTGCAGCCACAAAGCTACATGTTCGTAGTGCTCTTAACCCTTTGCTCTGGCTTACTGGAATAGCTACTCCATTATGTTTTATTAGTGGTTATGCACTTAAAGATACATCTCCTATATTTGAAATACTTATTGTTGCTGGACTTCTACCAATGACAGTTACTTGTTTTGGCTTTTGTTATTTTGCAATTTTTAAACCAGAGAAATTACAGTCTGAAGATTATCAGATCAGACATGAATCGCTTCAGCTTATTCAGCAAAAAAGTGGAAATATTGAGATCCCAATTACTTCTATTGAGCAGATTGTAAATCCTGCAACTCAGTTATCGAGACCAGAAGGGGGTAGAGGATGAAAGTTTATTTAATCACTTTTTATTCAATAACTAATACTGTTAGTAGGGAAAGTATTCAAAAATATTTTGATATAAGGCCTGAGATATTAAATTGGTTTGGAGTTATGCCTCAAGCAATACTCGTAGCTACAGAATGTTCTGATAGTATCGTTTCTAGTTTATTAGTAGAGCACTTTGGTCAAGGTATTATTTTTTTAATTACAAGCGCAGATCAGTATAAGACTCAAGGGTATATAAATAAAGAAGTTTGGGAGTTTATTAATAATCCTAAGCCTTCTAAACACAATGGGCTTTTGGGATTGCTTGGACAGGGTTATAACAAATAAAGGCATTGGACGAAAAAATTTTCGCCCATGCTTTAAGCGTCATACAAGAGAATAGCTGAATGAGATATTTTTTACTTTGTATGTTTTTATTTCCGCTAGTGTCTTTGGCGGATACTAAAACCTATATTTGCGATTACCCGATATGGAGTAACGAAAAGGGGAAGCACAGAACCAAGGACAAGTTTGTGCTTAATTTTATCGTAGATCAAGAATCAAAAAAGTCTTATATGCTTGGTAATAATGGCAGTACCGAGGTCAAATTATTCGAATCCAGTGACCAGCTAGTGTTTATACAGCTAACGGATACTGGAAATATCATGACCACGACAATAACACGTAAACTTAAATCAGTTCATAGTCGAAACTCAGTAATGCTAGATGAGTTAATTCCTTCGCAATACTATGGAAAATGTGAAATCAAATAGAAATGTATAACAAAGCAAACCAAGATCGCCAGCAAGCTGGCTGGATTTACAAAAGTTGTGCTTGTTTACGGCGTTATGCAGAATGATTTTTAAAATGATGAATATTTCAGAACTTAAAGTTAGTGTTGAGATGATGGCAAAAGCTATGTGCCAACCTATGCCTTCTGAGCCACAAGTTGAACTCCTTTTTGATCATGTTTTATATGATGATAGATTTGGGGATGTTGATGGTAAGAATGGATGCAAACACTTTGAACTTGGATTGATTACAAAATCTGAGTTTAGAGATCTTGTAATGGCACACAGTGCTAGTAAAATTTCATTTTTCAGCGGAAGGCCAGAGCCTAGTTTTAATTCTTACGAGTCAATAGAGCTAAACCAATCATTTGAGAAAGCTCTTCTAGGTAAGATCATCGAATGAGAAATTTCATAACAAAAGCATGTTCCATTAACCACTGCGTGGTTAGGGCGGTTTTCCGCTCGAACCTCGCTACAAACCGCCGAAAATTCTAGGCGTTATGCATCTTTAAAATTATGAAATTTGATATTATACCAAATGAGAGAATTGGCCCCATTGCACTTGGAATGACGTGCGAGGAGGTTAAGACGATATTAAATGAAAAGCATTACTCTGGTAGCAATGGAGATAGTGATTATTATTTTTTAAACGGACTCCAAGTCGAATTTGAAGAAAATTTAGCCAATTTTATCGGCATAAGTTTTTCACCTGATTATACAGTTTATTATAAGAACATTAATGTATTCGATGTTGACGCTGAGAAAGTATTTATTCTTATTGCTAGTGGCGAAAGTCTTAGGCATAGCTATGATGCATCGGAATACTTATTTCCAGATCAGGCTATAACTTTATGGGATGCTGATTCTCAGTATGATCGTATAGGTAAAGAAAACAGAGTTATCTGGGCACAAATTGGTATAGGATCGCAATCTTATGTTGAGGCTGTCAGTTAATGCATAACAAAAAGTTGGTGTTCGCACCTGCGGTTCTGGCCGGTTAAACTTCGCTCGTTCCTCGCTACGTTTCGCCGGCTCACAACAAAATCGTTAAATTTAATATGAAAGTTCTTGAGTACTAATAATGAAAAAGTTGATTGGATTATCTGTATTAACTACAATTTCCTACCTCTTATACACTGATAGAGAGATTAGCTTGGTTGGTGCATGGAAGGCAGACGGAAGAAAAACTGTACATAGCATGATTGAGGCGGGGGAATTGAATACAAACGCTGATGTCAAAAATTTGGTTTCTGCCATCGGTGACGCTACTTATATTTTTACGGAAAAAACTCTCGATATTTCCTTTGAGTCAAATCCTAACTTCAAGGAAATTCCTATTCCATATAAGATTTTGGAAAAAACGGACAACAGTATAACGATACACTATCCAATTAGCCCTACTAAAAATAATCAAGACACATATCATTTAACGGCTGATGGCAAGTGTATTTATATCGAACGTAAAAAATACAATGATTATTTCTGCAAATGAAATTTAACAAGGCCAGGCACAATCCCGCAAACGGGCTGGGCTCGTCACTGCTTGCGGCGTTATAAATAATAAGGAGTAGTTAAGTATGAAACACATATTTCTAATCTTAATTTTATCTGTTTTTAGTATTCAAAGCTTTGCTGCTGGGAAGTCAATTTCTTCTGCTTACGAAACTAAAACTAGCGATGTTCAAGTTAGTAGCACTGGTATAGTCGTTAAAGTTCTACCCGATGATAATAAGGGATCTCGTCACCAAAGATTTATACTTAAATTATCATCAGGGCAGACAGTTTTAATTGCTCATAATATTGATTTGGCTCCCAAAATTGATGCAATCAATGTCGGTGACTCCATTGAGTTTTATGGTGAATATGAGTGGAATGCCAAAGGTGGTGTCGTTCACTGGACACACCATGATCCAGCAGGTCGGCATGAAGGTGGTTGGCTTAAGCACAATGGCGTTCTATATGAATAGCCCTATCAAAATCAACAGCAGACTCCGTAACGTGTCGTTTCAATAAGGGTTTTACCCCAAGAGGGCTAGAGCTTTTGAAGTAACAGATGTGTTCTCAAATAGAATCGACTTATAATACCGCCATAAATTAAGCGGCTCTATTGATAGATACACGGAATAATGATGAGTTTTACCAAACAAATTTTGCTGGGGCTGTTTTTGGGCCTCGGTATAGGCATCTTTCTCGGCGAATTTTCAACGCCATTCTCTACCGTTGGCAATATTTATATCGGTTTGCTGCAGATGACAGTGCTGCCTTATATTGTGGTTTCTTTAATCGCAAACCTGGGGCGGGTTTCTTGGAGTAAAAGCCGTAAGCTGCTTATCTCTGCGGTAACGATATTAGCGTTATTATTAATTCTGGGCATGGGTATGTTGATTGTCATTCCCTATGCTTTTCCTGACTGGCAGAGTGGGTCTTTCTTTAGAGCGACCATGATCGAGCCGGCCAAGGCCTTTGACTTGGTTGCGATGTATATTCCAGCTAACCCTTTTAACTCTTTGGCCAATAATATTGTACCGGCGGTTGTTTTATTCAGTATTTTACTGGGTGTTGGTGTTAGTGGCGTCACGGGTAATGGCGGCTTTTTGCAATCTTTGGATGTTGTTGAAGCAGCGCTTAATCGCATCAATAAAATGGTTATCAAGTTGACGCCTATCGGCGTATTTGCCATTGCGGCGGGCACTGCAGGCACTATCTCGGTAGACGAACTAAGTCGGCTACAGGCCTACTTGATCACCTATACAGTCATTGCAACGGTGCTCAGCTTTTTGGTTTTGCCTCTGCTGGTTTCAGCCGTTACTCCTTTTAGTTACAAAGATCTGGTTTCCATCCCTAAGGATACGTTAATCATGGTTTTTGCTACGGCTAAAATTATTGTGTTAATGCCGCAGTTGGTAGAAAACGTTAAGGAACTGTTTCGCCGCTATGATTTAGAAGATGATAATGTGAAATCGGGTGCCGAAGTATTAATGCCCTTAGCCTATCCATTTCCCAATCTGGGCACGTATGCCATCTTAATGTTTGTTCCTTTTTCGGCTTGGTATATGGGCAGAAGTTTGGACTTTTCTGATCAGGTAGTATTTCAGGCAGCCTCTTTATTAAGCAGTTTTGTAGCCCCCATTATTGGTATTCCGTTTCTACTAGATTTGATGCGTATACCGGCCGATATGATGGAGCTCTTTATGATGTCTACCGTGTATACCGATAGAATTCGTGTGGTATTGGGGGCCGTTCATCTGTTATCACTGACCATCGTAGTACTGGCCATTAATAAGGGGGTATTTCGCTGGAATATTAAAGCCTTACTTAAGGCGATCGCGATTTCAGCATTAGCGATTGCTCTTTCTTTATTGGCGGTACGCGCCTATTTGGGAGAGGCGATGAATGGTGCGCAAAATGGGGCTGAATCATTGGTTCAAATGCGCTGGATGGATAAAACCGTAGACGTTCAGGTTTATAAAGAATCGCTTCCCGCAGCGAATGAAATTACTGACAGTGAAGATCGAATTACTACCATCATGCAGCGTGGCACATTACGTGTGGGTTATTTGTCTGATTCATTGCCTTTTGCTTTTGCCAATGAGCAAGGAGAAGTCACAGGCTTTGATATAGAGATGGCGCATATGCTGGCCAGAGACCTGGGTGTTAGTTTGGAGTTGGTTCGAATTAAAACCGAGAGCATTAGTGAACTGTTCGATACCGGGCAGCTGGATATTGTTATGTCGGGTCTGGGCATCACTGCTAAGCGTGCGCTGCAGTGGGAGTTCAGTGCTTCACCGATGGATTTAACCTTGGCAGTATTGGTTGAAGATCATAGACGTCGTGAATTTTTAACGCTGCAAGATTTGAAAAATAATCCTGATCTGCGTCTCGGCATTGTTGGAGCCGATACTGCGTATAAGCATTTGCTAGAGAATGCTATTGGCAATGTGAATTTGATATCAGTCTCTTCTCCTAGAGCTTTCTTGAAAGGTAATGAGCCCCATCTTGATGGCATTATTTATTCAGCGGAAGGAGGTTCAGCCTGGACCCTGTTATACCCTAGTTATACGGTGGTGGTTCCAGAACCTGGCGCTATTCAATTATCCATGGCCTATCCACTGCCGAAAGGAGACGTTGTATGGAAGCGTTTTGTTTCACAGTGGGTAGGAATCAAACAGAAAGAAGGGACTATAAATTCTCTGTTTGATCATTGGATACAAGGAAAGGGGGCCGAAGATACATCACCCCGTTGGTCTGTGATGCGTAATGTTTTACATTGGGTTGATTAAGCTGTTAAGTTTTAAATATGAATGAATTCGAGTTTCTTACACATGGTAAAAACTTAACAAAAGCATGTTGCATAAACCACTGCGTGGTCTGAACGGCTTTTCCGCTTCTACCTCGCTACAAAACCTAGCAAATGCTAGGTATTACATTTAATTGGAGCGTATCAGAACGATGAAAAGTTTTTGTATGTATTGTGGCAATAGTAAGCCCGATGCCCATCAAATATGTGGATCTTGTTTTGCCATTCCAGAAACACATAAAGATCTAATATACTCAATTATCATGTGCCACAGTCCGGACGAACCGCATTTAAATTTCTTGAGTATTGGTGAGATTGAAGAGCTATGCGAAGAGATTAGAAAAGGAAACAAGGTTGAAGTAAGCCCTCAGGTTTTTTCTCAGGCTGAGGAAGCTCTTAGCGCGGTTAGGTCTTTAGGGTCGCCACAGCTAATAAGCAAATTTTCTAGAATATCTTCGCCTATGGTAATGATAATGTTGGCTATGTTGTTGGTGGGGATTATATTCGGGGCTTAAATGTATAAGGCAACTATGCACATAACTCACAAAAAATGGCTTAGCGAATTGGCTGGTGAAGTATCAATCGTCTATTCAGACGTGATAAATGAAGAAGCAAATGGGAACATGGTTACCTACGCGTTTGATGTAGAGGCTCTGAATGAGTGGGGACCCGATTCCATAGATGCCTTTCTCAAAGGCTGTCGCGATTTATATGCATCTAAAAACCCAGTTGAACCCATGTGGTTTTATAGCTGGTTCGACCAGCAATATAGTCAAATTAAAATGGGTGCTGTTTCTCAACGACATGAGACACTGCCATTTGATTGTGATCTCAATGTGTGTGAACTTCATGTGGTTATACGTGGGTTGATTACTAGTGACTCCGGTCTATTTACGAGTGGAAAATTGAATGTGTGGACATCAAGTATTTAACAAAAAAAGGCTGACGACGCAAAGAGCGCGCTAGATTTTGGCGTTAGAATGCAAGGATTAAGAAAATTCTTAGGTAATGCTCTAGCCAAAAGTAAACGTGAATATTAATTTAACGCCTTTGTTTTAAGCGTATACGTCATCAAAAATTTAATAGTAGGTAGTTTTATATGAATCAAACTATAAATGGAATTAGTGATAGCACTTTAGTTATTTGTGCTATTACTGTTTTTGCATTTTCTTTTGGGTATGGGCTTCTTTCTCCTTATCTTAAGAGAAAAGGTGTATCTGAACATAAAATATTAGTAATGGTTAAAGCGTCAGTTGTAATTATATTACTTGGTGGAGTTTATGTTTATCGAAATATCTATACCTAAATAAGATAATGAAAAAGACGATGAAATTAAATGTCTTAAGAAAGAGTTATCAAAAGCTAAAAAGGAAAATTATTTTCTAAAAAGTAGGAGCGGTATCTGAAGGATCAAAAGAATTACGATTCAGGTTCATAGTTGACCATGGTGATGATTTTGGCGTCAGATACCTGTGTTGTAAATTGCTTATTGAATTCATATGCGGTGCAACTCACTTCTGTTGGGTAAGTCTTCAGGTGTTTTAATATTCCAGACCAGACCCAGCTTTTTCAGTATTAATAACATCCACCAACCTGGATCGGTTTGATTCGCATTTATGCCAAGCAGGGCAGAGCCTGGAAAAGCGTGATGATTGTTATGCCAACACTCCCCCATAGTAATGAGGCCGCAGAATTTAATGTTGTACCCCTGAACAGCAGCCCCTTTGACATGCCACTCACTGTGTCCTTTATTATGTGCAAAATAGCCGATTAACCAGTGCCCTGTTATCGATACACAAACGCGCAAACATACCCCCCACACAACCCAGCTAACGCCGCCAAGAAAAAATAAACACAGGGCAAGTGGTAGCTGCTGCCACATCCACGTCTTTTCAATAAATTGATAAAACCGACTATTAGAAATATGACTATCAGGCTGGAATTCGGGTGGATGCTGTAATTTAATATCGCAATGTATTTGCCAGAAACCATCTTTTAAAAAGGATGTTTTATGGCCAAAGTAGGCATGGCAACGCTTTTGCCGTTGTGCCCAATCTCTAAGGTCATGGGTGTGCATCATACCTATAGGCCCAGCGAGTCCAACCAGTACGCCTAAATACACAAACAAATACTCAAGCCACCGTGGGCACTCATAACTATGGTGAATAAAGCGGCGATGCATGCCCAATGAATGGCCAAAACAGAGCGTAATACCAGAGGTGACTAAAAACACCGCGAGTGTCTCTATGCTTGCACTATAGTATCCGCCTACAACCCCTATCAAACTCATGGTAATAACCCATAGGGACTTGGTAGGGGCCCAAGATACACTGCCTTCAAAAGCGTTGCTTGTTGGGGTATCAACTATGCGAGGGTTGTCGTAGTCAGGCACCTGAATATTATCCGGCTTCACGGGCAATTACCTCGCTTATCAGGAAATTGGCAGCGGTACTAACGCCATAGCGTTCAATGGGGGCGAAGTACCAATAAGGGTCGAGTGTGCGTTCAAAGTCGATGGTTAACGTAATGCGAGTATGTTGGGCATCAATTTTGTCTAGTTGAATTTCAGTGCCCTGAAGATGTAAATAATTAGACAGGTAACTACTGTCCTCTAGAAATGTCGTTTTGATGCGATTCTCTTCCACCGCACTAATTTCAAGCAATATACGGCCTTCATGAACATTGGTTACAAACCAGCGATAATAACGAATGTGGATTTTATGCACATCGCCAGGTGTTAGCGATCCTGCTTCAATTTTATAGGGCATGGGGAACAGGGTTAAAAACCAGGGGCGTGATTTTTGTAAATCCATGGGTTGAATCAAATTTTGTTTGATATCGCTTATGCTACTTTGCACCACTCGTGTCACCACCACTTGTTCATTGCGGTTAAAGCTAAGTTCAGGGCTCAAACCTTCAAAAGCAGATGCAATAATAAGTAGGGGCAGCACTTGAATGTTCAAAGTACTCCTACCACGTTTTTTTGCCTTTTCGCGTATAGAGTCGAAGAGAAACATAATAAGTATAATAAACAAATAAATGGGCATGGCCATCACTACACAGACAAAGCCTTCAAATAACACCACAGAACTGCCGAGCATAATGATAAAGGCATCGATCAATCGGTTTTGATAACGCTTCTTTAAACTCATTGTCTCATCAGGGTCACGTACTTGAATCAACAACAGCGCAATAAAAAAGGGAATGCCAACATAAAGTAATGCTGTTTCATGAAAATTATATTCACCGAGTAATCTTACGCCAATAGACAGTATCGCAATGCCCACGGCTAGCATAAGTACCTTGGGTTTGTTTCGGAAGTACGTGTTTTTCAATGAGCAGTCCTTGGCGTATTAGGGTTGGGATTAGTATAAAGGTCTGAATCGGATTTTATAGCCAAATTATAAATTACGGAGGATTACAGTATGATTAATCATCCTCACCGCACACGCCTTTATAGCCATAATAAGTAATGGACATAGTTGTACCGCATAAATACGATAATAACCTTAAGGGCACCTCTCATTAATGGATTTAAGACTCCGCGTTTTACTTTTTTGAAAGGCAATAAATAGACGTAAATATTCAAGTTATGCATTACAAAGGTATTACGTAAGCCTTTCTTCGGCTGTGATAGAAATAGGAAAGCCGCTTAAGTGCTGAATCTAGCATCTTTGCTTTAAGGCCAGTTACTGGCCTTTTTATTTAAGCTCGTGTTGCCGTTATTATATGAACTCAGCACTTACAGACAAATATTAATACGACTTAAACCAGCTGCATCAAACTATCTTTCGAATAATCCTGTAATTCATCCAAACGATTTTCTCGAACTTTAATAACCCATTCAGGGTCTTGAATTAAAGCGCGGCCAACCGCTACCAGTTCAAATTCATTTTGTGCAACTCTTTCAGCGAGTTGAGTAATTGAACTGGCTTCAATACCTGCTTTAGCAGACATTTCCATACCGTGTTCAGCACCGACGAAGCTAGTATTCAAACCCACGCTACCTACTGTGATTACTGGCTTACCGGTTAACTTTTTAGTCCAACCGGCTAGGTTTAAATTGCCATCAACAGGGGAGTTCTCAAATTCTTTTTCCCAATAGCGACGGGTACTGCAATGGAAAATATCCACGCCGGCATCAACTAGAGGGGTTAAGAACGCTTTTAGCTCTTCAGGAGTTTGTACTAAGCGCGCATCATAATCTTGTTGTTTCCATTGTGAGAAACGGAAAATGATGGGGAAGTCTGCACCGACACGGGCGCGGATAGCACTTACAATTTCAGCGGCAAATTTAGTGCGAGCAACTAAGTCACCACCATAACTATCATCGCGTACGTTGGTGCCTTCCCAGAAGAACTGGTCGATTAAATAACCGTGTGCGCCATGAATCTCAACCGCATCAAAACCGACTTCTTTGGCATCGGCTGCAGCTTGCGCAAACGCTTCAACTACGTCATCGATATCTTGCTGAGACATCGCAATACCGTTTTTCTTACCCGGCATAAACAAACCTGAAGGACTATAACCCGGTACTGAAGGATCAGGATCTGCGCCTTCTTTACGCACAGAGCCGACATGCCATAGCTGAGGTGCAATCTTGCCGCCTTTTGCATGTACGGCATCAACCACTTTTTTCCAGCCAGCCATCGCTGCTTCACCATGAATGGCAGGAACACGAGGATAACCATTTGCAGCTTTATGGCCAACGGTTGTTCCTTCGGTAATAATTAAGCCCACTTCGTTTTCAGCACGACGTGCGTAATAAGCCACGACTAAATCATTAGGCACGCCACCCGGTGAAAATGTGCGTGTCATTGGCGCCATAACAATGCGGTTTTTTAATGACAGTGGACCTAACTCAATAGGTTGAAATAATGGAGATAAAGAAGTGCTCATAGTTTTCCTATTTATTCTGATGGCTTATTTAAGGTTTGATAAGGTGTTCAAATTGTTTCATCGTTTGCTGAAACAAATCTTTTCCGTGCAAGCGCGCGTAATACAGTGCGCCCTTACAACTAAAAATAAATAAACTGGCTAACGCCCGAGGGTTTTGATTAGCCGTAAATTCGTTATTCTCGATGCCGTCTTGCATCACTTGAGTTACCCAATCCAGTTCGTAATCATCTAAGGCTTTCACACGCTCTTTAATCGAGTCAGGTAGCTTATTTAGGTCACTATAAAAGGCACTGATAGGGCAGAGCTTTTGCTCATTCAGGCTGTGTTTCATGGCCGCACGTACGTAGCGCTCTAACTTGTTCCAATTAGACGTCGCCTTCGCATCAAAGTGCGATATTCCTTGCTCAAACCAATCTTGCGTCCAATCACAGAGCGCCAAGCCTAAATCGACTTTCTTAGGAAAGTGATGGTGCACGCTGGCCTTGGTGATGCCTAAGTGACGAGAGATATCGAGATAGCTAAAACCCTCAAAACCATTGGCGCGCAGCATATCGGCAGAGTATTCAATAATCTGTTGGCGCGTGCTTAGTGGTTCTATTTTGGGTGCTGCTTTGGCTTTCGCATTCATAAGCTGTGTATTACTAAAATGTGATATGGATATAGTTGAACATAACTCAGCCTACCTACTGGTAGGTAGGCTGGTCAAGAAGGGAATTGTAAAGGAAGGTAGCAAGGTGCTTTTGTGCTCAAATATACAAAAGGCTATTTCTGATGCGTTGTAGGATGGGTATAAATAGAAAAATTCAGACTGAATCCGTGTATTATTAACATGTTAGGTGCCAATAGATAATGAATAGCATCGTAAAAATAGTGGATATGAATGTACAACAATCGAGATATTATCGTGCGACTGCGTGAGCAAATTCCGTCGTTCGAATGTGTAAAAGGTTGCCACGATTGCTGTGGCCCAGTGACGACGTCTTCGGAAGAGATGTCACGCTTACCCGTGAAATCTGATGCCGAGCATGATGCTGCATTGAATGACTTCAGGTGCGTACACCTTGGGCCTGATGGCTGCACTGTGTATGAAGACCGACCTTTGATCTGCCGCCTGTTTGGTACCACACCTCGTATGTCCTGCCCAAATGACCGTCGCCCAGAAGATATGGTCGACGAAGAGGTTGAGCTTGATGTTCATCACTTCATCGCTAATACACGGCAGGTATTGGTATAGCCCAATAATCGTTAGTTCTTTATGGATAAATATGGACATTAGTCTTAGGCAAGTCAGGGATACTGAATTCGATGCGGTTTATGGAATACTTCATGAAAATGCCACTTGGCTTTTATCGAAGGACATTATTCAGTGGCCACTTGATTGGCTTGAATCAATACGCCCTGAGATAAGAGCTTCAATCGAAGCTGAATTATTTTATGCGGTTGAGATTGATAATACTTTAGCTGCCGTATTAGAGATCCGATCTGCTCCTGAGTTATTGTGGGGTAATAATCAAGATGACGCTCACTATATTCATAAGCTTGCTATTCAACGACAATATTCTGATCGTGGTTTAGGACGAAATATTCTTGATGTAATTAAGTCGAAAGCGCAGCAGGAAAATATAAAATATCTACGCTTAGATTGTGTTGCGCATAACGATAAACTCAGAGAGTATTATGAATCCTGTGGGTTTAACTTAAAAGGTATCGTAGATGCTGGGGAAGTTAATCTTGCGTTGTATGAACATCAAATTCAAAACTAACACATGTCGCACTAATTTTTAAAATCTAAGGTAATATGAATGGAATCAATACTTAAATGCATTTTGTACGCAATATCTTTGGTTGCTTTAGTCACTGGGTTAAATGTTCTAATCGGTGGCGCCGCAGCAATTCCAGGGTCTTCTGGGGCAGTTGAAGCCACAGTGGATAATGAGCTAAGGTTTTTCTCAGCATTCTGGATAGCCTACGGAGCCTTTTGTTTTTGGGTTGCTAGAAACATAAAAGAACAAAGGTTTTTTATTCCTTTAATCGCATCGGTATTTTTCCTCAGTGGTCTTGGGCGATTAATTTCAATACTGTTAATTGGCCCACCTTCAAGTATTTTAATCCCGCCAATGATTCTTGAATTAGTCATGCCAATAGTGATGGCTATGATCTACCGGAAACTCTATATAAAGAATATGACAAGTGTTCAAGCGGGTATGTAAGTTTGTACTAGCTAACGTAGCGGTTAGGTTATAAGCATTAGTTTTAAAAGGAAGTCCGTAAATATGTATTCATTGGAAGAATGGAAAAAATCGGGTGAGATAATTCACTATAAAGGAAATGAAATATTTTATAGAGATGAAGGTGAGGGGGATGTCATTTTATGCATTCATGGATACCCATCCTCGTCGTGGGATTGGCATAAAATATGGCCAGAGATAACTAAGAATCACAGGGTGATTGCGCTGGATATGCTGGGCTTTGGCTTCTCCAGTAAGCCTGAAGAATATAACTACAGTATCGCTGATCAAACTGATATTCATTTAGAATTACTCAAGTCTTTAGGTATAAAGTCATTCCAAATATTGGCACATGATTTTGGTATATTTATTGGTCAGGAGTTAGTCGCTAGAAATGATCTTGGTGAATTAGATGGATTCAAAGTTAACTCCCTTTGTGCAATGAGTGGCTCTATCTTCCCTGAATTATACAATCCTAGACTTATACAGCGGCTGTTATTAAGCCCAGTAGGGTGGTTGATTCAGAAATTGTTTACAGAAGACAAGTTCTGTACAAATTTATCCTCGGTATTTGGCGCCAATACTCAACCAACTAAGCGTGAACTCAGTTCGTATTGGTTCCTATTGAAATATAATTCTGGGGATAAAATGGTAGGTAAGCTGCTTTTTTATATAGCAGATAGAAAAACAGACGGTGATAGATGGGTAGAAGCGTGGCAGGAAACAAAGTTACCCGTTTTATTGATCATTGGCTTGGCTGATCCTATGTATGGTGCAGGTAGTATTGATCGCTATAAGGTTTTGACTAAACAGAAAAATTTAGCATGTTTAAAGGATATAGGGCACTTCCCCCAAGTTGAAAGTCCTACAGAAGTAGTTGATGTTTATAAAGAGTTTTTAAAGAGTTTGTAGGTAATCCAATAACCAACAAATACTCAACTAATGACGGCCGCTGAAAATTCTTAGGTCTTATGCTGAAGTATAAATATAAATTCACTACTGACATAGGCTGTCAGTAGTACTACGAGATACTTAAGAATCACTATAACCTTAATAGGAAAATTATATGATTCATGGAAGTTGTTGCTGTGAGGCGATAAAGTTTACGCTCTCTGCTAAACCAAAATTCCTAGGTATATGCCACTGTAGTCGCTGTAGGAAGTTGGGAACCTCTGAATTTTTTATGGTTGAAAAGAGTAGCCTTGAATGGGTATCGGGTAAAGAACGGGTCATGGAATACGTACCAGAAGAACCTTATAAATATAAAAGATGCTTTTGTGGAAAGTGCGGCTCCAGCCTCGGCGAAATTTTGTCAAAAGATGATGAGTTTCCAATAGCCGCCAATACTCTTGATTCTGATCCAGGTATTGATGTTTGGTTTCATGAGCATGTCGCTTCTAAACCATCGTGGCAGCTCACTCATGAAGATGTGAAGTTGTTTGAGGGTGATCCTCATGAATAACAGACTGTGGGTAAGTCTTACTGAATTAACCTATCAAAGAGTATTACTATGATTGATATTCAAACAATGTTTCCAGTGATGGTGGCAACCAACCTGGAAGACGTGAAACAATTTTATACTTCAGTTTTTGGCTTTAATGTCGTTTTCTTTGATGCTAGTTTTTATCTGCATTTAGTTTCCCCCAGTACTGGAGTTCAGCTAGGTTTCTTATTGCCTAATCATCCATCTCAGCCTCAGTTTCTCCAATCTTTGATGTCTGTGGATGGTTATGTGATTAGCTTAGAAGTTGCAGATGCTGCTAAAGCTTATATCGAAGCAGAGAATATGGAGTTGCCTATTATTATGGAATTAAAGGAAGAAGCCTGGGGCCAGATCCACTTTATCGTGGAAGACCCAGCTGGATTTAAAATAGATATTGTTGAGCACTTAGAGGCGCTACCCTAAGTTAGTTGAAGCCAACGAGCGAGTTCAGCAAAATGTTCAGCGTGAGCAAATACAGAATAATTTAGAAAACTCTTATAAAGCAATTCAATATCGCTCATTAGATCAACTGTTGCTACAATGCCTCTCTGTATTGGAAATAATCAAAATTTTACCCTTTGGATGAAGGGTAAAACTATATGTAAATAGGAATATAAGCGCTAAATGGAATTATCTTCAATCTGTAAAATCTTCACTTCAATTATATTAATTGGCTCTGTCATTGCTTGCAAAGAAGACAATGATAAGTCGAATGTATCTCTAGACATTCAGGAGGGGACTCAGAAGGAAGTGATAGCACCCTCAGAAGCTCAGGATGAAATACCAGAATGCCCTGAATTTGGGCCTTCTATTCAGGCAATGTCTATTAATGGTGTGCAGGAATTTAATGATGGCTCTGATGGTGATTTTTATCTAGCCACTGGTGAAACCTTCACTCTCGAAGAGCGCATATACAATTTCAATAATATATACTTAGAAAATAATTCAAATGTTGAAATTTCAGAACAGGCCAACAAGGACACTGCTGTTATAAAAATCAATGCTTTAGGAAGTTGTGAATTTTATGGAAATCTTAACTTCGAGGGCTATGAAGGAACAGTGGAGATAAGGTGTGATGGCCAATCTCACATTGGAATGAGATTAACTTCTGGTTACAGTATTACTCTGGTGGGAATGGGGGCTATTGTGATTAGTAAATCAGAGGACGATTCGGGAGGAGATGGTGAAGGAGGCAGTGGCGCAATTATTTCCAACGGAGATGACTTGGATGGTGATGGCTTAATCGATTCGGAACTTCCAGGAATAGTTGATTTAAGTGGTTTAGATGATTTTGTATTTCCAGATATTACGATTATCGAAAGCCCTACCGTTATTACAGTTTTAGAGCCTGATACAATGATAGAAGCTGATCCAGACACTTTTTATATTTGCACAACGAAACCTTAATCGGCGTTATTTCAGTATGCAAAGTCGTTGTCGGCTTTAATGCTATTGGCTCGTGCCTATATTCAGGGAATATAGGCAATTCAAGCTAGCGACTTTTTTCAATACAATCACCAATGCCAGACTTAGGTCAGGTACTCATGGCTCGATAAAACAACCGAATAACTTCAATTTCAATCTCGCGATTATGTTAAAATCACACCATTATATTCTTTTCCTATCTATCCTCTTATAAACTGGACAAACCATGATTCCTTGGACCCTATTAGGCTTAGCCAAAATTCCGAATAACGGTGGTGAGTTAGAGTTAACTCAGCGTGACAAAGAATTTTCTATTCATATGAAGGGTGTCCGTGGTGAGCTAATGAATAGCCGTATGCACAGCTCTGAATTAGCTTTGTCTGACTTGGGTTGTGCTCATATAAAGAATACCGAGAATGCCAAAACACTCGTCGGTGGTATGGGCATGGGGTTTACTTTGGCCGCTGCGCTGAAGGCGACAAAGGCGAGCTCTAAGGTCGTGGTAGCTGAATTAGTGCCTGATGTCATTGAGTGGAACAAAGGGCCGTTAGGCGAGTGCGCAGGTCGGCCGTTGGATGATAGTCGAGTGATTGTGCACTTGGGTGATGTGGCTCTGTTATTCAAAGCAAAGCAACCTGAGTTTGACGCTATTTTATTGGATGTGGATAACGGCCCTGAAGGCTTTACCCATGGTGATAATAACAACTTGTATTCACTGGATAGTTTATCGGCCATCAGACAAACGCTGAAGCCTAAAGGTGTACTAGCGGTATGGTCTGCATGGCATGATCCTAAATTTACTACCCAGCTTAAAAAAGCCAAGTTCAAAGTGGAAACGAAAACGGTGAGAGCACATAAAGGTAAAGGCAGTCGTCACACGATATACTTGGCTGTAAAAGTGTAGTAAAACTTATGGGATGTAGGTGCTGCGAATCAATAAGTAAGGGATTATGAAATGGGTCAAATATATACGGAATTATCAGATAAACACATTGAGTTTATTAAAGACCAGAAAATTTATTTTGTTGGCACTGCGGCTGAAACCGGCACGGTGAATTTATCGCCTAAAGGAGGCGACTCACTTAGGGTGCTGGATGCCAATACGATTGCTTGGTTGAACCTTACCGGCAGCGGTAACGAATCTGCATCCCATGTTTTACAAAATTCCAGAATGACGCTTATGTTTTGCGCCCTCGATGGCAAGCCGTTAATCCTGCGTGCTTATGGCCAGGCTCGTATGTTGCACAGAAATGATGCCGAGTGGGCTAAATATATCGATTTGTTTCCGCCGAGCATCGGATCTCGCCAAGTTTTTATTCTTGATATCGCAACCGTTCAAGCGTCTTGCGGAACTGCTGTGCCTTATTTCGATTATCAAGAAGATCGAACGTTGTTGGAAAATTGGTCTGAGAACAAAGGTAAAAAAGGCATTGAAGATTACTGGGCGAAAAAGAACCAGCAAAGTATTGATGGTTTTGAATCAAAAATTGTTGAGCTTAGTTTGGGGGAAAGCTAATAACCTTAACGAAAATACAGTGCATTTTTTGCATAGCCTGCGGCGATAAAATCGATTAATAAGCGTATTTTTTCCGGCAGGTATTTACTGTAAGGGTAAACCGCATAAATAGGCAGTTGCTTACCTGAAACATCGGCCAGCACTTCTTGTAAACGACCCGCCTTTAGATCTTCATAAACCAGTAGCTTGGGTGTATAGATTACTCCGTCTCCGGATAATGCTGCATTCTTTAAAGCGATTTGATTATTAGAGCTAATATTTCCTTCTACCTTGATGCTGTATTCGTTTTCACTCTCTCCCTTTTTTTCGCGAAAAATCCAATCATTAGAACCCGTTTCCATGTAGGTGTAGGTTAAGCAATTGTGGCTCAGTAATTCTTGGGGTGTTAGCGGTATCCCATGCCTTGCTAAATATTCCGGGCTGGCGCTGACGACCCATTTGGATTGTACCAGCAGCTTAGCAATTAGGCTGGAGTCTGGCAGGCTGGCGGTGCGAATGGCAAGGTCGACTCCTGCGGCGACAAGGTCTACTTGATGGTCTTCTAGCCTCAATTCAATTTTCAGTTTGGGGTAGCTGCGGCAAAACTCAGCGACTAGATCTGCGATTAAGAATTCCCCTGAAATAACCGGCACGCTCAAACATATCTTCCCCGTCGGTTCACTACTGACTTCTGTTACCGCTTTAACGGCATTCGCTACCGATTGATCGACGTCATGAGCATGCTGATAGAGCAGTTGGCCCGCTTCGGTCAGCTGCAGCTTACGGGTTGTTCTGTGCAATAACTTTACCCCTAGATGCTGTTCTAGCTGGGAAATATGCTTACTAACTACCGAATTAGTCATGCCTATGCGTATCGCCGCGTGACTGAAAGAGCCGGTTTTAACGACGGTATGAAAGAGCAATATTTTATCCGCAACATTCATTGCACTGGCCTTTGATTCGCTGAGGGTGAATTTGGTTGTCGATTTTCACGACAATCAATTATGCCATTGTTTAAAGTGATTATGCCATTTTTGGAATCTTTAGAATTCTTTTTATCTATATATCAATTAATTGGATTTGCGTAAAGTGCCCGTCATCAAGTTCACCGGCCCAGTAGGGGCTGACTTTAATAGTTAAATTGTTTAAATAGACGGGATAGAAATCATGAAGAAGATATTACTACTTGCGGGCGATTACGTTGAAGATTACGAAATCATGGTGCCTTTTCAGGCGTTGCAGATGGTTGGCCATGAAGTGAGCGCTGTGTGCCCTGATAAAGTTGCCGGTGATTCGGTTATTACTGCGATTCATGATTTCGAAGGTGATCAAACTTTCAGTGAAAAGCCAGGCCATCGCTTTACCTTGAATGCCAGCTTTGATGATATTGAACTGACTGATTTTGATGCTTTGGTAATTCCCGGTGGCAGAGCGCCTGAGTATCTTCGCCTTGATCAGCGTGTGCTAGCAATCGTTCAGTACTTTGCTGAAACCAATAAGCCAATTGCCGCTGTTTGCCACGGTACGCAATTATTGACGGCGGCGGGAATTCTAGAAGGACGTACTTGTACGGGTTATCCAACGGTTGAGCCGGAAGTTAACGCGGTCGGTGGTCGTTATATTAAAACCGAGGCTGATAATGTGGTGGTTGATGGCAATCTTGTGACGTCTCCTGCTTGGCCTTCACACCCTAAATGGTTAGCGGCGTTTTTAAAATTATTATAAGAGTAGGTTAAGAAGAAACAGGTTGAAAGACTAGATAGAAAGATTAAATAGAAGGAGCAGGTTATGGGTATCTTCATCATTATTGGATTTTACTGTTTAGGTGAATTCACTCATAGCTTTCTCCATTTACCGATACCTGGGGCGGTGATTGGTATGGTGTATTTATATCTCTATTTATTAATGCACAAGGGTGCTTCTTTCTCATTACAGCGTAGTGGTCGGTTATTGATTTCAAACCTGCCTCTATTATTAATCCCTAGTTCTGCCGGGGTGGTGCTTTGCATCAGTTTATTAGAACAGCAAGGCTTAGTCATCGCACTTATATTAAGTACCACTATCGTATTTTCGTTAATTTTAACGGCTTGGATGATGAGCCGACTGCAAAGGCGCTTTTATCATGAGCCTTAATTATCAATCGCTTCTGCTGTTTTCTCTTACCGTAATTTCCTTTGCCATTGCTAAGATAGCGTACCATCGAGGCAAGAATAATATTTTATTACAGCCCTTATTAGTTGGCGTTATCTTAGTGGTTTTCTGTTTGTATTTTTTAAATATCCCATACAGTCAGTACATTGATAGTAATCGTATTTTTCAATGGTTGTTGGGTCCTGCGGTTGTCTCTTTAGCGATTCCTTTATATAAAAATTCGCATCATATTCGACAATGGCTTGGGGGCGTTCTGCTGACAATTGTTATCTCGGCGAGCCTAGGTGTTTTAATCACTTGGATGATTAGCCAGTTGTTCGAATTACAGCTAAATACTCAGATTGCCTTAATTACTAAATCTGCCACAACCCCTATTGCCTTATCGATTAATGAAGTGCTCAGCGGCAATAAGGCGCTGGCGGCCACGGTTGTTATGTTTACTGGATTATTCGGGGCTATGATTGGCCCTGTGTTACTTACGCGCTTGGGTTTTCATGATCATAGAATTATGGGCCTAGCGCTTGGCTTAACCTCCCATGCTATTGGTACTCAAAAAGCATTGGAGATAAGTCCACTATGTGGCGCCTTCGCGGCTTTCGCTATGACACTAACGGGAGGGTTTCTCGCGTTAGTATTGCCATTTCTAGTGTGATTGAGCATTTAGGGCAGAATGTATCGATGTAATATTGATCGAATAAAGCTTATCCTATAACCCTATTTATAATAATTTTTAGGGTCATACATCATGCAAGCTAGCCGTATAAGCTTAATGACATGTCTTTTCAGTCTGTGCTTACTTTTGATGTCATGTACAGAAGAGGTAATACCCGCCGCTATCGATGAGCGTGAAGCGTTACGTGTCTTAAGCTGGGGTGGTGGTGAATCTCTTCTACTGCGTAATGGTTCTCCTGTATCTTTAGAATTTGAATACTTGCAGCGCTTTGCTGATGAGAAAAATTTGCGTCTTGAATTCGTCATGTTAATGGAATTTAAGCAGCTGATCCCCGCACTATTAGCCGGTAAAGGCGATGTTATCGCCAGTAACTTAACCATTACTGATGCTCGTAAAGAGCTAGTCGCTTTCACTAAGCCGATCACGGAAACTCTAGAGTATTTAGTGACAGGCATTAATTCCAAACCGTTAAAGTCACCCAAAGACCTTAACGGAAGAGAAGTTATTGTTCAGCAAGGCAAGTCTTATGAAGAAACGGCACTCGGGCTGATAAAGGCTTATCCACAACTCAAGCTGCGTATGATCGATGCCAAGATAGACAGCGAACAAATGCTGGATAAAGTGGCTTCAGGTGAATTTGACATCATTATAAAAGATGGCAATTTATTGGAAGCTGCCCAGCTTTATCGTGATGATTTACAGAAAGGTATGCAGGCCAGTGCGACACGAGAAATTGCTATTGCGGTTGCACCTGACAATACAAAACTATTGCATAAACTTAATGAATTTTTGCAGTTGCAAAGCATTGCACTGGTAGATAATGGTCGTTATAAAAATCGCTGGGAAAAAATAAAAAAAACCAAAACGATTAGATTTGTTATGCGAAATAACTTTTCATCATATTTTATCTGGCGTGGACAACTATTAGGTTTTAACTATGAGCTGGCAAAAAAGTTTGCTCAAGATAATGGCTTACGTTATGAAATTGTCGTAGCCCCAGATCATGCATCTATGCTTGATTACCTGCTATTAGATAAAGCCGATGTTGCGTTGGGGTTTTTGAATCCGACCCAAAGACGCAAGGATAAAGGCATCGCGTTTTCTGTACCCTATCATTACGCCTCTCAGCTTCTTGTTTCTCAAGTAGACGATCAAACTATTACTGATATCGGGGATTTGCAGAATAGAACCGTCGTGGTGCGTAAGAGTAGTGCTTATTGGGATACGATGTTAGAGATTGTAGAAAAAACACCTAATGTTTCATTATTAGCGGCGTCTGAAAATCAAGAATCAGAAGAGTTGATTGAAGGTGTTGCGGATGGCTTATATGATTTGACGGTAGCAGATAGTCATATCGTAAATTTAGAAATGGTATTTATCGATAAAATCAAATCAGTATTTCCTCTAACAAAGCCCCTGGGGCAAAGTTGGGCTACGAAAAATGGCCATGACCAATTGCTTAAAAATATCGATGGCTTTATTAATAAACATTATAAAGGTTTGTTTTATAATATTAAATACCAGCAATACTTCACCAGTGGAAGAAAAATTGATGCCCGTAGGGATGATTATTTAAGCTTACGCAATAGTGGTACTTTATCGCCCTATGATGAGCTGGTTAAAAAGTATGCCAAACAATATGAGTTTGATTGGCGTCTAATGGTTGCTCAAATGCATCAGGAAAGTCGCTTTGATCCCAATGCACGTTCGTTTGCAGGTGCTCGTGGATTATTTCAACTAATGCCTAGAACCGCTAAGCAAATGGGATTAGAAAATGTTAATGATCCTGCGATTGGCATTCACGCGGGCATTAAATATATGGATTGGGTGCGCGAGCGAATGACTTACATTAATCCTGAAGAAGATCAGCTGATCTGGTTTACGTTGGCGGCTTATAACTCCGGTGCAGGGCATGTGCGAGATGCCGTGAGTTTAGCACGTAAAAAAGGTTGGAATGAGCGTCGCTGGTTTGGCAATGTAGAAAAAGCTATGCTGCTATTATCAAAGAATGTGTATGCCAGCAAGGCGCGCCATGGTTATGTGCGTGGACATGAGCCTGTTCATTATGTGCATGCGATTAAAAACCGCTTTGATACCTTTCAATATTTGGTCGATTAAATCTATCTTAGTTGTTGATTACTTAATTTTGAATGCTAGCAACCGATGTGAAGTATTCTTTTATTAAACGATTAGCCCAAGGCTTGGCCGTTATTCCTTCGAAATACGCGCAATGACTGCCGCGCTGGGTGAGCACTAAAATAATATTATCCATGGCCTCAATACGGTGCTGGTTCTGGTATACATTCTCTATATGACAAATTGGATCATCCTCGGCATTTAAAATAAGCAGGGGTATCTTAATCTGATCAAACACTACGGAAGGATTAGAATTTTGCATATAGTCTTCCGCGCTTTTATGACCTGCTATTTCATATAGGTGTTGATGAAATTCGTGTAAGTCTTGTGTGTTTTTTAATGCGGGTAAAGATTCTAGGTGTTGAAAGGTTTCTTCATTCGGCTGGATAAATAACTTATGCAGTTTCTTCGTCATCATCTTGCTATAAAAGGGCACTGCTCGAGTAAAAGCATTACGCATATCATAAGCTGGGCAATAAGCCACAGCGGCCTTGATGGGAGTATCCGTGCCTTTCTTACCTAGATAACTGGCCAGTACACCAGAACCTGCTGAAATTCCGGTCGCGTATAAAGCGGATTGAGGAAAGCAGTTTTGGATATGTTGAATTTGCGCATCGAGATCAAGCGTATTACCCATGGTATTAAAATTTGCCGACTTGAGGCCCATCTCTCCATGACCGCGACGTACGCAAAGTGCTACCCGCCAGCCTAGTTTTTCTCTCATGTAACGCACAAAGCCGCGCATGCTTTGCGGGTTGCCAGATATGGTATGCAGCACCAGCATGGTGGGTGTATTTTCAGCTAAGTCTAAGCCAAGCCAATCGACCGCAACTTCACCACCATCTTCCATGGTTAATACATCGTGCCTGTCATACTTTAAGGGCTTAGCAAAGCCCTTGATAAAGCCCAGTGCGATTAATTGCATGTGGGTATTGAATAGCCAAGGGGTTGCGTAATACCGTTTAGTTAAAGCACTAGTGGTATTTATTATGCTTTTATTGAATGGGGTTGCTTGATAAATCAGAGCAGGTTTTTTAGCGACTCTGGCAAAATAATAACAGGCAGAGAATATAAATATTCCTAAGCTAATAAATAATAAAGTCATGGAGAGTCGGTCTTCGCAGTAATAAGACCGGTATTCTAGAAGTAAAAGTATACAGTGTAAAGAAAGGCTGGGTAGCAGCCTTTCTTAGTCCTCTTGCTTATGAGGTTTTAAGCACGGTTGAAAGGGTGAAATCTAATAATGTATCAACAGGAATAACGACCTGAGATCCAGGACTTAATATTGCCCCCGCAAGACCCACTTTAGCGCCTGTTTTTGCCCCATCGGAACCATTTGCCAGCCCACCGATCGCTGCACCTCTGGCGACTTTTGCAGCAGAGGCTTTTCCTGTGGCTTGAGTATAAGCGTTAATCGCGCTGGTTCTTATGGGAATGATTTGACCATTAATTTTAATATCAGTGATGGTTAACAGCATCTTAGCTTTTCCTCGCACTCTCCGGGCTTTTACGGATTCACTAATAACGCCATAAACCTGGCTGCCCGCTGGAGCTACGGTTGTGCCATTACTTACCAAGGCACCTTCAAGCACGGCGGTGAATTTGTGCCCGGTTGTATGTTTACCGGTACTTAAGGTATCACTTAGGCGAATGGTGATCATGGATCCCACGGGTATTTCCACAGGGCCAGTGGCTTTAGTGCTCGTCACTGCAGGTTTAGTAGATTGAGCAACAGGTTTGGCAGCTTCAGTATTAGACGAGCCCATTGAAATATTTTTTACATCTTTCGCATTGAAATTCATGGTAATGCCATCGACTTCAAATGAGATTGAATCCCCTGAGCGACCGGTGAAATCCCCTTGGAATATTTTACCATTACTTAATTCGATGCTATCTGCATAAGTTATGGTGGCTAAGCTGAAGAGTAGAGCTGAATACAGTATTTTAGTAAAAGTCATAAGTGATCCTAATATTAATTAATATGAGACTCGGTAGATCTCATTGCATTTATGCTGTGATGATAAAAAAGATAATAAGTTCAGAGGCTTTAAGTATCATAAACGGTTACTGAAGGCTGGAATGAGCGCCGCTGGTTTGGTTTGCCGCGTTGGTTTATTCGTTGCAAGTAGGCTATCAGCTATTAACTAATCATTTATTTCTGCCTTATGGGATATCTTTTTAAGCTTTGTATTGACCATGCTTATACATGTTTTTGGTAATCCATTCGCCAGCAACGAATATATCAGTGCATTATTCGGTGCTTATGTCTCAGGTGATTATATAAAAAAGAATAATATAGCAATGACTTACTAAGATTAGTAAGTCTGCTTGCTCTGCGTTTTCTTCAGCGTTTACGCGTAGGGTCTTTTCCCAAAATGAACGCCATGATAATGCCGACGATAAATCCGAATAAGTGAGATTCAAATGAAACCCCTGGCATTATAGGTAATACCCCAAAGATTAAGCCGCCGTACATGAAGGCGACCAAACCGCTAATCATAAACAGTTTAAATTCACGACTGATAAACCCCGCTACCAGCAGATAGCCAAATAATCCATAAATCACACCACTCATACCAATATGATTCGCACTTCTACCAAAAAACCAAACGAGTAGGCCTCCCACTAATGCGCTGGTGGTAAAGACTAATATAAAGCGATTTCGGCCGTGGCTTAATAGTAATACGGTAAATATGAAAAGCGGCACTAGGTTGCTGAATAGATGTATTAATCCTCCATGTATAAAAGGGGCAGAAACAATACCGGCTAGAGCATTTAAATTTCTCGGCATGATGCCGAAAGACCTTAAAGAGCCAAAGGTAAATTGATTGATGATCTCAATGAGAATTATCACGACGCATAAACTTGCCGCAATTTTTATACGCTTGGAAAAATCGATGTGTGTTCGTTTTATCATAAGTATTGGCTGTTATGTCATTATCTGTTGATTGAGAATGACCTAATCCTATTTGATTAAAGGTTTTGTTGAAATGATTGTTTTAGCTAAAGTTATTATTTGAGTGGTTAATCATTCTAACTGGTAACGTTTAATCTTATTAATTAATCCTTGGCGAGTAATTCCTAGCGCTTGTGCAGTATGGGTTTTATTACCCTTATTAGTAGCCATTTCTTTAGCGATTAACGAGATTTCTAATTCACTAACCTGCTGCTCTAATGTTTTATGAGGCTGTGTTTTATGGAGCAGCTGCTCTGCTTGATTTAAGGTAGCACTTTCTCCACGTATTAATTCGATTTCTTGCAAACTTAAGCAATTGTTTAAACAGATAGCAGCAGCGCTCTCTAAGGTGTTTTTAAGCTCACGTACATTCCCAGGCCAAGGTGTATTGATGAACCAGCTGCTGGCTGCTTTATCGAGACTGATGTCTGTTTTGTGTTCGTGGTTATAACGTATTAGAAAGTGATCGACCAATACCGCTATATCTTCTCTGCGGCTTCCTAGGTTAGTCGTGCTGATGGTAAGGCCTTTGATGCGGTAATAGAGGTCTTCTCGAAAATCATTGTTTTGTACGGCTTTAGGCAAGTCTTTATTGGTCGCGCAGACTAAGCGAATATTAAGGGTTTCTAATTGACGGCTACCCACTGGGTAGTAACTTCCATCTTGTAGTACGCGTAATAACTTCACCTGCATGGCCACCGGCATTTCGCCAATCTCATCGAGGAATAACGTGCCTTTATCGGCACTGGCTAATAGTCCTTTACGGTCGCTATCAGCACCGGTAAACGCGCCTTTTTTATAGCCAAACAATTCACTTTCTAATAACTCCGCAGGAATGGCTCCGCAATGCACGGATACTATTTTTTGCTGCTTGCGGTCACTGTTTTGATGGATGGCGTTAGCAATAATTTCTTTACCCGTTCCACTGGGACCTTGAATTAATACCGGCACCTGAGTATTTGATATGCGTTGAATTAATTCCCGAGTTGATTGAATAGCGCTGCTTTTACCGATCAGTCCAAAGTTGGAAATATCTTGTTGCTGTAATTCATTTTCTAAGTTTTTTATTTGCTGCAATAAGCTGTTTTTTTCTAATGCGCGCTGAATAATGACTTTTAGCAGATCAGGGTCGATGGGCTTATTAATAAAATCCCAAGCACCTAACTCAATGGCTTTTAAGGCGAGAGCACGATCACTATGAGCGGTTAGTACTAATACCGGAATGTCGTTATAAAACTTTAAATTGTCGAGGCTATCTTCTGGTCTAAAGCTAGGAGGCAAGGATAAGTCATGAATAACCAGAGCAAATCCTTCGCTGCCTTCATTGAGATTTTTAGCATGATTGAATAGGGCCAGTCCGCTCGCGGCGTCGTGGGCATATTCAATATGATAGCCTGCTTGCTCTAGCAGCAGTGCGCATAATTCGCAGAAGGCGACTTCATCATCGATTAATAATATTTTAGTTTTCATATAAATTATCTTTCATTGTTCGTTGATGGCTTTTTATTTTCTAATGGGTTTAGAGGCAGGCTTATCACAAAGGATACCGGCCAGCCTAAGTTCTCACTGTGGGTAATACTACCGTCATGGGCATCGACAATTCGACGTACGATCGATAGCCCCAAGCCACTGCCGCCACTGCGTTGAGTAATAAATGGCTCAAACAAGTGGGGCATCATATTAGCGGGAATCTTCGGACCGTTATTGTTCACCTGTATCAGGGTTTCGTCTTTACTTTGACTAAGTTCTAATTCTATTTTTCCATCAGGGGTACTGGCGATAAAGGCGGCGGCATTTTCTAATAGGTTAATGAGAATCTGTTGAATACGCTCGTTATCATATTGTCCCATCAATATAGGTTCGCTGGTTAAACGAATAGATACTGAAAACAGATTGTTGATTTGTTGAATAACCTGCTGCGCAATACTGACTAGATTTTGATGTGAGGGTTTTAATTCGATATTGCCAGCGTATGACAAGGTATCGCGAATCATTAATTCAGCACGGGCGACTTGATTTTGTATGCATGCTTTTATTTTGTCATCTGTTTGCGCAGATGCCATGTTAATAATATTCAGCGGGTTGCGAAGTTCGTGGGCGATTGCGGCGGTAAGACCACCAAGTTCTACGAGATGTTGTTGTTCTATGCGTTCACGTTCAGCGCGGGCTTCTATTTTGGCCAGTTGTATTGATCGATCTAGGGATGTGCAGGCATTAGGAATGAGAGCGGCCAGTAATTCTGCCATGTGTTGCTGTGCCGGAGGAATATCGTCCCAGCCCGATAGCTGGCAGCTCCAGTCGCCACGTTTGATGCACATGAATAACGCTTTGATGTCTTTTGTCTTAGCTTCACTTGTTTTAGCTTGGTCTAACTTTGGCTCAAAATAGACATCGCCAGTGGCATTAAGAATTTTTACACCGATGCTATTTTGTTTGCCATGGTGATCAGCGCGCTTGGTTAACGGTGCATGCTGTTGCCAAATGCTTTCAATCGTTTGCGCGAGCGCTTGCCAAGAGGTCACTTGGTTTAGTTGCATCAACCACTGGTTTAACGTGACCTCATCAATACTGGCCCCAGGATAAACCAGTCGATCGGAAAACTGTTTGGCTGGGCCGTATAGCAGCCAAGCGAGTAATAATAAAATACTGGAATAGATGAAGAGTTGCAGTGTCGGTACGGTGGCTAGTTCAGTCATTGCGACTGGGGCAATAAAAGCCAGTAACAGGCTCATTAATAGCATCGAAACAATGAGCACGGCTAACCATTGTATCGCTTGGCTCACCCAGCGGTTCACTTCTACAAGGCGGTAACGCACCACAGAATAAACAACCAGCATCACGTAGCTCGGCAGTGCCAACATAGGGTAGGGAAAGAAGTCGATCTCAAGGGATGGCAAAATAAAGCTGGTGGCGAGAGAGAAGCCCCAAGCCCCGACGGCGAACATGGCAAGAATCGAGCGTCGTTTATTACCTTGGTTATTGCGGTAACCATAAAGCAATAAAATATGCGCGGCGATACCGACGGTAATGGTATATACCAAGTTAAGCCAGCCAATAGAATCTATGTGGAAAAAGTTAGGGAAAACATTCCAAGCCTCAATATGTCCGCTTTCTCCCCAAATACTTAGAGCGGTGACCGCCATGGCAAACAGGTAAATTAAAGGGGTAAAGCGATAACTGCGTTCGGCAATCGGAATGCTACCTCGTAGCCATAACAGGACAAAATGTAAAAAGGTGGTAGGGAGTAATGGATTGGCTAATAAAAGACTGCGAGCGATTTGATCATGACCTTCAAGCGCAGCGATATGGCCAAAACACCAAATAGCCATCGATAGACAAAAAGCAGCTAGGGCGATAAGAGCGGGTTCTTCTTTGCGCTTCAGCCACAGCCAATAGGCGGTTCCTGAGGCCGACAGTATGGTTATCCACAAGCTGGCGCTGAATAGGGTGATAAGCATGGCTGTAAAGTCTCTTTACGGTTGGCGGCTTGAACTGCATAGATAGTTTACACCGGTGTCGATTAATTTAGCTATTCTTTCGTTGCTGCCTCGTCAGAGAGGCTGCAAACATGGCGTTCTAGTGCATGTTATCTAGTCTTTAATAAGTTGGCATGGAAGCCGCTATGAAAGAAGGTAACAAACAAAGAAAAATACATTACAAGGCAGAGTTTATGTTTGATCTTTTCGCCACACTCCCAGATACCGCCATGCTTTCGCGCATGCAATTTGCGTTTACTATCAGCTATCACATTATGTTTCCCACCATCACCATTGGCTTATCGCTCTATTTGGCTTTTATGGAAGGCATGTGGCTGAAGACACAGAACCTAGCCTACTTGCAGCAAGTAAAATTCTGGATGAAACCGTTTGCCATCACCTTTGGTATGGGAGTGGTCTCTGGGGTGGTGCTGTCGTATGAGTTTGGTACCAACTTTAGTAAATTTTCGGAAATCGTCGGGCCGGTGCTTGCGCCCTTATTAGCCTACGAAGTATTAACCGCCTTTTTCTTGGAGGCGGGTTTCCTCGGTATCATGCTATTTGGCTGGCATCGAGTAAGCCCTAAGGTGCACTTTGTGGCCACCTGCACCGTAGCATTGGGTACTGTGTGTTCATCATTCTGGATTTTGGCGGCGAATTCGTGGATGCATACCCCCGCCGGTTATGAAATTATCAACGGACAATTTCAGGTCACCAGTTGGATGGAAGTTATTTTTAACCCGTCTTTCCCTTATCGTTTAGCACACATGCTATTAGCGACTTTTTTATCGGCGTCATTACTCTTTGCCGGAGTGAACGCCTACTACTTATTGAAGAAGCGCCATACTGAGTTTGCAAAAATCGGTTTCTCGACGGCGATGCTAGCAGTATTAATCTTGGCGCCGATACAGGTAATGGTAGGGGATTTTCATGGTCTTAATGTTGCTCAATATCAGCCGGTTAAGCTTGCCGCGATGGAAGGTATTTGGAAAACTGAAAAAGGTGCTGCATTGCGTTTATTCGCCATTCCAGATCAAGAAAATGAAACCAATCATTTTGAATTGTCGATTCCTAAAGTGGCTAGTTTATTAATCACCCATGAAATGGACGGAGAAATTGCAGGCTTAGATCAAGTAGAAGAAAAAGATCGCCCGCAGGTCGCGGTGGTATTTTTCGCCTTCCGTATTATGTTAGGTCTAGGCGGCTTAATGTTATTGCTTGGACTTACCGGTGCGGTTGCTCGTTATAAAAAACGTCTGTTTGATTTTAAGCCATTACTCTATCTATCGGTCACTATGATTCCTGCCGGCGTGATTGCGACACTGGCAGGCTGGTATGTTGTGGAAGTCGGACGTCAACCATGGCTGGTGCAAGGCTTAGTGCGTACGGCGGATGTGATATCACCTTTGCCAGCAGAAACCGTGGCGTTCACCTTAGGCTTGTTTGTTATTGTTTATAGCAGCTTGTTTTTCACCTATCTCTATTTTATGCGCAAGCTCATTTTGAAGGGGCCGCCGAGTTTGGATGTAGTTCAAGCATCGCTGATTAATCCACACCTAGTTGATGATGATTTACCGGCTACCTTAAACCCTGCTCAAGTGGACGTGGGTTATAGCCAAGAGTTATCCGAGTACTTAAAGTCTCAAAAACATGAGTCTCAAGACAGCCAGAATCAAGAAAAGGGAGAAAAATAATGGATATTGCATTGGTCTATTTATTGTTAATTGGCTTTGGTATTTTGGTTTATGTGCTATTAGATGGTTTTTCTTTAGGGGTAGGCATTCTATCTCCGCTATTAAAAAATAGTGATAATAAAGCGATTGCGATGAAAAGCTTATCGCATATCTGGGACAGTAATCAGACTTGGCTGGTATTTGGTGGAGTGGTGCTGTTTGTTGCTTTTCCTGCGGCGTACGCTTTTGTTCTATCGAATTTATACTTGCCGATTATTTTAATGCTGGTGGCTTTAATATTTCGCGGCGTTGCTTTTGAATTCCGTTTTAAATCGGATCGTAGTCAGCCTTGGTGGGATTTTAGTTTTTCTTTTGGCTCGATTCTAGCGACGTTTTGCCAAGGAATAGTTCTGGGTGCGTTAGTCGGTGAGATGTCGAGTGGTAAAACCATGGCAGACCCTGTTGAATGGTTAACACCGTTTTCGATTACTACAGGGTTTGCTCTGATTAGTGGTTATGGGTTATTAGGGGCTTGTTGGTTAGTGCGTAAAACTGAAGCTAGCTTGCAAGAAGTTGCGAAGAAACTGGCGCAGAAGTTTTTGTTCTTAATGCTGACCTTTTTTGCCGTCGTCAGTATTTGGATGTTGGTAGACCAGCCCGAGATTGCGCAGCGCTGGTTAGTATTGCCAGATAGCCTTATATTAGTGCCGTTACCGTTGTTGAGCCTCTTTTTCTCTTATAAGTTATGGGCGGCATTACGTGCAGAACAAGAGCCGGGTCTTAAACCTTTAGGATATGCAATGGGATTATTTATGACCGCATTTGGTGGTTTAGTCGCCGGAGTATTTCCTTATATTATTCCCGGTCGGTTAACTATATGGCAGGCAATTGCCCCGGATAAATCGGTGTACTTTACACTGGTAGGTATTGTTATCTTTGTCCCGGTTATCCTTGCTTACAATATTTATGCTTATCGTACTTTTAGCGGTAAAACTTCGATGAAGGATGGTTATTAATGAAGGATTTTAGTTTCAAAAACCAATGGCTAAATGCAGTGGCATTATATTTAGGCGGTGTGATCAGCCTTGCTGTACTAGCTTACGGCTGTAAAGCGCTACTAAACTTGCTGTAAGTTTAGTAGTGACAGCATTGCTTCAGTTGCTATTGGAGAGGGGGAAGAGTGAATCTAGATCTATTCTCAACGACAACTGATGACGGTGTAATTAAAACACAAATTGCCGAACAGGCTTGGCACCTTGCTGATTTAGTTCATGCTCAGGATGAGCAGATTAAGGTTTTGCTTAGGGAAATTATTCAGCAGGCTCCTTTGCGTCAAATGGTAACACCTGGAGGGCAGCTCATGTCTGTGAGCATGACCAGCTGTGGCGACTTTGGCTGGGTAAGTGACCAAGCTGGCTATCGTTATCAGTCTTTAGATCCTAGGTCTAATTTACCATGGCCTAATATGCCTGCATTGTTTAAAACCTTGGCAAAAGAAGCGGCAGAGAAGGTGGGGTTTGAAAACTTTGAACCGGATTCCTGTTTAATTAATTGTTATGCAATAGGTACTCGTCTGTCTTTGCATCAAGATAAAAATGAAGTTGATTTTTCTCACCCCATCGTTTCTGTATCACTCGGTTTGCCAGCTACTTTTTTATTTGGCGGATTACAAAGAAACGCTCCTCAAACACGTTTAGCATTACAGCATGGAGATATTGTTGTTTGGGGTGGCTTATCTCGTTTGGCCTATCATGGAGTCCTACCCTTAGCAGCAGGAGAGCATGGGTTGTTTGGCCAGCAACGTATCAATCTTACTTTTAGAAAATCTCACTAATTACTGATCGGGTTACTCCTTTATTTAGCCCATATCTCATTATTTTATTATATTAACAGCGTTCAAAAGAACAGCTTCGTCTTAATATATCGTTAACTCTGGTCGATACAGAGTTATGGCTATTCAAAACAATGTCACTTCCTTATTAAGTCAGCTAGCGAAGCAGCCCATGACGGATACTGCTCGACAGCCCTCTTTATCGCAAGTCAGCGATGATGAACCCGTGCGCTCTACCGTGAGTCAAAAATCTTTTTCTGGCAGTGGTCTTGATTTAGAGCTCACTCTTGCTTCTGGACAAGAGATAAAGCTGAGTATTCGTATTAATCAAGCGGGTGGTTTGAGTCAGCTAGAGCTGGCAAGTGATAGTGAGCTAAGCATTGCAGACCAAGAGAAACTCAGTGAATTTTTAAAACAGTTAAGTAGCAGCGTCGCAGATTTATTTAAAGGTAAATCTAATGGCTCTGATACTTTTAAGTTTGCTAATTTAAAAGGTATCGAAGATATCGAGCTGAATGTTTATCAAGATAACGGTAATGAAAAGCAAAGCCTTACCTTTGATAAAGAAGGGCGGGGTAGTGGTCGTAAAATTGAAGCCTTATGGACCGAGTATGATCGGGCGAATGGCGTAGAAGAAACTCATGACTTTAGCTTAACTAAGCAAGCTAAGCGTGACGATCAAACCGCGATATATGGGCAGATGAATTATCAGTGGTTATTGGATCAAGTTGATAGCGCCATGGGGGTGATGGATGATAAGCAGCAAGGAAAGCAGCTTGCAGGTTTTTTTAAATCGGGGATTCAAGCATTATTTTCAACGGCTAGCTCGGGCAGCCAGTTATTACAACAGCTTGGTGCTTCTGCTCAGCAGGCAAAAGAGGTCATCGGCCGCAGCATTCAGATATTAGCCAGCGAGCATAAGCAAATGAATGCTCTGCCTGATTTTAATATGAGTTTTTCTTCTCAGCGTCAAACTCAGGGTTCTAGTCTTAATGAATATCAGCTAGGTATGACTATTTCACAAAATAGTGATCAAGGGAAGAATGATCAAACAGATGAAAGTTATCAAACTCAAAATCGGCGTTTACGCATGGATTATCAATCTGCCCGCCAGCAAGCTATTTATGAATATACCTGGACGCGTGATGAAAGTATTCGCAACGTATTTGAGGGCGGTAATCTAGCCTCGACTCACTATCGCATTGAAGAACGAATCCAATCTCAGTTATTAGGTGAAATTGGCAGTGAAAACCAACTCGAATATAAAGATCGTGATGATCAGTATTTTAAATAGTACTTTCAATAGTTAAATAGTTTTGTTAATTAAACGCGGCATTAGCGGCGCCTGTACAAATAAAGTGAATAGTACCATTCCATAAATAATAGCCTGCACGGTATACCAACCAGGTACTGTGGTCGGTATCGATAATGCTAATGCTATGCCGACCCCTCCGCGTAAACCGCCCCACATCATGACGTTTTGATAGCTAAAAGGAATCTTTTCTTGTTTCGGAAGGATATTCACCATGGGCGTAAAACCATAAATGACGATTGCTCGGCTGATAGTTGCGGCGGCGATACCTATTAACATCGCAAACCACTGATCTCTGAACATCTCTAGGGTGATGGTAACGCCCATTAACACAAAGACAATAATATTCGCTATGTAGCCATTGAGTTCCCATAGGTGAGAGCTAAAACTTTCCGCATTCTGAGAAACTACAATGCGCTGTCTGCGAACCTCACCTAGCCATAAACCACTGATGAGCACCGCAATAATGCCAGAGACATGGAAGCTATGTTCTGCGATATAAAAGGGCAACGCCATCGCAAGTAAGCTAATAACCGCGCGGCCATTATTGCTGGTTATCAAGCAATAAAGAAATGAAAAAATATAGCCTGAAATAAGCCCGACCAATAAACCACCACCGACGGTGATAATGAATTCTAGGCTGGCTCCTTGCCAGCTTAGCATCGCATCACTATTGCCTAGGGCCACTATTATTAAGCTAAAACAGACGACGGCGGTGGCGTCGTTAAATAAACTCTCACCTTCAACCAGTGCGGTTAACCTAGGTGACGCACCAATGGCCTTAAACATGGATACGACAGCAACAGGATCGGTAGCGGCTAATATCACTCCTGCTAATATGGCGGTGAGCAGTGGGAAAGCCTGTGGGTAACCAATGCCGAGAAATATTAAATAGCCGCTAATGAATGCAGAAATTAACAGGGCGGGCACGGCTAAAGTTAATACTGGCAAGCTGTTCTTGAATAGCAGTCTGACTGGCATGTGATAAGCAGATTCAAAGACCAAGATAGGCACGAGTATGTGCAAAGTAATGTCGCGGAAGCTATGCCAGCGTAAACCGGTATCAAAGCCTAACCCTGTCCAAATTTCTGAGCCAATAAAGCCAAGGATAACGAGCACTGCCGTAAAGGGAATGCGCGTCTGTTTCAGCCAAGGCTCTAAGAGGGCAGCGAATAATACAATGCATAACAGTATCACCAGAGAGGTAGGCATACATGTTTTCTCTTATTGATAAACATCTAGGTATGAGGATGAATTAATTATAGTTGCTTTAGGGCTTTACAATGATGCCGCTTTCAAATATAAATAGTAATCAATATCATTCGCATTGGTGATTATCGTGCAATCATGGAAAGAAATCGTACGCAATGGCAATATTTGTTTTGATCAGTGTCGCTGGTATGACGCTGAAGCTTTATATAATTTAGCGATCGAGCAATTAGAAGTATTGTGGAGTGCCGATAAAGAAAATATTCAACTTATGATGGGTTGGATCGCCGCGATGCATAATCTAGCTAGCTTACATGAAGAGCAAGGGAATGCGGAAAGCGCCATAAGGCCTTTGATGGCTTGTTATAAAATGGTCATGACGTTAAAGGAAGATACTTCTTTAGCTGACGAATTTCGTTATTACCTGATCAAAGCTATCCGTATAACCCTGATGCCATTAATGGAATTCACTAAAAAATATCCCATTTGCGATTGTTGTAAAACTTCTTTAGAAGACTCGTGGCACAAGCTGCAGTCAGCACAATATGTGTTGCATTAATTCACGTTCAAATTATCAACCAGCCATTATTTAGGATGCCCTATGTTATACCGTTTACTTTCTGCTTTAGATAATAATAAAAAGTTTTCCCGGGTTTCAGCCCATTGTGATATTCCTTGTAAAATCTATGACCCGATAACTGCTCAAATAGCCGTGCTAACGATGATTCGTATGGTTGATCTGTTAGAAGAGCTCAATTCAAAAGATAAGTTAAGTGCAAACGATCACGCGCAATTCTCGCGTTTAGTTGCGCAAAAAGAAGAGCATGGCTTTAAAGTCAAAGAAGAAGTTCGTGTAATTTGGGGGGACTATATTAAACAGCCTCAGTTAGATAAGTTTCCTGAATTGCATGAACTGGTTCATAGCATCATGCTTGCCTCATCCAAGGCAAAGCAGCATATTGATAAAGACGCAGCTTTAGATTTACTGACTAAGGTCAATCGTTTTGCGGAGATTTTCTGGGCAACAAAAGGTATTGATACTTTTACCGCTACTTGCCCTTATCCCCCAGCACAAACTCTTGTTTATCCAAAGCTTGGGTAGGCATGCTAGGTTTTAGTCTCAATCGAGTGACGGGGATGAGTATGCATCCTCGTTTACCACACAATAGTTTTATCTTATTGTATTCATTGCCCTCGCGCGGAAGTACTAAGTTCAGAAGCACTAAGCTCAAAGTAGGAGATATGGTGAAGTGTTATCACCGTGACTTTGGTTCTATTATCAAGACCATTGCCGCCATTGATGATCAAGGTCTTTTTTGGCTAAAAGGAGAGCATGAATCCAGTGTATCCACCCAGGAAATAGGTCCCGTACATATTGATCTGATTTCAGATAAGGTTATTTTCACATGGTCTCCAGGGTGAACTATAGCACGGGAAATTAGTATGATTTCTGAGAAAACGAGCAGCGACAGCTGAAGTTATTCGATGAATGGGGTAGAGTTTATTCATCTTAGTGAAGATGAGTTGGTAAACATGTCTCAATCAGTCATTGTATTAGGTGGTTATGGCAACTTTGGAAAAAGAATCGTTGAAAATTTATCCTCCATTTCAGGGCTTACGATTTATATTGCGGGTAGAAGTGCGTTAAAAGCTCAGGCATGTATTGATGAGCTATCGAGTGAAGCTAAAGCGCAGCTCAGTAGTTTCATTATTGATATTTATGCTGATGATTTCGAAGAAAAACTAATACAGCTTTCCCCAGGTATTGTGATTCATACCAGTGGCCCGTTTCAAGGGCAAGATTACCACGTACCGAGAGCCTGCATTCAAGCGGGAGCTCACTATATAGATCTAGCGGATGATCGTCGTTTTGTTTGCGATATTACTGAATTAGATGCACTCGCAAAACAGCAAGGGATACTCGTCGTTAGTGGAGCCAGTTCAGTCCCCGGATTATCATCTGCGGTCGTTTCACATTATAAAAAGGCATACTCGCAGTTAGAATGTATTGATATAGCCATTGCTCCTGGGAATAAAGCTGAACGAGGGGAGGCGACCCTTCGGGGAATTCTTTCTTATACTGGGCATCCGCTTAAAGTCTATCGAAATGGCAGCTGGAATAAAGTTTATGGCTGGATGTCACCGAGAGTAATGGACTTTGGTGATAAGGTTGGCAAGCGCTGTTTAGCAAACGTTGACGTACCTGATTTAGAATTATTCCCGTCAGATTTTTCAGTAAAAAATAGGGTTTCATTTCAAGCGGGTTTAGAGCTATCTTGGCTACATTATTTAATGGTGATGATGGCATTTATGTCAAAAATTAAAATTGTTAAAGATTGGTCTATATTTACCAAGTTGATTTTTCGAGTGAGTGAAAAGCTAAAGGTATTTGGCAGTGATAGTGGTGCCATGCGTGTAATATTAACCGGCAACGATCATGAATCGAAATCACGCATTACTACTTGGTCGTTATACGCTCATGAGGGCATTGGTCCTTATATTCCAACATTATCCAGTATTATATTAGCCCGAAAGCTATTGAATAATAATGAAGATAAGCGTGGTGCTATGCCGTGTTCTGAGTTATTTACCTTAGACGAATTTATGGCGCAGGCAGCTGAGTTGGGTATTTATGCTGATGAAGGTATTGTTTGTGGATAATTATTTAGTTTTAAAAATGATTCATGTTTTATCTTCAATGGTATTAATAGGCACAGGTGCTGGCATCGCATTTTTTATGCTAATGGCAAGTCGTAGTGGCAATTCTCAAGGTATTTTAATGACCGCCAATAATGTCGTTATGGCTGACTGGATATTCACGGCACCGGCAGTCATTGTTCAACTTATCAGTGGACTGTTATTAATGCAGCTGCTGGGTTATAGCTACACTTCACCTTGGTTTGTTAGTGTTATTAGCTTATTTGTATTGATCGGCTGTTGCTGGATGCCTGTCGTTTGGATTCAGTATAAATTACGCAGCTTAGCAGAAGGCCTTATTGTCGCAGAAGGGAGTCATTATGATCTACTCGTGCAGCAATTCCGAACTTGGATGAGAGTCTGGATGCTATTAGGAATTCCAGCATTTATGTCAATTATCATGATTTTATATCTTATGATTTTTAAGCCGATTGCTGTTATCTGACCTATCGCTGTGACATAACTAGGTCTTTCATAAATATTATACGAACACATTATGAATTTATCATTAGAACAAATTTCTAAAATTACTATCGCATTACTGTGGATTGTCGCGGGGTTTACCTCCGTATGGGGAGCCCCTGAAATTGGCTATCAAATATTGGCACAAGCCAATATTATTGATCGCTATGCCGATGTTTGTATTTGGCTAGGTAGTGGTGTGGATATAGTATTAGGCTGCTGGATACTTACGGGGTTTAAATCAAGCTGGTGTGGTTGGATGCAAGTTATAACCATCATCGTTTACTCGATGATATTAACGGTAATTGCCCCTGAATATTGGTTACATCCTTTTGGACTGTTAACTAAAAATTTACCGATACTGGTGCTTATTTATATTGTGTTCATTAATAAGCAGCTGGTAGTGAAAAATTAGAACAAAAGCCTTGATGAAATAATTCTGCCACTCAACTGTCTTTTACTCGTAGCTTTGCTGACATCTTCTTGCCGTTTAATTGCCTATAATTAAATACGGTTGATAGGGAGATCTCATGAATACAAAAATCATATATTCACTACTTACATCACTGGGTTGTATCGGTGCAAGTTCAAGCTTTGCTGCGATTACTATTAATGAATTAGATGCCGACCAGTCGGGTACTGATTCGTCTGAGTTTATTGAACTCTACGATGGTGGACTCGGCGATACTTTATTAGCCGGATACAGCTTAGTTTTTTATAACGGCAGTAATGATCAAAGCTATCGCACAGTTGATTTAAATAACCTCACCACCAATGCAGCAGGCTATTTTGTTATTTGTGGTGATGATAGTTTGGTTGATCATTGTGATTTAGATCTTGCAACCAATACCAACCTTATCCAAAACGGCGCCGATGCTATCGCCTTATATCAAGCGGAAGCTGCCGACTTTCCTAATGGCACTCCGGTCACGAATCACAATCTTGTTTCTGCTCTTGTTTATGATACCAACGATAATGATGATGCGGGTTTGTCGATACTGCTTAACGCTGGCGCGGTACAAATAAACGAAAATGGTGGTGGTAATAAAGATTTTGAATCTATTCAGGCATGTGCGAAGTGGACAACGGCGTTACCAACTCCAGGCATGGCTAACCAGTGTGAATCGGCTGAACCTATTACCGAGTTAGGGGCGTGTGGTGAAACAAGTCAGGGCTCATTTAATTACATCAGCTCGGTACAAGGAGAGGTTCGTGATATCAATGCTGATGCGAGCTTACTGCTGGGTCAGCAAGTTATTATCGAAGCCGTCGTAACCACTGATCTACAAGGCGGAACATTGGCCAATGGTGATGCGTCATCTCAATACAGTGGTTATTGGTTGCAAGAAGAAGCGGCTGATTACGATGACAACGCCAATACCTCGGAAGGTATTTTTGTTTATGATTTTTCTAATGAGGTCAGTATCGGCGATAAAGTTCGTTTATTGGCTCAGGTAGATGAGTTTAATCAAGTGACGCAGTTAAAGTCGGTACAAGAGATAATTGTCTGCTCGCAGAATAATGAATTGCCAACTGCGATTAACCTTTCTTTGCCAGTGAATGCCCTTACCAATTTTGAAGCAGTAGAAGGGATGTTAGTTAGTAATAATCAGCACTTAGTCGTCAGCGATTTATACGGCACAGGTTATGGTTTAGGTAATTACGGACAGTTTGTGGTGTCCTCTAAATTGCATTTTCAGCCGACTGAAATTGCACTGCCAATGTCTACAGAAGCGCAGGCGATAGCAGATGAGTATTTAGTTGATGTATTGCTAATTGATGATGGCGTTTCCAAATCATATCCCAGTTTTATTCCCTTCCCTGATGACAGTGGTTTTTCTACGGAAAATCCAATGCGTATTGGTTATAGCGTACTTCAGGTTAGCGGAGTTATGAATGCTTATCGAAATAACTATATACTTATTCCTTCTGTTATCACGATCGACCCAACGCATGCACGAACGCCTGCACCGGTGAAAGCTGACAGCGCTAACTTAATTATTGCAGGTATGAATGTACTGAACTACTTTAATGGCGATGGTCTAGGGGAAGGATTTCCGGCTGCCCGTGGAGCAAAAACCGCAGACGCTTTTGACCTGCAAAGTAAAAAAATCGTTGCTGCACTGCAAGCCATTGATGCCGATATTATTGGCTTAATGGAACTTGAGAATGATGGCTTTGCTAGCCATAGTGCGATTCAGACTTTAGTTGATGAGTTGAATAAAGTTCAGCTGGCAGAAGATGAATATCGTTTTGTAAATCCTTTCCCTGATGATGAAGAAATTTTGATGGGCAGCGATGCCATTACTGTGGGCTTATTATATCGTCCGAATAAAGTCTCTCTAGTTGGTCAAACCGTTATTCTGGATAGTGCAAACTCGCCTCTTGATAATGAAGGCAAGCCACTGTTTGATGACAGTAAAAATCGCCCATCATTAATTCAAACATTTGATTACGACGGCCAAGAATTTACCGTGTCGGTAAACCATCTGAAATCTAAAGGTTCTGCTTGTGGAGAAGTTAACGAGGGTGAGGATGGTCAGGCTAACTGTAATATTATGCGTACCCGAGCCGCTCAAGGATTAAGCCAGTTTTTAGCGACAAATCCA
Source organism: Oleispira sp. (assembly GCA_016765295.1). Classification (GTDB taxonomy): domain Bacteria; phylum Pseudomonadota; class Gammaproteobacteria; order Pseudomonadales; family Oceanobacteraceae; genus Oleispira. Next base: position 73,121 of record JAESQF010000134.1, read on the forward strand.
ACGGGAATTAAAACGGCAGACGTGATGATTCTGGGAGACTTGAATGCCTATAGTCAAGAAGACCCGATGCAGGTATTTTATGAGCACGGTTTTAGCAATTTAAAATACACTGATAAAGCAACAGAAGCGCAGCCTTACTCCTATTCTTTTGCAGGATTCTTAGGCAGCCTAGATCATGCGCTGGCAAGTGATTCTTTACTTGAGCATGTGGTGAGTGTGGATGCTTGGCATATCAATTCGGTCGAAGACAGTCTGATGGATTACCAAACAGAGGACAATGGTCAGCCTTATGACTCTGTTGATAATTATGCCGCGCCTGATGCATATCGCTCATCAGACCACGATCCTATTGTGATTGCTTTAGATATGCCGGGTGGCCACTGGGGATTCTGGGCTCTAGCGCTATTGGCTGCCTTAGCATTTAATAGAAAGTCGGTGAATAGAAAGGCGCCCCAACCTTCATCCCAGCACCTCGGTATTGGACGCTGAAGTCGGATCATTACCTTCGTAAACCACTTGGTTACGGCCATGATCTTTGGCGACGTATAAAAAATCATCGGCTTGCTTCAACAAAGTAGCTTCACCTTCATAGTAGGGTGGAATACAAGATGCTAAGCCGATACTTATGGTGGCTGTGAGTGTTTCACCTTGCCATTCAAAGAGTATGTCTTGTATATGATTTCTGATGCGTTCTGCTACCTGGTAGGCCCCTTCTTTTGGCGTATTGGGGAGTAAGACAGTAAATTCTTCACCACCATAGCGAGATACTGCATCACTAGGGCGTTTAACGATGTCCTCTATCGCAGCAGCGACGACCTTTAAGATTTCATCACCTGCTTGATGACCGTGATTATCATTAAAGTGTTTAAAGTTATCAATATCGAGAATCAGTAGGGATATCCATGATTTTTCGCGATAAGCGCGACGATATTCTGCAGGCAGTTTTTTATCAAAATAGTGACGATTTTTTACCTGTGTCAACGAATCAGTGATCGAGGCGGTCTGTAATTGACCGTTCATTATTTCGAGTTCTTCAGTGCGCTCTCGAACTTTATTATCGAGCTCTTGATTGGCTTTTAGCTGGACCTCTAGCATACGTTCTTGAGTTGCAATTCTCGCTTTGCGCTCACTATTAATTCTATCGGCTAAACCTAGGGCTAATAATAAAGCTTCTAATACCGCACCAATCTCAATGGCGTGTTCGGTAAATGCATTAACCGGTAAAAATCCAAATTTTTGACCGCTATATAATAAAAATCCGATTAATACCGTTGTCCAAGCAATAATAAACATCATTACCTCGCGCCTGCGACTGCGAAACCATTCTTGCATAGTAGAGAACATCGCGATGGCAGCGGCGATAATTGCCAGTCCGGCGCCAACTCGAATCATAATTGCATAGGGTAGAAAAAGGGATATAAACGATTGCAATAGCCCAGTCATACCTACAATAGTGACAATTCGATGCAAGTCTGGTCGTACCTCTTTAAGGCGGAGGAAACTCGATGTGAATAAGCCTGCAGTGCAGATGGTTGTGCCAATCAAAAAAACAACGGAGAGTTGATGGATTACGGGACTGTTAGGCCATAGTAAGCGATAGGCCCAGCCATGGATGCTGGCCATAAATAAGGTAAAAGAGCTGAGGTACAGTACATAATATAAATAGCTACGAACACGAACGATTAAAAAGATAACGGCGTTATAGAAAATCATACTGATTAGAATTGCGTAAAAAGCTGCGCTAGTCGCATTTTCAGTCGCCATAGTTTGCCAAAACGAACTTTCGCTCTGCAGGGATAAAGACAACTGCACTGAGCTGGAGGTCTGTATGTGCATATAAATTACGTATTCAGCATCTGTCGTTATGGTCAGTGGAAATACAAAAGAAGGTTGAGCAAGAGGTCTTTGCTCAAAAGGCAGAGAATCGCCGGTATGAAACTCTTGTATCAATATTGAGTCGGCGAATAAATAAAGATCGAGAGTATCGAGTAAGGGATATTTACTGCGGAAAAGCCACGGGGTCTCGGATGCTTGAAGATTTTTTAGCGGCAGACGAAACCAATAATGATCGTTATCAAAACCTAGACTGAGGTTGTCAGCGGGAGCACTCTGCCAGTCTGATGGCGGCAGTTCTTGCGCTTCCGCTAAAGATAGCTCTTCTTCATGACTGAAATACTCTATCTGGTCAAAATGGCCCAGGTCCTGATCACTGTTTGATAGTTGTCCTGTAAAGGCCGCAAATGCTACTCCTAGTAAAATTATTAGAATCCAGATCTGTTTCAGCATATTTGAGCTATATCATAATGGCAGAAGATTTTTAAAGTATAGTTGCATCGGCTGAGAACGCCTGTTCATCCACAGATAAAGCATTAATAATCAGTTGTGTACGTTATAATCATCGGTATTCGATTGATTCAAAGAATAGGGAGTAGGTGGCATGAGTTTTAGTGGTACTAATCGACACTGGTTTATTATTGGTGCTGAGTTCCCAGTAGGACTATGTTTGGCAAGCTTAGCCAGTGAGTTAGCACTTCCTTACACGAGTCGTCGTTTGGATAGTCGCGAGCAGCTGTCTTTGCCCGTCGGTATGTCAGCTGTGCCATTGGCGATTATCGCAGTGTCTGGCGAAGACACTGAAAATGCCGGCCATATTGCGGAGTGGATTGATCTGCTAATAGAGCAAGACATCCCCTTGGTACTTCTATCTTCGGCTAAGGTATTTGATTATAACGAAGTAGGTAGTCTCGAAAGTGACGAGGTGACAGGAGATCCGCTCTTAATTGCGCTAGAAAACCAAGCGCGTAAACAACTGCGTCATTTAATTTTACGGGTCAATCAGCCTTTCAGCTTGCTCACTGGGGATTATGCGGTAAACCTTCTCGCGGCCGCTCGCAGCCAAGATTGTTTAACCTTGGATAACTTAATTCGTATTGCGCCGACCCCTGTGGATGACATTGCTGATGTTATTCATGCGCTACTGCAGCAAATTAGTTGTGATGAAACCTTATGGGGAACTTATCATTATTGCAGTGTCGAAAGTACAACGGAATATGGCTTTGCTGAAGTACTATTAGCAGAAGCTCGCCAGTATGAAGATCTGGCTCATGTGAGCCTAGAAGAAAAGGCCGATGAAGATTGCCAACCTAGTGAAACCATCTTAGATAGTAAATTAATTAAGCATACTTTCGGTATTAAACCTAAGCCTTGGCGTCAAGCTTTAAGCCGTTTAATGCGCCGTTATTATCGTGCGGATGAGAAAACTGACTCTTAAGAAGAGGCTCCTAATTAAGCGTGCCTTCTAGGAATAAAAATTAAGTGATAGTGAGAGTGATCGATGTCTTCTTGTGATTCCCCTGCCTTAGCCAAAGGCCTAGTCCCGTTAGCAGATGCATGTTCTGTGTTAGCCCAGCGTGCGCAACGTTATGGCACGTTAACTGAAACAGAGTTACTGCCAATTCATCAGGCATTAGGTCGTATACTGGCACAAACGATTAGCTCAAGCATCAATGTGCCCGGCTTTGATAACTCTGCGATGGATGGTTATGCCCTACGCCTAGGTGATTGCCAGCAACAATTAACCCATGCAAATAAAATTGAGTTTGAAGTCTCGCAGCGTATTACCGCCGGTGATTCGCCACAAATATTGCAACAAAATACCTGCGCCCGAATCTTTACCGGTGCTGCGGTGCCAGAAAATGCAGACCTAGTCGTGATGCAAGAGCAGTGTGAAATCGCGGCTGATGGCAAGATCATCTTTCCCGCAGAATTAGCAACGGCGAAAGCGCAACAGAATATTCGCCCTGCAGGGCAGGATATTGCTATTGGTCAAACGTTATTTCAGCCAGGTCGTATTTTACGTGCGGAAGATTTAGGGGTTATTGCTTCAATGGGGTTTAGCCATATTGAAGTGCAGGAAAAATTAAAAGTAGCGGTGATTTCATCTGGTGACGAACTCGTTGAACCAGGTCAGCCGTTAAGCCCAGGTAAAATTTATAATACCAATAGCTTTACACTTATTGGTTTATTGCAACGTATGGGAATGGAAGTCGTAGGCCCTTTCTTTGCCGCCGATACATTAGCCGATACCCAAGCGGTATTAACCCAAGCCAGTGCACAAGCCGATGTGATTATTACCAGCGGTGGTGTCTCCGTTGGTGAAGAAGATCATATCAAAGCAGCGATCACCAGTGGTGGCGAATTAGAAATGTGGCGCTTGGCGATTAAACCTGGCAAACCTTTTGCGCTAGGACAGTTTAATAAAACGCCAGTCATTGGCTTGCCAGGAAATCCTGCGGCAGTCGTGGTTACATTTTATCAACTCGCTCGCGATTTTTTATGGACCTTGCAAGGTGCCGATGCACAGCCTTTATTAGTGTTAAAAGGTAATGCAAATTTCACCACGAAAAAATCCATTGGCCGTACTGAGTTTTTACGCGCTCGATTTAATCAAGGCGAGATTGAAGTTTTCAGTAACCAAAGCTCAGGGGTATTATCGTCTTCCAGCTGGAGTGATGGTTTTGCCTGTGTTCCGGCAGGTAAAATAATTAGTATTGGTGATGAGATAGAGTTTTATGCTTTAACGACCGCTCATGGTCACGGTTAGCGGCATGTTAGAACATAAAATAGATAAGCTATTAAGCGGGTTAATTCTAGCCGGTGGTGAAGGCCGTCGTATGGACGGACGTGATAAAGGCTTAATCTCTTTAGCGGATAAACCCTTAGTCGAATATGCCATTGAATGCTTGCAGCCGCTGGTGGATGATCTGAGTATTAGCTGTAATCGTAACCGCGAGCTGTATGAAGGTTATCAGCTGGACTGTATCGCAGACGAGAAAACGGATAATGGTTTTCAGGGGCCGATGGCAGGCTTGGTCAGTGGTCTAAAGAACGCGAAGCATGAGTGGTTATTGGTAATGCCCTGCGATACTCCGTTAATGACGACCGCAGTGATGTCGCAATTAGTGAGCTGTATCAAGGTCAGTGGCCCGAGCCAAGAGATGCAGGCGATTATATTTTCGCATCAAGGACTACAGCCATTACACGGTCTATATCACAGAAGTATGTTGCCGGTTTTTGAACAGTGTTTAGCGGAAAATAAAAATGCCTTGCAGCGTTTATTACGCTCGATGCCGAAAGTGAGTATGCATCAAGCGCTTGATAGTGGTTACAGCTTTAATAATGCGAATGATCCCGAAGAACTCGCGACAATTGAAGCTTTGTTAGGCAATGCATAGGCTTAAAGCATAGAAGATTTTTGTAACTATTCAGATATCTAAAATTTAGATAGAAGAAGCCCCATTATTGGGTAATTGTGGAGCAAATATGCGAGGCATGGATGCCGAACCTAAGGCTACATGGACGTATTTACGCCGTTTTGTGGAATAATTACCCAGTCATGGATCGGTTTTTAAAACCTGCTGAATAGTTATAAAATGCTTAATATTACTTGTAGGTTTTAAATTTAAAAATTAGTTGGAATTAAAAATGGATCTAACCCATTTAGACGAAAAAGGCCAAGCACGTATGGTCGATGTCAGTGAAAAAGACGTGACAAAGCGTGAAGCAACCGCTCAAGCCATCGTCACTATGTTGCCTAATACTCTGACTATGATTACCGAAGGTAAGCATAAGAAAGGTGATGTATTAGCGACGGCTCGTATTGCGGGTATTCAAGCGGCGAAAAAAACCTGGGAATTAATTCCTATGTGTCATCCATTGATGATTGCCGGGGCTAAGGTCGATATTGAAGCCATTAGCGCAACGGAATTACGTATTGAAGTACGTTGTAAAGTGGCTGATCGTACCGGTATCGAAATGGAAGCATTAACCGCGGCTTCGATTGCTGCGCTTACTATTTATGATATGTGTAAAGCGGTTGATAAAGGCATGACCATTGGCGAGATTAAGTTATTAAAGAAAACCGGTGGTAAAAGTGGCGACTGGCATGCAGATAGCTCTGAATAATCAATATTTCATTACGGAGATTTTAAAATGATTAAGGTATTATTTTTTGCCCGCTTAAAAGATCAAGTTGGCCAAGCAGAGTTAACTCTAACAGATGATATGGCGGGAAAAACCTTGGCGGACCTGCAGCAATCTTTGATTGCTCAAGGGATGATAGCCTTGCAAGACGATAGTATTCGTATCGCACTCAACCAAAATTTCTCTACTGGCGATGCCATCGTGCAAGCCGGTGATGAAGTTGCTTTTATGCCTCCAGTGACGGGCGGTTGATGCTGGGCTAGTCACTCAATTGGTATAGCGTATTGTTATTACAGGCTTCTAGAAATACCACTGAGGAATAAGCTAGATTGGAATAAAAAAACATTCTACTTCGCCTTGGTGTTCTTTTTGTACCTGACTATACTGAAGCTATGAAATTTTTAATCGCCATCATTGGCCTTATTTTCTCCTCTACCGCCTTTTCTCAGCCGCCTATCAAGGTAACTGTGGGAATGTATCCTTTCGCGCCTTTCGTTGAGCAGGACGACTTTAATGGCACTTCTGGCATGACGATCGACTTGATTGCTGCATTAAATAGAAATCAAAAAAAGTATCACTTTGAAACCATCTTAATTCCCCCGAAACGTCGCTATCAGTCTTATAAGCGAGGGGACTACGATGTTATCTTTTATGAAAATTTGGCTTGGGGTTGGCAAGACTACCCCGTGGATATCTCTAATATCTATCAAAAAGGAGGGGAGGTGTATGTCGCTCTGAAACAATCCGGTCGAGGACAAGAGTACTTTGATAGTTTCGATAATAAACGCATGATGGGGATCTTAGGTTTTCATTATGGTTTTGCAAATTTTAATGCAGATGAAAAATTTCTTCATAATAAATTTAATATGACACTCTCTCACGATAATGATAAGAACTTAACTAAATTGTTGAAGCAGCGTGGTGACGTAGTGGTAGTAACAAAAGCGTACTTGCAGCGTTACTTAAAATATTACCCTGGGGTTAAAGAGTCTTTGTTGATCTCAGAAAAACTCGATCAAGAATATAATCATACCGTTCTATTACGACCTAATAGTGAAATTTCGATTAAAGAGATTAATGAAATGCTAGATGACCTGACTTCATCTGGAGAAATGACGCGCCTTTTCGATAAATACGGTATTAGCCAGCATTAGATGCTGACTTTATACCTGTCGGCACACTTCATATTAGTGATGCATATCTTGGTGGCTCATCATGCTTAAAGCTTCAATATCAATTTCATCAAACGTTAAAATCTTACCACCATTCTGTTGAATAAATATCTCGGCATCCGCTTGTTTTGAAAACGAAGCCAATGCAGGTCCCATCGCACCATTTAATTTATGGCCGATGACAAATAGGGCCGTCTTAGCATTTATATATTGTGCATCTTCTTGACTATCCCAAGCAGCGGTCGCTACATCGTGCACAAAAATGTGTTCAATTCTGTGCTGGTGCTCTGGTTGTAAGGCATAAGCGAACATATCTCGGGTCGAACAAAAGCGCTTGGCAGGAATGCCACCACGCTCAAAGACTTGTCCTTTAGGCCCAGGGAAACGGTTGATGTACATTCCGCACAGATCGCACTCTTCGCCATTTTGAATAATCACTGGCTCGGGTGCAACCGTGATTTCTTCTTCTGCCTTATTACACCCTGTCAGTAGTATTAATGATATTAGACTAACGAGGGCTACGGTTTTAGAAACGGTTGTTATTGCTTTAGTTATCATGCTACTCATCATTTCGCTTATCATTCTGACAGCTCCTTCTTATTGAATATCCACCATGAACATAGCAGCGGTAATATCACCCATAGCATCATTACTAGGAATAAATAGACAGTGCCATCAGCGCCGTGTTCGGCAATTTGTAATACACCAGAATAACTCTCTGCACCGATGATGGTATAGACAAGAATACGGAATACGTCGGTAGGGTTGATCCATAATATAAAGGGCACAATTGTTGCGCTGATGTTGCCTTCGCTGGCAACTAAGATAGCCATAAGAACCAGATCAAAAACCAATACGAATAAAAACCAAACGATTAGGGCGAGGCCTGCCGCTTTCGACTTTTCAGTTACTGACAAACTTATAATATAAGCAATGGCAATGAAAACCCAACCTAATAAACTGGCCAACACAATAAACTGAGAGAAGGCGGTGAGAACACTCACGACATCGACATCGCTGACGATGCAAATAATGATAGCGGGTAAACCAAAACCTAAAACAGAGGCTAGGGTGATGATGGCGGCTTGACCAACAAATTTACCGAGTAATAATTGAGCATTACTTAACGGGTAAGTCATTAGCAATAACAACGTCCCTTGTTCCAACTCACCAACAAAGCAGTTATACGCCAGCATGAGTGCGATGAGTGGAATCAGCATAACGCATAAACTGGCAAGACTAACTAAGGTGGATTCTAAGGAAGAAAAACCTAATACCCCCGCGGTCGCCGAACCAAAATACGCTAAGCCTAATGACATCAAAATAAAGATGACAGTGATAGCTCCAGTCCAGCGGTTGCGAAGTCCATCTCTAAATTCTTTTTGCGCAACGATTAATATTTTATTCATGTCTCATTTTTTCCTAAAGCGTCTATTAAACTGCTGCATTATTAAAATCAGACAAGTAATAGCGATACAGGTCTTCTAGGGAGGGCAGTTTTATATGCAGATCTTGCAAGTTTTCTTCTGACGCTAAATTTCTGAGAATATCGAGCTTGTTTTCAGCCGCGCTATGAAAGCGATTATGCAGTGCACCTTCAGAAGAGCCTTCAGAAGAGCTTTGCAACCAATCAGGCTCAGAAATTAACCCTTTCATTTTACTTTCAATATCAGCGCGAGTTAAGCCAGAAACGGAAACTTCAATCGGTAAATTAGCCGCCTTTCGTAACTCAGCCAAAGGCCCTAGTGCGAGCTTACGTCCTTTACTTAAAATCATGGCGCGGTCGATATGGTGTTCAACCCCAGGTAAAACGTGTGAGCATAAAATAACCGCACAACCGCCCGATTTTAAACGATCGACGGTAAGGTAAAAATCTTGAGTTGCTACTGGATCTAAGCCGACAGTCGGTTCATCCAGAATTAATAACTTAGGTTCACCTAAGAAAGCTTGCGCTAAGCCTAAGCGCTGACGCATACCTTTAGAATAGGTTTTAACCGCACGGTCTGCGGCGGGGGCTAAATCCACTTCTTCTAATAGTTTATCCGCTTGGGCTTTATTATGGCCTTTTAGCTTAGCTAGATAATGAAGAACTTCACGGCCACTAAGGTGTTCATAAAAACTGACGTTCTCGGGCAAATAACCAAACTGTGTACGATAGTTATGAGCTTGATTAGATCGAGGGCAATGGCCTAAGGCAGATATTGATCCTGTGCTAGGTTTTAATATACCTAGAATCAATTTCATTAGGGTACTTTTACCCGCGCCATTATGGCCAAATAAACCTAATACTTCGCCAGATTTTACCGACATGGTAAGCGGATGCAGGGCATTTACATTTGGGTAGTATTTACAAACTTGGTTAAGGTCTACGGCAATATCATTCATAATTTGCTAGCGCCTTCTCTCTTGGCTGAATTGGCTTAGGCTTCATTAACGGATTGGAGTCTTTAACTCCTGGAGATTTTAATACAGGAAATTGTTGTTGCACCCAGCGTAATAATAAAACGGCGGGACTATCCATCAGGATTTTGGCTTCGGGGTATTTCCAAAATAATTTATCGATACCATCGTTAGGCTCGAAAGGTACATCGCCTATCCCGTCACCATCCATATCCCAGCCTTGGTAATTGCTCCAGTAATTGCCTTCGGGGATACCATCAATCTCCTGGCTCCACTCTTGTAATTTGTTGGAGACATACTTCACCTGAATTTGATTATCGATGAAGGTATTGCCTGAAATTTTAATACCTTCTGAGCCAGCGGTTAAATGAATACCAATTTCGGTATGTTCGATGTGGTTGTTGCGAATGGTATTGTAGCCAGAGTTATATATAAATAAGCCTTTGCCATCACGCCCGAGAACTTTTTTATCGGCAGGGGTCCAGACATTTTTAATCACATTATCTTCAAAGGTTGAATAAATTATGAAGTTAATTAAAAACCCATAGTCGTGGCTATTTTCGGTCACATTGCCGCGAATTTCTAAATGACGAGAGTTCATCATGGCGTAACCAGCGCGGGTATTGTAGGCGTAGTTATTTAATATTTTATTATGGTAAGAGTACATGTAGTGAATACCATAGCGTAGATCGTGAACGGTATTATTGGCTAAGGTATTATGGGTACTGGATATTACATAGAGGCCATCGCGGGTTTTACTGATGTCATTGCCGCGGACTTCGGTATTTTTAATGTTCGAAATTTGGATGCCGTTGCCACGATCAGCAGAGCGTAGTTGATCATTACCAATAATCGTATTATTTAATATTTGGTTATGCTCGCCGGTTTGTAACCAGATGCCAAAACCAGGACCTTCGAGGTGACATTTTTTAATGATGATTTTGTTGGAATTTTTATCCGAGTAGATGCCCGCATTCTGGTCGGTAAGGTCATTTCCCCAATTTACAATGCGCAAAGAGTCGATGGTTACGCCTTCGGCATTGATCAATACACCGTGGCCTTTGCCTTGGGCATCTAGGATGGCATTACTGCCTGATAATTCAATGCTTTGATTGATAACGAAATTGCCGAAATACAGACCTGGCTGTAATTGCACTTGGTCTCCAGCTTGGGTTTGATCAAGAATTTTTTGCAATGAGTCTTGCGCAGTAACGTGCCAAACTTTGGCATTCGCGTTTGGAATAAATACCAGCAGACTTATAATAAATAATAGCGTCTTGAGTGACTTCAACAACATTCTCACTTAAGCATTTAAGCCTTTAAATTTAACTAGTAAAGTAAGTTTTAAACTAACATGAAAAAAGCCTAGTCGTATTAGAAACTAGGCTTTTAATAAGGCTAAATAATAAATTCTTGAGGTGGGTCATCTAGACCCAACTCAAGGCATTATTTTTGATGACTATTTAGCTGTTACGAACATGCGACCACGCATTTCCATGTGTAGTGCATGGCAGAACCAGTTACAGTAGTACCACTGAACCCCTGGCTTATCCGCGATGAAGGTGATGGACGAAGTAGCCTGTGGACCAATTTCCATCTGCACGCCATGGTTGGTCATACAGAAACCGTGAGTTACGTCTTCAATATTATCTAGGTTAGTTACAACAACTGTTACTTCGTTGCCTTCTTTAACTTTGAAGTCAGACAGACCGTACATAGGTGCAACAGAGGTCATGTAAACACGAACCTTGTTGCCATCGCGAATCACCTTGTTATCGGTTTCAAGCGTTACGCCATCGCGCTTAGCCATCTCAACGGTTGCAGCAAACATTGAATCATCACGAGTCCAAATCTTCTTAGGCTTCACTTTACTGCGGTGAACCATGATGCAGTCGTGAGGCTCAGCAAACGCAGGGCCATCGTGAACTAGTTTCATTTCATCGCCAGAGATATCGATCAACTGATCGTTTTCTGGACGTAAAGGACCTACGTTTAAGAATCTATCTTTCGAGAACTTACACAATACGACTAACCATTTACCATCGGCGTCACGAGTTTCACCCATGGTAGTGTGGTTGTGGCCAGGTTGGTAATGAACATCGAGCTTCTGACGAAGGTAGTTAACTTTTTCACCGTTATAAGCCGCCACTGCGTCTTTCACATTCCACTTAGCAATCTGGCTATCTAGGAACAAGGTAGTGTAAGCATTGCCCTTGTTATCAAACGCTGTGTGTAGTGGTCCTAAACCTAACTCAGGTTCAGCAGCGATGGTATCGCGAGGCTTAATCTTGTCAGCGAATAAGTCATCGAGTCGATCAATTGCAATCAAAGAAACCGTTGGCGACAACTTACCGTTGATAGCAAAGTACTCACCGTTTGGAGAGGTATTGATACCGTGTGGTGACTTAGGAATAGGAATATAACGCGTTAGTTCAGTCCCTTTACGGCCGTCTAATACAGGAACGTTATTGCCATTATAAGTCTTGAACTTGCCAGCTTTCACTGCAGCTTCACAGCGTGCTAAGTTGAAAACTACAACGTGGTCACGTTCTGCAGAAACCATTTCACCAAGAGTCATACCCATTTCAGAGTTATAACAAGTAGAAGCAAAATACTTACCGTCATAATCAGCGTCGGTATTATCTAGGTTGCCATCAACCATTACTTGGAAGGATACTTCCATAGTTTCAGCATCGATAACGTTGAACAATGAACGGTAAGTGCTTACGTCTTCCATTCCTTCTTTACCGTCGTTATTTAACGGAATTTCAAATTCACCGTTACAAATAACATACTTAGTATAAGGTACTTTCTGTACACGAAGACCGTGAACCGCTTGTACGTTTGGTATGGTTATCATCTTATCTGTTTTCATTACATCGCAACGAATACGAGCAACACGAGAGTTGGCCTTATCGTTAATGAAAACATACTTACCATCATAACGACCGTCTTGCATACTCATGTGTGGGTGGTGACAATCACCTGCCAGTATGTGAGCACTTTCGCCTTTAATGCGTTTCGATTCGTCGGTTAGACCCCAACCCGTTGCGCTGTCGATATTGAAAACAGGAATACGCATTAGCTCACGCATTGATGGAATGCCTAGGATGCGTACTTCACCTGATTGACCGCCGCTCCAGAAACCATAGTATTCATCAAGCTCACCTGGGTGAACAACCGCACTATTTCTAATGTCAGAAGCTTGCGCCTTGGCAGAGGCTGCAAACATAGCGGCGGTCATTGGAATCGCCCCAGCAGCAGTCGCGACAGCGCCAGCACCGAGGAAGCCACGACGGCTTACTTCTAGTTTATTTCCTTCCTGATTGGCTACAGGAATTTCTACGGTTGCATCAATGTGATCAACTGGATTTTCTTTGTTATCCATCATATTTCCCTTCTCTTTCGTATTAATTCTTTACGTTTATTTTAAATTTAAATCTTGATTCGTTACTCAATGATTCGAATCGGTTCAGCAGGAGTTGCTTGTCGCTTTTGGCGCTTCAGCTTTTTCTGCTTGGCAATTAAGGGCGGGCACTTATTCTCATTTTGATAAGTAACCTGGCAATCTAGGCAGTGGTGACACTCGCGTAGATTAATTTCACCATTTTTCTCAATAGCGCCAATTTCACATTCAACCGCACATAGCTGGCAGGGTTCGCCACATTCTTTGCGACGCTTTAGCCAATCGAATAAACGAATACCCGATGGAATTGCTATTGCGGCGCCCAGTGGGCAAACATAACGGCAATACACTTTACGACTGAATATGGAAACAAAGATCAAAGCACTGGCATAAAGAATAAACGGCCAGTCACGATCAAAATTTAATAAGAAAACGGTTTTGAACGGTTCAACTTCGGCGTAAACCTCAGCAGTTTGCAAAGACTCTAGAGACAAGCCAAATAGGGCAAAAAGAATTAAATATTTGATCGCCCATAAACGTTCATGAATAGCGAAAGGCACAACGTATTGTGGGATTTTCAACTTAACGGCTAGCTCACCGACTAATTCTTGTAAGGCACCAAAAGGGCATAACCAGCCGCAGAAGATACCGCGACCCCATAATAAGATAGTGACCGCGATGAACATCCATATGCAGAAAATAATGGGGTCGAGTAAAAAAGTCTGCCAATGAAAGTCAGACATTAACGCTTTCATAAAGGTCAGTACGTTGACGATGGACACTTGACCTAAAGAATACCAACCGACAAAGAGCACGGTATAAATTAAGAAGGCGCGACGGAAGGCATGCAGAAAGCGCGGGAATGTTACTAGCCAATCTTGTAAGAAAATGACAATGATGATCAAGATCATACTGATAATCAAAATGGTGACGGGCACTTGCTTGGCATACCAAACTTGCTGCCACATAGGAAGATCTGTGATGTCTTGCTCTACAATAGGGCGTGATAGATAGTCTTCTATCGGTAAATAATGAGTTTTGAAACTGCTGAAAAGGCTATCTAATGGGCCAGTTTGACGACGGACCAATAATTCAATTTCCCATTCGCTACCAGGATCAAATTTGTGATGATTACGAATGACGAAAATAGACATTTCTTTAAAACGGGGCGCACCCTCTGAATAAAGATCATTAATACGATATTGGTCTAGATCACGAAAGCTGAAAACATTATCGCCTTGGTGAATTTGAATACGATCAAAAATACCACCACGAACATAGCCTGAACCTTTAAAAGAAAAGCCATTGCCCATCAAGGCGAGTGCGTGCTCACCTTCTTTTAATTCGTTTGTCAGCCATTTATATTCACTATCACCGATTAGATTACGGCCAATGGTTGGAATATTAAGCTGGGTATAATAAAGATCGATAAAGGCAGCATTAGCTTCTTCTTCTTCTGAAAGAGGTTGTGCAAGCTCACCTTCAGTACCGGCAAAAGATTTCTCAATCTGTTTATTACTCAGTACCATGCGGCGAATAGAGCCATCACCGGTAAGTTCAAGCCAATTTTCTTTTTGAAATACGTCTTGCTTGATATTAGCGATAGGTTGCTGATCAACTTCATCGAATTCGATAATACCTTTGTCTCTAGCGACCATCTTGGCTGCGCGCATAATGCCTAGATTAACCACCATAACGGTAACCGTGGCACCCGATAGACCATCTATGTGAATACTGTCGTCTCCTTTTAGTCCGCCAATCTGAACTTTATCGGTAGACATTAAGCCAGAGTATTGATCGGTGAAAGTATGAAGTTTGTATTCGGGAATACCGACTAATAAGATGGGTTCATGATGTTCTAGTACACTCACGGCGATAATTTTACCGTCGGTATCGATAGAGACTAGGCTATTAACCGGTTCACCAGAATAGGCGGGAATTAATGCGATATCATCGGTTTCAAATGAATAGCCGATAATCTCGCCGTCTTTTTTGATGGACCAGACTGGCAGTTCACCTTTTTCAATATCACCTTCTTTCTCACCAATACTGGTCGCATTAGGGAAAGCTTTTTCGATAAAAGGGGGCGCCAATTTAGCAGGGCTAATGATCAGCCCTCCAGCGATAGTCAGAGTAGAAAATAAAAACATGAATACGAGCAGGATAAATTTCATACTCGACAATGGCTGATATAACATGTTCACTGCTCATTCCTACCTATGTGTAACTGTATCTTCCGAATAACTATAAGTACTATCTTCTTAGTGCGACAAAATGTCACACCTGATTGATTCCCTTTGTTGATGTAGGTCAAGTTGGCTAAAATATACTTATTGGTTAGTGATTCAGGTCAATTTTAAAAGTGAACTTTCGCTATTTAGCGGACTCGTCTCTTTCTATAATCAGTCCTAAATCTAGCCTCCTTTATTTACTTGAATAAGTGATATATGAAATTAAATACTCTCTCCGCTGCTTGTCTTTCGACTCTATTTGCTATGCCAGTGATGGCTGAGGAAATGGATCACTCTAATATGGATCACTCCAAAATGAACCATGCTCAAATGGGGCATGAAGGTATGGCTCAGCATGATCACAGCAGTCGTGCTGATAGCCACGCACCGATCGGTGTAATGGGTGACCATACGCATAACGAGGGGGAGTGGATGCTGTCGTATCGTTATATGACTATGTCGATGACGGATACTTTAGATGGCACTAAAAAGGTTTCTGATGATGAGGTCTTAGCCGGTTTTATGGTGGCGCCGAAAAGTATGACCATGCAAATGCACATGTTTGGTGCCATGTATGCTCCGTCAAATGCCCTAACGGTAGGGTTTATGCTGCCGTATATTGAAAACGATATGAAGCTGGTCATGGAGATGCCAATGATGGGATCAGGCATGGCAATGCCAATGACCATGCGCACAAACTTTGAAACACAGTCAAAAGGCATCGGTGACCTAAAGGCAGTCGCCTTGTATAGCTTATTCGCTAATGATACTGCTCGCGTTCATTTGAATATGGGTTTGAGTTTACCGACGGGTTCTATCGATGAAAAAGATGCCACGGCAATGAGTGGGGGCCAAGACATTATTTTGCCTTACCCAATGCAGTTAGGCTCGGGCACTTATGATGTTATGCCGGGTATTACTTATAACGGCACGCAAGATTCCTATTCTTACGGCGCTCAGTTAAATGCGGTATTACGTACCTTTACTAATGAGCGAGATTATCGCTTGGGTAATCGCTATCAAGCACAAGCTTGGGCAGCGGTACCCATTGCCCAGTTTATGAGTTTGTCGATACGTGGGGATTATGAGCAGTGGGGCAACATTGTGGGTGAAGATTCAGACCTTAATCCAATGATGGTACCGACAGCGCGCAAGGATCTTCGTGCGGGTAAGCAATTCTCCACTGCCGTGGGGGTGAACTTCTTATTACCTGCAGGTAATCGAATTGCTTTAGAATATGAAGTGCCGGTTTATCAAGATCTTGATGGGCCACAGCTGGCCGCAGATCCTATGTTTACTCTAGGTTGGCAGTTGGTTTTATAGCCACTAATTCGAGGTTTTATTAGCGCCGATGATGCTTATCATCCGCGCTATTTTTTAGATGCCTATTTTATTAGAGTCTAACGATTTTTATCCCTTATCACCAATAGTCTAATCTCTGTCATATCCTCCATGGCAAAGCGAATGCCTTCACGACCAACCCCTGAATCTTTAACGCCTCCGTAGGGCATGTTATCTACACGCCAGCTCGGAACGTCTCCAATAACAACGCCACCCACCTCTAATTCATCCCAAGCTTTATTCATTTTATAAAGATCCCGAGTAAATATGCCAGCTTGTAGGCCAAATTTGCTATTGTTAACAGATTTTAATGCTTCATCAAACGTTGAAAATTTACTTAAAATAGCGGCAGGTCCAAACGCTTCTTCAGTATTTAACTGAGCATGCTCAGGGACATTTTCTAATACCGTCGCCTCTAGCATGGTGCCATTTTGCTTACCGCCGACTAATAAATCGCCACCAAGTTCTACTGCTTCATCAATCCAGCCTTTTAAACGATTAGCTTCAGATAATGAAATCATTGGGCCGATAAACGTTTCTTCATCTTTCGGATCGCCCATTTTTAATAGCGCGACTTTAGGAATAAATTTCTGTTTGAATTTTTCGTATAAGGATTCATGCACCAGAATACGTTGTACACCAATGCAGCTCTGACCAGACTGATAAAAAGCACCGAATATTATGCGTTCGACAGCATCGTCTAAATCACCAGGGTTATCATCAGTATCTTTATCTACGATACAAGCTGCATTACCGCCTAACTCTAGAATGACCGGCTTTTTACCGGCACGAGCTTTTAAATCCCAGCCAACATCTGGAGAGCCGGTAAAGCTTAATAATTTAAAACGATCATCGACGGTGAATAAATCAGCGCCCGTTCGAGAGCAGGGAAGAATAGAGAATGCGCCTTTGGGTAAATTCGTTTCTGCTAACACTTCACCGATGATTAAGGCGCCAATCGGTGTGCGACTGGCAGGCTTTAAAACAAAAGGGCAACCCACCGCAAGCGCGGGGGCAATTTTATGCGCGGCTAAATTTAATGGAAAATTAAACGGCGAGATGAAAGAGCAGGGGCCAATCGGCACACGTTTATACATACCTGTATAACCACGAGCGCGAGGCGTCACTTCAAGATTCATAATCTCGCCACTCATCCGCACAGATTCTTCTGCGGCAATACGAAAGGTATCAATTAAGCGGCCGACTTCGCCTCGGGCGTCTTTAATCGGTTTACCCGCTTCTATGCATAAAGCCAGTGCCATTTCCTCGAAGCGTTCGGTAAAACGTTTAACGCAGTGATTAAGAATATCTTGGCGTTCGTAAGGGGCCATATTACGCATGGCTTCTTGGCTTGCTTCAGCCGCTGCAATGGCTTTATCAATCGCGACCTCGTCAGCCAAGGCTACTCGGGTAGCGACTTCACCTGAATATTTATCGGTGACTTCTAAATCTTGATTAGCAAAAACTGCTTCATTGGCTAAATAATAAGGATAGCTTTTATTCAACATTGTTTATTCCTTCTCGCCTATTTTCTATATTTTAGCGCTTAGCTTACGTAATTGATTATTGAGAATCTCATCATTCTCACTGTAATCAATCGGTATATCAATTAAATGCACGGCGTGTTCTTGTATGCATTTTTCGAGCAACGGTAATATCTCTTTGGCGGCACCAATTCTATGACCTTTACCACCGTATGCTTCAACGTATTTAACAAAGTCTGGGTTACCATAATCCAAGCCGAAATCATCAAACTTCATATTGGCTTGTTTCCACTTAATCATGCCATAGGCATCATCGCGCAGAATTAAGACAATAATGTGTTGTTTAAGGCGCACGGCGGTTTCTAATTCTTGGCTATTCATCATAAAGCCACCATCACCACAGATGGCAATGACAGGGCGATCGGGATGCACCAGTTTCGCCGCCATCGCCGAAGGTAACCCCGCGCCCATCGTCGCGAGCGCATTATCGAGTAAAACGGTATTGGGTTTGCGGGCTTTATAATTTCTGGCAAACCAAATTTTATAAACGCCGTTGTCTAAGGCGATGATGCCATTATCTGGCATGGCTTTACGCACATCGGATACTAAGCGCTGGGGGTAAATCGGAAAGCGATCATCGGTGCAGCCGCGTGGTAACTCTTTTTCTTCGGCGGCTTTTACCTTATCAAAATAACTAAAATCCCAATGCTTTTGAGTTTGCAGCTTTTCCATAATGGACCAGATGCTATTGGCGATATCACCAACGACTTCAACTTGAGGAAAATAAACAGGATCGACCTCGGCAGAATTGTAGTTAATGTGGATAACTTTTTTATCATTATCGCGCATGAAGAAGGGGGGTTTTTCTACCACGTCATGACCGACATTAATAATTAAGTCGGCATGATCAATCGCGCGATGAACAAAGTCACCATCGGATAATGTGGTATTGCCGAGGAATAAGTCTTTTCTTTCATCCACTACGCCTTTGCCCATCTGTGTAGTGACAAAGGGAATGTTGAATTCTTCGACCAAGCGCGTGAGCATTTTACTCGACATCTTACGGTTGGCCGCAGCACCGATTAATAATAAGGGTGACTTGGCGAGCTCAATCATATCCACAGCGTGTTTAATGGATTTTTCTTCTGCTACCGGCCTGCGGGTATTACTTTCGGGAATAAGATTTGGGCTGACTTCTTCATCGGCAATATCTTCAGGCAGTTCTAAATGAACCGCTCCTGGGCGCTCTGCGCTGGCCATGCGAAAAGCTTCACGTACCTGTGAGGCGATGCGTTCGCCACTGACGATTTGCGCCGTGTATTTAGTAATGGGGCGCATCATGTCAACCACGTCTAATACTTGAAAGCGCCCCTGTTTACTGACCTTAATGGGTTTTTGGCCGGTAATCATTAACATCGGCATACCACCGAGTTGAGCATACGCGGCGGCGGTAACAAGATTGGTTGCCCCTGGGCCTAAGGTAGAAAGACAGACGCCGACCTTGCCTGTTAAACGCCCATAGGTGGCTGCCATAAAGCCAGCGGCTTGTTCATGGCGGGTGAGTATTAGTTTGATTGAGGAGGTTCTTAAAGACTCGAGTACGTCTAGATTTTCTTCACCGGGAATACCAAAAATGTATTCCACGCCTTCTTGTTCTAATGCCTTAACAAATAAATCAGATGCCTTCATGGTCGAGCCTTCCTTTCCTTAGTCTTGTATAAGACTAGCAGCTATTAATAGTGCTGTAGGAAGGTTGGCTCGCCGTGATTACGGCTCTAATAAATAGAATTAGTTAAGCGGGTTCTGGCTGTTTTGGGGTCGGCTCTGTATGCTCGATATTGTGGATGACAAAATCTAATAATTCCTCTACTCGGCCACCATCCAGCTCTATTGGTGCCCGCATCAAAATTTCAACACCTCCTGGGTGGCCCGCTAGGGTAATAAACAGAGCAGTAGTATCAAATTCAGGAGGAATAAAATAACACTTTATCGCGTTAAAACCTTCGCCACTAAATTGCTCTACCTTAAGCAAGCCAAGGTTTGAAATAACCCCGGTAGTGCGAAACTGGCCATGTCGGCGACGCTTTTCAACCAAGCGGCTATTACTATTGTGAATCGTTTTTCTCGGTACCCAATTTAGTAATTGAAAAGGAAAGATGCGGAAAAAGTTGGGGATTTCAGCTTCTTTTTTCTGCGCTAGTTGCGCTCTAATGTCTTGATTCCATTGCTCAGCATCGGTATTAAGATTGACATCAACCACGATACCACCGGTGAGGTTTGCGGTTGAATTCAGACCTTCTTGATGAGGGCGCATATCGACGGGAATTTGAAAACGCACACTATTTTCACCCTTTAAGCGGGTAAAACGGGCTGTTTCTAAGGCAACTTTGGCTAATACTCCTTTGTGCTTACCGGGTAGCGAGCGGCGAATCCAGCGTGAAGTTTGTTGTTTCTCACTTTCGCTGATCACTGTAGGTTGCCCTGTTGGTGCCGCTACATCTGGGCCAAGCTCAGTGGCTTTGGCGTGGTTGTTAAGGGATTTAGCCAGCTGCATATCGGTAATATTACTATTCTCTCCAATCGGCTCTTCTCCGCGCAGACAGCGGAATACATCATTAGCAAAATGTAAGGTGCCGCGTCCATCCATTGCGCCGTGGTGAGTACGAAATATAACGAAAGATTTATCTAAGATTTTATTAAGGATGATAAGAACTTCGCTGGTGGGTCCGGTACGAACCGGTAGCGGGTCTTGTAAAAACTTAGCGTTATCGTTGCTCAGCCCATCCCAATCACTTTCTATCACGCGTACTGGAGTGCTGTGTTCACTATCGACCCAGCGGCTAAAGCCAAGGTGTCCTTTTAATTTTACTCGGCTACCCGGGTTGGCATAGGAAGCTTTAGTGGTGGCGCGACGAAAGGCTTTTACATCGATATCGAAATTGCCTTCGACCACCATCTGGTTCATACAAGGGGTGAGGTGCTGGCCATGTTTTTTGCTATCGCAGCTTACATAGTAACGCTCGATAGTGGAGAGTGGACGCTGATAAGTCATGATAGAAATCCTTCTTTATTATTTTTAGCGTCTTGCCAGCCAGCTTCCCAGCTTGAGGTAAGAACGTCGTCATTATAGGGACTAGATTTGTTCTTTTTACTGCTGCCTTGTTGAAAGCCTTGTTGGTAGGCTTCTTCAACCGAATCCGCTGTGCTTTTTTCATTGCGGATTTGATTAAAAAATTTCGAAGAGGTGTTATGAAATTGATCGAGTAGCAGGTAGCTAGCAGGCACCAGTAATAAACTAATAAACGTGGCAAATAAAACCCCAAAGGCAAGGGATACCGCCATGGGGATTAAGAATTGTGCTTGTATGCTAGTTTCTAAAATCAGTGGGGTTAAGCCAACAAAGGTGGTTAGCGAGGTGAGCAGAATAGGGCGGAAGCGTTTTTTTCCAGCATCACAAACCGCGATAAAAACCGAGTGCCCCTTCGCTCTTTGGTTATTGATATAATCCATCAATACCAGATTGTCATTAACCACAACCCCACTGACCGCGACCATGCCAACAAAAGACCAAAGGGTTAATTCTAGATTTAACACTAGATGGCCAATCAAAGATCCCAGTAAACCAAAAGGAATGGCAAAAAGTACCAATAGAGGCTGGCTATAAGAAGAGAAAAGAATCGCCATCATTAGGTACATAACCAGAATGGCGACGAGATAGCCTTTGGTTAATATTTTCAGAAATAATGCGATGCTTTTTTGCTGCCCCGCAGTATTCCAGCTTATACCGGGATGATCGTTAAGGATTTGTTCGAGTTTAGATTCTTGTAAGTCTTTTTTGATTTCAAATGCCGAGTTCTTCTTACTATCAACATAAGCACTAACCGAGACGATACGCTGTTGCTCATAACGCTTGATATGACTGCGCGCAGGTTGGTAATTGATACTGGCGATAGAGGATAAGCTAACATATTGATTATTCGCTAACTTGATCGGTAAGTTTTCTAAATACCACATAGAAGAACGTTCATCTTCAGGTAAACCAAGCCAGACATTGATTTCATCATCTTGGGTTTGAATATTCTGTACATCACTGCCTTGGTAGGCGTTATGCACTTGGGATAATACCTGTTCCAAAGATAAATCCAAGGCGATGGCATTACTTCTTAAGGTGATATTTGCTTGTTGCTTAGCGCTGCTAATCGAGTCGCGAATATCATAGCTGCCATTATATTCAGCAAGCACTTCTTTTAACGCATCGGCGGCGCTGGTCAGTTGAGCAAGATCATGGCCAGAGAATTCAATATTAATATCGGGCTTGGCTGGGTTTAGGCTAGCACTGAATTTAAGGTCTTCAATATCGGCTATGGATCCGGTAAGTTCGCGCCAGCGCTGCAACAGTTCTTGGCCGCTGTACTGACGGTCATTATTGCTAGATAGCTCTAGTATTACTTGCGCATTATGATCTAAATTTTTATCGAGATCTTGATTTGAAATTTTATTCTTAGGACCGATAACAGAATAGCTATGCAATATGGTCGGCGCAGTACCGACCATGGTTTCTTTGGTAAGTTGGTTCGCCGCGGTGACTAATTGCTTAATCGCGGTCTCGGTTTTATGACGAGGAGATCCTTCAGGAAAGGCGACACTGGCAATAACGACATCGGCCTCGATGGCAGCAAATAAGGCAACTCGCATCCAGCCAGTAGAAACCACGACCATAAAAACAACGAATACTAGACTAAAGCCGACGATAACCAAACCTTTGTTATGGAGAGAGTTAATCAATAATGGTTGATAGACTTTATCGATAAAAAGATCGAGATTTTTGCTAAAAATATGCTGCAGCTTAGTCAGGAAATTCTTCTTCTTTTTTGTATCTGCTTTATTACCCGATAAGTGAGCAGGTAATATATAGATAGACTCTAATAGCGAAAATATAAGGGTTAAAATGACGACAATAGGAATGGCCTGCATTAGCTTTCCTTCTGGCCCAGGTAAAAATAATAAGGGTAAGAAAGCCACTATGCTGGTAGCGATAGCAAAAAAGATAGGTTTATAAACCTGATAGGTTCCTTCTAATGCTCCTGCACTGCCATAGTTACCTAGTTGATTCTGTTGGTGAACTGATTCACCGACGACAACGGCATCATCGACGACGATTCCGAGCACTAAAATGAAAGCAAATAATGAGATGACGTTAATCGATACATCAAAAAAAGGCATGAAAAATAAACTGCCAAAGAACGAAACTGGAATACCTAGGCTGACCCAAAAGGAAAGGCGAGCATTTAAGAATAATAGTAGTACGACAAAGAGCAGCATTAATCCGGTGAATGCGTTATCTAATAATAGGTCGATGCGGCTTTTAAAATGCTTAGAATCATCTTGCCAAACATGTAAGTGCATATTGTCAGGTAGATGAGCAGAAGCAATATAGTGATTTATGCTTTCAGAAATATCCATAATATTTTGATCACCAATGCGATAAATATCAATGGAGACCGCAGGTTTATTATCAAAACTTGCTTGGTACTCATGGCTATAGCGATTGTCGCTGATGGTGGCAATATCTTTTAATTTAATTTCTGCGCCATCACTATTGGATAAGATAACAATATTTTTAAAACCTTCACTGGTTTCTCGCTGCTCATTAGAGGTGATTAATACATTACCTTCTTGAGTTTTTAATAGACCACCAGGAAGCTGGCCTGATTGTTGTTTAATTAGACGGTTGATTTCAGAGAATGTTATGTCGTACTTTTCTAAATTATGAGAAGGAACACTAATTTCTATTTTTGATTGTCTTATATCTTCGAGATCGATAATGCTGATATTGTCAAATTCGAGCAGATCTTGGCGCACCTTTCTCATTATTTTTGCGAGGTCTGCATAGTTCGAATCGCCACTGAGAATAAGTTTAGCCACTCGGTTGCGCACATTAAGTTCTTTAATTTCAGGTAGGCTGGCATCTTTTGGTAAAATGTCAGCGCCTTGAACTCTATTCTTTACTTCATCAAGAATATTTTTAGTCACAAAACCATCGGCAACATCTAGGGTGATCGAGCACAACCCTTCATAAGCGGTTGAAGTAAGATCGAGAGTGCCTGGTATGTCATAAATTCGTTGTTCGATAGGCTTACAGACAGTCGCTTCAACAGTTTCAACCGTGGCACCGGGTAGAGACGTTTGGATGCCGATTCGTTCTAGGGAAACATTGGGGATAAGTTCCATGCGCATATCGGGAATAGTCATTAAACCCAATATAAATATGGAAAACATAAACAGGTTGGCCGCAACCGGATTTTTGACAAACCATTGAATGGAATAGCGCATTACAATGCCTCAACAATGGCAGGTATTGTAAGTTTTTTATGTTTACCTAAATACTTAGGTTCAACTAATAAGCCCTCAACGAGATTACTAAACGATCCCGTAACAATACGCGCTCCTAAATTAATGCCCGAAGTAACGTAAACTTGATCCTTGCCTCGATAGATAACATCAACCGGTTGGCGAGATAGGCGATCCTCTTTACTGATCGTCCATAGCTTATCTTCAGCCTGTAAACTTTCTCTTGGTAGTATGTGCAGTTCGGTTTCTATATTGCCGGTTATTATGGCTTCGATGAAAGAACCGGGCAGTAGCGGCTTGGTTGCTAAGTTCTTTGCATCACTATTATTAACCGTGGCTATGACATAAAGCAGCTGGTTATCATCCCTTTCTCCTTCTGTACGAGTAATTGTACCGTGCCAAATAATATCATTGTCTTGGAAGTTTTTTATTAATACTCTCGGTAAAGCATTTAAGGTTTCGGATTTTTTCTTGGAATATTGTAGACCTAACAAAGAAAGCTGGTGATCATTCAGTGGCAGTCTCACTTCGACGGTTTCTATGCCGTAAATTTTGGCCAGCTCTTGGGTTGTTTGTAGATATTCCCCTGGATGAATTTTAGCCATTATAACCTTGCCAGTAATCGGTGCCTTGATTGAGGTTTTTTCTAACTGTTTATTGGCATACTCTAAGGCCGCGCTGGCAGCTTCAACTTGGCTATTGGCGTAGCGTAAGTGTGGGATATAAAGCGCGTAGTCAGAAGCGTTTTTACCTGCCCCTCGTTTAGCTACGCGCGCTTTAGCCTTAGTTTCATAAAATTGTAATTTAGCTTGATCTAGGCTGGATTGTTTTTGTGTAATATCGAGAATGAAAGGTTGTTGGTCTAGTTGAATAAGCAATTCATCTTGTTGAACTAATCCTCCTTTAATCAAATTTTCACTAACAAACGTAACCAGCCCAGGCACTTCACTGGTAATATGCCGAGTTTGGGCAGGAGCTACTTTTCCGCGGCTGAATATCGGTATCGAAATTTCAGTGGATTTCGCGACGATATAAGGAATAACCGGAAGGCTAATCTCAGTGACCGATTTCTCCGGAGTGGGCTTATTATCCATTAATAGATATATACCACCGCTTGCCAGTACAAAAAGTGCGATGAATTTTATATTGAAATTAAATGAATTCATTGTGATTTTTATCTTCGATTAAGTTGTTTTTCCAATCATTTAAGCATTTCTCAGTCAATGCTACGTCCTGGCAGATCATCGGATGAAGTTTTAACCCCAGAGTGAGCTGGCCATGCCACTCCATGATGCCAGTAGAAACGGGATAGTTCTTGGTGCCGATACCACAACTGACCCAAACTTCTTCTTTATTTTCAGCAGGATTCTTCTCCCCTTGTAATGGCCAGGATCCTAAGTAGCTAAACGACCCCGCATAAAAATTCTTTTTACTAAGGCTGTTATAAAGATAACGGATACCGGGTTTTCCAACTAGCTTACCAATATGCGCTAATTTCCAAGTGCTCCAGTGTTCTTTTAATTTGATCTTATTCTTAATCTCTTGCTGCAGCTGCTTGGGTGTAATGTAATTATTTAAGCAGATGGTAATGCCTGATGAATAGTTGCTGGTATCACTACTAAGAGAGATAGCACCGCGTAAATTAACGGGGTAAAACCAGTAATAATTTTGATTCCCATCGATTAAGTTTTCTGCGATGGCTTTATTTAACGTCCATACAAGAAAAGTACTAAACGCGACGCGGTTTTTCTTCGCGTTTCTTTTAATCTGTAATGTGGTTTCTTTGTCGAAGCAGGTATTAACGATGTCAGCGGCATTATCATTACTGCAGGGATAATTATTTTTCCAACGAATTGTTTTTGAAGGGGTATACGTAATATTGTTTCTTTTCTTCTCTTTTTTATCCAACTTATTCAGTTTGTAAATCTGCCAAGAACTGGGTTCTGATTTTTCACCACTTTGCGGCAAGTTATAGCAAGGATATCCTTGTTCTCTTAATATGGTTGCGATACCACCGATACCATCCATTTTACTGTGTGAAAATGTATTCCATTGGATCTCACCACTGCTCTTGTTCATTGGGCCAATGCTCATGGCATCACTGATGCCTAATTCTTTTCTTACATCAAACCACATGGCGATATAATCTTTAGAAGCTTTCATTGTAGGATTCCTATAATCGACAAGGTTCTAGATACATGAGAGAAGGTGCTGATGTGTGAGTCAAAACATCTGGCTGCTCGCCATAACTTGCTAAATAGTGATTGCTAATAAGGCTATGGCGTTTCAGATTGTCGAGCCCTTGATGCAAGTCATCTTGTTGGTCAAGCCCTAATACTAGCGCGTCATAATCAGAGTTGCGATAATCCAACATGACTTTAGCGACTAAACTTTTTAATAATTCGGGGTCATTATCTTTGCACAAAACAGAATGCATACTGATGTAATTACCTAAGCTTCCTGGAGCTGGCAGGTTTAAGCCGCCAAATAATTTACTACGGAAATTATTAATATGACGTAATAGTTTCATATTACCGCTGTAAGAAAGAAATCGAGTTTGCTTGAATCCCTTTTGATCCCATACACCGGCAACGCCTATTAGCTCTTGATCGTTGAAACAAAGGTAGTAGCTGTTTAAATTTAAATTGCGATAATAGGGGTCATCACTGTCTACTTTCGAAAAATCATAGCAGGGATAAAATTGTTTTTTCTTGGCATGCTGGTCGAAGAATGCTTGCATCAGATTAACATCGCTAGCATTTGCTTGGCGAATCGTATGCTTTGCCGGTTTCACCTTTTGATTTAATGCAATCATATGAGTGACTAATTTTCCAGCCTCATGGTAATTAGGCAAGGATAGGCGACCACTACCAACAGTATCAATAGAGGCCTTGTTTTCTTCTAATATAACGGTTTGCATCCATTCATCTTGCATTAACTCGCGATATTTTTTGAATAAACGAAACAGTATTCTTCCGCCTTTGTAGTCTTGGTGAATGCGAAGGTCATTACCATAGCGGGTTAACTGTTTCTCACCATTAACATAGACGTAGCGTTTACCGATACTAAAAGAAGCCGCTAAGCGCTGCTCATTATTATCTTCCATGAGCCACACTTCCGGCTCGCTCGTGGTTGTTTGAGTCGCATGAAAAAAATTGGGATTACGCTCAAAATTTAAGCTGATGCTCCCTTGCTGGGGTGTATCATTGATTAAGGTGAGTAGCGCCTCAGAATCTTCTTGTTCTGCACGGCGTATATTAAAACGGGGTGTCATGAGGGAACATCCGTTTTAATGATTTCTTTTTGTTCAAACTCTGCAGTAAAGGGTGCGTTCTCCCATGTAATTAGTGGCTCTACTTTAATATTACCTTTTACCATACCTTGATCAATCTTATGTTGAGCATAAAAATCGAGAGCGTCGGGCTTGATTAAAACCTTAGCGCTATTAAGCTGGCCTAGCTCTCGAGCAAGTTTATAGTGAAAGTGCTCGCATAACTGCTCTTCTAATATTCGTGATAAATTACTTTCAGTCAGCTCTTTATCGCCAGCGATTAATGTTTGGGTTGAACTGCACAGCAAGGTATAGCGAGGTTTGTCTTTATCGGTGGTAACGGGTAAGGCGATAAGAGTAATTGGGGTGATCGTATCGAATTGGTTGAAATAGTTGATAAGTTGTATAGCAACTTCTGGAGATAACTTTTCACCAACCAAATCGGTGCCATCAATACGGCCAATGAACTCAAAACAGGGGCACAAATTGATAAATGAGGTAACAAGTAATTGATCTTTCATCGCATAGCGTAATAGACCATTACTAGAGCTGATAATAGGACGAACGTTTTGCCCTTCTTTTAGTTCCCAACTGGTATGTATCTTATTGGTTGCTAAATCTTCGAATTCATAAAAGTGACTATTAATCGCTAATGGATATTTATTCTGGAAAGGAATGCTAATAACCCCTTCAGTGGCCCACAATCCTTTGCCTTGAAATTCACAGTGCGGGAATAGCGCATGTAACTTTTTAGCCCAGATCTTTGATGAAGAGGTATCCCAAGCACTGATTAATGCTAAATCAGGCCAGATGGATTGAGTGAAATTTGCATCGATGACGCCATCCCATTGAGCAATTATGTTGGCTGAATCAGGACTTTTAGGACAGGGGATGCCTTTAAGACCGGAGAGATGCTCTGGCCAAACCCCCTGACTTAATACCTGCTGTAAATCATCTTTATGCTGTTGAATAAATTGCAGTAGGCTTAAAGCAAATGTTGGGCTCCAAACCGATATGAAACTGAGGTCACGGCAGCTAAGCAGATAGCAGGCGGTTGCAAAAAATGATTCGTCAGAAGTTTCTGCTAAAGAAATTGATTCCGGCACGGCCATCGTGCCTGCCATAAATAATCGCTTCCACCAAGGTAAAAGCTGTAAATCATTATTAATACTGGTGGTAAGTTTGTTTCTTAAGTTGCTCGGTACCCAAGATAATGACCAATAATGTTTTCCTTTTAAAAGCCCTGGATATTGCTGGTACGCATCACCAAGCCAGGGAGCGATCGCATTATCGAGTTCATTTAAGAATGCGGGTGTATAAGGAATCCATTTAATCTTTGAAGTTGAACCGCTAGTCGGTTGATAACGCTGACAGGGCTGTTTTGTTAGAATAGACTCTTTATTTTCTTGCTGTTTGGTAATTGATTCATGCCAATATTCATAATCAGTAATCGGGACATTCTTCTGATAGTCTTGTAATAATGTATCAGCATTTAAACCATGCTTTATCGCATTTTCACTACCAGAAATATTATCAAGTATTTGCGCGAGTATATGTTTTTGCGACGACTCAACATCTAAGCTAGCACGAATTAAATCATTCTTTCCATTTAAGGATAAGCGATAAGAAGCCTGATGCATTAGACGGCTAGCTAAGCTCGATATGGCAGATTTCATGATACTTCCACATTCAATTTTTGGGTGTTTATTTTTGTCTTTTTGAAAGGAAAAATATTTTTCCGCATAAACTGCCAAAACACTTGAACTGATACTTCACCGACGCAGGGCAACTCCGTTCCTTGGCGCCAAGAGGGATTCAAGTGTTCAAAATGTCGAATGTCAGGATGACTTTCTGTCATATCTTGAGTGATTGCAGCGACATCGTCTTTTAAGTGTTGATATTCGTCACCAAAATCTAATAACCGATGCGTTGTATTGTAAGCGCTGGGGTAAAGCTGCTGGCAATAATTATCGACAACAGATTCAAGTTTAATATTGTTTTTATCATGCCTAGGGTAATGATTAGGGAAGTTATTGGTAAGTAATAAATAGGTTTTGTAGCCCTTAGAAATTAACAACCAAAAAACAGGTGTTTTAGGTCTCTTTATCTTTATTTTTAGCAGAAGAATAGCAAATTTCTTATGCATCTCTTTATTACCCCAGTACTTTTTTTCTACTACGGTATCGCCACTAAAAACACCTATGGATTTTTTACCACCCGTTACCAAGTCAATCTCGGTCCATGTACTAAAGCCTACTATTCGATTTTCTTTTTTGTCTTGTAAAATAATGACCCCAGTCTTAGCTCCCATGTCGGTAACAAAAGTCTTCAGGTCAGCATTGTGGTAATACTGAATAAAAATCTTATGCATCTCGAGCAACTGAGGAATTGAGACATTGTTGATTTTTCTAACGTTAGCAACAAGTTTATGTTTAATTTCCATACGAATCTCCAAGACCAGTAATGCGAGGCATAAAAGTGCCTGAGAATTAAATCTAACATCTAAATTTATTTTTCGTTATTAAGAACACGAGAAGCTAAATAGAGTCTTGTATTGATGTAGGAAGTATCGGTCGAATGATCATCATGATCTGGTATCCATTAGTGAGACTGTAGTGATTTATTATTGTTTTTCAATGCTTGGTAATCAGCTCCAAGCGTGGGTAGTTAATCATAGCTGGATATTATTTAAAGACATTTCTAATCAAATTGATACGTTAGTACATCAAATATTTACCTTTTCAGTAAGGCTTTTGTAAATGGCATTTTATGCTAACTTTATCGCTATTTTTAATTTTTTTAATTTGCTAAAGGCGTTTAATTAAAGACAGTGTCAGTTTTGCATCTAGGCTTTGTAAAGGAGGCGGAAAGGGTCCGATTTGAATAAATCGATATTGTTACTTTATTGGATAAGCCAGAGAATTGCGAGAGTAATATTGTGCTAATTCGTGAAAGTATTAATTTCAGATATAAAAAAACTGCACTTTTTAACGAGTTTTCTGGGATGTTGCGTCAGGAGTGGGGGGTTTATTATTTATAAATTATTATAATATTCAATCAGGCGTATGGATTATTTTTATTAATGTGAATATTTCGATATTAATGTCTTCGCTATTAATATGAGAAGCTGTCCTCTTCGCAGTATGGAAAGTGTATGGGTAATTGCGGATTGATAAAAAGAATATTATTCGCAAAAACTTGGAGCTTGGTTTATCAGAAGAACTGGCTTCATCAAGCTGTAGAAAAATATGGTTAGTAGAGTTGAAGTCTGATGAAATGAAATTCTCAGGTGAATAGCTAATTTCTTGTAGGGTATCTGAGGAGGGCGGACTAGTTACGATATTAATAGCGTGTATTTGAAGAAAGCTAGCATAGTGAAAATCCATTTCATTTCTAGCAGGCACAAAAAAGCCCGTACTTTTCAGTACAGGCTTCTTGGAATAATGGTGCCCGGAGACAGAATCGAACTGCCGACACGAGGATTTTCAATCCTCTGCTCTACCGACTGAGCTATCCGGGCGACTCGTTGAACTTTTTGCTTACTTGTTAGTAAGTGTTCGTTGAGTGCGCGCATTAAACCCGTTATCTAGACTTGGGTCAAGCACTTTAGAGAAATAAGTTATATTTTATTGTTTGTTTTCAGGAACATAGCCATCAGCTTTGTCGAAATCCTCTCCGCTTAAGAATTTGCTGCGCTGATCAGTAAGGTATTTACGGGCTTGTAAGTCGATCATATTCAGGTGTTTTTCATTGATTAACCGAGTTTGATGCTCGGTCCATTCCGCCCATGCTTGCTGTGATACGTTTTCAAGGATATCGATGCCCGCAGGGCCAGGAAAAGGCGCTGAAGTTAGTGCAGGTAGTTCTTTCTTATATTTACGGCAATTTACGGTGCGAGACATTCTGGATCCCTATCAATGTTTTTTAATTCGTATGTTTTAAGCGAATAGTATTTAGCAGGGTTTTCACCGGTGCTGCTAAGCCTAGCTCTGAAGGTTGATCAAGATTGTACCAGTGCTGGGCAGATTCCCCTATGACGGTAGGCCTTTTGCTTAAGCTGATCAAAACTGGGCTGATGTGTAGGTGATAATGACTAAAGGTATGGCGGAAGCTGGGCCAGCTTTCTTGCTCGAAGGCTAGGTCGCCAAATAGAGCCTGGCTGCGCGTCAGTGCATCTTCTTCCATGGCCAGTTCCGGGAAGCTCCATAGACCGCCCCAGATACCTTGTTGGGGGCGCTGTTCTAATAGGATGTGGCCATCAGGATCTCGTAACATGATCAGCTGGATGTGCTTTTCTGGTTTGTCTTTTTTCGGTTTCGAATTGGGGTAGTCTTTTGGATTACCTTGAGCATGGGCTTTGCAATCCGGAGCTAAAGGGCAGATACCACATTGTGGCTTACTGCGACTGCATAGCGTGGCCCCCATATCCATCATGGCTTGGGTATAGTGGTTGCAGCGCTCATTGGGGGTCAGACGTTCGGCGATGTCCCAGAGCTCTTTTTGCACGGACGTGCTTCCTGGCCAGCCTTCAACTGCATAGTAGCGACATAAGACGCGTTTA
>JAESQF010000078.1 GCA_016765295.1 Oleispira sp.
AATTAATGTACCTATAAAACCATAAGTTGCAGGTTCCGTTTATTACTCCTAATAACTCTGTTCAACGCCCGCTTCAGCTGCGCCGAATACGGAGCGGTTTTTGTGTTATTGTTTGAGCGCAGCTAGTGACGCAAAAATCGCGTAGTGTTTGGCGTCAGGCTGGAAGCGCTTATTTGGCTGACAAGTCTGCACCGAATACCCGTATTGAAGCCTGAGAATCCAGATCGGGGACCCGACTTATAATTTGACCAATAATATTGGGATCGTTCAAGTAGCTGACTATTCCACCTTCTTCTGTTAAAAACTTTTTCTGGAAGCAAGGCCTTGCCAAATCTGGAAGCTCCTGCATTAAGCCGAGGAACTCTTTTAGTCCGTCATCAGTTAATTTTATGGCTTTTTCACTTAAGTGACATACTAACGCGATATTTTCACGATCCACAACTTTAAAAAGCTCTTCGACGTCCCCTTCCACCACACCAGCAACAGCATGCTCACGCAGAGCATCGAAGATTGGCTTAACCTCGACATTTCTTTGATGCCATATTGCAAGTACTTGATTGTAATTGTGAAGTATTTGCTTAAGCCTAGGAAGGTTATTAAAAGCAAGTCTTGTTTCGTCAATATCCCGTGTAGTCTTAGAAAGCGTTTTTGTAAGAAAAATGAGCTTAGATACATCCGTACTAGCTTTTTCGAAGTCCAAAACAAGTGGCCCAAAAGAAATTCCTCGAAGAGGGGAGCTATCTATATCTCTTCGATAGTTTTCCTTAATTGATTCGAGATTGCTAAAGCAGCTCTCAGCTTGGAGTAATATTCGGTTTAGAGCTACTAACCTATCTACTTCGTAATCTCTCTTTTGCTTCCGAACTGAAGCGTGATAACCAGCCCATGCACCAAGTAGAGTAGCAAAGAAAGGGGCGACAATTGGATATATGTAGTCCTTAAAAATATTCGTTTCTGGTTTTAATTGCTCTAAAGCTTTAACCAGTATCTCAACATCACTCATTACTTGATCCCAATTTAAGCCTAACGCTTATATTTTTTGGTCACATCTTTTCGTGACCCCGAACAATGTATTGTTATAAATGCCGAATTCATATACTAACCGCGACAACTTTTAAAATAAGAGAGATGAGCTGTAATATCAGTATTTTTTCACTCCCGCCAAGAAGTAGAAAAAGTATATGAAATATCAACAGCTCACCTCAGAAGATAGGTATATCTTAGCTGCTCTGAGAAGACAAGGGATTTCCATATCAGCTATTGCTGAAGAGCTTGGAAAGCATCGAAGCACTCTTTATCGTGAATTGAATCGTAACTGCTGCTATAAAATAGACGGGGCATACCGCCCAAGCAAAGCTCAGCGGCGAACGGTCGCAAGACGGCGTCGATCACGCAGAAATACACACTTCTCTGATGAAGACTTTAGGCTTATAAAAGGCTTACTGATTAAAAGGTTGTCACCTGAACAAGTATCAGGCCACATCAAGCGCCATAAGCTTTTAGTTCGCCCTATAAGCCACGAAACTATCTATAAGTATATTTGGCGAGATAAGCGTCAAGGAGGCTCTTTATGGGAGAGTTTACGTCAGTCTTCGAAGATACGGCGCAAGCGTTATAACGCTTATGATAGCCGTGGTCGTCTTGCAAATAAGCGGCATATTTCTGAACGGCCGGCAAGTGTCGAAAACCGTAGATATAAGGGGCATTGGGAGATTGACACTGTTCATGGTCGAGGGAGTTCGGATTGCATAGTGACTCTTCTTGAGCGGAAAACGGGCTTCGTTATGATTGGTAAATTGCTTAACAAAACCACCGCGCAATTGAATAAAAAAACTAAGATATTAATAAGCCGTTGCCCTGGCGAATTTAAAACAATCACAGCAGATAACGGCACAGAGTTTCATCAATATTCTAAAATTGAAGAGGCATCTTCTGTTAAGTTTTATTTTGCTAATCCATATCACTCTTGGGAAAGAGGAAGTAATGAAAATGTTAATGGACTAATTCGTCAGTATTTACCTAAAGGAACGTCGATGCATAAAGTTACTCAGGCCCAATGTGACGCAATAGCGAATAAATTAAATGAAAGACCTAGAAAGCGTCACAACTATAAAACACCAGAGGAATTGTTTTATGCTTAATAGCTATGACTGTCGCACTTTAAACTTGATACTAGGAATGAATTACCGTGCATATCGATGTACTGATGGATCTACTAGAAAGTCGTAACGGTAGACCGCTCTTCTATTTTTTAGAACTGAACATCTTGCTCCAACATTTGCCAATTTTAAGAATCCTAATGATTTCTTACATTCTGCATCTCTTGTGAAGGGTTTATGAGAACCGTCACTTTCAGATTTAACCCCACATTTAGAAATCACATTCTCAGGTATTTCTTTATAATTTAGGGTATCAATAATATCGCCAGATACTATAGTGACTAACTCATCACAAACCCCATAAGTTGTAACGTCATTTTCTTTACGCTTAAACACTGAGACTGATTTTTCATGATCTGTACCTTCAAAGATAAGATCTTTATCTTCATAAAAAGTAAATTTTGTTGGCTGAAACATGCTCCTTTGCACACAAACTGAATATCTCGTTGGCAGATCTCTAAATGAACTTGTGAGAGTCTTGCAGATTGGATTTTTTTTAATTACGGTTACTACTTCGTCAGCCTTATTCGCAGGTTGATTAGAACAGCCAGTAATTATTAGAAATGTAAATATTAATGATTTAACCTTCATTTTAACTCCAAATATTTTTAGAACGCCTAAATCAGGTGCGCCGGAGGCGTCACCTGGATTTACTTGTTAGAAGCATTTTTATCTAAAATGGATACTAATTGATTTTTAATCAAGTCTTTTGCGTCGCCAATAACTAGATGCATTTTTTGATGAGAATCATTTTTATTAAACTCATCTATTGTATGACGAACTCTTTTAGTTACATCAGATGAAATAACAAAAATCCCATTTTTATCTGACTCACTGACAGTGTGAAGAAATGGTAAAAGTGAACTCATACCAAGTAGGCTCTTATATTTTTTTACACTAACAAAGTATTCAGACCCATTACTCTTGGCCGAAAAATCGACTCCAAAATCATTATTGCCTTCACTATTTACGTGTTCAAAACCTGCCTCAGATAGCGTTATTCCTACCATTTCCTCGAACTCATAGTAACTTGCAGCTCTATCGCCGCTTGAGTTAATTACTAAGTCTCCTGCAATATCAATCTCTGTCTGTTTGTCCGATTCATTCTTAATTTTAAGGCTGACAGCACCGAAAACAGATAAAACAACACCCAATAGTGACGCTAAGATAGATGCAATTGTTGTATAATTGACTTCAAAAAACCCTTTTTCATCACTTGAATTAAGATATTCATTTTCGTAGTTAGATCTTATGGATGATATGTTTTTAAGAATCTTATTTCTTTCTTCTAAAGGTATAAACTTATTTCCCATGAAGCTTTCTTGAACTTGGATTAGAAGCTCATCTGGATTAAATGGATAAGTGACTTTATACTTTAATTCTTCACCTTTTATAAAGCTTTCAATGTCTTTAATGGTCAGTTCTTTTTCATGAAATACCATCTCTTGAATATCATCCATAAGGCTCTCATGAACTACATTCAGATTACCTGACGTTATCTCGCTCACATAGCCAGGCACATAAGCCAATGAAAAATAAAATGTTCCTATGACCCCCATAGCCCCAAACAAATTCCAAGAATTTTTCATTGCCCAATAAAAAAATGCTCTCAATGCTTACTCCTTATATGATGGTGCTTCTAACGCTTACAGCAAGCGCGCGATTTCTTCATCGCCTTGCCTCTGATTGTTATGTTTATTTAGCCTACGAAGGCACATATTTTTAAAACTACTTGAAAGCTCATCTAGATTTTCGATGGAGTCTGCCGTATTAAATAAAGCCAAAGCACCTTCGTAATCACCAGCTAAAAATTTAATCTTTGCATCTTTCAGATAGTTAGCATTCGATATTTCTGTCTGTGAATCAGAGATAGCAGGCACACTCAACTCGCCCCCTGATATCTTTACGTATGTAAATATAGATAAAGTGATAACACCTAAGCCAACTTCAAACATAGTCGAATACCAATTGATCGTATTACCAATCTCAATAGAAACAAACGTATTAATAATGAATATAATCGGAACGATAATTGCTCTACTTATTACGAGAAACCTTGCCAAGTTAGACCAGCCGACCCAAGAGCAGTTATTAGCACATTTCCAAATAGATATTTCATAAAATATAAAAAATGCAATCATGGAAATTATTAATACACCAAGCATTATCATGCTCTGAGAAAGCATTACTAAGGCAAACAGCCCAGCAGCAAGCAATAAATACGCAAAGCCTAGAAACCAAAATGCAGTAACTAGGCTTTCCTTACCTTTTAACAGTTCTTTCATAAATTACTTCTTAAACATAACGTCAATATAATGGGCGCTCGGTTTTTGCGCGTCCAGCCAGCTCTGCTGGCGATCATTCATGTTCTTGTTAAATTTAGTTTGCAACGAATACTTCTCTGTATCTGGACAAATTAGATATAATAGATTCACGTTTTTCATTTGCAGCTTTAGTATCGCACCCGTCTTTAAGGTGACTATCAACTAAAGCTTTAGCATGATCTCGTAGATTCATTTCAGCATAGAAAGGTGTGGCAGCTATCTCGCCTACAAAATCGGTTCCCGTTGCATCAAGCAAGGCTTGAGTCAATTCAGCCTCTGTAGCTGGCAAAGCTATAGGCTTTTCTGTACATAGTTGGTTAAACTGATCGGCCGCCCAAATTCCATTAATGATGTCTAGCAATGCGTCTTCCATGGCGAAAGAATGACTCCAAGATAAAGTAAAAACTAGTATTGTGATGATTTTATTCATGATTATTTAATAGCGCACCATACGAACAGATGCTGCATAACGGTTTATAAATAGAAAAGACAAACGGAGAAAAGTTTTCTTTGAAATCAAACGACTGTCCCTGTTATTGATCTTTACAACACTATAGTTAACACTTGTTTTTGTCAATCTAGCAGACCCTGCCACTAGCGATCTGCTTAACAAACAACTTGTATTAAAACAGCTACTTCCTAACCGAATTCACTATCTGGCTAACAACAAATAATCCTGCGGCACATACCACAATACTTGGCCCCGTTGGGGTATCCCAAATAAACGAAAAGGCCATACCTGCCCCGACTGATATCATGCCGATTAAACTGGCGAGCATGGCCATTTGTTCTGGGCTTTTGGCTAATGGTCTTGCCGCTGCTGCTGGAATAATTAGCAATGCACTAATTAATAATACGCCAACAATCTTCATCGATATCGCTACGACTAATGCCAATAATAAAACCAGCATGGCTTTTAATCGTTTTACTGGGTAGCCATCTATCGCGGCTAATTCTTCACTCACGGTAGAGGCTAATAAACCGCGCCACTGCCAGATTAATAATGCGATAACAAAAGAGCCACCCGCGAATATCCATAATAAATCGTTTTGATTTACCGCTAATAAGTCACCAAATAAATACGCCATTAAATCAATGCGCACGTTATCAAAAAAACTTAATACCACCAGGCCAATCGCTAAAGAAGACTGCGACAAAATGCCTAATCAGGTATCGGATGCAATGCCTGTGTATTTATCTAACTGCAGTAGAATCAGCGCTAATACCGAGCATGAAAAAACCAGCGCTAGGGTTAGATTAAGATCTAATAAAATACCTAAGGTAATGCCGAGCAATGCACCGTGGGCGAGGGTATCACCAAAAAATGCCATTCTACGCCACACCACTAAACTGCCTAGCGGCCCAGCCGTTGCTGCAACCCCTAGCCCTGCGAACAAGGGTAATAACCACCAACTAATCATGTTTATGTTCCTTCTCTATGCATTCAGAAGAACCTTCAACATGACCATCGACGCAATGCGTATGGTCATGATGGTGGGTATAGTGGGCGAGTTCTGGCGTTATTTCAGCGACGGCTTCAAGGACAGGCTGATGTCCACCGTTATGACCAAATAAGGAGTTATATTCATCGCTCACACTGACTTGGTCTGGATGGCCCGAGCAGCAGATATGACCGTTTAAACAAATCACGCGATCGGTCGAGGCCATTACCAAATGTAAATCGTGTGAGACCAAAACAATGCCGCAACCGAGTTCGTTGCGCAGCTCGGGTAATAGTTGATACAACTCGCGCTGACCTTGTATGTCGACCCCTTGCACGGGTTCATCTAATACCAATAAATGCGGTTCAATTAATAACGCACGGGCCAATAATACGCGCTGCCATTCACCACCGGATAAACGCTGCACGGCCTGTTCGGCTAAGGAGGTAATAGACAGTCGTTCGAGCCATTCTTTCACCCTGACTTTACGTGCACCTGGCGCCAGCATTAGAAAGCCTGTTACTGATAGCGGTAGGCGATCATCAATGCGTAATTTCTGTGGCATGTAGCCAATACGCAATCCTTTACGGCGGGTCACTTTGCCAGAGTCGGGAATATTCAAACCTAGCAAGATACGCAGCAAGCTCGATTTACCACAACCGTTGGGGCCAATGATGGTGACGATTTCGTTTTCACAAATCGCTAGGTCGATGTTCTGTAATACATGGCGCTCACCCCAGGTCTGATTAATGCCTTGGCCTTGTATCAATATTTCGGCTTCGGTTTTCACCACTACTAGATCAGGATTCATTGGGGCTGCCTTTTTCTTTCGAACACTGGGGGCAGGTGCCGACGACTTCGGTCAGTTGCTGTTCTACTGCAAAACCTTGGGCTTTAGCGGCATCCGTCAAAGCGCTAAACCAAGGCGCTGCATCCATTTCATCCGCTTTACCGCAGTCTTTGCAGATTAAGAAACAGCTTTGATGTTCGTGCCCTGGGTGCGAGCAACCAATGAAGGCGTTTAGTGAGGCTAGGCGATGGACTAAGCCTAGATCGAGTAGGAAATCGAGTGCGCGATAGACCGTGGGTGGCGCGGAGTTAAAACCGTCCGCCGCCAAAGCAGGCAGCAGATCATAGGCGCCCATCGGTTTATGACTTTGCCATACCAGCTCTAATACCCGTTTGCGAACCGGCGTTAAGCGTACGCCTTGCTCAGCACATAAGGTTGCGGCTTGCTGAAGGGCGGTATTAATACAACCCTGATGGTCGTGCGGATGGTAAGCAGATACGGACATAAAAAATAACAGATCAGAGTAAATTAAAAGGTTATAATATTACACTTTGACCATTACTGCATACCCATCTTTAGAAAATACCCCTATGAAATTACTATTATCCCTTGTTCTCATTCTTCCTACGCTATTAGCTACTAGCCTTTATTCTAGTGCTGCTGAGGCGCGAATTTTAGTCTCGAACAAGCCGCTGGCCTTAATCGCTGCCGCAACATATCCGGCTGAGCAGATCGATATTTTAGTACCCGATGGTATGTCGCCACACGATTACAGCTTGCGCCCATCGGATATTGGTAAGATTCGCCAAGCGGAGAAAATCTTATGGGCTGGGGATCATGTAGAGCCTTTCTTGGCCAAGTTTGCAGCGGAAGCTTCTGATACTGAAGAGTCAAAGACCGAGTGGCTAGATGCGACTGAATTGATGCAAGAGATGAAGCTGTATGGGTCTGATCCACATGTTTGGTTATCTCCAGAACTGGCCATTGCCATCAGCGAACGCATTGCTGCTTGGAATCCTGCGGTTAAAGAGGCGGATATTGCACAAGCTAAAAAAGATCATCAGGTTTTTGCCACAGAACTAACTAACCTAGTCGCCAGCAGCAAAGCTCAGCTAGCACCGCTAAAAGGCAGCGGCTTCTTTGTCTTTCACCAAGCATACGACTATTGGTTTCAGGCGATTGATATTGAGCAGCTAGGGGCTTTTACCCTGTCGCCGGAACGTAAGCCAGGCGTGCGCCATATTCAAACGATGCGCAACCAATTACAGAATAATGAAGTGAGCTGTATTTTATCGGAGCCACAATTTAGCCCTGCGTTAATTAATACCGTGGTTAATGGTTTAACCATTAATCAAGGTGAGCTGGACCCTCTAGCAGGTAGCAGTGTTTTGACCAAGTCCGCGTATATCGACTGGTTAAGTGACATGACCAATACCTTAGCCCGCTGTCTTAAATCCGAGCCTAAATAAGACCGTTATGGTCGCTATTTAAAGATCTAAAACTGAATAATAAACTGAGTCATAAACTGAACCTTTCGCTGAACATTGGATAACCGATAAGCTGCTTGATGATTTAATAATTCCCACGCATAGTAGATAAAAGCACAAAAAAGGATTGCCTTGTGACGTCTACGGCAGAAGATTTATTGCAGTCGCTGCGACAGCAGAGTAGAGAGAATAAGAATAGCGATATTGAACAGGGTGCCGGAGCTCATATAACTGAGTCGCTCAGCCACTATTATCAACGAGTGCGCCAGCAATCATTAAAGCTGTGTAGTGATCTTGAAATCGAAGATTTTCAGCTACAAGCCGATGCTTTTGTGAGCCCAACAAAATGGCACCTCGCCCATACCAGCTGGTTCTTCGAAACCTTTATTCTTAAAACTACCCCCGACTACCAAGCCTTTCACCCGCAATTCGAATACCTGTTTAACTCTTATTACAATGCCGTGGGTAAGCAATACCCAAGAGACAAGCGTGGCTTGATGTCTCGGCCCACAGTGCAAGAGGTGAAAGCCTATCGCCAGTATGTCGACCAGAAGTTAATGGCTTTGCTCGAAACTGAAAAAGATTTAACCCCTGAGCAAACAGATCTAATAGTTCTAGGTTTAAATCACGAGCAGCAACATCAAGAGCTGATGCTCACCGACCTTAAATACAACCTGTCTTTTAATCCTCTTTACCCCATTTATGCCAAAGCAAAATTTCCTAAAGGCCAAGCTCCCGATAGCAAGCAGAATGATTCTATTGAGCCCTTAGAGTTCATTGAATTTGGCGGCGGCATTTATAACTTTGGCCGTAAAGGAACCGGCTTCCGTTTTGATAATGAAACGCCTCGCCATCAAAGCTTAGTGAATGATTTTCGCTTAGCTAATCGCTTAACTACCAACAAAGAATTCTGCCAGTTTATCGATGCTGGCGGCTATCAAGATCCGCAATATTGGCTGGCTGACGGCTGGTCTTGGGTGCAGAAAAATAACGTAACGGCGCCGTTGTATTGGCAGTTAGAAAGTGAAGATCAGCAACAACCACAGCGTTATGAATTTCGTTTAACCGGTTATGGTCAGCTACATCCACAGCAGCCGGTTACTCACGTTAGTTTTTATGAAGCCGATGCTTATGCGCGCTGGGCAGGAAAACGCTTACCGTCAGAATACGAATGGGAAGTTGCCAGTAAAAAACGTGAAATTAAGGGACTTTTGTTGAGTCTCAAAGTTTTCATCCGTTAATGGTAAAACAGTCTGGTGAAGATTATCCAGATGATGGTATGAAACAATTATTTGGTGATTGCTGGCAGTGGACACAAAGCTCTTATGCCCCTTACCCGGGGTTTAAAACCCCCGCAGGGGCCGTGGGAGAATATAACGGTAAGTTTATGTGCAATCAGATGGTTCTGCGTGGCGGCTCTTGTGTGACGCCTAAAGATCATTTGCGCACAACCTATCGAAATTTTTTCTACCCCCAAGACCGTTGGCAGTTCACCGGTATTCGTTTAGCAGAAGATGTGTGATTTTTAATTTAATTTTCCCCGAAGGGACTCGCCAGTTATGAAATTGAACCCGCAACAGAAATCAATCACAAACTCTACTCGCCGGGGTTTACGTTTTTTTGATAACCAACCTGTTGCTCAGGATATTCTGACCGAGGTCATTGCAGGTTTGAGCCGCCCGCAAAAAGTATTGCCTGCTAAATATTTTTACGACGAGCAGGGTTCTAAATTATTTGAGGCCATTACTAAACTTCCTGAATATTATCCTACTCGTATCGAGATAAATTTATTACGCCAACATCGAGAAGCCATTGCGAAGTTGCTAAAAGAGGATGTATGGTTATTAGAATATGGCAGTGGGGCGAGCTTAAAAATTCGCTTATTGCTGCAAGCGATTAAACCAAACTGTTATGTTCCAATGGATATTTCTAAGGACTTTTTATTAGCTTCCGCCGAAAGTCTGATGGAAGATTACCCTTGGTTAAATGTGTATGCCGCCTGTGTTGATTATTCTCAACCCATACGTTTACCAGCCGATATGATTACCAGTGCGCAAAAGCTAGGATTCTTCCCTGGCTCGAGTATTGGTAATTTTTCTCCTCAAGAAGCTCAGGTATTTTTACAAGGTGTGCGCAATACACTAGGCAAAGATGGTGCAATGCTGATTGGTATTGATTTACAAAAAGATAAGCAGGTTTTGGAAGCGGCTTATAACGATTGTCAAAATGTCACAGCGGCTTTTAATTTTAATATTCTGCATCATATTAATCGAGTATTAGGGACTCAATTTAACGTGGACTATTTTGAACATAAAGCGATTTATAGTGAAGAGAAAAGTCGTATCGAAATGCATTTAGTCAGCACGATGGATCAGATTGTAAGAATTTCAGACTCGAATACTGCTGATGGCGAATCAAAAAATATCACCTTCAAAACCGGAGAAAGCATCCATACCGAAAACTCGTATAAGTACTCTAAAAAAGGATTTACCGATTTGGTAGAAGGCGCAGGTTTTGAGGTGCGAGAATGTTGGTCGGATGATAAAGACTATTTTGCGATGTTTTATTTGCACTGTTGCTGATTGTTGATTCTTTAACGCCGTACATTTGATACCGTATAAAGCTATGTATTAGGTAATTAGTTTCCGGGGACGCAGTAAATACGTCCCTGCATGCTCTCCACAGCTCCCTGCTGCGGGAAGCCCCCAAAACAAACTACCTAATACGTCGCCTCAAATAATTCTGGTTAATTCTAAATGCTATCCCAATAAAAATAATAACGGCTTATCATTCACTAATAAGCCGTCATATATTGAATGGTTGGAATT
Source organism: Oleispira sp. (assembly GCA_016765295.1). Classification (GTDB taxonomy): domain Bacteria; phylum Pseudomonadota; class Gammaproteobacteria; order Pseudomonadales; family Oceanobacteraceae; genus Oleispira. The sequence goes on from JAESQF010000078.1 coordinate 11,031, forward strand.
TTTAAACCTGAGATAGTATCGCGGCCATTGCGCGGATTGGTTTTGGGTGTGGCGTTTGAGGCCTTCTGAGGGAGGGATCCCGAAGAGAGTCTCCAGGGACGGATTCACGACGTGCCGTAGAACGACATACCCAAAGCCGGTCTGTAGCACAATGGCATGCCAAGGCTTCCAGTAACGGCGTTCTAACCACTACGTTCAAATTAAAACAATCAGCTAATACTGAGTCTCACGATGACGAACCAATTTAAGGAAATACTCCATTGGGTCTTTCTCGGTAGTCACTAAAGCCGCCATAGGATCTTTCGCTACAACTTCTGCTTGATGCTGCTGAGTCATCAAGCGACTCAACCAAAAACGCAACGCCGCTGCACGTAAACACATGCCCCACGCTTGCTGTTCTAATTTTGTAAGTTCACGCACCGATTGATAGCCTGCTAGCAACGCAGGCAAACTGCCTTCTTGCCACACTCCCACGCTGTTCGCACACCAATCATTAGCCACAATAGCCAAATCAAATAACCAAGCATCTTGGCAAGAGTTATAAATATCTAAAATAGCGCCAAGCTGGTCACTGGAAGATTCAGTGCTCTTAAATTCAACGACTTCAAATAACGCATTATCATGGAATAAATCTCCATGAATCAAACCCCGAGGCAAGTTGTACCAAAGCTCAGTATTTGATTCTTGAAATTCAACTTCATCGATCAAAATTTCTTGCTGCTCTTCGGTCAGTAATGGCTCCTCTTGTAAACTTGGAGCCATGCTTTTTTGGATCAGTTCACGGCCCACTTCAGGCCACCAATGCAAACCGCGGTTATTTTCTTCTAGCTCATTTAAACCTTCACCCGCCAAATGAAAACGCGCTAACGCTGCACCGATTTGCTGACAATGATCCGCCGTCAATTTATCTGGATGAGAGCCGGGTAAACAAGGGCAAAGAATCGCAGGCTTGTCTTTTAATACATGAAGGTAAATACCTTGCTGATCTGCAATCGGCCCTGGAACCGGAATACCTTGCTCGGCAAGGTGACGCCCAATGGCAATGAAGTTCTCGACCTCGGCAATATCATGATGCTCAAAAATCGTTAATACATATTTAACCGTGCCAGCATCTGTAGAGGCTTCGACAAAGAAATTAGTATTTTCTACGCCAGCACTAATCCCTTGATGATTATGATAATCACCCAAAGAAAATTGCTTAAGGTAGGTAGCGACTTCGCTAGCAGAAAGATGAGTATAAACAGACATGAGTTAGAACTTCGTTATTCATGGTGAATGGAAAGGCTAAGCGCTACCAGCGAAAAATAAACCAAGTAGGCGCAGAGATTTCAGGGGCATCGGATTGGATATAGGAACCCGTTTCAACGTTCTTAACATCAGCAGGTGTTAGGTAATACGGCTTGCCGTACTTTGGTACAACCTTGATTTCAACTATCTGGCCGCCACGACGATATTCGTAGAAAGTTTTATCACCATCATTACTGATAATAACCTCTTCACCAGTGGGGGCTGCTGCATAAATGGGAGAACTGATCAGTGCTAAAGCACATGTGAAAGCCACAAGTAGGGGGCGCATCATGGTAAGCTATGCCTCATTAAAACCTTAAAAATTATCTCTGCTTTCATTGTACTCTTATTATGCCCTCGCGCACTGACAATTAAGCTGAGTAACCCTTTAGCCAGATGCTTCTAGCACCAATACTTTTGGACTTATTTATATATGTCAGCCCCCGCTATCTTAGTCGACGGTTCATCCTACTTATTCCGCGCTTACCATGCCATGCCACCACTGACTAACTCAGATGGCCACCCAACCGGTGCTATCCGTGGTGTGATTAACATGATGCGTAAACTGCAAAAAGATTACCCAGAATCACAAATCATTGTTATTTTTGATGCTAAAGGTAAAACCTTCCGCAATGACATGTACCCAGAATACAAGGCTAATCGTCCTTCGATGCCGGATGAACTGCGCGTTCAAATTCAGCCGATTCACGACATTATTAAAGCGATGGGGTTACCGCTACTCGTAATTGATGGCGTTGAGGCGGATGACGTAATTGGTACATTAGCAGAGCAGGCGACTATCGCTAAACGCGACATGATTATCTCCACCGGCGATAAAGACATGGCTCAGCTGGTGAACGAGTATGTCAGTCTGATCAATACCATGACCGATAGCTTTATGGATATTGAAGGGGTTATCGAGAAGTTCGGCGTGCGCCCTGATCAAATTATTGATTATTTGTCCTTAATGGGCGACAAGGTCGATAATATTCCTGGGGTAGAGAAGTGCGGCCCTAAAACCGCCGTTAAGTGGCTTGCCGCTTATGAAACTATGCAAGGGGTGATGGATAATGCCGACGCCATTAAAGGCAAGATCGGTGAAAATCTACGCGCTGCGTTAGACTTTTTACCACTGTCTTACGACTTAGCGACCATTAAATTAGATGTAGAGCTAGAGCATTCGCTGACCGAAATTGAAACTCAGCCGGTTGATAAAGAAGCGCTATTAAAGTCTTTCTCTGAGTTTGAATTTAAAACTTGGGTCACTGAACTTGGCGGCAAGGTAACAGACAAGCCTGCCAGTAAAAATAGTGCTGACAGTGCCGATGAAATAGAAGCCCCAGCAGAAGTCATTGAAACCGATTACCAAACCATCTTCGATCAAGCTCAGCTAGATGAGTGGTTTGAAAAACTAAGTAAAGCTGAACTATTCGCCTTCGATACCGAAACCACGTCACTGAATTATATGGATGCTGAAATCGTTGGCATATCTTTCTCTGTCGAAGTCGGCAAAGCAGCCTACGTTCCATTAGCTCACATTGGTCCAGATACACTGCTAGAAGATGCTCCCGTTCAACTTGATCGTGCTACCGTTTTAGCTCAGTTCAAGCCGTTATTAGAAAGCTCTGAACATAAGAAAGTCGGTCAGCATCTTAAATACGATGCCCATGTGTTAGCTAATTACGATATTACTCTAGCCGGCATTCAGTTCGATACCATGCTCGAATCTTACGTGCTTAACTCCGTCGCTACTCGCCACGATATGGATAGCCTAGCCAATTATTATTTGAATACCAAAACCATCAAGTTTGAAGACGTAGCCGGGAAGGGTGCTAAGCAAATCACCTTCGATAACGTTGAAATCGACATCGCCGGCCCTTATGCCGCAGAAGATGCTGACATCACGTTACGCTTACATCAAACCTTATGGGCGCAGCTTAACGCAAGTGGTAAAGAAAATTTGAAATCAGTTTTCGAAACCATCGAATTACCTTTAATCGATGTGCTGACCAAAATTGAAGCCAATGGCGCGTTGATCGACGCCGATATTTTACACGAGCAAAGTGCTCAGTTATCCAGCCGCTTAGTCGAGTTAGAACAGCAAGCCCACGATGTCGCTGGGCAGGTATTTAACCTAGGCTCTCCGAAGCAACTGGGTGAAATACTTTTCACCAAACTTGAAATACCAGTGAAGAAAAAAACCAAAACAGGAGCGCCTTCTACCGCAGAAGAAGTATTGGTTGAATTATCAGAAGAAGGGCACGAACTACCCAAAATTATTTTAGAAAACCGCAGCTTAAGCAAATTAAAATCGACCTATACCGATAAGCTTCCGCTGATGATTTGTCAGCGTACCGGTCGAGTGCATACCTCGTACCATCAAGCAACGGCCGTCACCGGACGTTTATCTTCGACCGAGCCTAACTTACAGAACATTCCAATTAAAAGTGAAGAAGGCCGTCGTATTCGTGATGCTTTTATCGCCCCAGAAGGCTATACCATGGTCGCGGCGGATTATAGCCAGATCGAATTACGCATCATGGCACATCTTTCTAATGACGCCGGTCTATTAACCGCCTTTGCTAATGGTATCGATGTACATACCGCAACGGCGGCGGAAGTTTTTGGCGTGACTATAGACAACGTTGAACCGAATATGCGCCGCAGCGCCAAAGCGATTAACTTCGGTTTAATCTATGGTATGTCCGCCTTTGGTCTCGCTAAGCAATTAGGCATAGGCCGTGGCCAAGCCCAAGAATACGTCGATTTATACTTCGAGCGTTATCCTGGAGTGAAATCCTACATGGACAATACCCGCGCTGATGCGGCGGATATCGGTTATGTAGAAACAATCTTTGGTCGTCGTTTATATCTTCCAGACATTAACGCCAAGAACGCGCCGCGCCGCCAGCATGCTGAACGCACCGCGATTAACGCACCGATGCAAGGCACAGCCGCCGATATCATTAAGAAGGCCATGATCAAGGTTGATGCTTGGTTAGCGACTGAAGAGTTTGATGCAAAAATGATCATGCAAGTACACGATGAACTGGTATTAGAAGTGAAGACCGAACAGCTAGAAGCGTTCAAAGCCAAGCTAAAAGAAATAATGGAAGATGCAGCAGAGCTAGCAGTGCCATTAATCGTAGAAGTGGATTCAGGTAAAAATTGGGGCGAAGCGCACTAGGGTGGAATAATCCTAAAAGGTGGCTATAGTTATTTTAGGAAAGCAGTTGTGTGCTTCCAAACTCTCCATTAGGTTTAGCGTTATTACTAACTATTAGAGATAGCGTTCCTGTTTCTTCGGTGACTCCCCAAGGATCCGAAGCCTAGCCCGATTGATCCCCCAATTATCAATCGGGCTCTTTTTTGCCTGGGATTTATATAACACACTTAGGTAAGGCATAGACTAAAGCAAGTTCACAGCTAGTAAGAAAAATGCCAAGTTTTTTTTTGATATTAAATAATACTTAGACAAGCTTATAAAATAATACTACCCGTTCTGACACCACTATAATTACAGCCACCGGTCTCATAAACCTCCGAATACTCAGAACTTCCACTAGCAGATCCTGTAATCGCTCCTGTTAGAAAATCAGTTGATAGCGTCAAAGTGTCTTGCCAAGAACTACTTCCTAAATCCCATGATATCGAGTTGCTGTCATTAATAGTAAAGGCATTGCCGTTAACAGAACTAAATAGCCATCTACCGAGCCCATAGAGATTGTCAATATAACCAGCTGACCAATTTATTAACACGAAACGTGAAGAATTATGCGTGTACTCTTCTTCTAATCTACCGTAGATACACTTTTCCTTATCATTTACTTCCAGGCTGACCAGATACTCGTTATTTGCCAAACCCACCGAAGAACGACTTGCTTCTGAAAACTTCAGCTGAAATTCACCTTCGTCTCCGATGGAAGAAATATTTACAGCATAATTTTCACCTGCTACCGCATCGAAAATAATTAGTTTATATGAATCATAATAGGAGCCCATTAAATCTATATTGTGACCCTCTACAGCTAAATCTAGATCTTCAGACTCGACGGAAAGGAACAGAGCAACTTGCTTATCTTCAGCTAACGTAAAACTAAAGCGTATGCTGCTACCCTCCAGAACATTACCCGTATAGTTAGTATTTAAACTCGCAATATCACCTTCAGAGATATCAGCATCAATTAAAGCAGGCTCCATCTCCATACCTTTTATGCCAGCCGAGAGCTCTGTACCAATACTTAATGTTGATTTCGATGTCTCAGACTCCCCACCACAAGCAGCTAACCATAAAACTAGTAAAGAGACTAAAATTCCATTTTTCATAATTCGTACTCCTAGTATATTTCTACGGCCGAATATTACACACAAAAATTTATTACTGCTAACAAGGAGTTAGCTCAATAAGATTATATTCTGAGCAAAAAAAAGCCCTTGCGACATTGAAGTAGCAAAGGCTGATTCTTAATGAGTTCGCTTAAATATTAAGCTGGCGGCTCTTGGCCTTCGATATACAAATCGCCTTCGCTTCCTTCTTCAAACTCAGTATTGTCCATAAACCACTTGGTCAGATGCTTACGCAATTCTTTCACGCCATCATTTTTCAACGATGAAAACATCTGCACAGTCGCCATATCACCCATATTGGCAACGGCTTTGCGTACTTGCAACATGGTTGCAGAAGCAGGGCCACGCTTAAGCTTGTCGGCTTTGGTCAATAAAATATGCAGTGGCATATTCGATTCATGTGCCCAATCGACCATAGTTTGATCAAATTCGGTCATTGGGTGACGAATATCCATCACTAAAACTAAGCCACGCAGGCAATCTCGCTTGTCTAAATACGTACCAAGCTGCTTTTGCCACTCGATTTTGATCGCTTTCGGCACTTTCGCGAAGCCATAACCTGGCAAATCCACTAGCCTATAGGGAGTATCATCAACTTGGAAAAAGTTAATTAACTGCGTACGACCCGGTGTTTTACTGGTTCGTGCTAATTTAGTTTGCTCAGTTAAAGCGTTAAGAGCACTCGATTTACCAGCGTTAGAACGACCGGCAAAGGCGATCTCTACACCGTCCCATTGAGGGCACTGAGTGAACTTTGCGGCGCTTTGCATGAACCGAGTCTTGGTATAAATCAATGTTTGTGCATTTAACATAAGGTAAACGTAATGACCGTTAGGAAATTAATGGTATATAATCATCGGCTTTTGTAATCCGACAATGAATTGTATCATAGTCGGGTGTTTCAAAGCCGTGCATTTTTAATTAGCTCCCAAAGGGAAAATCTCTTATGAAAAAAATCGCGTTTCTTGCAGCTCTAGTTGCAGCGACTAGCTTTAATGCTAACGCCTTCGATGTTGACACAAAATATAAACAGACTTGTAGCATATGCCACGGTATGGGTATTGCTGGTGCTCCGAAAGCATTTGATAGTGCTGCTTGGGCTCCTCGTATCGAAACTGGCATGGATACCCTTGTTGCTAGTGTGAACAATGGTAAAGGCGCTATGCCACCAAAAGGTTTGTGTAATGACTG
>JAESQF010000079.1 GCA_016765295.1 Oleispira sp.
ATGTCATCTTTGATGAAGATACCGACTTATATTGGGCTCGTTCACGAGAACTGGAATACTTGAGTCAGGTATCCGCCGATTTACCCGCCGGTGTGCGCCCTCAATTGGGTCCAGATGCGACGGGTGTGGGTTGGGTTTACTTATATGCATTACAGGATAAAACGGGCCAGTTAGATATTAGCCAATTACGCAGTTTGCAAGATTGGTTTTTAAAATACGAGTTACAAACGGTACCTGGAGTATCGGAAGTGACTTCACTGGGAGGCATGGTTAAACAATATCAGATCAAGGTTGATCCAGATAAATTACGTGCTTTCAATATTCCTCTGTCTCACATTCAAATGGCGATTAAGCGCGGCAATCAGGAAATAGGGGCTTCGGTTGTTGAGATGGCTGAAGCGGAATACATGGTACGCGCTACGGGATATCTAAAAAATGAACAAGATATCGGTAATATCCCACTAGGCGTGAATCAAAATGGCACACCTTTGTTACTTAAAGATATTGCCGATATCGGTGTTGGCCCACAGATGCGACGCGGTATTGCAGAGCTTAATGGTGAGGGAGAGGTTGCAGGTGGCATTATTATTATGCGCTTTGGTGAAAATGCTCAGGAAACCATTAACGGAGTCAAAGACAAACTTGAGCAGTTAAAAAAAGGCTTACCTGAAGGGGTAGAGGTCGTTACTGTTTATGACCGTAGCGGATTAATTGAACGAGCAGTAGAAAATCTTGGCTTTAAGTTATTGGAAGAATTTCTTGTTGTTGCCTTAGTGTGTATGGTCTTTTTGTTTCATGTCCGCTCATCTTTAGTGGCTATTTTAAGTTTGCCTGTGGGCATTTTGGCTGCGTTTATTGTTATGCATTTTCAGGGGCTTAATGCGAATATTATGTCGCTAGGGGGGATTGCCATAGCGATTGGAGCAATGATTGATGGTGCCATTGTCATGATTGAAAACATGCATAAACACATGGAACGAACACCGCTGACAAAAGAGAATCGCTGGAAAATTGTGGCGGATTCTGCGGCTGAAGTAGGGCCCGCATTGTTTTTTAGTTTAATGATTATTACGGTCAGTTTTGTTCCTGTGTTCACGCTGGAAGCTCAAGAGGGGCGAATGTTCTCACCACTGGCCTTTACCAAAACCTATGCTATGGCGGCCTCTGCCATTCTTGCGATTACCCTAGTCCCAGTATTAATGGGCTACTTTATTCGCGGAAAAATTCTGCCTGAGCATAAAAATCCGGTAAATCGGTTATTAACCAAGGCGTATTTACCGGTTTTGAAGCAGGTGCTAGAGCATCCTAAAAAGACCTTGATGTTGGCTGTGCTGGTATTGTTAGTGGGACTTTGGCCGTTGAATAAAATTGGCAGTGAATTCATTCCACCGTTGGATGAAGGTGATCTGATGTACATGCCTACCACTTACCCTGGAATATCGATTGGTAAGGCTCGTGAATTACTGCAACAAACCGATAAACTGATCTACACCCTGCCAGAAGTTAAAACTGTATTTGGTAAGGTCGGTCGTGCGGATACGGCTACCGATCCAGCACCTTTAACCATGATTGAAACCTTTATTCAGTTGAAGCCAAGAGACCAGTGGCGAGAGGGTGTGACCACTAAAAGTCTGATTGCAGAGCTAGATGCCTTAGTGAAATTTCCTGGAGTAACCAATGCCTGGGTGATGCCTATTAAAACCCGCATCGATATGTTGGCCACAGGGATTAAAACCCCTGTAGGAATTAAAATTGCTGGGCCAGATTTGTCGACTATTCAATCAATCGGGCAACAACTGGAAAATATTCTGCAAGATGTTCCTGGTACAGCTTCTGTTTATTCTGAGCGGGTAGCCGGTGGGCGTTATATCAAGGTTGATATTCAGCGGGAGAAAGCCGCTCGATACGGTCTTAATATTGCGGACGTGCAGCAAGTAGTTGCTTCTGCTATTGGGGGGATGAATGTCTCGCAAACCGTTGAAGGTTTGGAGCGTTACCCAATTAATATTCGTTATCCTCAGGATTATCGTAATTCACCTGAACAGTTAGCTTTACTGCCTATTATCACACCCTCAGGGCAGCGTATATCCTTAGGTTCAGTGGCTAATATCGTGGTGGAGGATGGACCGCCAGGCATCAAAAGTGAAAACGCCAGGCTCAATGGATGGGCATTTATTGATATTGAAAATATTGATGTAGGCACCTATGTAGAATCAGCGCAGGTTATTGTTGCAGAGCAATTAGATTTACCTGCGGGCTATTCCATTGCCTGGTCAGGGCAGTATGAATATATGCAGCGAGCTAAAGAAAAACTCACCTATGTTGTGCCTTTCACCTTGCTCATTATTATTATTTTATTGTTCATTAATTTCCGTAATTTTGTTGAGGTAGCTATTATTATGGGCACCTTACCATTGGCGATGGTAGGCAGTATCTGGTTGATGTATTTACAAGAATTTAATTTTTCTGTAGCTGTCGGTGTAGGGTTTATTGCCTTAGCAGGGGTTGCGGTGGAAATTGGCGTTATTATGTTGGTTTACCTAAATCAAGCCTATCGTGCAATGCTGACTGAGTGCGATGAAACGAATACTCCCGTAACAGTGGCGGTATTATCACAAGCTGTTTTACATGGCGCGGGTATGCGAGTGCGTCCGGTAATGATGACGGCAGCTGCAATTGTTGCAGGTTTACTGCCTATTTTATATGGCACAGGAACGGGCTCTGAAGTGATGAGTCGTATTGCTGCACCCATGGTAGGGGGGATGCTGAGCGCGGTTATTCTGACCTTGTTGGTCGTACCTGCAATTTATTTTTTATGGCGTAAAAGCACAATTCAATCCGTATTGAATAAATGATAATTAAAGTTTAATTATTAGTCGTATTAAGAGTTGTACTATCTCTAGCACCGTGATGATCGTGGCTAGAGATAGGATTGGATAAATTAACCATTAGCTCAATGACTTAAATTGATCCTTCAATCCGAATTCAGAGTTGTGTTTTTTGGTTTAGGAATAACGTGAATTCACAATGTCGGAGATTCTATGGTAGGTGTCAAGACAGCATGATAGTTCTGCTACTCATCACCCACCACAAATACCGGAGCAAAACCGCCACCGTCTGTTCTGAAATTCGTGGTTTGTCCCTGATAAAGTCGAGCAGCCAATAGCTGAATTTGTCCTGCATAAACATAGGCACGGATGTCCATGATTAAAGCGATTTCGCGCTCGTCCATTAGAATGCCACGCTCACTTGGCTTTACTAATTGTTGAGCAATATATTCTGCCTGTAGAATTTCACCCCATACTCGTTTAGTCAACTTGTCACTTCGGTAGGTGGTGCGGCTACCAAAACCCGCGGCGGTTTTGAAAGATAATTGCTTACGCTTGGCCCATAAGTCGGCCGCATTCTCTGCGCTGACATTTGGGGTTGTTGGAATGCCGAGTTGTAAAATGGCAATGTCGCTATCCGTAGCGCCCATACTTTTTAATTTGACCGCATCCCCTAATATCCCAAGATTGCGTTTGTCTGCGTAAGAGGCGTGCTGAGGTGGAACGTGAGTTTATAGATGCCTAGATTTCCTGGTGGGTGTCTATCGCTAGACGCTTACGTTAGTAATGCGAATTATAGTGAAGCAATCCTGAAAGAAGCTAAATTTCTTATCTGAAGATGTGGAAATCGATGTGCGCAGGTTTTGAAGTGATTAGGATAACTTTAATTTCTAAAATTCAAGTTTTATAAAAAGTATGTTGTTCTACATAAATAGTATAGATACTTATTAAAGATGTTAGGTTTTAAGAGGTTTTGTATTTATTAGTATGTAAATGGTACTTATAATGTCTTTTTGGTAAGCATCGCCAAAAATAATATAATGGTAATCGTTGGCGATAGGTAAGATTTTTACGATTGTTTGATCAACTTCAAGAAAATTATCTTCTTTTTCTTTGTTACCGGTTACTAAATAGGTGGTGTAAATTAACTTGGCGTATAGCGCAGGGAATAATCCTGCTGGACTCAAACTCATCCCTAGTTGGTTGGCTTGTTCATACTGGCCTTGGTAATGTAAGCGCCAAACTTGCTGAACGGCCAGTGCTAAAGGTTGGTAGTTATTATTTAGTGTCTCCTTTAAAGCTGATGGGGCAGTATCTTCTTTGGCTTTATGGCGAAGTTCAGTCGCAAGCTGTGGAAATTTAATCATCATGGCCTGAAAAAATGCTTCATCTGGCCAAGGTAACCCTGTGGCAGCAGTAAGCTGAGGCCAGTATTGCTGCAGCTTTTCTCCAGTATAATCAAATTGTTCTAAATCTTCGGGATAAGCAATCCATTGGCTATGACTGGCAATAGCCAATAAGCAGCTACTGATAAAAATTAAAACCCGCATGACTACATCTCAAGCAATAAAAAAAGGATTATAGAGGGAGTAAGTCAAATTTATGCGGTCAAGATTCGCCAAAATTTATTTAAAAGCACCGACACCGCTATATGCTTATTCAGGCATATTGATGAGTTAACTACTTTGTCTATTCATGGATGAAAGTCAGTTGCAGGCGGTAGGAGTTTCAAGGTAGATCGTTTCACTGGCATTGTTTCTTCTAGGATCTACTTATTCGGTACGAGTCAAGCTATAATCATGCCCAAATATTTTTACCCAGCTGCATTACCAGTACTTATTTGAGTGCTGAAGCCAGTATTTATGGATCCCGTGTTAACTATGAAAAGCTCTGATATTCGCCAAGCATTCCTGAATTATTTCAATTCTAAGGGTCACGAAATTGTTGCCTCTAGTCCTCTTATTCCGGCTAATGATCCAACCTTATTGTTTACCAATGCGGGCATGGTTCAATTTAAAGATGTGTTTTTAGGTCAAGATGATCGTAGTTATACCCGAGCAACTTCTTCACAGCGTTGCGTGCGCGCCGGTGGTAAGCATAACGATTTAGAAAACGTCGGTTATACCGCTCGTCACCATACTTTTTTCGAGATGTTGGGTAACTTCAGCTTCGGTGATTATTTCAAGCAAGATGCGATTAAATTTGCTTGGGAATTCTTAACCTCTAAAGAGTGGATGAACATACCAGCAGATAAGTTATTGGTAACTGTGTATGCCGATGACCAAGAAACGTATGACATTTGGCATAAAGAGATGGGCCTGAGCGAAGATAAGATCATCCGTATTGGCGATAATAAAGGCGAAAAATACGCGTCGGATAACTTCTGGTCAATGGGTGATACCGGTCCGTGTGGTCCCTGTACTGAGATTTTCTACGATCACGGTGAGCACATCTGGGGTGGTAAGCCGGGTACACCAGAGGAAGATGGCGATCGCTTCATCGAAATCTGGAACAACGTTTTCATGCAGTTTAATCGTACTGAAGACGGCGTGATGCATCCTTTGCCTAAGCCTTCGGTTGATACGGGTATGGGTCTGGAACGTATCTCGGCGATCAAGCAGGGTGTGCACAGCAATTATGAAATCGACTTATTCCAAGCATTATTAAAAGCGGCAGCGGTCGTGACTGGCTGCAGCGATTTAGAAAATAAGTCATTGCGGGTTATTGCCGATCATATTCGTTCAACCAGCTTCTTAATTGTCGATGGTGTTTATCCATCGAACGAAGGTCGTGGTTATGTATTACGTCGTATTATTCGTCGTGCGGTTCGCCATGGTCATATGCTGGGTGCCAAAATAGGTTTTTTCCATAAACTGGTTCCCGCTTTAGTCGAACAGATGGGTGAGGCTTATCCTGAATTGGTGAAGTTGCGAGCTCAAGTAGAAAAAGTCTTACGCTTAGAAGAAGAGCAATTTGCTAAGACGCTTGATAAAGGCATGGGCATTTTAAATGATGCAATCAGTGCTTTAAAAGGCGATACCATTCCAGGTGAAACCGTATTTAAGCTTTACGATACTTACGGTTTTCCAATGGATTTAACCGCAGATGTTGCCCGTGAAAAGAATTTGAAAGTTGATGAGGCAGGTTTTGAAACTGCCATGGAACATCAGCGTGCCACTGCAAGAGCGGCCGGTAATTTCACGATGAAGGGCGGCAAGAGTCTAGAGCTAGAAGGTTCAACGGCTTTCTTGGGTTATGACAAGCTAAATAATCAAGGTGCTGTGCAGGCTTTGTTTATTGATGGCAATAAAGTTGAGAGTATCTCTGTAAATGATGGCGTCGGTGTTGAAGCGCTAATCGTACTCGACGAAACTGCTTTTTATGGTGAATCAGGTGGTCAGTCTGGTGATAGTGGTTTCTTGAAGGCCGATGGCATTGTTTTTCAAGTTAAAAATACCGTCAAAGAACGTGGTAATCATATTCATCAGGGTATCTTGGTTGAAGGTGCGGTTAAAATTGGCGACCAGTTGAGTGCGGCAGTTGATGCCGATAAGCGTGCAGCGATAACTCTGCATCACTCAGCTACACACATCTTGCATGCCGCGTTGCGCAATCTATTAGGTGAGCACGTAGCGCAGAAAGGCTCGCTAGTGACGTATGACAAATTGCGTTTTGATTTCTCTCACTTAGAAGCTATGACGGCAGAAGAGATTGCGATTATCGAGCATCGTGTTAATGCTGAAATTCGTGATAATAGCGAAATTACTACACGTTTGATGAATATCGATGATGCCAAGAATAGTGGCGCCATGGCCTTATTCGGCGAGAAATACGAAGATGAAGTCCGCGTATTAGCGATGGGCACGGGGGATGCTGCTGATCAATTCTCTATTGAATTATGTGGTGGTACTCACGCCAAACGAACGGGTGACTTAGGGCTGTTTAAAATCATCTCTGAAGCCAGTGCGGCAGCAGGTGTGCGTCGTATTGAGGCGGTTGTAGGTCAAGCTGCGTTGGACTTTATTTCAGCTCAAGCAACTACGTTAAATACCATTGCCCGTTCGGTAAAAGGCAGCAGTGATAATGTCGGCGCAAAAGTTAACTTGGTCATTACTAAAAACCGACAATTAGAAAAAGAATTAGAAGCATTAAAAGCAAAACTTGCGAGCTCAGCAGGTGCTGATTTAGCTTCTCAGGCAGTTGACGGTAATGGCTTTAAGATTCTAGCGGCGCGCATCGACGGAACTGATGTTCCAACCATGAAAACAACACTAGATCAGCTTAAAGATAAGTTAGGCAGCGCAGTTATCATGCTAGCGGCTGAAACCGAAGGCAAGGTTACACTGCTTGTAGGTGTTACCAAGGATTTAATTGGCAAGGTCAAAGCCGGTGATATCGTAAAAGAATGTGCCCCTTATGTTGATGGCCGAGGTGGTGGTAAGCCAGAAATGGCTCAAGCCGGTGGTAAAAATGCGGAAGGCATTCCACAAGCACTAGAAGCATTCAATGCTTTGGTAGGAAAGCTTTAGTAGATCAGGGTCGATAAGTGTAAAAATATTGTCTTTAGATCAAAAAATGCCCCGAAAGGCGGTTGATAATTTAATCAATCGCCTTTTTTGGTTCAAAAGAAAGCGAATTTAGTGTTTAATTAGGCCCCTTTTTTCTTCAGCAAGTCCGAATTATGGCGTTATATGTACAAAAGTACGGCGGTACTTCGGTAGGCACCGTCGAGCGCATCGAGCATGTCGCAGATAAAATTAAGTCCTTCCACGATGCAGGTCACCAGTTGGTGATTGCTGTATCCGCAATGAGCGGTGAGACAAATCGTCTTATCGGTCTTGCAAATGGCATATCAGATAACCCAACTCCAAGAGAGATGGATGTTTTGATATCAACCGGCGAACAAGTAACGATTGCGTTATTAGCAATGGCGTTACAGAAGCGTGGTGTTGATGCGAAATCATTCACCGGTTGGCAGGTGGGTATTAAAACTGATAGCTCACACATGAAAGCTCGAATCGAAGAGATCGATACCGATGCTATGCGAAAGCAGTTAGATGCAGGCAGTGTTTGTATCGTGGCTGGTTTCCAAGGCGTTGATAGCGATAACAACATTACTACGTTAGGTCGTGGTGGTTCGGATACTACGGGTGTTGCTCTTGCAGCTGCGCTGGGTGCTGATGAAGCACAGATTTATACCGATGTGGATGGTGTATATACCACCGACCCTCGTGTAGTACCTAATGCACGTCGCATGGAAAAAGTGACGTTCGAAGAAATGCTAGAGATGGCAAGTCTAGGTTCAAAAATCTTACAAATCCGTGCGGTCGAATTTGCCGGCAAATATAAAGTACCTCTTCGTGTACTTTCTACTTTTGAAGACGGCCCTGGCACACTCATTACAATGGAGGAGAATAGCTCCGTGGAAAATCCAGTAATTTCCGGTATCGCGTTTAACCGCGATGAAGCCAAAGTAACGGTTAAAGGCGTACCTGATATTCCAGGTGTAGCGTCTAAGATTTTGTGTCCTATTAGTGATGCAAATATTGAAGTTGATATGATTGTGCAAAACGTAGCGGAAGACGGTACTACCGACTTTACCTTTACGGTACATCGTAATGACTACACGAAAGCATTAGAAATTTTGCAAAATACCGCGACTGAATTGAGTGCTCGCTCAACTTCGGGAACCGATGACATCTGTAAGGTGTCTATGGTAGGTGTGGGTATGCGTTCTCATGCAGGCGTGGCTAGCAAGATGTTTAAAGTATTGGCGGATGAATCCATCAATATTCAAGCGATTACAACGTCTGAGATTAAAATCTCAGTAGTGATTGAAGAAAAATATTTAGAGCTTGCAGTACGCGCTTTGCACACCGCGTTTGACCTTGATGACAAGGAAAAGGTGTAACTCAGGCGATAGTCTGATATAACCCTCAGCACGGGCCGGAGTGCCCGTGTACTTGTAAAAGTTCTGGATGAATCCTTACATTTTCTTTCATTTTGTCAAAGGTAGGCAATACTGAATGGATAGGTAGGGGAGCATCTCGTCTGTTTTTAAACAGACACACACCCTAGAAACAAGCAGTTCGCAAAATATTAAATGTACCGTGAAAGGTACAAAGGAAAGATTAGGAGAATCTAATGCTAATTTTGACTCGTCGTGTCGGCGAAACATTAATGATTGGTGATGAAGTTACCGTAACCGTTTTAGGTGTTAAGGGTAATCAAGTTCGTATCGGCGTTAATGCCCCGAAAGAGATTGCGGTACACCGTGAAGAAATTTATCAGCGCATTCAGCGTGAAAAAAATGGTGAAGGCGAATCGAGCGGAAACTTCTAACATATTAATATTTATGAAAAAAATCCGATTTTTTTTATAAATAACTATGCAAAAGAATAAAACATGGTATTATCTTGCCGTGTTCAGGAGAGGTGGCCGAGTGGCTGAAGGCGCGCCCCTGCTAAGGGCGTATAGGAGAAATCTTATCGAGGGTTCGAATCCCTCCCTCTCCGCCACTTTAATATTGGAAAGTATTAAATGGCAGCAAAACACAGTGTGCGCTTGTAGCTCAGCTGGATAGAGTACCTGGCTACGAACCAGGTGGTCGCAGGTTCGACTCCTGCCAAGCGCACCATTTATTTATTCTTCGTAATAAATAACCGTCGTGAATAAAATCGTAGCAAAAGAAAGAAGTTTGAAGTGCGCTTGTAGCTCAGCTGGATAGAGTACCTGGCTACGAACCAGGTGGTCGCAGGTTCGACTCCTGCCAAGCGCACCATTTATTTATTACTCTGTAGTAAATGAATTTGTCGTGATAGAAAAAGTTTTTGAAGTGCGCTTGTAGCTCAGCTGGATAGAGTACCTGGCTACGAACCAGGTGGTCGCAGGTTCGACTCCTGCCAAGCGCACCATTTA
>JAESQF010000080.1 GCA_016765295.1 Oleispira sp.
ACAGGCTCACGGCAAGGGCAATAATTACTAGCCAGTCTTTCTCTAACCAGCCATTTTGAACGCAGAGGGCCGCAACGATTAAACCGAACTCGCTGTAGTTGGTGAGTATCATACTGCCGAGGAACATATTTCGTCCTGCAACCTTGAGTGCGGCTAAAATATGGAAGAGTAAAATGCCCTTAATGATCAGAATAAAACTGATGATGGCGAGCGCAGGAATCATCTCGATGGTCGGCAGCGCGGTAAAACCAATGGATAAAAAGAAGCCGATCAAGAAAAGATCTTTAAAGCTTAATAAAGATTTTGCCAGCTCGACTGACTTAGTATGTTGGCTCAATAATAAACCAATAACCAAAGCGCCGAGATCACCTTTCATATTGACCAGTTCGAATAATTCATAACCCCCCAAGGCTAAAAATATACCGATTAAGGGGAGTAATTCACCGTGGCCACTTTTATTCAATAGGCGGCCGAGTAATGGTCTTGCAGGCCACAGTAATAATAAAGCGAAAGCATATAGCGACGGCATTTTTCCAGTGGCGACTACAAGGAAGCCGACGGCAACGATATCTTGCATCACCAGAATACCTACCGCGAGCTTACCGTGGCGGGCTTTCATTTCATTTTTTTCTTCTAATAATTTAACGATACAGACGGTACTGCTAAAGCTTAAGGCAAAACTGATCAATGCTAAAGCCGGCCACTCCAGATCGACAAAATAGTTGAGCCCAAGTAAGGCAACACCTTTTAATAACAGAGTGCCAACAATGACCCAGCTGATCATATGTAGGCTAGCGCCCGCCCAAACTGAGGTTTTTAATAGCGTTTGAAAGTTTACTTTTAGGCCAATAGTGAAAAGCATTAGGGTAATGCCGATGCTGGCGAGTGTATCTAAGTTTTCATGAGGGGTAACCCCGTAAGCATGAAGGCCAAAGCCTGCTGCTAGATAGCCGATAAGAGGGGGCAGGTTAATTTGCTTAGCAAGATAGCCGCAAATAAAGGCAATAAGAATCCAGAGGAAATCCATGAAATATACTCAAAATGAAACTAGTCGCAGTGTAGCACATCCGGTATTAGTAATAGGCTTGGCTGGTTAGTTCTGTATCTATATGTAGCTTTTATTAAAGGAGGTGACATCTTGGATGCAAAGGCCTGTTTAGCCCTGTATTATGCGCACAATTATACAGAATGAAGATAGATAGCATGACCAACCCAGCCAAGCCTATTACCAATACCTTATTGCAACAAGCTCATACCAATATGCCGATGGGTGTCGCCGATAGCTATCGTTATTGGGGTGAAGACAATACGGTGTTCGTTAAAAGCAGCGAAGGTTGCACTATTACCGATGCCGATGATCAGAAATTTGTCGATTTTCGCTTAGCCTATGGCCCTATTATCTTGGGTTATCGTGATACGCGTATCGATAAAGAAGTGATTAAAGCGATCACTGAGCGTGGCACAATTTCAGGCTTTTCAACGGATTTAGATTCTGAAGTGGTTGAGCTGGTTAAGCAGATGTGTCCAAACATCGAGAAAATGCGCTTTGCTAACTCAGGTACCGAAGCTGTGATTGGAGCGGTACGTACTGCTCGTGGTTTTACCGGGCGTAATAAAATCGTAGTGGTTGAAGGTGGCTTCCACGGTCTGTATGACGAAATGATGTGGAAATCGGATGTGGATAACTGGGATGCAGCTTCAGGCCAAGCACCAGAAATCACCTCTTTTGGCACCGGCATTCCAGAAGCCAGCCGTGAGCATTTAGAAACAGTACCGCTAAATAGCTTTGAAGCTATCGATGCAGTCTTTGCTCGGGTAGGTGATGACATTGCAGCCATCGTGATAGAGCCTATTCTAGGTAATTGTGGCAGTATCGCCTCAACTCAAGAATACATGCAGAAGCTGCGTGACATGTGTGATGCCAATGGCACGTTATTGATTATGGATGAAGTGAAAACAGGCTTTCGTGTTGCCAAAGGTGGCGCGCAAGAGCTTTATGGCATTTATGCAGATTTAACTACCTACGCAAAAGCCATGGGTAATGGTTATCCGGTAGCCGCCTTTGGTGGGCGTGCAGATGTAATGGATATCATCAGTTTCAATAAGAAAGGTGTAACTCATGGCGGAACCTATACTGCCAATATGATCGCCCTTAGCGCAGCCAAAGCGACGTTAACGGTTCTTAATGAAACAGATGCATACGCCACCATTAATAAAGTCGGTGCTGAAATTCAACAAGTACTGAGTCGTGTATTTACTAAGCATGGTATCGAACACAGATTCGCGGGTCCAAATTCCATGTTTGGTATTCATTTTGGTGATCTGGTACCGACTAACTACCGTGACTGGAAGCAAACCGATAGCGAGCTGTATACCGAATTTGCCATGAACCTAATTAAGCACGGCATTATGTTAGAACCGGATTCGCGTGAACCTTGGTTTATTTGTGAGTCTCATCAGAATGTTGATTTGGTTTGGTTGGAAGAGATTGCTGATCGTTCGATGGCGGAAGCAATTGCAGCTAAGTAACTTCTGCATTGGCGCGAGTGATTCAGAATAGAGGTTAGATCTAATCCCTATTCTGAGGCTAAGCGTTTCAGGAGGGCAGAGTCGCTACTTCTGCTGATCAATCAGTTGTTGATTCATTGCCACAATGCGTCGTGCCAGATTATCAATAAGATTTACAGCCGCTTTTGGCTGAGCTTCAATTAAGTGAACGAAATCAGCTTGTGGTACTGCCATAATGGTACAGGGCGTTCTTGCTTGTACCGTCGCTGAACGTTTTTCTCCAGTGAACACAGCCATCGCGCCGAATACTTCATCAGCACCAATTTCACCGACTTTAACACCATCGGCAAATACATCTGCTTCACCACTGATGATGGTATAAACGTGTTCCGCTTCATCACCTTCTTTAATAATCACTTCACCAGGTTGGCAATTCTGAAAACCTGCGGCAGGGCGAGTCTGTTCTTGAGTAAGCTGGGCCACATGATTCATCATCATGGCGTTTTGGCATAGCAGGTAGTGACTCCAATAATGCTGACGGCGTTTGTCACTATAGATATGACGTAAAAAATCATCTCGATCGATTAATTTAACTTCGACAAATTCATCCGCGCGCAATACTGGGAACGGTAGGTCAAATGCTTGAGCAAAGCCGATTAGATCACCTTCGTCAAAGCTGACAATGTTTTCCCCGTTGTGACTTAAATGCAGCATGCCATCGGTGATTAAGAAAATTTTATCTTTATCGAAATGCTGGTAGATATCGTCGATACCCTCTAGGGATAGCGGTTCCTGATCCATTGGAAAACCTTCCAGCAGACCCTTGGTCAGCTGTTGCATGCGTGCGCTTAATATTTCTATAGCATCATGCGGTTTACCGGGTAGGTACATATGGATCTCCAACTGATTCAATTATTCGAGTGATAGCTAAAAGATACCCATAAACACACGTGCTTAAAAGCTATAAATTTAACTTTTACTGTAAATATGACGCAATCGGGTTCCCATACCGACAGATAATTGAATTTCATCGGGTTTTAGCTCGATCGGAAAGTAGCAGCCACTGATTTTCGCATCGGCTAATGATGCACCATTTAGATTACAGCCCCTAAAATCGATACCGCGTAAATCAGAACCACGAAAGTAAGTGTCTTCCAAGTTCATACCGGAAATTTGCAAATTACGCAGGTCTAGCCCTCTAAGGTCACAACCGGATAAATCACAACTTTTACCCTTCTCTATGGCCTGATTGAAGCCAGTAACATCATCATTTCTGAGCAATTGGTAAAGAGGGTCGTCACTGATTATAGGGCCATTCATTGCTATATCCTTCAGGCTTGGTACATTGCGAACGTATTTTCACTTTAGTATAGACCTTAAACAGAATCCAATGATGAGCACACTGAGCCAGTATGGCTTTTTATTAACCAGCCGCTGGTATGAAGGAGAGCAGAGCACCGAGCTCGAGTTTTGGTTTGCTAGCCAGTCTGGCCCGCTCTGTGTGCGCATCGAGCAGCCATCGGTCTGCTTTATCCCTATTAAAGAACAAGATAAAGCTGAGAAGCTGGCACGAGCAGAAGGCCTAGAGCTGACTTTTCGAACGGTAGAGCTAGAGTCTTTTAGCCTTCAGCCCCTTATTGCCTGCTATTTACGCCAACAAGATATTTACCGCTTTAACTACTTATTAAGTGATTGGGACATTCAGGTATGGGAATACGACCTGAGGCCTACAGACCGCTATTTGATGGAGCGTTTTATTCGTGGCGGCGCAGAGATTCAGGCTGAATGGCAACAGCAAGAGGGTTTCTTATTGTGCCAGCAAGGCCGTATGAAGCCGAGCATTGCAGCCATTGAGGATGCCGACTTAAGCATCCTATCGGTTGATATTGAAACTTCTTTTCCCAAAAAAGACCTGCCCGACCGTTTATTCTCTATCGCCCTTGATGGCGAAGTATTTATTAAAGATGAAATGGGTACGCGGAAAAAACAGCGAGTCAGCCAAATTTGGATGATTGGAGATGACAATTGCCCTGAGGCTAAACATTGCCAATACATTGAAACAGAACAGCAACTTCTCGAAATTTTCTTTAGTGAAATTCAGCGCCTTGATCCGGATATTATTATCGGCTGGAACTTTATTCAGTTTGATATGGATTTCATTCAGCGTAAATGTGATGAGTTAGAGCTTCCTTTTATTTTAGGTCGCGACCAGCAAGAAGTCAGTTGGCGTCATGATCAAAATAAAGTCAGCCGTAGTTACGTGCATGTACCTGGCCGTTGCATTATTGATGGCATAGAAATGCTACGCCAAGCTCAGTATCAGTTTGAAAGTTTTTCCTTAGATAATGTTGCGGAAGAATTATTAGGGCGTAAAAAATTACTATCAGGGTCGTTTCAGCATAAAGAATACAATCATGAAATTGAATACTTGTTCGATCATGATAAGCCCGCCTTAGCCGCCTACAACCTGGAAGACTGCGTCTTAGTATGGGATATATTTCAACAGACTGAATTGATGGATTTTGCTATTCAGCGCTCCAGCTTAACCGGATTATTACTCGATCGTATGGGCGGCTCAGTAGCCAGTTTTGAAAATCTGTATTTACCGCTATTACATCGCTCAGGTTATGTTGCACCTAACTATGGCGAAGGTTTCTCCGATATAAAAAGCCCCGGTGGATTTGTGATGGATTCGCGCCCTGGCTTATACGACAGTATTTTAGTATTAGATTTCAAAAGCCTGTATCCATCGATTATGCGCACGTTCAAAATTGACCCAATGGGATTGATTGAGGGGTTAAAAGCCGAAGAATTAAAGGCTGAAGGGTTAAAAGATGAAGAGCTAAAATCCAAAGAAATTGAAAATACAAAGCCGACTATAAAAGGGTTTAATGGCGGCTATTTTGATCGCGAAAAACACTGCCTGCCCGATTTAATTACCATGCTAGGAGAGCAGCGCGATCAAGCAAAAAAAGAAAATAATCATCATCTAGCTCAGGCGATAAAAATTATTATGAGTTCCTTTTATGGGGTACTCGGCAGTGATGGTTGTCGCTTCTTTGATATGCGCTTATCCAGTTCTATTACTCAACGCAGCCATGAGATTATTCAGCGTTCAGCGCAATGGATTAAAACTCAGGGCTACGATGTTATTTATGGCGATACCGACTCTGTATTCGTTTGGTTAAAAGAAAAGAAAAATCAGCAGCAAGCGGATGCAATTGGCCAAAAACTAAGTACCGATCTAAACCGCTGGTGGACAAATACCATTGAGCAAGAGCATCAGCTTGATAGTAAACTTGAAATTGAATATGAAACTCATTATCAGCGCTTTTTTATGCCCTCGATTCGGGGTGCGGAAACCGGTAGTAAAAAACGCTACGCCGGAACAGTGCATACCCTATCGAGTAGTGGTGAAGAGCATGTAGAAACGATTTTTAAAGGTTTGGAAGCAGTACGCAGTGACTGGACGCCTTTTGCTCGTCAGTTTCAGCAGCAGTTATTTAAACGTATTTTTTCCGAGCAAGTTTTTCAGCAATGGATGAAAGACGAAGTTGCTGATTTGATGTTAGGAAAAAAAGATCAGCAGCTTATTTATCGTAAACGCTTACGCCGGCCGCTCAGTGAATACCAACGCAATATTCCACCTCATGCCAAAGCCGCCGCAGTATTAGAATTGTGGCGTCAGCAGCAAGGTCTGCCAGCACTTTATCAAGACAGAGGCGGTTGGATTCAATACCTAATGACCACCAATGGTCCACAGCCGTTAGAAGTCTATCAAAGCTCCCAAGGAGGTTTGCAAGGAGGCTTGCAGATCGATTATCAGCATTACTTCGAAAAACAAATCGCGCCGGTATGTGATGGCTTATTAGCGCTCTACGATACTAGCTTTGCGGAAATTTGTGGGCAACAGATGAGTTTGTTTTAGGTCTCTGTTCTTACATTTTCGGACAATAAAACATGATCTAGCGCAGGGTATGACGGCAGGCTTATAAGTAAGCTATAGCCCTGCTTCTTTCTATTAATTTAGGGTTATATTAATTCAGGACTTTATTATGCCGAAATTTTTTATCATCTCGCTATTTATCATGATGCTCTCAATTCCAGTTTACACGTTCTTTTATGCGGGCTAGCTTTAATACAGGCTAGCCACATTCAAGAAGGCCGGCATGAAAGAAAGTGCATTAATCACCGTCACTGAAATTCAAGCCTAAATTAATATCGAGTGCTTCAGGTATTTCACGTTTAAAATTCCCATCCAAAATCGCCGCTGCAGCCTGGGTATCAATTGTATTTTTTTCTTCTAAAGCGGTACGAAGTGTTTGAATATTGGCTTTAATATCAAGAACCGTTTGTTCAAAGCGGTTATTGGCCATGATGGCATCAAAGCTGATTGAGGTAGATTCAGTACCGGCTAATAACTCTTCGGTAGTTTTTAGCGAGCTATCAAGAGCGAGCCAAATAGAGTCGGACAGCTGGGCAGCATTTGTTGTTACATTGCGCTTGCCTAAATAATCATAAAACTCTTGCATTGAGATTGTTATTTTCTTTACAGCAGATTCTCCCGCCTCATCGTCAAGAGCGTCTTCTAATTGATTATTAACGATAAGGTCACGATAGCTCTTTCCTGTTTCACGATAGTTAGTAGTCCAGCCTTGATGGACATCTTCTGCGCGAGATAATAGTTTAGTGCCGAAATCTGCTAGCAGCTGGCATTTACGTGAGCTATTCAAAAATTCAGTGGTGATATCCGATGCGACTTGTGATTCGTTTTCTGCATCTTCAAAAAGAGTAATCTCTAGCGCTAATAGCCCTTGGCTATTGGCGCCTAAGGTAGATAATTCTGCATTGTAAGCGGCATCACTACTCGCTGCGATTAATGCATCAATTTTTCCGCGAATAGTATCGTGGGCATCATTGCCACGCTGACGATAATTATCAATGAATATATAGGTTGGTAAAACTTCACTATTAATCATCGGGCCAAAGCGATAAGGCAATAGCTCATACCAAGCAAGGTTGGTATTAATCCATTGCTGTTGTAGCTTGGCTAAGTTTACTTCGGTCGTATTGCCTGCTGCACAAAAACTTTGGCTTTCACTAACTAAGTCTTCAACCTGCTGTTGAAATTGAGTAGCGGCAGGAATAATCGTATTATCGATAACCTCAGTAGCCGCAATATTAAGTTCAGTCTCCCCTGTGCTTGTCGATGAGCTCGTACCGCCGCAAGCTGACAGTAATAAAGCAGGGCTTAATAAAACCGAGATTAGTAATACTGATGTTGGTAGAAATTTTGTCATTTATAAACCTATTACAGAGATCATATGGTTATCCCAGCTTTTATTCGGGAAATGAAGGCTCTTTGCCTTATCTCGTTTCAGTGTATGCGCATCTATTTGGCGAATTTTACCTGCAGAATTGGATAAAACGAAATATTTACTATCTTGGCTAATCGTTAAACCGCAAACATCATGAAATGAGTGGTAACCCTGCAAAGTTAAATCGTCTAAATGCCAGAACATAGCCAAATCGCCTTTCGGGCTGGTGAAAGCAGCTAAGCGGGCTTCATTATGTATGGCGACACTGCCCATATAATCGTTCAGCTTTACCATTAATGGCTCTGGAGCTTCGAGTACTTTTATTTCTTGGCCTGGCTTATGGATTGCGGCAAGAGGGGTGAGTTCATCATGTGCCATTGCTTTACGCTGCACTTGTAAAGCGATGGCTACCGTTCCGTCTTTTGCTACATCAAGGTGGCGAATACTAGCTTTAGTTTCTGGTAATAAATGCTCGCTAATCAGTTTGCCCGTTCGGCTATCTATATAGCTGAGAGTTGAGCGCATACTTGCTAAGTTTAATACTTTTCGACCTGAATCAGGGTGCGTTAATAAGCCACCGTTGGCAACAACGATAGTGAAACCATCGGGCATTAAGGCGATCTCGTGCGGGCCAATACCAAAGCTACTAAATTCATTGACTAGTTCAAGTGTCTCGCCATCGCGAACGGTAATTTTACCTTCGCCGGTGCTTATCTTAGTTTCGGCACAGAACAGCCATTTTCCATCTGCGCTATAACAGCCATGGCCATGCATGTGTCTATCTTCTACGCAGTCGAAATGACCATCTTGTTCATTCGTGGTTATATTTAAGCGGATACCTTGAGTGCCTGGACGGCGAGAAAACATAATCACCTGTTCTGGCTTAGCAGGGTTTTGACATAAGCCGTGGCCACGAAATTTAGTCGTCACTTTATCACTGGATTCAAGCTTTGGATTAATCCAGCCTAAACTGTAATTTTCGCTGTCACGACCTTGAGCCGATAGCCAACGTTCATTATTGTCTTTGCTAGAGAACCAACCAAAATCAAATGCACTCTCAAATGAAGTATCAAATGCACTATGGCTTAATAATGGTGCCGATGCGCCTGCACCCATACCTAGCTTCAATAATCCTTGGCTAAAAACTCTGCGAGATAGTTTCATCTTTATTCTCTTATGAATAGTTAAAACTAAAGTGAGTTAACAAATCTAATCAGTGCATCACGTTCTTTTTTCGGCAACTGAATAAATCGACTTTTTACTAATTCAGCTTCGCCGCCATGCCATAAAATAGCTTCTTCGATCGTCTCTGCGCGGCCATCATGTAATAAGGCTTTACTGCCATTTACCGCTTCTTGCAGACCAACTCCCCACAGTGGTGCGGTGCGCCATTCAGATCCAGTCGCTAAAAAGTCGGGTCGGCCATCGGCTAACTCTGGACCCATGTCATGCAGTAATAAATCGCTGTAAGGCCAAATGTGTTGGTTAGCTAAATGGGGAAACTCATCACTATCTTGGGTTTTAAAATCGGGCTGGTGACATGTCTGACAACCAACTTGATAAAAATATTCTCGACCTTGGTTAACTTCTTTATTGTTGAAATCTCTGCGAATAACGGGGGCAAGGTTGCGATTGAAATCGGTTACTAAATCTAATAAATGATCAGAAATTTCAACACCATTTTTATCATTGCCGCTGGTAACTTGATTACAGGTTATTTGTTGTTGGCTGCAAGGTTGCTGAGGAAATAACGAATTGCTAATACCCACATCGTTAGCAAATGCTCCTGCCACTTGCATCTTCAAACTGGCCTTATTGGCTTTAAGGCCAAAGCGCCCGGCCACGGTCTTTTGTTGTTCAACGTCCCAAACCAAATTACTACGACCTGATATACCATCGTTATTACCATCTTCTAGATCACTCAGTTTATCGATATCTTTTTGCTCGATAAGTTCTAATAGCCCCATGCCATGAATAGAAGGCGCAACTCTTAAGCTGAATAATGTATCTTCACCAAATGGACCATAACCCAAGTTACGAAAATCTAATTCGGGTTTACGTAATATCACTGCGTACTGATCTGGATAGGTAAACGTTCGAGTTTGCCAGTTTATATACACATATGCTTCAGGTGCAACATCATGAGCAATTGAACCTGGTTTTTGAGAGTGTCTGAGTTGATGTGCCAAAGACGTTGATTGGCCTTGTATCTGATCGCCATAAACAGGATGTGGAATAACCCCTTTCATTTTATCAAAGCCAGGCTTACTGAGTCGTACGAGTGTTCCCATAATAGGAACCTCGTTAGTCTCGGGAATAAAACCTTTGCCGCCTTTGGTATGACACATTAAACAAGTGCGAGCGTTGTACAATGGCCCAAGTCCATCTCGAGTATCGGTAATTGTGGGGGCTTTTACCCAAGGCTGATGAGCCAAGGCTTTGCCTGCATGAAATAAAGGCCTAGCTTCTACTGGGAGATTAGCTGCAGGTAATTCAAAACTAGCGAAGGGCTTGTAAGATACCGATGTATCACCACCAGGTGTGGCTTCTTTTATACTTAATGCTGGTGCTGCATTTTGTAATACTTGATCTGCAGATTGATCGCAGCCTGTGAGCAAGACAATACTGCTACAGGTGAACAGGCAGATAAAAAAGATAGCTCTTATAATAGCTCTCATATTAGTACTTATTTCCGCTAAGCAAAGAGTGGAATGAAAATTATTTGCGACAAGATAGCAGAAAGCCGAGCAATGCTCGGCTTTCTAGATCAATAAAATCCTTTTTATTTAATCAAAACAACTTGATTAGCACTCAGTTGTTGGGTCTTGTGTATCACAGTCAGAAGCATCTTCTTCAACAACAACACCTAAACCAAGCTGGTTAGCCGCATCTTGAATTAAACGAGACTGAGCGTTCAACGACTTAATCGTTTTCGCCACAGGGCTTTCTTCTGTAGGAGACATGATTAATACATCGAATGGTACGCCGTTACGGGCAGAAGCATCGATTAAGTTGTAGTTAACTTCAGTCAAAGTTAGTGCTGTCGCTGTTTCAACGGCAACGCCCGCTAAACCAACTTCTGTTAAATATTCATCGATACCATAACCGTCTACTGCGTTAGTCGTAACATCATCTTCACCATTTAAAGTGCTATCGTAACCAGCATAAGAACCGTAGAAACTGTTAGAAACACCTTCGGCATTCAACCAGATATCACGGTGGGTATTATCAGAGAAGCAAGAGTGCTCATCTTCTTGCGAGTTAGAAGAGAAAGCGATTTGCATACGCTCTCCAGCCAATTCACCTTCAGAAAGCGTACCCATACCTGTAAGGATTTCAGTTAGCTTCTGTGTAGCATCTGCAGCGTTTGTAAGTGTTGTAAAGGTTGCGCGGTAGTTAGTTGTGCTACCCGTTGCCCATTCAGCTTGAACCTTCTTCAGGTCGACAATTAGCTTATCAACAACAACTGCTAGGTATTGGTGACGACGGGCTGATAGAGATTCTGGATTAGCTGCATCAGTATTAAAATCTTCAATTGGACGTTGGCCGCCAGCAGAAGTAGCGTTAACAGCTAATCGGCGATCATTACCATTGGTCGTGCTCTGATCTGTTGTATTTAAATCTTGGCCCCACAATAGAAACTCAATCGCGTGGTAACCACTAATAACATCATGTTCATCTTTAGCTGCTAGGCCTTTTGCTAACAAAGTACCGTCAATTACGATATCGGTATTACCAATAATAGTATTGGTATTTGCTGCTTTAGTTGAAGCATTGGTAACGTCAATAACAGTAGTAATATCATCACCAAAACCGTGCTCAGTTACGCCGATTTGATCGTTATCAAAATCGTCGCCATCGTTACCAGTATTAACGTAATCAATTAACGCTTCGCCTAGTGGCCATGCATTAAGGTCGCCTTCAACATCTAAAGAATCTACTGGGCTATTACGGAAGCGATAAACTTCAGTTTGGCCATATGGCTCGCGAGAAACTAACCAAGCTTTTTTAGCGGCAGTTAGATTGTCAGCAGATGAATCATCTTTGAAGTTTTCCAATGCTTTCTGCAATAACTTGGCTGTTTCAACAGAATCGGTATACGCAGCGTAAGCGATTTCAGCGTTGGTATTTAAAACAAGCTGAGCTTTTTCCATATTGATTGCAGGAGTAGTAATGCCATCGTTATCGCTGCTACTTCCGCCACAGGCCATTAATAACGATGCTGAAGTGATGCATGCCGCCAGTTTGATAAATTTCATCGCTTAAATCCTTTCTTACATTTGAGGGTAGTTATTGGCTAGTCCATGAGCTTAATTCATGAATTAACTGCTTAATAATTGAGCGTAAAGTAATACAAATGACAATGATTTGCAATAAGATTTGTCATACGTTTCTTGACATGGGACAAGGTACTTCATGACTAATACTGACTAAATAGCGTAATATGCGCTGTAAGATTTGGTATGTTTTAAGGTATTGTGATTATGAATAAGGTTTTTAATGAGGCTGGTATAGCTTTGATGCTAGCGGGTCTAGTCTCAGCTTCTCTTGTCGGTTGTGGTGGTAGTTCATCAAGCGACTCTGATAGTAAACCGCAGTTAGCGACTAAGGTCGCGCTAGGTGAACAGCTGTATTCTGATAAAAATCTATCTTTTGATCGCACGCAATCTTGTGCAACTTGCCATAACCCTGAGCAGGGCTTTATCGACGATAGAACCAATGATGCTAGCCGAAATGGTGTCGCCAGTGCGGGTTCTCTAGGAGATAACGGCACCTCTATTGGCGACCGTAATGCGCCTACCGCAGCTTATGCGGCTTTTAGTCCTTTGTTTCATGAAGAAACACATAAGCGTCCTACTAAGATCATGGCGGATTTAGAGATTGGTGAGTACACCGGCTTTGTAGGAGGTCAGTTTTGGGATGGGCGTGAGACTGATTTAAAAGGTCAGGCGGGTGGCCCTCCAACGAATCCTGGTGAAATGGCGATGCCAGATAAGGCATCTGTGGTAGAGCGCATTAAAGAAAACCAAGCTTACGTAGAAGGTTTTGAGTATGTATATGGCGCGACTATCTTTGATGATGCCGATATCGCTTATGCAGCTATGTCAGAAAGTATTGGCGAATTTGAAAAAGAACCTGAGTTTGCGACCTTTGATTCTAAATACGACAAATCGTTTTTACCTAATAGCGATGTAGATTATTTTGAGTACCCGATTACAAAAGCAGGCTTCGGCCAGGCATTGTTCTTTTCTAGCAATTTAACCTGCGCTGCTTGTCATCAGTTAATGCCTTTTCGAAATAAAGGGGAGTTATTCACTAGTTTCGAATTTCACAATATTGGCGTGCCAATAAATATTGCATTACGCAGCTTTAACAAAGTCACTGATTTAGATGAAGGATTGTTGAATAACCCTGCGGTCATTGCTGAATCTGAAAAAGGTAAGTTCAAAGTACCGACATTACGTAACGTGGCAGTAACAGCACCTTATATGCATAACGGTATTTTTAATGAATTAGAAACTGTGATTCGTTTTTATCAACATGCGAAAGATGTGGCACTTAATAGACCCGCAGGTGTTGTTAATAATCCAGAAACGGGAGCCCCTTGGGGTGATGCGGAAATTAATGAGAACATTGCTCATGATATTTTGGGTAAGAGTAAAGACAACTTAGATGACATCCAAGTAGAAGCTTTAGTCTGTTTCTTAATGTCGCTTACCGACGCCCGTTATGAGCATTTATTAAATCCGGTTAAAGTTGAAAATTGCTTATTGTGACATCCAACAGGTAGCTGATTCATTCACCGAATAAGCTACCTTTTGATTTCCTTATTAAAAACAATTCTCATTTGTGTTTTAATGCAGCCCTTAAAATTCTTTGCTGGAATTCGCCGTTTTGAATCTATCTCCTGCTATTTATTCCCTTTCTTTGGTTATCTCGTTTATTGCTCCTGTATTTTCCGTGCAAGCGGAAGACAGTATTGAACTTGATAACGTTTATATTACCGGCGGTAAAGACGCGATATTAAAGCAACCGGGGTCAGCGACTTTAATTGATGATGTCGCTTTAGAAACTTTTGAATATACCGATATTCATCGAGTATTAAACGCCGTCCCTGGGGTGAATATTCAAGAAGAAGATGGTTATGGCTTAAGGCCGAATATCGGTTTACGGGGTACGTCTCCAGAGCGCAGTAAAAAAATCACCATTATGGAAGATGGTATTTTGTCTGGGCCAGCGCCTTATTCAGCCCCGGCTGCCTATTACTTTCCTAATATCTCTCGTATGAGCGCCGTCGAAGTTTTTAAAGGCCCTTCGACAATTCAGTATGGTCCGGCAACGGTAGGTGGTGCGATAAATATGGTCAGTCGCCCGATTCCTTATGCTTCATCAGGTGAACTAGATGTGCAATACGGTAGCGATAACTATCAGCGTTATAACGCTTATCAAGGTCAGCAAATAGGAGATTTTGCCTATCTTATTGAAGGCTTGCGAGTGAGCACGGATGGTTTTAAAGAGATTGATAACAGTAATGAAGATACCGGTTTTGTTCGCAACGATGTGAATTTAAAAACCAGTTGGGAAAGCTTGGGTGATATTAGTCAGTTGTTTCAATTGAAGTTGGGTTATGCCGATGAAGACGCTAATGAAACTTACCTTGGCTTGAGCAAGGATGATTTTAATAAAAAATCCAATCGTCGCTATATCGCATCTGAATTGGATAATAGTAAATGGAAACATCATCAATATCAGTTCACTCATCAAGTAGAAATTGATGATCTAGTAGTGACGACCGATGTGTATCGTAATGACTTTGATCGTGATTGGTTTAAAATTAATGGCTTTAATACTCAGGATGATGACCTATCCTTGGATAATATTTTGGCCGATCCTAATTCGGCTGCCAACCAACCTTATTATGATGTATTAACAGGGTCCGCTAATACCAGCAGCGTGGATTCAACTCAGCAGTTACGCTTGGGTAATAATGGTCGTGTATATTTTTCCCAAGGTATTCAAACCCGTATCAATCAAAGTTTTGAATTAGGCGGTTTCAATAATGATTTAGAGATCGGCATTCGCATTCATCAAGATCAGGTTAAGCGTCATCATACTGAGAAAAACTACAATATGATTGATGGTGAGATGCAGGCGATCGCGGGTACTTATAAAACTACTGCGCGTAATACCAACGATGCTTTAGGCTTGGCTGTTTATATACAGGATAAAATTTATATTGATGAAACCGTCGTCAGTTTGGGTCTAAGACATGAGTCGATTGAGTCTTCAAAAACGACGTATGGCAAGTTGACGGGAATTGAGGAACAGAAAAATACGATCACTCAATCTGTGTTCTTACCGGGTATCGGAATCTATTCCCAGTTGATCGAAGAGGTGGGTATTCTTGCGGGAGTCTATAAGGGTTTTACGGCGGCAACGGCGAACTCTAGCGGTGAGACAGAGCCAGAGTTGAGCACCAACTTTGAATTAGGCTCGCGTTATTCCGGCTTTGGCCAAGGTGAAATTATTGCTTTCTTAAATGACTACAGCCAGTTCAGTGGCACCTGTAGTTTT
Organism: Oleispira sp.; assembly: GCA_016765295.1. Classification (GTDB taxonomy): domain Bacteria; phylum Pseudomonadota; class Gammaproteobacteria; order Pseudomonadales; family Oceanobacteraceae; genus Oleispira. The sequence goes on from JAESQF010000080.1 coordinate 15,402, forward strand.
TCTCAAGGTTCATGTGATGATGATATTACCGGTGAGCAATCGAATGCCGGTAGTGCCAGTGTTTATGGCTTAGAAGCAAGTTGGGGTCATGCCTTGGCCTTTTCAGGATTCTTAGTGCCATTCTCTACCAGCTATACCTTTACTCATGGTGAATTTGACGAGCAGTTTGTTGATGCTAGCGGTGCCTTTGGTGAAAAAGGTCAGGTGATTAAAGCGGGTTATGAAATTGGCTATTTGCCTGAGCATCGCTTGAATGCCCAAATTGGTTTAGAAAAAGACGCATGGAGAGTTAATGCATCATTACTCTATCAAAGTGAAATGCGTAATGTGCCAGGAGAAGGCGCAATCGACGACGCTGATTTAATAGAAGCGCATACCTTAGTCGATCTTAGTGCGAGTTATCAGGCGATGCCTGCCCTGCAACTTTATAGCACCATCGATAATATCTTTGATGAGCAGTATGTTGCTGGGGTAAAGCCTTATGGTTTTCGTCCGGGCAAACCGCGCTCAATTAACCTCGGCGCTAAATATCAGTTTTAATAAGACAAAAGCTATATGATATACGCTGGCTAATGTGAGCGGATATGAGAACGGTGTTATGAAGAAGATTGCAATTTTTGTCGATGTACAAAATATCTATTACACCACTCGTGATGTTTATGGCCGCTCATTTAACTACCGTAATCTATGGAAAAGAATCGCGAACCAAGGTGAGATAGTCTCCGCTACGGCTTATGCGATTAATAAAGGCGATGACTCGCAAATAAAGTTTCAAGATGCCCTCAGGCACATTGGCTTTGAGATAAAACTGAAACCTTATATTCAGCGTAGCGATGGTAGTGCGAAAGGTGATTGGGATGTGGGTATCACGATTGATGTGATGGAAACCGCCGCAGCTGGTGATGTCGATACTATTATTTTACTTTCTGGTGATGGCGATTTCGACTTATTACTGAAGAAAGTAAATCAGGCTTATGGCATTACGACTGAGGTGTATGGGGTTCCTAAACTTACTGCGGGCTCTTTAGTGGAAGCCACTTGTCACTTTAATCCCATTCGTGAAGACTATTTGATCTAGATTTATTGTCACAAAAATTACTTACTTTATGCTTTCAGTTACCTTACTCATACTTGATAGCACAGTCAGATACTTCGCATCCGCTATACTTTTAGTTAATAAGTATTGAACAGTGAAGACTGATGAAGCCTATTTCCTATCTTGTAATACTCCTATTTACCCTCTTATCTACAGGGCTACTGTCTGCTTGTGGACAAAAAGAGCCTTATAATCTGCAAGGAAGACCAGGGGATATTGGTGATGCAATGGAGCATTGCCGCGCTTTTATGAAACATCTACTACCCGATGGTACCCGTGTTTATATTGATTCTGCATCGAGTCGAGAAACCGTTGAGCATTTTGATATTTTCTTAGATCTACAGGATAAAACGCAAGATGGCTATGCTCAGTGTCGAGTGAATAAGCGCGGTTTAATTAGCTATCATGCCATTCGAGAATTCCGCCAAAAAGGACGTTCGTTCTCTAATAACTAGGCCTAGACTGAAAGATGGATTCATTTAAAGGAATAAAAATGATCAATCAGCTCGCAACCTTCATCGTACTAGTCTTTTTCTCGCTAATATCATTCGCCGAGAATGGGCATTTATTTATAGTAGGTTCAACGTCAGCATCTCCTCTTATTGAGGCCAGTGAGACAGCATTTAGTCGCTATATTGGTGAAGACGATGCAGTGAATTCATCCGTGGTTATTCGGCCGATTGGCTCGCAAAAGGGCTTGAAGTCAGTAATAGATCAGATAGCGGATGTTGGAATCATATCGCGCTACCTTAACCGTACCGAATTAGATAAGTGGCCCTATTTAAAGCAAGTGACGATTGCTCAGGATGCTTTAGTTTTTTTGGTCAGTAAACAAAATAAAATAACGAGTTTAACGGCAGAGCAGATTAAAGATATTTACACCGGCTCAGTTACCCGTTGGGGTGATATTTCTCAGCAGAATAACCAGTTCTTTACTCAGCCGATACAACCCTTATCGAAAGGGAGTGCTCATGGAACCTTCTATGCTTTTCATTCACTTTTTGAACTAGATTATATGATTGATCCAGAAGATCAGGGTTTGTATTTAAAACGGCGGGGTGAGAGCTATTTGTTTAGTCGTAGACCTACCCAAACTTACTCTCGTTTTAATCAAGCGATGGGTATTGTCAATCGTGAACCTGAAAGTACTGCATATGAATCAAATGCGGTGATGCAGCAATATAAAGATCATCTAGGGTTTAAGAAAATTAAGGTTTTAGATATTGATAATATTGCTATATCTGAAAAAAGCATAAGAAATCAAACCTACCCTTGGGTAAGACCACTAAATTTAATTATTAATACCCATACTAAAAATGAGAAGGTTACGCAGTTTGTTAAATTTATGCTGTCTGAGGAAGGAAAATAGTTCGAGAGCAAGGATATATCCCAATACAGTTACCTTGAGATATATCCTATCAAAGACTTAGTTAGAGAACCGCTTTTAATGGTTCATGTTGTTCGGCTTCTAAGCGAGGGCCAAATTGACCAACAACTTGCGATGACGCTGCACTGGCTAAGCGACCCGCCGCTGCGAAATCATGACCGTGAGTAATGGCATACATAAAAGCCCCGGCAAACAAATCACCGGCACCATTTGAATCCACAGCCGTTACTTCGTTAGGCTCGATAACGTGAGTTGTTTTGCCATCAAATGCTATTGCACCTTTACTACCAAGGGTAATTGCAAATGCTTTCGCTTGGGTCTTCATAAAGCTAATAGCGTCTGCTAGGTCATCGGTATCCGCGAATAACTTAGCTTCTTCTTCATTACAGAATAATAAATCAACTCCACCACCGATCATTTCTTTTAGACCGTCTTTAAAGAACTGAACCATGGCAGGATCAGAAAAGGTGATGGCTGTTTTTACGCCATTTTTCTCTGCCAGCTTACGCAGGTGAATAGCGGCGGCGCGAGAAAGATCAGATGTTACTAAATAACCTTCGATATAAACGTATTCGGAATCCGCTAGCGCAACTTCATTAATATGTTTTTGCTCTAGGTTCGTGGTGATACCTAGGTAGGTATTCATGGTGCGTTCAGCATCAGGGGTGATCATCACTAAGCACTTACCGGTTACGCCTTCATCACGGTCGTCCCCTAGGTTCGTATCAACACCCGCGGCTTTCATGTCTTGCATGTAAAAATCGCCAGCTTCATCGTTCGCTACATTACAGCTATAGAAAGTTTTCGCTCCGAAATAACTAGCACCAATAATGGTATTGGCTGCACTGCCACCACAAGCACGCTTTTTTAGACCAAAGCGATCTTTCAATACCGCTAGGCTCTGGGCAAGCTGATCTTCATCGATTAAGGTCATCATGCCTTTTTCAATATTCAGGTCGCTGAAGAAATCGTCTTTAACTTCGAATTCTTTATCAACTAATGCGTTGCCGATGCCGTAGATGTGGTACTTAGCCATGTGTCATATCTCTATTAATTGGAATAATGATGAGTTGTTGCGAGCAGTTTAACAGAACTCGAGCATATGACTAAGTCAGTCTGTGTTAGCATGGGCGCAATATGACGACTGCTAAAAAGCCAACTAGGGCTGTGAAATCTAGTTCAAAAAAGAAATCTCCAATTCGGAAAAAGCCTAGGAATTCTAAGCCTGCTAATAGCAAACCGAACTTCAAGAAAAACCTTTGGTCTTGGTTTTGGCGACTATCGATTCTAATAATATTGGCGCTGGGTGTTTGGCTCATTTATCTAGATGCACAGGTGCGCTCGCAGTTTGACGGTAATAAGTGGGCCTTGCCGGCGAAGGTCTATGCACGTCCGTTATCGTTATACCCCGGTTTATTGTTATCCACTAAGCAACTGCAATCCGAACTGAAGTGGAATGACTATAAAGCAGTCAGTCATGTGGTTAGCCCAGGTACTTATGGTCGTGATGGCAGCGATTGGATTATTTATCGCCGTGCATTCTCATTTGCTGATCGTCATGAGGATGCGGTAAAAATTCGCTTATCTTTTGCCGATGGCCGTATTGAGCAGTTATCGATTGGCGGACAGATAAAAGGCTTAGAGCGTATAGAGCCGCAATATATTGGTGGTATTTTTCCTGCACATCATGAAGATCGAGATCTTATAGCGCTGCAGGATGTCCCTCCCGCTTTAGTGGCTGCTTTGGTTGCAGTGGAAGATCGTGGCTATTTTGATCATTACGGCATCTCTATTCGCGGTATTTTACGCGCAATGAAAGCGAATATTGCCGCCGGACGCACCGTACAAGGTGGCTCTACCTTGACTCAACAGTTGGTAAAAAACTTCTTTTTAACCAATGAGCGTTCTTTGCGGCGTAAAATTAAAGAAGCGTTTATGGCTTTGCTATTAGAGCTGCATTATAGCAAAGAGGAAATTCTGCAAGCGTATCTAAACGAGGTATATCTGGGTCAATCAGGGCGTCGTTCTATTAATGGTATTGCCTTGGCGAGTAGATTCTATTTTGCAAAAAATGTGCAGCAGCTCGATTTGTCTGAAGTCGCGTTATTGGTCGGTATGGTGAAAGGTCCGTCTTATTACAATCCTTTCCGTCATCCACAGCGTGCTCGCGAGCGTCGAGATTTAGTCTTAGGCATTATGGCAGAGCTGAATATCATCAGTAGCGCTCAGCGCATGAATGCCCAAGGGCAAGATATTCAAGTCGCTGATTCAAAGCGAGCAGGGCAGCGTGAATATCCAGCCTTTATTCAATTGGTTAAAAAACAATTACAGCAAGATTATCGTCTGCAGGATTTACAAAGTACGGGTTTAAGAATTTTCACTACGTTAGATCCTTGGCTGCAGCACGCGACTGAAAAAGCGGTGCAGAAGCATCTGAATTACTTAGAAAAACGCAGCGGTTTTAAACAGCCGACGTTTGAAGCAGCGGTGGTGGTGACCAGTGTTGATGGTGCGGAAGTACGTGCCATTGTTGGCTCTCGCCGTGTACGCTATTTTGGTTTTAATCGAGCTATGGATGCTCAACGTTCGATTGGCTCTTTGGCTAAACCAGCGGTATACCTCACTGCATTGGCGTCAGGACGGTATAATTGGTCAACGATTGTCGAAGATAAACCGGTGAGTGTTTCTGGCCAAGATGGGAGTTTGTGGCAGCCAAAAAACTATGATCGTAAAGATTATGGTCCGGTATTTTTAGTCGATGCGATGTCTAAATCTCTAAACCAAGCAACCGCGCGTTTAGGAATGAAAATTGGTATTGATCAGGTAGTGAATACCTTTCAGCGCTTAGGCGTCGATAAGAAAATACCGCATTACCCTTCAATTTTATTAGGTTCGGTTTCTATGTCGCCACTGCAGGTGACGCAGATGTTTCAAACTTATGCATCCGGTGGTTTCGCCATGCAGCCTAGAAGTATTCAGGCGTTGACCACCAATGATAATCAGCTGTTAACCTCTTACGCAGCCCAAGGTGAGCAGGTATATTCGCCGCAATTAATTGAGACTTTACGCTATGGTTTACAGCAAGTTATTGTCCAGGGTACCGGTAAGCGCTTAGCGCGTACTTTTAAGACCACTAAAATAGCGGGTAAAACAGGCACCAGTGATGAGCAGCGTGATGCTTGGTTTGCCGGCTTTGATGATCGACATTTAGCGGTTGTTTGGGTGGGGCGAGACGATAATAAACCGATGCCCTTTACCGGAGCGGGTGGCGCGTTACCGATTTGGCAGGATATATTCTTACAATCTGGCTTAGAGCCATTAACGCCCTTGGTTGATTTGGACTGGGCTTGGGTTAATAACCAAGGGGAGGTTGTGGAGCGTGAATGTGGTGTGCGTAAAATGCCCTTTATGCCTGGGGTGTTAACTGGGCGTAGAATGTCATGTGATGAGTCGGAAGCTAACTCCGCGTCAGGCTCTCAATTAAATAGTAGTGAAGGTGGTGGTTCGTGGTTCGATTGGTTGTTTTAATTTTTGTCGTTATCAGTTTTTTATCGGCTTGTAGTAGTCTGCCTAGTTCAGAGTTAAATGATCCGCGCTTAGCGCAAAGCTCTGAAGAGCAGAAAGGATCAGATAATGAGTTGATTCGATTGGATGAAGGAACACATCACCCTGCGGTGCAGGTTCTATTATCTCAGGCAGAAGAAGCGCGCCAGCAGGGAAGAAATCGCCAGGCATTATCTTATCTTGATCAGGCGCGCCAGATACAGCCACGTAATTCAGCGATATTTTATCGTCAGGCTTGGTTGAATTATCAGTTAGGGAATTTATCGCAAGCACAGCAATTATTACAGCGGGCAAAGTTATATATGAATACGGATAAAATTTTGCAGCAAAGAGTTATTTTGCTGCAAAATAATATAGATGCGAGATCAGGACTCTAGTTTCAATAGCAGCCTAAACAGTAGACTGCGCCTTTAGTCGAAGGACGAAGGTGCGGTTAATCGCTGCAAGTAATAACCCTAGCGCCAGCTCGATAGGCCATTCCGCTGCCAGGTCTTGTGCCACAGTGTTCGCATTAATATTAGAGCTGACACTATGCAAAGCAAGAATCAAACTAGAGAACACCGCGATAGAGAGCGCGAGATTCGCTTGCTTTATGCAAATACCAGATGCTTTATTCAATAATATTCTTGCGATAGCAAAACTACTGATCAAAGCGCTTGCCACTAACAGATAGTTTAAGTTTTGCGTTTGCTGGCATAGCCAATAAATACCACAAACCCCCAGTAGAATTCTTCCCCAAGCTTCTTTTGGCCAGTCCAACTTAAAGGACAGTGCCAGTAAAACAAAACTTAATAGTGGAAACGCTGCATAGAATGCAAGCTGCTTAAACCAATACATCGGGGTTAATTCGATGACATAACTCATCAAGTTAGAAGCCGCAAAAGACGTAATTAATAGACCACTGCAAAATGCGGCGGAATACCAGCCAGGAACTTCATCTTTTGGCTGCCAAGTTTTTAGCATCCAAAGAGAAGTGAGCAGCATTAGTAGCTGCCCTCCAATCGTTAATATTAATGGCATCTATGCTGCAGCCATTTGAGAAAATACGACATTTGCTGCTGCAATTGTTTCGTTGATATCATCTTCGCTATGCGCCGCAGACATAAAGCCGGCTTCAAATGCAGAAGGTGCTAAGTAAACACCTTGTTCTAACATACCGTGGAAGAATGCCTTGAAGGCTTCTTGGTCACATTCACAAACCTGAGCAAAGTTATTCACTTTCTTTGCTTCGGTGAAGAAGAAGCCAAACATAGAGCCAGCGCTATTGGTAGTGAATGGAATGCCGTGCTTATCTGCAGCGGCTTGTACACCGGTGCACAGTTGTTCTACACGAGTAGCAAGCTGCTCATACAAACCTTCTTGCTGAACCGATTTCAACATGGCTAAACCTGCCGCCATGGCTAGTGGGTTACCTGATAACGTACCTGCCTGATAAACAGGGCCGATGGGTGCTAGGTATTCCATGATTTCACGTTTGCCACCAAACGCACCAACAGGAAGGCCGCCACCGATCACTTTACCGAGAGTTGTTAGGTCTGGTTGAATACCGTAATAACCTTGAGCACCGGTTAACGATACGCGAAAACCTGACATCACTTCGTCAAAAATTAATACAGCGCTGTGTTGATCACATACGTCACGCAAACATTGTAAGAATTCTTTTGTGGGAGGAATGCAGTTCATGTTACCAGCAACAGGCTCAACGATAATGCAGGCGACTTTATCACCGTGGTCGGCAAAGTAGGCTTTCACATCTTCGATGTCGTTGTAATTTAACGTGACGGTATCGTCAGCTACACCAGCAGGAACACCTGGAGAAGAAGGAACACCTAACGTCAGTGCGCCAGAACCCGCTTTCACTAATAATGAATCAGCATGACCGTGATAACAGCCTTCAAATTTCACTAGCTTATCGCGACCATTAAAACCACGGGCTAAACGAATTGCGCTCATGGTAGCTTCAGTACCTGAACTCACCATGCGTACCATATCCATACCAGGCATGATGCCGCATACAGTTTGAGCCATTTCAATTTCAATTTCAGTCGGCGCACCAAAACCCAAGCCTTGATCTAGACGTGCCTTAACCGCGTCGATTACATCACCGCGAGCGTGACCCATAATCATCGGGCCCCAAGAACCTACATAATCGATATAGCGATTATCGTCGGCATCAAAGATACAAGAGCCTTCACCGCGTTCGAAAAATATGGGCGTTCCACCGACACCTTTAAAGGCACGTACCGGGGAGTTCACGCCACCAGGAATAAACTCCTGCGCACGTTCAAAAAGGTTTTTAGATTTATCAATGGAATAAGACATAGAAAGAACTCAAATTCGTTATTTAAAAAGATGAAATGTTAAATCTGGCAATATAGTAGCTAGCATTATTGAGTGTTGATAGAGCGAGTGTGTGAGGCAGGAGCCGAGCCCAAGCCTACAGGGATCGTATTCACGGCGTCTCGTGGAATCAATACTCAATCATGCTGGCGATTATAAAACCTATATTGTTTTCTTTTAGCCTTAGCAGCTAAAAAGGTCTAACTACGACCAAGATAATAATGGCGACTAAAAATAAAACCGGTACTTCATTAAACCAACGATAAAATACATGACCTTTATCGTTAATGTCCTGCGCAAATTTCTTTAACAAGGCTCCACACATAAAGTGGTAAGCGACTAAAAAAGCCACCAAGGTTAACTTCGCATGCATCCAGCCTTGACTCATATAATAGCTAGGATTCAGCGTAATCATGCAAACACCTAAAGCGATCACCAAAACCATAGAAGGGGTCATGATGCCGCGATAAAGTTTGCGCTCCATTATTTTAAAGCGATCTTTACTAACCTGATCTTCTGCCATGGCGTGATAGACAAATAACCGCGGTAAATAAAACAAGGCGGCAAACCAGGTAATGACGGCAATAATATGAAAGGCTTTGAGCCAGAGCATGTGCTTCTCTCTTTTAAAAATTCTAGTTTAACGGTGCTGGCGCTTGTGGTTGATAGCGATAATGCTGTTCTATCATTTCTCGACTAATAATCCCGACCACCTGATTAAATTGCTCATCGCGATGAACGACCAGCCATTCTATGTGATGCTGCTGCATCTGGTCTAAAGCATTCTGCAAATTGGCCATTAAAGAGATCGATTTTACCATTTTCCGATCTCCAGGAAGTAATAAACAGTCAATTTCAGCATGATCTGGATCAGCTGCATCAAATTTATCCTCGTTAGCAGCGGCAATATGGTTTTCAATAAAGCGTGCGAGATCGGTGGATAATAATAATTGCTGCTCGCTTTCGATGAAAAGCCAAACGGGTTGCTGGCTGAGCATTAGCTGCGCACTGTCTAGGTTGATGAGGCGAGAAGTGCTAATGAAATCTTGTGACATTAATTGTCCAACCCAAGTATTGCGCAATAGTTGGTGTACCGGATTATGGTTAACTGCAAGATTGGTTTGAATACGAAAAATAGACGGTAGATGAAAAATTTCACTAACGGTTAAGCTCGCAATAACAATAGCCATCATACCGGGCAATATAATGTTGGGGTTGGCCGTGAGTTCTAATAAAGCCATCAGCGCGGCTAACGGCGCGCGTAATACCGATGCCATCATCGCGCCCATGCCTAACATGGCGTAAAAACCGATATTAATCGGATAGTCAGGCATGAAGTACGACGATAGTTGTCCCATCACGACACCAATAGCTGCGCCCATAAATAAACTGGGGCCGATTAAACCACCGGGAAACCCCATGGCTGCAGCCCAGCCGGAAAGCAACATCTTGGCGAATAACAAGGCTAAAGCTAAACCAAAGACTACCTCACCTTGTAACCAAGCATTCACACTGTCGTAACCTACTCCCATGACTTCTGGTAAATAGATACTAATGATCGCAGTACAAATCCCGAGTAATCCCCAAGTTTGCCAAATAGGGCGGGCATTCCAACGCTGAGCAAACTTCACTGACGCAATAAATAGGCTACCCAGCCCGCCGCAAACTAAGGCTAATAATAAAATATAAGGGATTTCTAATAGCGATCCCATTTCAAGCGAAGGAACAATAAAAGCAGCTTCATTGCCAAATACCGCTCGGGTCACAATCGCACCGATGACAGAGGCGAGAATAATAGGAATAAAACCTTTGATGCTGTATTCAAGTAGCACCACTTCCATGGCGAAAATCACTCCCGCCATCGGGGTATTAAACGATGCCGATATCGCACTGGCGACACCGCAAGCGGCAAGAATTCTTAAGCGATGATGAGGGGTTTTCAATAGCTGGCCAAATTGGCTGGCGGTGCCAGCGCCGATATGAACAGCAGGACCTTCACGACCTACGCTGTGGCCACCGATTAGGGCAATGATGGCACCGACGAATTGTGCGATGAGGTTGGTCTTAGGTAAATAACCTTGGTGCTGCTCGATACGCTGTAATACATGACCCACGCCAATTTTTCGCTGGTGGGGTTTTAAGCGGCTAAAGATTAATATCAATAAGGCGGTAGAGCTTAATAGTAGAATGACTCGAGCATGGCTGGATAAGGATTCAAAACCTTCATGACTACCATTGGGTAGCCAATGCTCTAGCGGAAGTTCGTAGGCTAAGCGAAATAAAGTAATAATGCCTGCACTGAATAAACCAACGAAGGTTGCCAGTAAGGCGAGAGATATTTGGCTTTCTTTTACCTTCATGTGGATACCTTCATACCTCCTCATTATTCCTTGATTAGGTTAAGTTTTGTCTATTGATGCAAATTATACGAATATTTTGCCTGTCTGAACTAACAATTCTTTCGATAAGGCTTATTATAAGCATCTTTATATGTCCTGTATCTTAGATTTAGAGGCGCGCAAGTGATTAAAGTAGGCATTGTCGGTGGCACAGGCTATACCGGAGTTGAGTTATTAAGGCTGTTAAGTCAGCACCCAGGAGTTGAATTAACGGTAATTACCTCTCGTAGTGAGAAAGGTATTCCTGTGGCGCAGATGTTTCCTAATCTACGAGGACATGTTGATTTATGCTTTTCTGAACCCAGTGCTGAAAACTTAGCCCCTTGTGATGTGGTCTTTTTTGCCACCCCTCATGGTGTTGCGCATGCGTTAGCTCAGCAAGTATTGGATCAAGGCATTAAGGTGATTGATCTCAGTGCAGACTTCCGCTTGCAAGATGCAGACGTGTGGGAGCATTGGTACAACCAGCCTCACGGTGCAAAATCATTATTGCCCGAAGCGGTATATGGTTTACCAGAAGTGAATCGTGAGCAGATCAAGCAGGCCCGTTTAATTGCCGTGCCAGGCTGTTACCCTACTTCGGTTCAGCTGGCGTTGATTCCATTATTGGAACAAGGCCTAATTGAAACCACAGGTATCATTGCTGACTGTAAGTCGGGTGTTAGTGGCGCTGGCCGTCAGGCTAAAATTGGGGCTCTATTCTGTGAAGCAGGCGAGTCTATGATGGCCTATGCTGTATCTGGGCATCGCCATTTACCTGAAATTCGTCAAGGTTTAACCAGAGCCGCGGGTCATGATGTCAGCCTTACCTTCGTGCCACATTTAACCCCGATGATCCGAGGTATTCACTCAACCATATATGCACCGAGTAAAAGTGCTGAAGTTGAGGCGTTGGGTATTGATGGTTTACAGAAATTATTCGAACAGTATTATGCCAATGAGCCTTTTGTTGATGTAATGCCAGCGGGTAGTCATCCAGAGACTCGCTCAGTGAAGGGCAGTAATATGTGTCGTCTTGCCATTCATGAACATAAGGATACGGGCTTGATCGTTATTCTTTCAGTGATTGATAATTTGGTGAAAGGCGCATCTGGGCAAGCCGTTCAGAATATGAATATTGTGTTCGGTTTAGCTGAAGAAACAGGTTTGCAAGTAGTCGGTTTATTGCCGTAATGCAGTTTGAAAGAAAGGAAGTTTGAATGGCCGTAGTAAAAGGCAGTAAACAAGAGCGCCTAACGTTGGTGCGTTATGATCCATGGCAGCGTTTTGTCCACATTATCTATTTTTTGCTTTTTATTGCAGCGGTTGCGGGTGGTTGTTTTTTTGCGGGTCAATATGCCAGTTTAAATGAACGACGGGCTCTGAGCGCAGAAAGAGATCAGTTTCAGGAACAAATCATTGCCGCAAACCAAGAAGCTCGAAGCTTTCGTCAGCGAGTCGGCGCTTTAGAGAAAGGCGGTGAAGTTGATCGCCAGGCAGCTGAAGGTATTCGCCAAACGGTTAAGTCGCTAAAAGCTCAGGTTGCCACCTTAGAAGAAGAGGTTTCATTTTATAAAGGAATTATGGCGCCGAGTGGCCAAGATAAAGGTTTGCGTATTAGTAAGGTTGCTCTTCAGCCTATTGCCCAGACTAATAAGTTTCGTTATAGCATTATGATGACGCAAGTTGCTGATAATAGTACTTACATCAAAGGCGTAGCGGCGGTTAATTTCGTTGGTAGAGAAGCCGGCAAGCGTAAAATTATTCCGTTACGTGATTTAGATGAGAAGGTAAATGAGCTGGGTGTTAAATTCAGTTTTCGTTATTTCCAAGAAATTGCAGGAGAAGTCACAATGCCCGCAAATTTTAAAATTGAACAGGTGCAAGTTGTTTTACAGTCGTCAGGCAGTAAAGCGCAGCGCGTAGAAGAAACCATTGAATGGTCTCAAAAGGACGCATAATGTTTAGTAGTAAAGATAAAGCCGCCGCCAGTCATTACGATACCTTGGTATCTCAGAAGACTGAAATCGTCGGAGATATTAATTTCAAAGGCGGCCTGCAAATTGAAGGCGTGGTTAAAGGTAACTTGGTTGCTGAGCCCGGCAGTGGTGCAGTCGTCCGTATTTCTGATGGTGGCCGTGTTGAAGGCCAGATTAATGCGCCTAATGTTGTCGTTAATGGTTCTGTTAGCGGTGATATTTTTGCCGGTGAGTATGTTGAATTAGCGAAGAAAGCCCGCATTAAAGGTGATGTTCACTATTATATGATGGAAATGGTGTTAGGTGCTGAGGTGAATGGTAAATTGATTCATCAAGCAAAAGATGAATTTAAAAAGACGAAAAAAGCACCACAACAACAGACCCCACCTGACCAAGCTGGCAATAAAGTTGACTAAAACAGTCGGTTAATCCGATAATAGGCAGCATAGTCTTTGTGAGATAGAACATGAATGCAGTTGTAGCAGCCGAACCTATTGGGTTAACCCCTTCGGCAGAAGAGAAAATAAGAGCATTATTAGTTGAAGAAGCTGATGATGAATTGTGTCTTCGAGTATTTGTTACTGGGGGCGGCTGTTCTGGATTTCAGTATGGCTTCACCTTTGATGATGAACGCAATGAAGATGATAGTGTGATTAGCAAAGACGGAGCACGAGTACTCGTCGACTCTTTGAGTTATCAGTACTTAGTCGGTTCAAACGTAGATTATCAAGAAGGCTTAGAGGGTTCCCGCTTTATCGTGAATAATCCGGGTGCGAGTTCAACTTGTGGTTGTGGCTCCTCTTTTTCTATCTAGTCGTTTTTACGTGGTACAGATTAAGGAGGCTTGTTATGAGTCATAAATTGAGTTTTTTGCTTTTATTGTTTCCTATGCTGGTGGCGGCGCAAAGTCCTGCCATTCAACCAGCGCTGCATACTCAAACTGTGACCGTTGTTGCGGTGGCAGATTCTTCGGTCCAGATAAGTAAGTCACAATCGTTAAAGTTACAGGCTGATATAGAGCTGCATACGCTAACGGAGTTGAAGCAATTACTGGAGCAGGCAGAGGGTATTGCCAATGGTAAAACTGAATATAATACCGAAGCCCCTATTGCTGTTGTGCTTCATGGAGAAGAAATCAGAGCTTTTTTACGCACTAACTACCGTTTGAACAAGTCTTTGGTTGATTTAGCCGCTCGTTTAGATGCTTTCAATGTGATTGATGTGAAGGTGTGCAGGCGTTGGATGGGTGCTAATGGCATTATGGTTAACGATCTGCCGTCGTTCGTAGAGCCGGTGCCTTTTGGTGTCGCTGAACGAAATCGTCTTGAAGCTGCAGGCTACGCTTACTTCTAAGAAAATTACGCTATCTACGCTGGGTAGATAGCACCTAATATTCTTGCCCCTTTTGCCCCAGTAGTATTCGCTAAGTTCCCGGTAAGACCACGAATCGTACGAGATGCTAACCAAGCGAAAGCACACGCTTCGACCATATCCACAGGAATACCTAAATCATCAGTACGACCAATTCGAAGGGTTAATAAGTGGTGCTGAATGCGTTCGACAAGATAAATATTATGCGCGCCACCACCACATAGAAATAGCTCGCCATCGGTATAACCCCACCTCTCAATACCTAGGCTTATAGAAACTGCCGTTAGCTCAATAAGCGTTGCCAATACATCTTCTTTCTTTAGATTATTAATTTCAGGGGTTAGTTTTTCGAGCTGCGCTAGGTTAAATAGTTCTCGACCGGTGCTTTTGGGCGGAGCTTTATCAAAATAATCAATCGTCAGCCAATTATCTAATAATGACTGCTGAATCGTGCCTGAGCGCGCAATGATGCCACCCTTGTCGTAACTAATTTGCCAATGTTTTTCTACCCATTCGTTCGAAAGGGCATTTGCAGGGCCTAGATCAAAGCCAAAGGTATCGTCTGGGTTTTGAGAAAGCACGGTGATATTAGCAATGCCACCTAAGTTTAAAATCTGTCTTGGATTATGAAAGTCGAGAAATACATCTTGATGAAATGCGGGCACTAAAGGGGCGCCTTCGCCTCCCGCTGCAATATCGCGTCGGCGAAAATCTGCAATCGTGGTAATGCCGGTGAGTTCAGCGACGAAATTAGGATCACCAATTTGCAGGCTGAATGCATCAGGTCTTGGCTTGTGGCGTATGGTTTGCCCATGGCAGCCAATAGCTTGAATATCAGATGCTGAATATTCAAATTTTTCTAATAATGTAAGGCAAGCTTCCCCGTAGAGCCTACCCAGTGTCTGGTCTAGGGTTAATAGCTGCTCTAGGTTAATATCACTGGCTTGGCTTAACTCGAAAAGTGTTTTTTGTAGAGCCGGCTGGTATGGCTGGTAGTGATTCCCCAGAATCTGTAGCTGACCATCTTGGTTGATTTCAACTAATGCAGCATCAATACCATCTAAGCTAGTGCCTGACATTAGGCCGATGTAAAGCACAGGCAACTCCTTGTTTATCGGGGGCTAGTTATTTATCTGAGACGAGTATTGGACTCTAGTGAGTCATCATTTGCCAGTTGGGTGGACTGCTGGCTTCTTAACCATTCGATCATACGGTTAGCCTCCGCTTTATAAGCAGGCTTCTGATCCTTGCTAATAGAGCGAGATTTTGGCAGTTTTACCCGTAAGGAATCTCGATGCACGCCATCGACTCTGAATTCAAAGTGTAGGTGAGGCCCCGTCGCAAGGCCAGTACTACCGACATAACCAATAACCTGTCCTTGTTTTACACGTCTTCCCTTGCGTGCTTTTCGATTGAATTTGCTTAAATGAGCGTAAAGAGTTTGATAGCGACTACCGTGCTGAATAATTACACAATTACCAAAGCCGCCTTTACGGCCAGCAAAAATCACCTTGCCATCACCGGTTGATTTGATTGGGGTGCCTGTCGCTGCTGCATAGTCAGTACCTCTATGGGCTCGAAATTTATTCAATACAGGGTGTTTACGTTTTAAATTAAAACGTGAGCTGATACGGGCAAAATCGATTGGGTTGCGTAAGAACTCTTTGCGCATACTATGCCCAGAAGGATCATAATATTGAGAGTGGCCTTTTTTATCGTCATAACGAATCGCGGTTAAGTCACGGCCACGATTAACAAAGCTGGCGATTAGAATATTGCCGAAGCCAATACGTTCACCATCTAGAAATAGCTCCTCATATATCAAGCTAAATTGATCCCCTTGGCGAATGTCTAAGGCGAAATCAATATCCCAGCCAAATAGACCGGCAAATTCAATTAATATAGATTGCGGAATATCTTGCTTAGCACCATCTAGGAACAAAGAAGAGTGAATGGTAGCTTGCGCAAACTTAGGACGACGATCAGCAACTTTCTCATCTAGCTGATATTCATATTTACCCTCAATCGTTCGAGTAAAGTCATGCGCAACTAAGCGTGATGTTTCTATGCGCATGCGGGTCACGTTATTACTATCAGTGCTTTGCCACTTGATTGTCTGGCCAGGGTGGAGCTGTAAGGCATTTTTAGGTGCTTTGTGAGCAATCGACAACGCATCGGCAGCGCTTAATGAATAGCGAGTGAAAATTTTGGATAGACTATCGCCAGGCTTGATTTTAGTTTCTTGCCAAGGATCGGCCATTTCAACCTGAATAGCTTCCTCTATCGGGTCACTATGAACCGTGACTATTTGTATTTCACGTTTTTGCTGTGATTGAGACTGTTTCCCGGCAATGAAAATAACGCTTATAACGATTAATGATATTGCTGCAATGTGGGTCTTGGGAAAATACTGCCACTGGCCAAGAACTGCCATAGATATATTTATTCCTGAATATTTGAAACGATGAAAAACAATGAGTGTACAACAATATTGGCTTATTGGGTGCCATTCGCTGTATCTCTATTGCTTTTATTAGCTGATTCGGTATTGTGACAGCCGCTTATTTTCTTACTTTAGACTGACAAGAGAACGTCATGACGGCAGCATTAATCGAAGATTTAAAGGCTCGAGGCCTTATTAGCCAGACAACGGCAGACGCAGAATTTATTGAGCATTTAGAAGATGGTTGCCGAACACTTTATTGTGGCTTTGACCCAACAGCCGATAGCTTGCACATTGGAAGTCTTGTTCCTTTATTAGCTTTAAAGCGCTTTCAAGACGCGGGGCATAAACCAGTCGCATTGGTCGGTGGTGCTACCGGCTTAATAGGTGACCCAAGCTTTAAAGCCCAAGAGCGTAAACTAAATACCCCAGATATTGTTGCCAACTGGGTAGATAAGCTTAAAGCACAGGTCAGTCGTTTTATTGATTTTGATGCTGGCGAAAAAAGTGCTGTGGTTGTTAATAACCTAGATTGGGTTGGCGAATTGAATGTGCTCGACTTCCTTCGTGATGTCGGTAAGCATTTCTCAATTAACAATATGATTCAGAAAGAATCGGTTAAGCAGCGTATCGACCGTGAGGGTGCTGGCATCTCTTTCACTGAGTTTACCTATATGTTGCTGCAGTCTTATGACTTCGCTGAGTTGGCTGAACGTGAAAACTGTACCATTCAAATTGGTGGCTCTGATCAGTGGGGTAACATTGTTGGTGGTGTTGATTTAGCACGCCGCATGTATGGCAAGAAGACCTTTGGTTTAACGCTACCTCTAGTTACTAAGTCTGATGGTACTAAATTTGGTAAAACAGAAAGTGGCACTATTTGGTTGGACCCAGCCAAGACCTCGCCATATGCCTTCTATCAGTTCTGGATGAATACTGCAGATGAGGATGCGTATAAATTTATGCGCTACTTCACCTTTCTGTCGATTGAGCGTATTGAAGAAATTGAAAGGCACGATGCTGAAATCCAGGGGCGTAAAACAGGTCAGGGTATTTTGGCTGAAGAAATGACTCGCTTAATACATGGTGAAGAAGCATTGCAATCGGCTAGACGAATAACTGAAGCGTTATTCTCAGGTAATTTAGCGACGCTTTCAGAGAAGGAGCTTGAGCAAATTAAGCTAGATGGCCTGCCATCGAGTGATCTAGTACTAGCGGATATTGCTGAAATACCTTTAACTTCACTCTTTACTGAGTGTGGGCTGGTGAAAGCAGGGCGTGAAGTTAAGGATGCACTGAGTCGTAATGCTGTATTGATTAATGGAGAAGCGAAAGGCGCCGCGGATAATATGAGTACTGCGGAAAGCTTTGCTGCTGATAAAGCTTTATATGGCCGCTTCTTCCTAGTAAAACTGGGCAAGAAGAAGCATCACTTGTTTGAAATTAAACAAAGTTAAAAAAACAGTTGACGGCGATTGTAAAATCCCTATAATTCGCCGCTCACTTGTTGAGACAGTCATTCGAAAGAGTCGCTAGAAAAACAAGTGAGAATAAAGGGTTGACTATTTAAAACGTTTGTTTAGAATACGCCCTCCTTTAAAGAGAAGCTCGCAAGGCTTTGAAAATAAAGGAAAAAAGAGGTTGACGTAGTCATTTAGCAATATATAATGCGCCTCATCTTTTGCAGCAACTTAGGTTGGCTGGAAAAGAAAGTTTTAAAAAGCTGTTGACTTGATGAGTTAAATCATTAGAATACGCAGCCCGCTTAAGGTGAAAGCCTAAGCAATGTTCTTTAACAATATATTTAGATAATTCGTGTGGGTGCTTACCTTGATTAGGTGGAGACAGTCACTTAACGGTTTAGCGTTAAGCTGACATCAAAGCATAAAACAAGATAAGAACTCACGAACTCTACTTTAATTAGGTGAGTATAAAAGTTAGTTTTTATTTTGAGTAAGATTTA
>JAESQF010000081.1 GCA_016765295.1 Oleispira sp.
AGCCCCGCCAGCCAGACCCGCCATCAAGATACCCGGGGCTAAACCGATCGACTCCATCCAGCCTGCGGTACCTTCCAAGCCATAACCGCCAAACCAACCAAACAATTTTTGGCTGCCGTGTGCGGCGAAAGTGATACCTGCACCAATGCGGATAGGTAGGGTATCGAAACCAGCGGTCGTTGTAGTAAGGGTGTTTAATAATGCTTTCATAATGATCTTCCTAGCGTTTCTTTAAGTGCTTGTTTAAGTGCTTGTTTAAGTGCTTGTTTAAGTACTTAGTTAGCTGCTCTGCTAACTGTTCTTGATTTGATGATATTAGTGTATAGGCTTAATGAATTTCCAATAAGAGGCATTATCTGTTTAGAATGATCTAAATTTTAGAACAATGCTGGTGGGCCCATGACAAGCAGGAATCCAATCACTATTGAAGTATTAGAGACCTTAGACGCAATAGATAGGCGTGGAAGCTATGCAAAAGCGTCTGAAGAGCTGAATAAAGCCACCTCAGCCGTTTCTTATGCGGTACAGAAGCTAGAAGAGCAATTGGATATCGCCTTGTTTCAGCGTCAAGGGCGACGCTCAGTATTAACTCCAGCAGGGCAATTGATATTGCAAGAAGGTCGAAAAATTCTATTGGCCACATCCCATCTAGCTATTACCGCCAAAGAAGTAGCCACCGGCTGGGAGCCTAAGATACGGATAGCCGCGGAGTCGACTTTAAACTCACCGGTATTATTTGAGGTATTGGCCCATTTTTTAACCAAGCATGAAAATGTCGAAATAGATTTATCAGAAAGTGTACTCAATGGCGGTTGGGAAGCCCTTGATCAAGATCGCGTAGAACTGCTTGTCGGCGTACCAGGGCCTGTGCCGTTACAGAAAGGCTTTCGTGCAATACCGATAGGAGACAGAGACCTAATACCGGTTATTGCAGGATCACATAAGCACGCCAAGTTAGCACTGGATGCTCAAGCACTGGCAGAGGTATTACCCAAGCTGAGACGCATCATTACTCATGATACGTCTCAGCTTGAAGTTGCCCGAAGTGAAGGGCTCGGCGGCGCAGGGCAAAGTTTTTATGTACAAAATATGGATCAAAAAATTGAAGCTATATTAGCGGGTATTGGCATTGGTCACTTACCGCGTAAGCGCATACAGCAACATTTAGACAGTGGTGAGTTAAAAGAGCTTAAGCTTGCTAGTGTGAGTAATCATGAATACTTTATGGCTTGGAAAATAAGTAATAAAGGTAAAGGCCTACAGGCATTAACGCAGTTGTTGGCAGCGGCTAAGTGGTAGTTATAGATAGTGATAGTTATGAATAAAGAATATAAAATTCGTATTGATCGCGTCCTGCAATATATAGACGCCAACCTGACGAACAAGATATCCCTAGCGGAAGTAGCAGAGGTCAGTCACTTTTCGGTCTTTCATTTTCATCGTATTTTTACCGGCATACTAGGTGAAACGGTTAATGATTACATCGCTAGGCGCAGACTAGAGTGTGCGGTGAACCTTCTCATTTTCAAAACGGATCTATCTATTACCCAAGTGGCTTTAGATAGTGGATTCTCGTCCAGTGCTAACTTCTCAAAAGCGGTGAAACTGCATTTTGGTTTCAGCCCTACAGAAATAATAAATCCAGATAAAATAAAAGATAGCAAGATTGGAAAGATTTCTAGCAAGTACGGAAAAGCATTCAATCCCTCTGGTTTGTATCCTAATCGCATCACCAATGACGTGATTAATCATACAAATTTAGAGAGTATCAATATGAAAGTTGAAGTAAGAGAGCTGACTAGCCAGCGAGTATGTACTTTGGCATCACAGGGCGGTTATGCGCCTGAAGCAATCTATGGCGCATGGGATAAGTTAATAAAATGGGCGGCAAATAACGGCATAGCCTCTAAGCAACAAGTACGCTTTTCCTTTGCGTTTGATAACCCCGCAGTGACCCCGATTGATAAATGTCGCTATGATGCATCTATCGTAATTCCTAGTGATATGCAGGTGAATCTACCCTTCAAGTTAGCTGAAATACCCAAAGGAAAATATGCAGTGCTCTATTATAAAGGTAGCCCAGAAGAGACACTTAAGGCTCAGCTAAGTATCTACTCTGATTGGCTTCCTAATAGTGGCTTTGAACCAGATGACTTTCCAATGCTAGAAAACTATCTGAATGATGCACGAGTAGATGGTTATCTTGAAATGGAAATATACGTTAAATTGAAAAGCCTATAAATGATTGAGTTATGCTGCACAACGAGTATGGTTGTGTAGCTTTATTGGCGCAGGTATATCAATCAATTGATTATAAAAAACCTAATGTTTTAGGTATTAATTCTTATCGCTTAGTATGCACTTATCTAAATACTCTTTATCAAATATTATGCTGTTTAAAGTAAGGTAATCAACGTTTACTATGAATACCAATGAAACAGCAAGCACATTAGATCTCAGCACTGAAACAAATACTGGAGCAATAACATGAAAGCAGTTGGATACCTTAAGTCTTTACCTATTACCGATGTCGATTCATTAATTGATATCGAGATACCTAAGCCAACAGCCGCAGGTCACGACCTATTGGTAAAAGTGAAAGCGATAGCGGTTAACCCTGTCGATTATAAAATTCGCTTGAATAAGCCCGCCGAAGGCGATGAACATAAAGTGATTGGTTGGGATGCAGTAGGCGAAGTAGTGGCTACGGGTGATGAAACGTCACAGTTTAAAGTGGGCGATGAAGTTTATTACGCAGGTGCACTTACGCGCCAAGGCAGTAATGCTGAATATCAGCTCGTTGACGAGCGCATTGTCGGTAAAAAGCCTTCTTCATTATCGAATGCTGAAGCGGCGGCATTACCATTAACGGCTATTACTGCTTGGGAATTATTATTTGAACATTTAGCGCTTAAGCAACAAGCTCCCGCCGCTGGTGGCAAGTCTATTGAAAAATCGGATGAAGTTCTCTTAGTGGTAGGCGCTGCTGGAGGTGTGGGTTCGATTTTAGTGCAATTGGCCAAGACCATTACGGGAGCCACTATCATTGCAACGGCATCACGTGAAGCGTCTAAAGCTTGGGTAACTAAGTTAGGTGCTGATTATGTGATTGACCATAGCAAACCTCTGCAGCCACAAATTGACGCATTGATTGCAAAAGAAGGTATAGGGCAAGTGACTCATGTTGCTAGCTTAAACGGTTCAAAAAATTACTTTGATACCTATATTGATCTGCTTGTGCCATTTGGGAAAATTGCATTAATTGATGATCCAGGCGCCATAGATATTTCTAAGATCAAGATGAAAAGCTTGTCTTTCCATTGGGAATTCATGTTCGCAAAATCGATGTTCAATGCAAAAGATATGAATGAACAAGGCATTTTATTAAACCGAGTGGGTGAGCTACTTGATCAAGGCCACATTCAAACAACGGCGGGTAAGAATTTAGGCACTATTAATGCTGAAAACTTAAAGCTAGCCCACGCAGAATTAGAGTCAGGCACGTCGATCGGGAAGATTGTATTAGAGGGCTTTTAAAATTAATTGATGCCCGTGCCGAGAAGGGGTGTTAAGTTCAATGAGATGATTTTAATAACTCCCAAGGAATTTCATGTTTATAGCCATTAGCCTGCATATATTAGCCGCGACCATCTGGGTCGGCGGAATGTTTTTCGCCTATTCCTTTTTAAGACCTGTGGCAGCCAGTGTATTAGAGCCACCACTAAGATTAACCGTTTGGGTTGGGGTTTTTTCAAAGTTCTTTAATTGGGTCTGGTTATCAATCATTTTATTGATCGGCAGTGGACACTATATGGCGGCTCAATTGGGCGGCTTAGCCAATGTGGGCAAACACGTTCATATTATGATGCTATTGGGTTACATCATGGTGGCAATCTTTATGCATGTTTACTTCGCGCCTTTTAAACGCTTAAAGGCCGCAGTCGCCTTAGAAGACTGGCCAGTGGCAGGTAATAATCTGAATGTTATTCGAAAGATGGTATTGCTGAATTTAGTGCTTGGATTAATCACGATTTTTATCGGATCTGCGGGTCGCTACCTAGTAGTTTAAGAACGAGCTCTTTTCGCTGGCAGTCAGTTTTTCCAGCTTACGTTGTACTTTCTGTGCTCTTATTAACTTCTCTTGTATCTTGATTTTACTCGGAGTTAATTGGAGCGCTTGCTGCCATTGAGTAACCGCAAACGAAATATTTCCTTTTCGATATTCCTTCTTCGCAATCTCGTCTAACCTGCGAGAGTGCTCTGAGCGAATTTTTTTCGCCTCACTTAATATCCAATCAACGTCAGGGCCATAAAAAGATTTATGAGATAATATCTCTTGGATTTTTATTATGTAGTCAAAATCCTGAATGGAAATGGCTAGGGATAATTGTTTTATTAATGAATTACGGCGTTCCGAAATCGCTTTATTGTACTGGTTAGTAAGACCGGTATTAATTGCGATGGTTAATTCTCCTGTGTCTAACTGACTATCAAGCTCAATGGCTTTTTCATAAGCAAGATGCGCATTCTTGTAGTCGTTGATAAGCAGCGCCTGAGTTGATAAACGCAACAGTTTTTCGGCTAGCGGTTGCTTCTGATTCTTTAAATCTTCGCCCGAAAAAAACCAATTAATTTTGTCGTAATAAATGCGATCAGATAGATCTTGTTGGGCAAGTTGAATCACCAATAATTGAGCTTCCAATAGTGCTAGTTGGGTATTGACCAGCCGCTCTTCTTCAAACTGGGCTTTATCAATCAATAAATTCAGCGTAGTGAAAGATATCAGGTTCGGCTGATTAGAATCCAACTGTTTTAATGCCTCTCTAGCCCGGCCCCATTGTTGTTGCTTGATCAATAAGCCAATTTCATAAATTCGTTTTTTTCGTTGCACTTCCGCCAGTTTTTTTACCTTTAGCAATAATGCTTGGTCAATCGGAGTGTCTGCGCTGATTTGTTCTAAGGCTTGTTGATAGTGATGATTTTCAATTAATTGCTCTGTGCTGCTCTGCCAAAAATTGATTGGCGTACTGGCGCAACCACTTAGCAAGGCAGAGCAATACAATAGCCAAAGAATGGTGGCGCGGTTAAACATACTCTTGCATCGCCTTTAGCTCGTTTTCTTGCTGCATCAGCATACGATTAAACTTAGGTACTAGGCCCGTTACGCTGAAGCAGTTAATAGGGTAGGCTTTTCCTTTAAGGCTAAAGCTCTTACTCGGCTCAGTCACTAATAAAGAATCACATGCTCGATGAAGATACACGCTTTCACTGATCATCAGTTTGTTGGGGCTGGCTAAGTCACACAAGCGTGCGGCAACATTCACGGTATCGCCACTAATAGTAAATTGCATGCGTTCTTGGTGACCGATTGCTCCGGCTAACATATCGCCACAGTGTAAACCTAATCTGAAATGTAATTCGGGAAGGTCATTCTCAATACGCTGTTGATTCATGGCTTTGCTTAAACGTATAAATAGTTGTGCTGCACATATCGCATTAATACTGTGTTTAGTGTTCTTCGCATGAATACCAAAGGTGAGCATCGCACCATCGCCAATGTAGTTATCAACACTGCCCCAATAAATTTTACTCACCTGATGTAAAAGCGAATAATATTGATTGAGTATGTCAGCAATTTTTAGAGGACTTTGGCTTTCGCTTAGCTGGGTGAAACCAACGATATCAACGAATAAAACTGAACCATTAACGCTCTTTAACGGTTTTTTATCTGAATTCAAATCCGATAAAATATTTTTGGCAATGTCTTTTGAAATAAAAGCACTGAACTTATTCTCGATGGATTCCTTATCTCGTAAGCCTTGCAGCATGTGCTCAAAACTTTTCACTAGATCACCGACTTCATTATTTCTAACCGTCGGTAGAGTAGGGTAGAGATTCCCTTTGGCGACTTGCTGGGTCGTGGTTTGCAATTGTTTCAACGACTGGGTTAACTTTTTAGCAATTAAAATACTGCTGCCAATGGCCAACAGTACGATGCCTATAAGTATGATCCCCAGTGCTCGCAGGGTTTTTCTTAAGGAATCACTGATGGCACTATTATCAAGGCTAAGTTGAATATGGCCGGCCTTTACATCATGAAAGAAGATGCTGGCCTGATAGTCTCTGCTAGCGTCATTAGTGGGTCCTTTCAGTGATGGTATTCTCAGTGTCGGTCCTAGTGCAGGCCCTAATGCTAGCGCAATGGTATTGTTGACATCGTCCTGAATAGAAATCGAAATAATATTATCACTGGTACGAACCAGGCTTTCTAGCATGGCAGACAGCGCCATATAATCATCGGCCATTAACATTTCAGCGGCACTGTTAGCAGCCTGCTGAGTAATCGTATTGGCGAAAGTATCAGTTTGTTTCTGCATTAAATCGCTGAAATTTAATTGCAAATAACCCCACAGCGCACCAGTCGAAAGACATAGAACGAGTGTCATGGCCAATAGCATTTGCCAAAATAAAGGAAAACGAATATTGCTCAAAGAGAACGAATTATCAGGAAATGTAGGTTTCTTCATTATTCTAGGAGTTTGTCCTAACGAACATAAGGCGTAAAGTCGGTATATTTTATGAGTTTGCTTAAGAAAGGCCATTGGGCACCTAATACAAGAAAACATCTATGAAGCATGACTCATTATTGATCTTTAATTTCCAATAACCTCAGAATAAATTTTATTGATTCGGTTCATCAGCCAAGATAACGCTGGGTCACGGTTTTGTCGGGTATGCCATGCCATATATATTTTCACATCGGCAATACTAATGGGTAGCTTCTTAGTGATTACCTCCCCCGCAGCCACATATTCGTGGGTCGCGGCCTCAGGCAAGATGGTAATTAGATTACTATCGGCTAATAAGGGAAATACGCTCGCGAAGGTATTCACCGTCATGGCAATACGCCTCGTCTTTCCTAACTCCGCCAGCTTAGAATCCACCATACCCTGAGCATCTCCCGAGTGTGAAACTAACAGATGCTCGGCCGCTAGGAAGTTATCCAATGTCAGTGTGGCCTTTGCTAAGACATGGTTAGGCCGCATAACGCAGACAAAGTTCAAATCACTCATCCACTTTGAATGAATGAGCTTATGCTCGCCTTTATAAATATCCAGTACTAGGTCAACTTCGTTATCCAGCAAGAGTTGCTCACCGTTTGCCCGAAAAGGCACCGCATGTAAATCGATACCAGGGGCCTCTTGCTCGATCATTTTGCGCAGAGGCAGCCAGAGCATGCTGGTCATACCGTCGGTGAGGGATATACGGAATGTTTGGCGAGCGAGGGCTGGAATAAATTGCGCTGGGTTTACCGCATTGCTAATAATATTCAATGGCTCGGCAATTGTCTGCCATAGCTGATTGGCGTAAGGGGTAGGTTTAATGCCTCGGCCCTGCTTTACAAACAATGCATCATTCCATTGATGTCGCATGCGCGATACCGCATTAGAGACCGAAGGCTGAGTCATATACAGGCGCTCAGCCGCTGCAGAAATAGATTGCTCTTGCATAATAACATCAAAAATAACGAATAAATTCAGATCGGTCTTGTTCACGATTGTTTCCAATACATTGATTTTATCAATGAATGTTATACCAATCATCAATTGGAAGATATGTATCCAGCCCTGCACACTAGGCACGTCTTAAAGAGAAAGCTAACTACTGGCTAAACAAAATCGCATTTAAACGTATTTTAAAAAATGGAAATTATTATGAAAGCAGCACTGATCCAAACTTACGGCGACATCAAAAACCTTGTACACCAAGAGACTGTCTTGCCAGAAATATCAGCCACTCAGGTGCTGATTAAAGTGCACGCGGCGGGTGTTAATCCAGTGGACTCTTACATTCGCAGTGGCATGTTTGCCGATACAGGCACTCATACACTTCCCCTGACTCTAGGTTGGGATGCCGCAGGGACCATCGACCGTATTGGTTCTGAAGTCGGTGCAGATGCTGTGAAAGGAATAAGCGATTTAAAGATCGGCGATGAAGTTTTTGTGTTCTCGGCATTCGCCCAAAACGGCAGTTACGCCGAGTACTTAGCAGTAGAGGCTGATCTCGTGGTGATTAAACCTAAGACTCTGAGTTTTACTGAAAGTGCTGCAGTGCCACTGGCTGCGGTCACTGCTTGGCAGGCGCTATTCAGCGAAGGCAAGTTGCAAGCAGGTCAGCGAGTACTTATTCACAATACCAGCGGCGGCGTTGGCGGCTTTGCGGTACAGCTAGCAAAAGCGGCGGGGGCGTATGTTATCGGCACGGCATCGGCTAAGAATGAACAATACGTGAAAGGCTTGGGGGTCGATGAATTTATAAATTATCAAACTGAAAAATTTGAAGACCAAGTTGATTCGGTCGATCTGGTATTTGCGGCAGTGGGTGGCGACAACATAGTAGAGCGCTCTCTAAAGGTGATTAAGCCCGGCGGTCATTTGATTTCAGCATTAGACGAGTTAGATCATGGCTTGGCCGAAGAGCAGCAAGTGAAGTTTGAGCGCATTTGGGTGCAGCCTAATGGCCAGGATTTAAACGAAATTAGAAAGCTAATCGATGAGGGCAAGGTCACCGTGAATTTGGATTCTGTGTTTCCACTAGCGGAAGCTCAGCAAGCCCATGCCCGCAGTGAGAGTAAGCGCGCGGTGGGTAAGATTGTGCTTGAGGTCATTGTTTAGCTACCGTTTCTTTATTCCGCATCTGAATATAGTAGAATGACAAATAGATTAATAACGGCTGAGTTTTGAAGGGAATATCATGGTTAATCAACTAGGAAGCATCGGGATTTTTTTAGCGTGTCTGTTTATTATTTCAGCTTGCGGAGGAAGCAGTGGTGGTGATAACGACCCTGGCAATGATGATCATCAAGTCATAAAGGCGCAAACCCAAGTTCTAGTCGAACAGAGCTTGCAAGAACTCGCCGGTCTGGATTGCTCCACAGAACAAGCTACGTCCCCGCAATGTGAAAAGGTAAAGCTGCGCTTCAGCGATGGCGAGTACCAAGCGCAAAAAAGTGCTGATGATCAAACTGTTTTATTTATCGATAATGGTGCCGAGTTCATAGCCAATATCACCAGACGCAGTCGCGTAAAGGCGATGTTCCATGCCCCAGCAGGGCAGTTACTACCTTATGATCCCGAAATAGAACTGCCGCGATATCAGCTAACCATGTTGCAACGTTTTGATCAGCTAACGGAATTTGTTCATGCCGGTTGGTTGGAGCCTGTGGCCACTAGAATGCGTGTGATCGGTGGCGATGAAGCAATCGTCGGCCATGGAATGATCCCCTTCTCAATTCTGAGTGCACATCTTCCACAAGCCAGCTTCGTCTATTTATCGATTCCTAAGATTCTAGACAGCCGTCCAGATTTATTATGTGCGTTAGATTTTAATGCCCTGCGAGATCATTCTGCACAACTGGCCGAGCAAGTTAAAAGCGACATCATCGAAGCGTATGGTATTGATTATATCTCTTGGTCAGGAGGGGACTCCACCTCAGTTATCAGCAACCAATGGGATCAGCAATGCTCAGGGCAACCGCAACCGAGCTTGGCCGAATTGCGCGAATTGGAAAACAGTCTGCGCCCTTATTATGACGTGCTGTTTAATTCACCTGGGATACTCGCGGTGCAATCCGCTGGGGTTAATGTAAGCGAAGATACCCATGTACTGGATTCCGATGCCAGCTTTAGTAATCGAATTCGTGTCGGTTATTACCAGACGCTGGATTCCAACTTGCCCATCGATGGAGTCATAGGTGCAGAGCAACCGCCAGCTCTGCCGAATGGAATGCAAAACTCCCGACCTTACATCGATGTCTTTATTAACTTCGGCTTTACCGGCATCGGTCATGACGCCCCCTATAATGCCAGCCCAGTAATGCAAACCGATGCTTGGGGAATGAGTTATTTCCCAATGAATCATGCAACTACGTCTTGGATAGCCCCTGTCGCTTTACCTTGGGCCATTATGATCAAGAATACCGACTTTCCCGATCATGTTATGGATGATGGAATGATTGCGCAGATTAAGGCGCGCATAACTCCAGCGGGCTGTGATTACCATGTGGAAGATAATGGCGATTGCAAAGTGCAGGACCCCGCTTGGTACAAACAGCATGAGTTGGCGCGGTTAAAGTATTTGCAGTAGTAAAAACTTTTATCTCTGAGTATGCTCAGCAAATTCCTCTACCAAAAAATCAATAAAGCACCGCACCTTACGCGACAAGTAACGGCGGTGTGGATAAATAGCAAACAGACCAAACTCCAACGTTCGATATGTCGGCAGAATTTCTTCTAGCCGACCATCATCCAAAGCATCCTGCACAATAAAGCGCGGGATCATACCGATACCACCACCGGCTAGGGCAATTTCTTTAACCGCTCTAGGGCTGTTCGCCATACTGCGGGAACTGACTTCAACCGACGTTGTTATATTGTTAGGGCAGATAATCGGCCAGTGTTTTCCAATGCGAAAATTACTGTCGATAATGCAATCGTGCTGGGCTAATTCTTCTGGCGTCTTAGGCCGACCTCGTGACTGTATATAGTCAGGTGATGCGCACAAAGCCAATGGCAAAGTCTGAATGTGCTTAGCGATTAAGCTGGAATCATCGACACCGCCAATACGAATCACCACATCAATACCCTCTTCGAGCATATCAATCATCTTATCGCTTAACTGCAGATCGACACCGATATCTGGGTACTGCTGTAAGAACTTGGGAATAAGTGGCGCTAAAGACATTTCACCAAAGGTTACCGGCACACTGATACGCAGTAAACCGCGCGGACTAGACTGCTCACCAGTAACGCTATCAACCATTTCTTCAAACTCCTCCAATAACGGAAGCGCCTGATCGTAATAGCGTTGGCCGGCCTCGGTTAGTGCTAGGCGGCGGGTAGAGCGATTTAGCAAGCGCACCCCCAGCGAGTCTTCCACTTCACCGATGTATTTGCTCACCAGTGCTTTCGACATGCCTAGGCGCTCACTCGCCGCCGTAAAGGAACCCGTCTCAACCACTGCTACAACTGTTTTGATGCCATCTAATGTATCCATGATTATCAACATATCATTGACAATCATTCAATACCAGAGGGGTTTTTCAACATAGCGTTTATCGGGATACTAACTCCATCAACAGCACGACAGACAAACAAACCTTTTTAAATTGAATAGACGGAGAGTAATCATGAACAACCATATTGCACTTAAAAGCGAACTGAAAACGAAACTGAAAGCCCTAACCGCAGCCGTGGCCAGCATCGTGGCTTTATCAGGTGCCATGATCGATACCGCTGCAGCAAACCCAGCAGTTGTTGCATCGGCAGCGATCTCGTCATCGGTTAGCGTAAATCAAACACACTTTAAAACGATTAAGGTAAGCGGCCAAGACATCTTCTATCGCGAAGCAGGCGCAAAAGATGCACCGACTATCGTGTTATTACACGGCTTCCCAACATCGTCACACATGTATCGCAACTTGATCCCGAAGTTGGCTGAAAAATATCATGTCATTGCTCCTGATTATCCAGGTTTTGGTAACAGCTCAATGCCATCGGTTGATGAGTTTGAATACAGCTTTGATAACCTAGCAAAAATCACCGAAACGTTTTTAAACAAAGTCGGTGTAGAAGAATACTCATTGTACGTAATGGATTACGGCGCACCGGTTGGTTTTCGAATTGCTGCGAAACACCCTGAGCGAATTCAAGGCCTGATCATTCAAAATGGTAATGCCTACGACGAAGGTTTACGAGATTTCTGGAAGCCGATTAAAGCGTACTGGAAAGCTAAAACACCGGCCAATGCCAAAGTGCTTGCCGACAACCTATTAACCATCGGTGCAACGAAGTGGCAATATACCAACGGCGCGCGTAATGCCGAAGTGATTAGCCCAGACAACTGGACAGTAGACCAAGCGAAACTGGATCGCCCAGGTAACCAAGCGATACAACTAGAACTGTTCTACTCATATGGAACTAACCCAGCATTGTATCCAGAATGGCAGAAGTATTTCAGAACGCACCAGCCACCAACGTTATTAGTATGGGGTAAAGGCGATTACATCTTCCCAGAAGAAGGTGCACACCCATACAAGCGTGATCTGAATAACTTGGATTTCCATATCCTAGATACGGGGCACTTTGCATTAGAAGAAGATGGTGATGTGATTGCCGAGCACATTAATAACTTCATGGAGAAGAAAGTGGTTCCTACGCTTTAGTCTTTTCAGATTAGGTAGAGAATCAGGCTACAAACAGCAGGGCAGCTGTTTGTAGCTAATATGCATTTAGATCAGCTTTGCTTTTAATCGAGAGCAATTGTAATATTAGCCGTAATTAAGCAGGGACCAGCTCACTTTTTGATGGGGGTGGAGCAACATAACGCCTGTGTTATTTTCAATAAATCAATTATCTAATTATTAATATCTTTTCTGATTGAGCTTTAATGACGAATTTACAAAAACTAGCGGCCACTTTTTTAGTTATCCTTACTTTTTCTATGATGGGGTGTGGTGGTAGTGGCACCTCTTCTATCCAAGCAGATCCGTATAAACCTACAATTATTAATGCGGGAATTGATCAAGAAGCGAATGAACAAACTCATCTTTCATTACAGGGCAGTGTAATAGAAGGAAGCGTTGAGGTTAGCTCGATGCAGTGGATTCAAACATCTGGTATATCCATAGATATATCTAATAAAAATTCTTTAATATCTAATATCATATTACCGACTACAGACAGGGTTACCGAGCTCTCTTTTGACTTCATTGTTAATGATGTTGAAAATAGTCAGATAGTCGACTCAGTCACAATTAAAGTGCTTCCTGTGAATATTGATGCTGGTGTAGACCTTATCGCTAAGGAACAGTCCCTTGTTAAGCTGAGTTCTGTAGTAGGAGGGCAGCATGAAAATATTTTAAGCTATCATTGGGAACAAACCTCAGGTCCATATGTTGAGTTAATAGATAGTGATAGCCCTAACCCTAGCTTCATTGCGCCTGGTATTCTAAAAAACCAAGTGATCGTGTTGCAAGTCAGTATCAAAGACGATGAAGACGTTGCTGAAAAGGATTCAGTTAACATTACAATAATTCCAATACCTGAAGTAGTGATTACTTTTCCAGGAAATGGCCTTTATACACAAAAAACTATAGATGTTGCAGGAAGGGTTGAGGAATATACTGGCGACTATGCTGCAATCACAGTCACTGTAGCTTCAAACGGAAATCAAAGGATTATCTTCGTTGATCAAGAAGGCAACTGGAGAGCAAATGATTTCCCATTATTGGATGTCGATGGACAGCATGTTATTACAGTACTTGCCGAAGATGGAGCCAGCTTTTCTAGTTCAGATCAGGTGGTTTTGAATATCGGGTCGGACATAGAAAAACTGACAGAAGAAGTTCTTATTAATGATAAGTTAGGAACTATTTATCACTTTAGTTTCAATAAAGACGATGAAAAATTATATGTAAATTCTTCAATTAATCAAAACCAAGAAAACCTAAAGATTACAATTATTGATCCGACGAATTCAATACAGAGGAATACAAGTTCCCCCTCGCAAGGGGATACCGTATTCGATTCAGCACTAGATAGATTATTAATAGTAAAACCAACTTATGGTGGAGCACTGATAACGTTCGATATCAATAACCAGCAAAGTGAAAACCTACTGATTAGTCCACTGAAAGCAGATAAGTCTTTTCCTAACCCCAGAGGAATATGCCTATTTGAAAATTCAGCATTGGCTTTTATTGCATTAGATTCAGAGGTATTGAAAGTTGATCTGAATACAGGTGTAACAACCACTCTCTCTGATGCAGTAATAGGTGTAGGAGATCCCTTAGAAAAACTTGACAGTATTACATGCAACGAAAGTGAAAATATTGTTATCGTATTAGACAGTGCTGTACGAAATGGTGGGTTTAACTCTATATATAATATTAACGCTACTAATGGTAATAGATCATTGCGGGATGTTTTCATCAGTAACATTCCGAGTATTAATCCAGATACCATTGTTTTTGACAAATCAACTAATTCATTATTAATGACTTCACAAGGGAGTTATAGATCAGTTTATCGATTGAATGATATGAATCAGCGTATATTAATTTCTAATCAATTCCGTGGTCGCGGACCCTCACTGGGTTACTCCCCTTCAATTGCACTGGATGAAAAAAATGCTAGGGTTTTCATTGAGGGTCCTAGTAATAAAATATTCTTAGTCGATATCGAGTCAGGAGATCGAGTGGCTATTGCTTGGTAGGCGTAAATATTTAGCCTCATTGCAAATTTCCCATGAGCGGGGATAATACCTTGCTCAGCCATCTCAATCGTCCTCCTAATGCGTCTAGATAAATTCATCTGTAAAAGCACCGACTTAACCAAGCCCGAAGCAATCCAGCGCATACAGGCCGGTGACGTGATCGTTAATGGCGAAGCCATAACAACTGAATCAAGCCAGGTGCACGAAAACAATACCATCTCCCTAAACGGACAAAGCTTAGAGCCACGCCCATTCCGCTACATCCTTATGCACAAACCCGCAGGTACTATCTGCTCAAATGCCGATGGCGATTATCCATCTTTATTTAATTCACTCGATATAGATTTGGGTATAGAAAAGGGCATCGAAAAAGTCTCTGAGTTACACATAGCGGGTCGTTTAGATGTTGATACAACAGGTTTGGTATTAATCACCGATGACGGGCGTTGGACCTACAATATTACCCGCCCCGACAAAGAGTGTAATAAAACCTATCGCGTGGGTTTATCTTATGGCATTGCTGATAATGCAGTCGAAGCGCTGGTGGCTCGTTTTAAACACGGCTTACAACTTCAAGGCGAACAGCAACTCACCTTACCGGCGACATTAGAAGTGCTGCCCAGTACTTCTAATGAAAATAAAGAGGGCGAAAGCAAAGAAGTACTGCTAACCATAACCGAAGGTAAATACCATCAGGTTAAGCGCATGTTCGCAGCAGTAGGGAATCGAGTGCTGACTTTGCACCGTGAAAAAATTGGAGACATCCAACTCGATGTTGAAGAAGGGAAATGGCGATATTTAACGGCAAATGAAATTCAGCTATTTACTGAATAAATCACATCGTCACATTCGTAATCACACCTAAAGCGGATTCATGCAGACTACTAACATACAGTTTATCGCCCACTTCTAATGCACCCGTGGTATGACCATAAATACCCAGCGGGTCTTGTAAGTTAAAGACAACGTCACCCGTATCGTTGATCGCAATAACATGACCATAGTGTTGTGCTTTAGGGCGTAAGAGCTCAGGTAAACGTTGAATAACTTTGCGCATGTTCGGAGAGTCAGACAACATATCCAGCGGCTTACTACGCGGGCTGACCAATCCAATCCAATACAAACCATTACTGCCTCTGGCGATGTTATCCGGAAAACTCGGTAGGTTATGAATCACAACGTCTAAGATTCCACGCTGTTCGCCATTAAGCGCGACACGTATAACACGATAATTTCCCGTCTCAACGAATAACAGATACTGCTCGTCATGGCTCAGCGTTACGCCATTAGCAAAGTTCACATCATGTACTAATACCGTTGAGATTTTAGTATTGGGGTTGTATTCAATAATACGGCCATGAGCACCATGTTCGTTTATGTCGAGCAGGCTAGCACCGTAGGTTCCATATTCTTTCGCATGGAATTTCGAAGAAGCATCCGAAAAATAAATCATACCATTGCTAGCAATATCCACATCATCAGCATAATTAACCGCAACCCCTTCAACACTATCAACTAGGGTTGTAATGTCACCATCAGGAGAAATACTCAGCAAACCTTTGAACGCATCGGCAACTAATAAATTACCTTGCTGATCAAACTCAATACCCAGTGGACGACCCCCGGTATTAACCCAAGGTTGAATCTGGCCTGTAGAATCCAAAAATTTAATATCGCCGCTTAACAATGCAAAATAAACATTACCGTCTTTACCCAGGGCCAAATCTTCAGGGCCAATATCCCCCTTTAATTCAATACGCTTGATCTGGCTGAGTTGCTGATTTTTAGAAAAGTCACCGCTATAACCAGGGTTATTAGGTGCATGCCATGCAACAGGGTCAACCGCGACCGGCCAAAATGCGAGGTAGCCGACTAATACAAGGACAAGGCTGGCAGCTGATTTTTTCATCACATGTTTCATGACATACGATCCTTCATTTTTATTTTAGTATTCCATAACGTAACACTTAAATAACCGAAAGTGTCACTTCAATATTGCCACGGGTAGCATTGGAATACGGGCATACCTTATGCGCTTTATCGACCATGATCTGTGCTTCCGCTTTATCCATATCACCTAAAGATATCGCAAGCTTAACCGCAATACCGAAACCGCCATCAATGGCTCCAATAGAGACCTCTGAATTAATGTGAGTATCGGCCGGTAAGCTGCGCTTTTCTGCCGCCGCAACAAACTTAAGTGCACCAATAAAACAAGCGGCATAGCCCGCTGCAAATAATTGCTCAGGGTTAGTGCCTTGACCATCGTCGCCGCCCAAACCTTTAGGAGTAGACAAGGTAACGTCTAAGCGGCCATCGTCTGATTTTGCGCTACCTTCACGGCCACCCGTTGCAGTTGCTTTTGCTGTGTAGGCAATATTCTGTAATACATTCATGTGAAGCTCCAAAGGTTTCGTTATTTAGTTTGCATGCAAAGCAATATATACAAGTTAAATACCGATTGCAAATACTTTGTGTGCAAATTAAAATAAACCTACTTGAGGAGTGATGTATGCCATACGACCAACTAAAACTAGAAAATCAGCTGTGCCATCGCCTATATATGGCGTCAAACAGCATTGCCCGTGCTTATCGTGAGCCGCTGACTGAGCTTAATATCACTTATCCACAGTATGTTGTGATGATGGCATTGTGGGAACAAGATGAAATTACCATTGCCGAACTGCTAGCGAAAACCGCGGTTGATGGCGGTGCTATGACCCAAATCTTGAAGAAAATGAGTGATAAAGGTCTGCTGGAAATCATCAAAGACGAACAAGATAAGCGCAAGCGCCTAGTGCAACTAACACAACAGGGGCAAGCATTGAAGAAAAAAGCGGCTAATATTCCGCAGCAAATAAAGTGCAGCTTTACCAGCATCGATAGCGGGCAAGTAGAGCAGTTGATGCAGCTACTTGATCTAGTTGTGGATGATCTATCAGTGAAGGAGCTATCTGTAAAGGAGCTGGCTGAATAGACTCAAGCTCTACTGTCAGCTTTAGCTTCATACTGAATAATGAACATCGCCATTATCACCATCACGACTCCTGGTAATGTGACCATTTCAAAATGGTCAGTGCCTAGGGCAATACTAATAATAATGACAAAGATCGGTGTTAAAAATCCATAAGCCGCAACCTTAGTCGCCCCGATTCTAACCACACAAATTTGTAATAAGAAGAAAGTAATCAAGGTAGTAAATAACGCGAGATATAAAATACCGCCGTAAACTTCATAACTAACATTACGCCATTCGATATCACTAAGCTGGCTGCTGGATGCCAATAACAACCAGCCAGCCCCACTCATAAGTACCCAAAAGGTCATCACCTCCATCGGCTCGCCGCGATAGATCCTTTTAATTAACGGACTATACAAGCCGAGAAAAAAGCAGCCGACAATAAAAATAAAATCACCATAGTTTAAGTCTAAATTTATCAGCGCCGCATAATCCCCTCTAAAGACAATCCACAGCGCCCCTAACGTTCCAATTAATAGTCCAAGAGACCTGAAGGTGTGAGTGATTTCTTTATTAATAAATAAAGCATAGATAGCCGTAATCGCCGGCACCAAGGTATAAAGTGCGCCGGTATTAATTGCGCTGGTATATCGAAGGCCTTCAAACATACACCAAAAAAATACCGCCAATGGAATGCTTAAAACAACATAGCCCAGCATTTTTTTAGGGGTAGGAAAATACAAAGTATTCCTCAGCATTAAATAGGGAGCAAACATCAGTGCTGCCAGCAAAAATCGCATAAACATCATAACGGCAGGAGGCAGGTTATTAGTAATCGCCGCACCTATCGGAAATGAAGTCGCTGCTAACAGAATAGAAATCAGCATCAAACCATGGGCGTTGCGTTTAGATTTTTCTGTAAATTCAGTCATAAATTTCTACTTGTATGAGTACAGGTTTCTAATATAACTAAGTCTATCGAGTGGATAAACAGCAGCTGAGTGATATGATTGTTTACTGTAAGTAGATAGTTATAACTTAAGCAGGCCTAGAAGTAGCATAAAGTAGGAATAGAATGGATAAATTACGGGCAATCAGTGTATTTCGACGAGTTATCGAACTGGGCAGCTTTAAGGCAGCAGCGGAAGACTTAGGCTTGTCGAAGGCTGCCATCAGTAAAAACATCAATGAGCTTGAAGACTACCTGCAAAGCCCGTTGATTAATCGCACCACGCGCAAGATGCACATCACCGAAAATGGTCAGCTTTATTACAATCATGTGCGCAGTATATTAGACGACCTAAGTAGCGCCGATTTATCCATTATAGAATCTTCACATCGCCCCAGTGGGCTGCTTAGAATCAGCGTACCCATGTCGATGGGCATTGCAGTACTCAACCCCGCGATTTGCGAATTTAAAAAACATTACCCAGAAATCACCATTGAATTAAAAATGAGTGATCAATACATTGATCTGATAGAGCAGGGCATCGATGTGGCAATACGCGGTGGCGGTGAGCTTAAAAATTCAAACTTAAAATCCCGCAAGTTAAAATCTGTTAGTCGAGTACTGTGTGCATCGCCAGGTTATCTGAAAAACGCCCCTACCTTAACCACCCCAGAAGATTTACCAACTCATAGTTGTTTGCTCTACAGCTTATCGTCATCACCAACCAACTGGCTTTTTCGTCATGATGATGAAGTGAAAATAATTGATGTTGATTCTGGCTGTAATTCTAATAGCAACTCAGGCACTAATTCTAATAGCGGCTCTGGCGGATATTCTGTTGATAACGGCATTGCTTTAAAACAGGCGGCGCTGGCTGACTTGGGCATTATGCTGATCCCTGAAATGCTAGTAGAGGCCGAGTTAACAGCGGGAGCATTGATTCATTTATTACCCGAATGGAAACCTGATGATCACGCGCTTTATGCTATCTACCCCTATCACAGAGAAACGTCCCCTAAAGTTCGAATCTTTATCGATTTTTTAGTAGATTACTTTTCTCCAGAATAAATCAAAATTGTTTACTGAAAGTGAATAGTTAAGACACTCATCTAATGTTTTTCCGCTGCCAGTAGTCGTGCAAAGTAGAAGTCGTCTAACAAGAGACTCACTACTTCACGACGTTCTGAGGAGAAACAATAATGAATAAGTTGATAAACATATTGGCGAGTGCCATGTTTGTACTAGCCCCCATACTATTATCTGCAAATAGCTATGCTGATAAAAATGAAACCCAAGGCATTCTTAAGCTTTCCTACAGCGATGGCAGAACAGCCACCACGGGGCTAAACAAGGTAAATGCCGTACTCACTCAAGTTGGCGTTCGGGTAAGTAAAGTCGCCTTACCGAAAGCCGCAGCATCGATACTAAAAACCTCACAGAGCCGCGCAATTAATCCTGAAGAAACCAAGCAACTGCTTTCAATATTCTCTTTGCACAGGGGCGAGCTTCTCGAGCAAATTGATAAGGCAGGCCGACAGCCCGCAGCGCATCGAGGCGGCTTTTTATCAACCTCAGAAGTCGGTGTCGCGCCTTATCCAAAGGTGTACGACATGAAAGCCTTAACCCCTGAAGTGACCGCTTACTTGCAAGAAAAATTTGGCAAGCTGCATGTTAATAGCGCAGAAAATGGCACCGGTATCGACGAAGTTATGTCGCTCGTATCGGGCGGCCCGTGGACTTGGTTTTTCTTATTACCCAATGACGTAATCGGTAAACTGACACTGGGTTATGTTGGGCTGGATGGACCAGGCTGGCGTATCAGCTATCCAGGATTAGTCCCTCACGGTGGCTATTTAGATCCAGAATATGGCTTAGTAGTGGCTCATGCTCATGGCCCTAAGAACTTTGTGATGCGCTATGAAGACCCTAGTGTGGAAGGTGCTGAAATACTGGGTACTAACTCTTGGGTAGATCTGAGTGGTAAAACGCCACGGCTTCTAGATTAGAAACTGCTGGATTAGAAAGCGATTAGATTAGAACGTCAGGCCTTATTCTTCTATTGGAATTCAGGGCCTGACTTATTTTAAAAGAGGTATTTCAAAAGAGGTATTTCAAAAGAGTTACTTCAGAAAAGTTATTTCAAATGATTCAAATGACTCACCGCATCAACCAATTGCTCGTTAAGCTCCTCATGGGTTAAGCACAGCTTATCCGCATCAAAATTATCGTAAAAACTAGGAATCGCCAAACTCGCTTTAACAACACCGTTAAAGTGCGGCGCCGACTGCACCGCCGCCGCCAACACACTCGCGCCACCTCTAGAACCCGGAGACGTCGATAACAGCACCATAGGCTTATCGGAGAAAACCTTAGGCTCTATGCGAGAACACCAATCAAAAATATTCTTATAAGCCACGGTATAAGAGCCATTGTGCTCGGCAAAAGAAATAATGATGCCATCGCTATTGGCAATCTTAGCTAAGAAATCTTTCGCCAACTGAGGGTGACCAATGTCTTCCTCTCTATCTTGGCTATACAGAGGCAACTCATAATCATTCAGGTCTAATACTTCAACCTTTACCTTATCTAGCAAAGTTGCTGCGTACTCTACCAGTTGCTTATTAATAGACTTCTTATGGTTGCTGGCTGCAAAGGCAATGATATTCATGGATTCTCCAAAGGGTTTGAGTGGATATTAAGCAAAGTAATACTTAAGTTGTAGTTTTGATTGTGTTGGCTAGAAGTAAAACGTGGTCATTGAATTGTAGTCGGGATTGTTTAGAGTGGCTTGGTGCTGAATGGGTTTTATGTGAGGCAATTGGGGGGGGGTTATTTATGATACTATCTTACCAATTTTGATTTTAATAGAAAGCGGCTGTAATATCATGTGAGTAAGTAGGGATTGACAAGTTATTACTTAGAAAGACCCTCTTATCTTAAATAATGATAATTACATTGAGGCGGCATCTTGGAAGAAAATAAAACAGTTATGAAAGCTAGGTTAAATCAGCCTATTGTTGGATGTTCTCTCGATATAGATGATCTTAAGAAACTGTCAAAAATACTGCAAGAGAGATCCAATACAGCTCTTAAATATGAACTTGAAAAATTAGATCGTTTAAAAGGAGATGTGTCCAACAAAGAAGCTGCAAAGAAAGATGCTGAAGAGGCTTTTATTCTCAGATATTCAATTAAAGGAGATAAGGGGCAAGAATTATTTGGACTATTTGACGAGGTTTTTTCTTCGCCAAACTATCCAGATAAAGTAGTTAGCTTTTATGTTAATTCAGCGAACACTTTGAAGGCTCGATATAATTATACACCACAAAATAGCTTTACTGTTCACTTAGATTTCTCTAAACCTAAAATTTTTGATCTTTCCATATTTCCAAGCCATCCAACCCCAAATGACAGTTTCTTTGAAGTAGAAGGCTACGATGTTTCTTGGGTAAATGGTGTATATAGTGAAATTGATCAATTTCTAAAAGAAAGGATGCAACCTTTAGGAGTTGTCCATAAACATTCAATTTATGATCTTTTATTATGGGTAGTTGGTTACCCCATAGCTTTTTGGGGATGTTACAAAGCGTCGAATATGGTTGAAAGTATTTTTGGTGATTTTTCTTCTTTTTTAAAAAACGCTTTATATTTATATGTTGGTTTATTTTGTCTTGTTAGTTTTAGAGTGTTATATCACTACGCAAGATGGGTGTTTCCAAAAATTGAATATAAGTCCTCCTTGAATAAAAATCTTAAGCATCAACTGTTTTTGGGAGCACTTTCATTGTCTGTGATTTCAGTGTTTATCGTAGATATAATTCGCTCAGTTTTTTGATTTTAATAAATAATAGTATTTATGTGGTAAATAATAAAGTTAGTTCTGAGTCGTTATAAATAATGAATATTGATAAAAGTAGGCGTTGGAATGTTGTAGGCATAATTAACTCCGTTTCTGATGTTGCTAGGAAAGTTGCTTTTTCATTTTACAATGATGCAATTAGTGCAACAGGAAAATAATTCGGAAAAATCTAGTCTCATTATCAAAGATGGTGAGTGCAGGAGTTTTCTTAGAAAAAGATTGTGTTACAACTCTAGTTTCCGTATTGCATTTTACTGGTGAGTTATTATGTATTCTTCCAGTAGAGATATATGTTTGGATGAATCTGAGAGCCTCGGAAAAAATTATTGAAGAGGTGAGGTTCACGAGATGCGAACCTACAATTTAAGAGCTCTTCGCTAACATGCTAGCATCGTCTATGGATAAAAATCGTTTGAAATATACTCATTCAGCTTACGTGGAAACTATAAGGCAGCTGGGTAGAGATGAGACGAAAATTCTATAATAAATATTTAATCGTAAACAATAAATATTTTCATCACGCAAGGTGAGATTTTTAACTTCTTAAGTTTTGATGCATCGAACCCTGAATATCCGAAAACAACCTCGCTCGTAATGAATGCATCCATTGAACACTCAAACGCTTTATCGACCAATCAACTCGATACAGACTCAAAGCCTGGTATTATCTCCCCATGCACATCCCAAGTTTTTGTTAAGATCGTTGGGGTAATTACGCTGATGTGGATATTTCTTGGCGGCCGAAACGCAACGTATTTTACGAATCGGTGGGGTTTTAGAGTTAGGATCTCGCTACTGCCTATAGCGTCGGAAATAGCAAAGGGGATCGGTTTGATATTTAAGGTGCCTCGGGTTTATGTTCATAATGAAATACAAAGAATAAAACTAAAGTTAGAGTGGACCAAAGAGAGGGTGTTATCTAAAGGGGGGATCAGAGTAACGGCACAAAAATTAAGGCATTTCTACAGGGAAGTTAATTTAATACCTCGCAAGCTATTAGGTTTAAAATCAGCTTGCGAGGTTTATTACATTGCACTTCTTACTTGAATACAGTTAATTACCGAATTCTCTATTGAGTATTAATTAGCGTGCAGCAACGGTGCGACACTGTCTTACCGAGCTTTTATGTCGAGGTATA
Organism: Oleispira sp.; assembly: GCA_016765295.1. Lineage (GTDB taxonomy): Bacteria > Pseudomonadota > Gammaproteobacteria > Pseudomonadales > Oceanobacteraceae > Oleispira. The sequence goes on from JAESQF010000081.1 coordinate 23,180, forward strand.
TTTCTACAAACCTGATTTTCATCCGCTTGCTTTACAGCGGGCTCTGCGTAATTAGAACTTTGAAGACTGCTACAACCTGAGATGAAGATTGTTATTAATATAAGTAGATGTGTTTTCATTATGAATTCCTTTGATCCGTAAATTTATTTAGATTTAAATCGTATTTGTTGGTGATATAAAAATTAGTGAGCACTTTATATGAATGCTCACCTTCTGAAAGTATTAAGCGTCTACAAAGATAACCTCCCCCGTAATAAACCCATCCACAGAACGCTCAAACGCTTTGCCCACCAACTTGCTTGGTACAGGTTCAAAGCCAGGCATCATTTCCTCATACACGTCCCATGCTTCGGTTAATACCGTTGGATTAATCACGTTGATGCGAGTATTTCTTGGCATCTCAAGCGCAACACATTTTACGAAGGTATCAATCGCGCCGCTGGTTGTGGCATCGGCAATGGCAAAGGGAATCGGTTTGGTATTTAAGATGCCACTGATCAAGGTAAACGAGCCGCCATCGGCGATGTATTCTTGGCCAATACGTACTAGGTTAATTTGGCCCATCATCTTGCTCATCACGGTGGACATCCACTGCGCTTCTGTCATCTCGGTAAAGTTGGCGTATTCACACGCGCCGACGGTATTCACTACGGCGTCGAAGTGTCCGACTTTTTCATACAAGGCTCTGATGGACTCTTCACTAGTAATGTCGACTTGGTGATCAACGTCGCCAGAGCGACCCGCGGTAATGACTTTGTGATTGCCTAGGCCCATTGCTGCCGCTTGACCCATTTTTCCGAGTGCGCCGATTAAGATAATTGTTTTCATGTTTGTCTCACTTATAGGTTTGTTTCTATGTATTTCGTCGTGCTTGATTGCATGAGGTAATAGTAGGGAGGTAGCGAAATAATTTGAAACAAACGTTTTTTGTGAGTGATACAAGAAATTTTGGTTATGTGGCAATGGTAGAGAATGTTGTATTGGGATGGCCCTGAGAAGGCAGGGCCTTAAGCGGTATCTACTTACTTACTTTAGTTTGGGTTCGACACAGCCTATTTTATCCAGTACTTCGTCTAGGCTATCAACCAGTTGAATGAGTTCCAGTTCAGATTTTGTGATCACCTTCAGACTCAGCAGTTTGTCGCCTATCCACTCCAACAGACCCGACCAAAAATCACGACCGACAAAAATCACGGGGATGGGGCTGGCTTTAGATTGCTGCACCATGGTTAATATTTCAAATACTTCATCTAGGGTGCCAAAGCCTCCTGGCATGGCAATGACGGCCGTCGCGCTATGTGCGAACATCACTTTACGCGGGAAGTAACTCTGAAACTGCATGCTAATATCCAGGTGTTCATTAGGATGTTTTTCACTGGGCAATTGTACATGCACGCCGATGCTTGATGACTGTCCTTTATAGGCCCCCAAATTAGCGGCTTCCATAATTCCTGGACCACCGCCACTCATAACCGCAAAGCCCTTTTCGGAGAGTTGATAAGCCAATTCTTGGGTCATTTGATAATAGGGGTTATCGGCTCCTAGCCGTGAGGATCCATATATCGCAACCACTGGGCCAACATCATTAAGCAAATTAAATCCAAGCTCACAGTCGGATGCAATTTGGCTTGAGAAACTATCAGTGCTGGTGGTTTTTATTTTAGTATTCAGATTATCTGCTGTTTTCTCGGTAAACATTATTAGTCGCCTATATTGTGCATACTGAATTATTATTAATATCTCTCTATCCTGTGGATAGGATCAAAACAAGTGTAGTTAACCGCCTTTAGGTTGCCGTATGAATTCATCGTGAGAGCTAGCGAAACAATTTAAAGCAAACCTTTTTTGTGAGTAATACAAGCAATTCATGTTATGTGCTAACGTGCAGTTAATGGCTACCTATTAGCTAATGAATAGAAGGGGATGCGGCAGTGAGCAAGATAGATCGTTTGGATATGAAGCAGCTGAGGGTTTTCCAGGCATTGTTTCGTGAGCAGAATGCATCGAAAGCCGCTGGTCAGTTGGGTTTAACCCAGCAAGCGGTGAGCGAGCACTTAAAGAAGCTGCGTGATGTGTTTGACGATCGGCTGTTCCTTAGGAAGGCGAATGGCTTTGTGCCGACGCCGTTTGCCGAGGAACTATCGCTGGGTGTTGATAAGCTGCTAAATGATTTCAAGGCGCTATTGGCTCCTGCCACGTTTGACCCGAAAACGATTGAAGGTACGTTTGTGATTGCCGCCACCGATTATGCCCAACAGGTGGTGCTGCCCGATTTGATTTCGATCTTAAGAGTGCAGGCCCCTAATTTAAGATTGATCGTGCGCGATTTTGAACTTGATAAACTGCACGAGTTAATGGAAAGCGGCAAGGTGAACTTAGCGATAGCCTTTCCCGATTATATTCCCGACAGTTATCCGATAATGAAGTTATTTGAAGAACACCATGTGTGTGTCACGGCGCCGAATTCTTCCATTGCTAATATCGTTGCCAATAGCAATCCAACCCTTGCCGATGTGGCGAGTTACCCCAGTATTATCGCGTCGCCTTCTAGGCCCAATTTTAAAGGCTCGATCGATGATTGGTTTAAGAAGTTTGGTTTAACTCGCAATGTGGTGGTGTCGGCCCCGTGTTTTTCTATTGTGCCTATGTATCTTAAGACCACCGATTCGATTGCATTTTTGCCGTCTAGAGCGATTAAGGAATTGGACTTAGTTGAGATTAAATTGGAACAGTCGCCGGATAGCTTTGATGTGATTGCCGCTTGGCATCCTCGGTATAGTGAAGATGCGTTGCAGAAGTGGGTGGTGGGGTTATTGGGAGGGGAGGAATGAAAAACTTAATCTATTTTTCCTTCTTATTTGTAAGCATCGGATTAACTTATAAAATCACTTCTGGCATAACCGAAGAGCTTATTGGTGCTCAAGTAATTGAAGGGATAATTAATGATCATTTAGTCCATAAAAAATTGGTCAGTGCACTTGAAGAGGGCAATGCTGTAGTGATCTCTAGTATTTCCAACGGGATGGTAACCTATAATGTTGAGTTGTTAGAAACACTGGTTACTTCACTCGAAAGTGGAAGCTATAGCTATTTAACAGATCCAGAAGTTAGCAAGGGTAGAAGGTATCTTAGTAAACTTAATGAAGAAGCTAATAAATAAAAGATATCTAGATCGCCGTATGAGAATCAAAAATGACTGAGAATGAAAATTTAAACTTCGATATAAAAAGATCAATCATCCTAGCCGAGTATATTAAATGCTGGGGTATGCCTGAGACTCGCAAGCTTATGCCACAAAGCAAAGAGGCGGGTGACTCTTTATCTCATCAGAAGATGCCGGTTGAGCTGTATGTTTTCCCCGGTGAGGATATGGATCAGGTGACAAGGGTCGCTACCATTGGTTTGTCTTCTTGTAAGTTCCACGATGATAAAATCTGTAATAATGAACTGCTAATGGTTTTGCCTTTTGATGTGGCTGACGATGAATTGGAATCTGTAAGCCAATACATCTTCGAAATATCAAACTACATCGTTAATACCTTGGGTCGTAATGTTAAGTCGGAAGACTTGATAGCTGAAGTGGAATCTGCGCCTTCGGATTGGCCTAACGCTTTGCTATTTGATGACCCAAGAGGTGAGCCTAATGAACTTAACTATTTTCATATCGGTATGCAGCATGTAACTCTGAGTTGGCTTGTGCCTATTTTTGCTAGTGAGTATGAGTTGATTAAGAGCAGTGGCATTGAATCGTTTGATGCGGCTGTTGATAATGCGGAAACTAGTTTAGTGGAAGTTAGACGGGATGCGTGTGTTTAGCCTTTTAATGAAAAACGTTTCAGCTGAGGCCGTGTGAAAACGCATCATTTGAGGCACAATACGCACTTCGGAAATAAGAATAATATAGTGATGCGACATAAAAACGGTGAAGATAGATTTCAAACTACTTTACTTCCAGA
>JAESQF010000082.1 GCA_016765295.1 Oleispira sp.
AAACTTCCTATCCAGCGACCCTATTGTAAATCACAAACAGAGAGCCAGTATGGATTATGAAGTAGTGGCAAACGGGATAAGAGAGATAGGTCTTCAAATGCAGAATATACCTATAAGCCTTTTTGCAAAACAGACTGAATTAATACTTCAGGGTAAGGTTTTGGGAATAAGTAAAGAAGAGACTAAAGATTCAGCCGCAAAAAATTTAATGGATCAAATAGGGTCTAGCCACGCTGCTGCGCTACCCTACCGAGATCGTCAAGGGAAAGTGGTATTAGTTGTTGGGATTGATTGGGTTTTGCAAGACGATATTTTCTTTCCTGAATCTAGGTTTAGAAAATACGTTCAGGATATTGGAGATTTATTTATGGGATATACCGCTGAAGCTACTATTTGGAACTTAAGGGATAACGTCACAAGGGGTGGTGTTGCTACGGTCCAGCCCTCAGTAAACTACATAATAGAGAACGGTCTTAATACCACTTCTTAGCAGGGAATAAGCAAGTTCGCCCTCACTTCAAATTACAGTAGGAAACAGTGGTTCATTTTTGTAGTACCTTTATGTGGATTTTAAACGTTTAAAAAAATAGATTTTAAAAAAAATGGCAAAAATGACAGGAACAACTCTAATTGTAACGGTGGATGGTGATCCAATTGGCTCCACAACTTCGTTTACAATAGATTTACAGCACACCACCGCTGACGCGAGTTCTAGAGACTCGGCAGGTTGGGTAGAATCGCTATCCTCAAGGAGAAGCGCAACTTTCACTTTTGAGTCTTTACTAGACTACGCTGACGATACGAACGCAGCTAAGAAAGGATTTCACGATTTAGTAGCAGAAGGTATTCTGAATAGAAGCGTATTCGCCTTGGTATTTGGGACTGTTGAAACTGGCGATACAGTTCTACAGGGAAACGCTTTCTTAACTGGAATTTCCACTTCAGCACCGGACGAAGAGACTTCTACTTATTCAGGAACTTTCGCGTCTACCGGAGCTATAACCGCAGTAGTGAACTCATAATGATGAAGGAAAGAGGCTATTATACAATAGAAGTGGCTGGTCAAGAAATTATCGGCCACTTCTCTGTTAATTTTTGGGCATTACTAGAGGAGATTTTAGGATTTCAAACTATAGAGGAGATGTTTGGTTATATCGCTCAAGGGGTTAGTTTATCTCAAATAAGGAATATTATTTACTGCACATCTTCAGCATACTGTGAAGAGAAGGGTTTGCCGCGTTTATTTAAAAACCTAGCTCAATGTGGATTAGCTTTAGGAGACTTCACTGACGATCACTTTAATATTGTTATGGCCGCATTCACTGGTTGCAAACTAATGGGATTAGATGTTGGGGTTGCTGAAAAGGAGAGTGAAGACGATAAGGGAAAGTAAAAGTCCTTAATTGGGATGGGTTCGTTGAATTTTATATTGGACGAGTAGGGATAAATCCAAACGAGTTTTATTCATACACAATTAGGGAGGTGTTATTAATACATAAGGCTTGGAATGAGAATCAAAACCTAGAGTGGGAAAGGACTCGATTACTAGCTGCATTTTGTAGAAATGCTGGTGTTATCGCTAGAGGAATGAAAGTCGAGAAAGGTGATTTAATAAACCCAATAGACTTATTCCCATTACCACAGGATAGGCCAATAGATAGTAAAGTAACTACCTTATTATCCAAAGAGGCTGCTACCGATAAAGCGAAACAATTTTTTGAGTTTGCTAAAAAACGCGGATTTAACAAGGAGTAGGACATAGTTGTCTCTCATAAGGGTTGCCGGTAAAACGGTGGCCTTTTTTTGTTTTATCTTTGTTCTATGTCTAACAGCAATAACGTAAATAAATTAACTATAGTTCTAGAGGGAAATTCAGAGAAACTTCAAAGATCACTTAAGGCCGCAACTGACTCAATGAAAAAGTTTGATAACCAAACTAAGAAGGTCGGTGGAAAGGACGGTAAAGGCGGGGCTATGGGTGGTATTCTCGCTACTGCTAGAAAGATTGCTCCGGCAATTGGCGCAGCTTTCGCAATAAGAGAAATAGCTCTTTTCGGTAAAGAAGCTATTATGTTAGGCGCAAACCTCGAAGGTATTAAAAACGCATTTCAATTAATAGGTGACGAAGGTAAGACTTCTATGTCTGTTTTGAAGGAAGCAACTAGAGGAGCTGTTGATGAAATGACATTAATGAGTTTGGCTGTTCAGGCAAAGAACTTTAAAATTCCCCTAGAAAATTTAGGTAGGTTTTTTGAATTTGCAACGATTAGAGCGGCCCAGACTGGCGAAGCTGTTGAGCACTTAACTAGGTCTATAGTTTTAGGTATTGGTCGTAAGTCCCCCTTAATTCTGGATAACTTGGGTATTACTCTGGTTAGACTAAAGGAAGCTATGGGGAAAGTTGGTAGAGAGTCTGCTACGGTAGCAGATATTTCAGCCGCAGTTGCTAAAGTTGCTGAAGAGGAAATAGACGCTCTAGAGAGACTAGGTTTGGCCTCAGTTACTACCGCACAGAGATTAAGTAAATTGACTGCCTCATATAAAAACTTTAAGGCAGAACTAGGAGAGGACATTACACAGTCTGGCGGGTTCAAGGGTGTCTCTGGATTTATTTCTTCTGTTCAAGACCGGAAGGAGTTAGACCGAATTATAGAAGATTTAAAGAAGAGATCAGGTTTAGGAGCTAAAGAATTGGGTAAAGAATTTTCTAAGGTGTTTTTAGCTGGTGGTTTTTCTAAAATTGAGAGTAGGGCGGCTCAAATAGCCTTTGCAAAACATTTAGAGGAGTTAGTTAAAATGCAGTTTGAGGCCAGTAAGGAAATGGCAGTCGGATTTTTTGGTGATCCAAAGCAAGCTAAGTCTTTAAAAGAGTGGTTTGACTCTGCTACAAAGGGATATGAAGAATTGTCTAAATCGGGATTTGATGAAAGCAAAAAATTAGCTAGAGCAATCAACTTATTATATAAAGAAGAAACAGAAGCCCGAAGCAAAACCTTAAGAGAAGAGACAAAGCTGACTGAAGATAGAAATAAATTTTTGGAAAAATACAAGCTAAAGCTTCAAGAAATACAAGTTCAGTATGATTTAGGAATGATTGATCCGGTCAAAAAGGCAAAGCTAGAGAATGATGTTTTGTCTGACGCAATAGTTAAGATGACCGTAGATGTTAAGAAATTCGGGTTAGTCGCTCTTACCGAGTATGGGGAGTGGAATTCTATGTTAGAAACTAATAAGAATTTTTTATCAAACGTTACCGGAGAGATAATCGAGCAAACAAAAAGCGTAGAAGAATTGATCGAAGCCTATAAAAAATCTGAAGGTATAGGGCTATTCACTGAGGCTAAGGGTTTAAAGGATGCAACTGACTTTGGATTCCCAGAGCCAGACGAAGAGGTATTCAGTGAACTGACAAAGAAAGGAAGTGAATACGCTAAACAAATGACCCACATTAGTAGGCTTCAGCGAAACGTTATTATCGAAGAAGAAGAGGCCAATAGAAGGCGATTAAGTGCTCTTAATGAATATCTAGAAGCTCTATCTGCGGCTAGTGAAGAAATTCCTGAGTGGATGATGGAATTAAGAGAGCAGTTGAAAGGCTCAATCTTTGACGAAGACAAATTAATGGAAGTGGTTAGAATGTGGTCAGCATTATCTTCGGCTATGAGTCAGGTAGCGGGTGTGTTCACAAACGAAAGTGGAGTAGGTGCTTTGATAGGTAAGTTCGCAAAGTTGGCTAGTGTAATTGCTGCTGTGGTTGCTGCTCAAGCTGCATTTAAAACGCTTACTGGTGACCCTAGTGCGGCACCTAGAGCTGTTGCTGCTGCTGCGGCTGCATTCACTGGTATAGCCGGAATAATTGGCTCTGTAACTGGCGGTTTTGGCGGTGGTTCTGGCGGTGGCGGATATAACGCTTCAATCAGAGATGGTGGTAGACTTTACACAGAAATTAGTGGAAGAAATATAAGGGTAGTATTAGAAAGAGAAGGTAATTTTTCAAACAGAAGAGGTTAATAATATGGCATTATCTAGTTATCATTTAAGATATGAGTTACCGTTTAAAGATGTAGATGGTAATCAGTGGAGAGCAAGAATATTTGACAGGGACGAAGCTGGTTCGGTAGAGAGGCTTAACGGAACTGGTAATCCAGTATCAATTTATTATGAGGCGGACGAAGAGTTCAAAAAAGGAATTATTGGTAGCTCTTGCTCTATAAATGTTTACGGAGTACCTAATTTAGAGGGTGGTTCTGACTTATCTCAATTCTTCACTTCTGACGAAGAAAGGTTTTATGTTAAAATAGAGTACACTTCAAACGGAAT
>JAESQF010000135.1 GCA_016765295.1 Oleispira sp.
CTCTTCCTATGTGGAGTATGGGCTCACGTGACCGATGCGAAGCACCGCAGCTCAGTGAGCGACTGTCCATGGATGGGCAGGCCGGAAGGCACACCATGGACGGTAAGTTAGATTGCTGTCAGATCAAACGTAATGTCTTTTATCTCCGTTGCTATCAAACATCGCACTTCAACCCGATCCAAACTCTGTATCCGTTAATTCCATGTTGTGCGATCAGAACCAGTCAAGCTTTCCCTCCATGGAGCACCTTCCAGTCTATGCATCCCTGCATAGTCGCTCGCTGAGCTGCGAAGCTGCGCTTCGGTCACGCGAGCCCCAAAACAAATCAACGGATACATCACCTCGAACAGCGACCCAAATTAAAACCTCTCAACAAACCAAATCTAACGACTACCCCATAAATCACCAAACCTAACCTTCTCAACTAACCCATTAAAACCAATTCCCAGCCGTAAACCACAAAAACATGAAAGGTTTACCAAGCTGTATTACCATAGGGGCATTATTCAATTCAGGCACTCCTATGCTTCGTAATTTATTGGCCATTCTTGCAGATGGTGATTTTCATTCAGGTGAAGAGTTGGGGACTCAATTAGGAGTTACTCGAGCTGCCGTATGGAAGCAGCTTAAAAAATTAGAATCCTTAAATATTCCTCTATCTTCGGTGAAAGGAAAAGGCTACCGCTTAAGTGATGCGATTGAGTTATTAGACCAACCCGCTATTCTAGAAAAAATAGAAGGTCGTTTAGATTGCTTAGAAGTTTTGCTGAATACAGAGTCAACTAATAGCTACTTATTAGATAAAGCGTCTGATCACATGGGTAAGCGCTATGCTGTTCTAGCTGAAAAACAAGAAAGTGGCCGCGGTCGGCGAGGCCGAACGTGGGTGAGTCCATTTGGTAAAAATATATACCTTTCTATGCTTTGGTCATTCAGTGGCGGCATTGGCAGCTTAGAAGGTTTGAGTCTTGTTATCGCCATAGCAGTAGAGCGGGCTTTGGCAGAATTGGGCGTTGATGATGCTAAGCTTAAATGGCCGAACGATGTTTATCTCGATAATAAAAAGCTTGCAGGTATTCTGTTAGAAGTCAGTGGTGAATACAGTGGCCACTGTCAGGTGGTTATCGGTATCGGCTTGAATATCAAGCTGTCAGATTACGATGCGAAAAGTATTGATCAGCCGTGGGCTCAATTATCAGGACATCTAGGTGATGTCGATCGTAATACTATTGCCGCGACCGTTATTAATCATTTAATTAAAGCCATTGAGCAATTTGATAAGAAAGGCTTTGAATCTTTTAAAGACTATTGGTTGCCACGTGATGCCTTCCTAAATCAAGAAGTGAACTTGATTTTGCCCAATAAAGTTCGTACGGGCATTGCTAAAGGTGTAAATGCTAAAGGTGAGTTGCTGTTACAGACCGAAAAGGGCCTAGAAGCGATTAATGCCGGTGAACTGAGTTTACGGTTGAAAAATGCACCTATTAATTGATGTGGGTAATAGCCGTATTAAATGGCGGCTAGTAGCGGACGAATATAATGCTGATGAAATAACTCATTCTGGTTTACTAGCTGACTTAGTCGATTTCATTGACGCGCTTGATACTGGTCAAATTCGAGTATTGTTAGCAGCGGTGAATCAAACAGAGGATTTACAAAAACTCCTCTCTGAGAGTCACTTTAAAAATGTTCATGTTGCTTATAGTCAGGTGTCCCAAGCGGGTTTACAGAATAGCTATATTCATCCTGAGCGCATGGGTGTGGATCGTTGGTTAGCAATGATCGCCGCGTTTACCAAAATTAAAAATAGTGACAAGCCGCGAGGGGTTATTGTGATCGATGCGGGAAGTGCTCTAACGATTGACGTGGTAAATATTAAAGGAGAGCATCAAGGGGGCTATATTGTTCCGGGTTTATTCATGGCGCAACAGGCGTTATTTGCTAATACTGAACGTGTCATTCAGTATGATGAGAAATTAGCGGATAGCGGTCAATATAAGGCGCTAGGCAATAATACGATACAGTGCGTTGAGTATGGTGTCATTAATCAAATGATTGCTTTAGTTAAGCAGGTAAAAGAAGAGTATTTAAATCATCAGGTATTTTTCACTGGTGGTGATGGTGAATTATTAGCAGGTTTTCTGAAGACTGGAATAGTTGATGAAGATCTTGTTTTGAAAGGACTTTGGCAGGTGAGAAATTAAATGCGGTGGGTATTCTTAAGTTTAGTATGTTTAAACCTTTTGGTGATGGTTTGGTTTTGGCGTGATCAGGCTGGTATGTCAGAGGCTCAACAACAGGTTGATAAAGTAGAGCTGCAAGGTAAGGGGTTAATATTATTATCTGAGCTTGATCGAAGTCAGCTTAGCTATAAAACCAAGCAGGTTTCTGAAAACTCAATAACAGACCAGCGTTGTTACAGTGTGGGTCCGTTTAAAGATGTAAGTGATGCTAAGTTTTTAGGTATACGCGCTGAAGCCCTAGGTTTTAGTTCTCAAATGCGTAGTTTAGCCACTGGCGGTAGTATTGAGCATTGGGTTCATATTCCACCTCTAGCAAATCGCCAACAGTCTCTCCAGTTATTGCGAGAATTGCAGGGGCGTGGAGTGGATAGTTATATTATTACCCAGGGTGATCTAGCTGAGGGAATATCTTTAGGCTTGTTCAGGAATAAACAATCAGCAGATAGCTTAAGCAAAAAAATGCAGGCTATGAATTATAATGTAGTTATTAAAGAAGTATTGCGAGGGGAGAAGGAGCTTTGGCTAGAGTTCCCTCAAGTCAGTGCTTTAACAGAAGCGATGCGTAAGCGAGTAGCCGGAGAAGGGCAGCCTCTAAACTGGATGCTCACCGATTGTTCGAACTCGAAATAAACCGCTAAGTTTTTAATAAATAACGGAAAAAGTATTGACAGTCGTTCAGATCCTGACATAATGCCGCTCATTCCTGGTGGGGTTCCCGAGTGGCCAAAGGGATCAGACTGTAAATCTGACGCGCAAGCTTCGAAGGTTCGAATCCTTCCCCCACCACCATTATTCAGACTATTTGATATTATCAAATAGTTGGTGCAGATCATTATTTTCTGCATCGAAGAGCTGAGTTGCGGGTGTGGTACAATGGTAGAACCTCAGCCTTCCAAGCTGATGATGAGGGTTCGATTCCCTCCACCCGCTCCAATTTAGCAAGATTTGTTGCTGATATAGCTCAGTTGGTAGAGTGCATCCTTGGTAAGGATGAGGTCGGCAGTTCGAATCTGCCTATCAGCACCAGTATTCAACATAGAAGGTAGGCTTATGCCTGCCTTTTTGTTGTGTGTTCGAAAAATATATTCATACCTCAACGAGAGATTTTAAGGTCATGGCAAAAGAGCAATTTGAACGTAATAAACTCCACGTTAACGTTGGCACAATTGGCCACGTTGACCATGGTAAAACAACTCTAACAGCGGCACTAACTCGTGTTGCTGCAGAAGTTTTCGGTGGCGAAACGGTTGATTTCGCTCACATCGATAATGCTCCTGAAG
>JAESQF010000083.1 GCA_016765295.1 Oleispira sp.
ATCGGTATTCCGGTATTGGATGTTTTATTAAACGATGATGATTACCATTGTTATGTTGTTGAGCTATCCAGTTTTCAATTAGAAACAACTTATCATTTAGCGGCTGAGGTCGCATGCGTATTAAATCTGAGTGAAGATCATATGGATCGTTACGATTCAATGATGGCTTATCATCAAGCGAAGCATCGTGTTTTTCAAGGTTGCCGCAGTGTGGTGGTGAATCGTGAAGATAATTTGACTCAACCGTTGACCAGTACTTCCATGCCAAAACGAAGCTTTGGTTTAACAATGGCTGAGAATCCTGTTGAAATTAAGAATCAATATTCAATCGCTTATCAAAAAGATGATGAAGGAACTGATTCAGCAGAATATTTGATGTTTGAGCAGCAGCCAATATTTCCGATTGCTCAGTTAAAAATCAAGGGTCGTCACAACCAATTAAATGCCTTAGCGGCAATGGCGTTGGTTGACTCTTTACCTGCCAACTTTGCGGTGTCTCAGGAACAGTTGAATGATGTGCTTAGTAATTTTTCAGGGCTTGCTCATCGTTGTGCATGGGTAGCAGAAAAAGACAGTATTCAATATTTTAATGATTCCAAAGGTACCAATGTTGGATCGACGTTAGCCGCCATAGAGGGCTTGGCGGACTCGGAAAGCAAGAATATTATTTTGATTGCTGGCGGTGTCGGTAAAGATCAGGATTTTGTACCCTTGGCAGATGCTTGCAAGCTAAGTGTTAAACAGGCGGTATTATTTGGTCGTGATGCAAAGTTAATTGCTAGGGATCTCAAATTAAGCACCGAGGTTATATTTACCGAAACATTAGCGCAAGCGTTAACCCGTGCTCATGAGACGGCTAAAGCGGGTGATGTTATTTTATTCTCACCAGCCTGTGCCAGTTTTGATCAGTTTGCTAGTTATGTTGAGCGTGGTGAAGTATTTGAACAGCTAGTATCTGACCTTCTAATAGAAGGAGAGCAGGTATCATGAATTCAAATACCTCTGCCAATACTTCTGCTAAGGCTTCTACAAATAGTATAAATACTTGGTTGCAGGGGAGGTTTCCTAATCAAGACTTATCTTCATTCTTTACGATTAAGATGAATGGTTTGATTTGGTCTTGGCTCGCTTTGATGGCGCTAGGTTGGGTGATGGTTATGTCGGCCTCAACCAGTATTGCTGAAACCTATACTGGCAATGCGGCTTATTTCTCAATTCGTCATAGTGTGTATATCTTGATGGGTATAGCGACAGCGTTTTTTATTAGTCGCATTCCTCTTGCTTGGTGGCAAAAAACAGATTGGTTATGGTTGTTGATTGGTGGTTTAGGTCTAGTTGCAGTGCTTATTCCTGGTATTGGTCATGAGGTAAACGGCAGTGCTCGCTGGTTAAATTTAGGGATTATGAAAGTTCAGCCTTCAGAGATAGTGAAGCTGACAGTGGTTTTATATATTTCAGGTTATTTAATTCGCCGTCAAGCGGAAGTTCAAAATCAATGGTCGGGGTTTATAAAGCCGCTGGCTATTTTAGGGGTTATCGTTGTCTTGTTGTTATTAGAGCCAGACTTTGGTTCCGTCGTCGTTTTGATGGGGGCGGTGCTCGTTCTATTGTTTTTAGGTGGAGTTAAAGCTGGCCAATTCTTTATATTGGTTGTTGCTACTTTGTTATTGGGTTATTTGGTTGTTACCGCGGAGGAATATCGATTAGCACGCTTAACAACATACTGGCAGCCTTTTCATCCGGATAATGTTTATGGATCGGGCTATCAGCTTGCGCAGGCTTTGATTGCTTTTGGTCGTGGAGAGCTTTGGGGGACAGGTTTAGGAGAAAGTGTACAAAAACTCTTTTACTTACCAGAAGCCCATACCGATTTTGTATTTGCTATTTGGGCAGAAGAAACTGGTTTAGTCGGCGGGCTCTTTGCATTGGGTTTGTTAACTGTATTTTTATCTCAGTGTATGGCTATTGGCTGGAAGGCGCAAAAGCAAGGAAACTTATACGGAGGCTTTATTTGTTTTGGTATAGCCACGTTATTTGGTTTGCAGGTCGTTATTAATCTTGGCGTGAATACGGGGTTATTACCCACCAAAGGATTAACGCTACCCTTCTTTAGTTATGGTGGTAGTAGCTTAATAATCTGTTGTGTAATGGTGGCTTTGGTTTATCGAGTAAGTCTAGAAATATCCGAAGATTTTACTGCAAAAGTATCGGGAAAAACAACCAAGAAAAAAGTTACGGCGCAGAAAAAGCCAGTAAAAAAACAAATTGATAAACCTGTTGTAGCGCACCCTGATGAGTATGTTACCGGGTTTGATACGTATGTGAATGAATTGAACGGAGGCCATGATGACAAATAAAACAGTCATGGTAATGGCAGGCGGTACTGGCGGTCATGTTTTCCCGGCGCTAGCAGTAGCAGATGAATTAAAGCAGCAAGGCTATGAGATTCATTGGTTGGGAACGGCTGCGGGTATCGAGGCTGAGATTATCCCTAAAGCAGGATATCCTTTGCATCGTATTGAAGTTAAGGGTTTGCGTGGTAAGGGAAAGTTAGCCTTATTAGCGGCTCCCTTTAAAATAGCAAAAGCAATTTATCAGGCATTGCGTTTTATGCGCATTGTTAAGCCGAGTGCGGTTTTAGGTTTGGGTGGTTTTGCCACGGGTCCAGGTGGAGTGGCTGCTAAGTTGTTAGGTATCCCGTTATTAATACATGAACAGAATGCTTTTCCGGGTATGACTAATCGCTTATTGAAGCCACTTGCGAATGTTGTTATGCAGGCATTCCCGAATACGTTTCGGGGTACCAAAGGGCTAGAAAAATTACTGACTACCGGCAACCCTGTGCGAGCAAATATCGTTGCCTTAGACGATATGAAAGCAGAAAGTACAAGTCGAGAGAATGATAAACTTAATGTATTAGTCGTAGGTGGCAGTTTGGGCGCGGTGGCATTAAATAATGCGGTCATGGAGGCATTGGTATTGATATTAAAGCAAGGTCCTGAGAATAAGGTGCCGAATATTTGGCATCAGGTAGGCAAGAAAAATTTTGAAGCTGTACAGCAAACGTATGCAGAGAAAGGGCTAGCGGGGAAAGCTAAGGTTGTCGATTTTATTGATGATATGTCAAAGGCGTATGACTGGGCGGATCTGGTGGTATGTCGTGCGGGTGCGCTAACGGTATCTGAGGTTGCTTGTGCAGGTAAGGCAGCCATTTTTATCCCGTATCCTTTTGCAGTAGATGATCATCAAACGGCAAATGCACAAATATTAGTAAATGCTAATGCGGCAGAAGTTAAACAGCAAAGTGAATTAACAGCGCAGTGGCTTGCAAGTCGATGGACGACGTATGCAGAGCAGCCTCAGTTGATTAAGAATATGTCGATAGCGGCTAAATCCGTATCGGTTGTTGATGCAGCAGCGGTTGTTGCTCAGCAAGTTATAAAACAAATAAGGTTTAAAGATTAATGGTTAACGAAAACTCACTGACTTCAGGTCCTGCAGAAGCTTACGCAATTCCAGAGATGCGTCGTATCAAACGTATTCACTTTATTGGAATTGGTGGTGTGGGCATGTGTGGTATTGCCGAGGTTTTATTAAATCAAGGTTATGAAATTAGTGGCTCTGATTTACGTCAGTCTTCAGTGACGCAACATTTGAGTGATATGGGTGCGGAAGTATTTTTAGGTCACGCAAGTGAAAATGTAGATGGCGTAGATGTGGTGGTTGTTTCTACTGGAATTGATCAAGCAAACCCTGAAATTAAATATGCCATCGAAAAACGAATTCCTATTGTACGCCGTGCAGAAATGCTGGCTGAATTAATGCGTTTTCGCCACGGTATTGCGGTAGCGGGAACTCATGGTAAAACGACAACGACCAGCTTGGTAACGTCTATTTTAGCGCAAGCAAAACTAGACCCAACTTATGTTATCGGCGGACGTTTAAACAGTTCCGGTACTAACGCGCGCTTAGGTGCTAGTCGTTACTTAGTTGCTGAAGCGGATGAAAGTGATGCGTCTTTCTTACACTTGCAGCCCATGACATCAATTATTACCAATATTGATGCGGACCATATGGAAACCTATGGTGGTGATTTTGGTAAGCTGAAACAGACATTTATTGATTTTTTACATAATTTACCATTCTATGGCTTGGCAGTGCTGTGCATTGACGACGATAATGTACGCGAGATATTACCGAAAATATCGCGCCAGTTTGTGACTTATGGTTTAAGTGACGATGCAGACTTCCAGGCATTTGATATTGTTCAGCAAGGCTTGTTTACATCTTTTAAAGTTAGACGTCCTGGGGATGCGAGTGATTTGGTTGTGCGTATGCGTATGCCGGGTGTGCATAATGTATTAAATGCAATGGCCGCTATCGTGGTTGCATCAGATGAAAAAGTTCCTGATGATGCGATTGTTGAAGCACTAGAAAATTTTGCCGGTGTTGGTCGTCGCTTCCAGGTATGTGCTGAAGTTGAGTGCTCTGATGCAGATGGCAATGAAGGCACGGTGATGTTGGTTGATGATTATGGCCACCATCCGCGTGAAGTTGAAGTAACTTTAGAAGCTATTCGGAAGGGGTTCCCTGAACGTCGCATAGTCGCCTTGTTTCAACCTCATCGATATAGTCGTACCCGTGATTTATATGAAGATTTTGTGCGCGTATTATCAGAGCCCGATGTTTTATTGTTGATGGATGTTTATCCTGCGGGAGAAAAACCTATTGCTGGGGCTGAAGGGCGATCATTGTGTCGTAGTATTCGTCAACGTGGTGCGCTAGATCCGGTATTTATAGAGCGCGATGAAGATATTGCTCAGATATTGAGTAAGGTATTAAAACCTGGAGATTTATTATTGACCCAAGGGGCGGGTGATATTGGTAGCTTGGCTATTTCATTAACTAAGAAATTAGCGTCCATTATGGAGAATGCAAATTCAACTAACGCGATGGGTTCTAGAGATAAATAATATGAGCTTTGAAATATCCATTGCAGAAAAGCAAGCTCTAGGAAAAGTCGCCGTATTAATGGGCGGAACTTCTGCAGAGCGACCTGTTTCATTAAATAGTGGCGCCGCTGTTTTGGCAGCATTAATAGAATCTGGCATTGATGCAATTGGCATTGATATCAGAGAGAACGCTGCACAGCAGTTATCGAATGCCGAATTTGATCGTGCTTTTATTGCTTTGCATGGTCGTGGTGGTGAAGATGGTACGATGCAAGGTCTGTTAGAGCTGCTGAATAAACCTTATACCGGTAGTGGTGTCATGGCATCTGCTTTGGGTATGGATAAGTGGCGCACCAAGTTAGTTTGGGATGCTTGCCAAGTAGCAACCCCGAAGGCGTTTGTTTTAGAAGAGGATAGCGATTGGGATGCTATTATGCAGGCCTTAGGTGGCTTAGCAATGGTGAAACCTGCTCGAGAAGGTTCCAGTATTGGCATGCGTAAAGTGCATAGCAGTGAAGCGTTAGCCGATAGTTATGCTTTTGCTGTTCAGCATGATGACTTAGTGATTGCTGAGCAATATATTGAAGGTAAAGAATTTACCGTCACTATTTTAGCTGAACAAGCATTACCTGCGATTCAGCTGGTGACGACTCATGATTTTTATGATTTCGATGCTAAATATAAAGCCAGTGATACTCAGTATTTATTACCTTCGGGTTTGCCCGATTATGCTGAAGCGGAGCTGCAAAAAATGTCACTGAAGGCATTCAAACTTGTTGGCTGCACTGGTTGGGGACGAGTTGATGCGATGCAGGATAAAGAAGGCAATTTTTGGTTGTTAGAAGTTAATACTAGCCCTGGCATGACAGATCATTCATTGGTGCCAATGGCGGCTAGTGCGGGGGGGTTAAACTTCTCTGCGTTAGTGGTGAAAATATTGCAGCAGACACTTTAGTCTGGGCAGGTTAGTAAGGGATAGGCGAATTGTGATGCATGCTAGTTCGATGAAGGATCAAGCAAAAAAGTCGAAAGCAGATAAAGGCAAGGGTAATAGCTCTAACCTTTCTGCTAATCGTGCTGCATCGAGTAAAGGAGCAACACGACTAGAAAAGAAAAGATCTTTTTCTATGCTAGCTTCACTCACGCTAATTCCAGTGTGGTTGCTGCAAACAGTTTTTGTGATTTGTTTATTGGTAGGCGCAGGCTGGGGTTTGCAGCAAGTTCGCTGGGGCTGGCCTGTAGAAAATGTAGAAATAGAAGGTGAGTTTCGCTATTGGCAAGCGCAAGATTTAGCGAAACAATTATTGTGGGTAAAAGAGCAGAACTTTTTTTCCTTGGATGTTCGTCAAGTTAAACAGCAGCTAGAGCAGTTAGCGTTAATTAAAAAGGTACAGGTTAAGAAAGTTTGGCCTGATACCTTGTTGGTTAAATTTAAAGAAGATATCCCGGTTGCGATTTGGAATAACGAGTCGTTATTGAACCCTAAAGGGGAAGAGCTATTATTGCTGGGCAGTTTGGAGCAATCTAGATTGCCAAAGCTGTTTGGGCCAGAGCAAAAGACTGAGCAGGTTATGCGTCAATTTCAGCGTTTTCAATCACGCTTGTCAGGTGTTGATGCTGTTATGGTTAGTTTGAGTTTGAATTCTGTGGGCAGTTGGCAGGTGGAATTAGAAAATGGCTGGACGGTTCGTTTAGGTCGCAAGCAATTAGAGCAGCGCCTAGAGCGCTTAATAGAATTATTAAAAATACTGCCACAAGAAAAAGTAGCAGTTGTCGATCTTAGATACGGAAAAGGGGCGGCCATTAAATGGCTGCCAGTTTAGGAGGAATACCATGAGTCAAGGGCCGCGAAAAATGCTGGTTGGACTGGATATTGGCACATCAAAAGTCGTCGCTATTGTTGGTGAAATGACAGATGAAGGTGGCGTCGAAATTGTCGGCTTGGGTTCGCACCCAAGTCGAGGCATGAAGAAAGGTGTTGTCGTAAATATTGAATCGACAGTGCAATCAATTCAGCGTGCGGTGGAAGAAGCTGAGTTAATGGCAGGCTGTCGAATTCATTCGGTTTATGCCGGTATTGCTGGTAGTCATATCCAATCAATGAATTCCCATGGCATGGTGGCGATTAAAGATCGTGAAGTTACTTACGGGGATATTGAACGTGTAATTGAAGCGGCGAAGGCGGTTCAGCTTCACGGTGAGAATCGTATTTTGCATGTATTGCCGCAAGAATATTCTATTGATACTCAAGAAGGTATTAAAGAGCCTATCGGCATGGCAGGCGTGCGCTTGGAGGCCAAAGTTCATATGGTTACTGGCGCGATGAATGCAGCGCAAAATATTGAGCGCTGTGTACAGCGTTGTGGTTTAGAAACGGACGATATAATTTTAGAACAACTAGCTTCTAGTCTTGCGGTACTAACCGAAGACGAAAAAGAGCTAGGGGTCTGCCTGGTTGATATTGGCGGTGGTACAACTGACATCGCGATTTTTACGGATGGTGCTATTCGTCATACTGCGGTAATTCCTATTGCCGGTGATCAGGTCACTAATGATATTGCCATGGCATTACGCACTCCAACTCAGCATGCTGAAGAAATTAAAATAAAATACGCTTGTGCATTGACTCAGTTGGCGAAAGAAGACGAGACGATTAAGGTTCCTAGTGTCGGTGAGCGACCGCCAAGAGATCTATCGCGCATGGCATTAGCAGAAGTTGTAGAGCCAAGGTACGATGAACTATTCACCTTAATTCAAGCAGAATTACGTCGCAGTGGTTATGAGGATTTAGTCGCTGCTGGCATCGTTTTAACTGGCGGCACCTCTAAAATGGAAGGTGTGGTTGAATTAGCAGAAGAAATTTTTCACATGCCTGTTCGTTTAGCGAAGCCCATTGGTGTTTCTGGGCTGACAGATGTGATTAATAATCCGATCTATGCAACCGCCGTTGGACTACTTTTGTACGCTGCGATGCAACAAAATGACCCAATTAAAACAAATAATAGAGAAGAAGCCCCTTTAGACTTCTTTTCGCGTGTAAAACATTGGATTCAAACCAATTTTTAATATTTAATAGCACTAGCGCATTGCGTTGGGCTCAGAAAAGGAGATTGAGCTATGTCTCAGCAACAGGAAGGGGATATGTTCGAATTAGCGGAAGACCTGCCACAAAGTGCAGTAATAAAAGTTATCGGTGTTGGTGGTGGTGGCGGTAATGCCGTTCAACACATGGTTACCAATAATGTTGAAGGTGTAGAATTTATCTGCGCTAATACAGATTCGCAAGCTCTGCGAAAAGTAGATGCGAGTTCTGTAATACAATTAGGCAGTACCGTAACCAAAGGTTTAGGTGCTGGCGCGAACCCAGAAGTGGGTCGCCAAGCAGCTTTGGAAGATCGTGATCGTATTGCTGATGCTATCAGTGGTGCAGATATGATTTTCATCACAGCAGGTATGGGTGGCGGCACCGGAACCGGTGGTGCACCTGTAGTTGCTGAAATTGCAAAAGAATTAGGTATTTTGACCGTTGCTGTGGTCACAAAACCGTTTCCGTTTGAAGGAAAGAAGCGTTCTGTTATTGCTGAGCAAGGATTGGCTCAGTTAGCAGAAAGCGTAGACTCCTTAATTACTATTCCTAATGAAAAGCTGCTGAGCGTTTTAGGAAAAAATAGTAGTTTATTAGATGCTTTTAGTGCCGCAAACGATGTTTTGTTAGGTGCAGTACAAGGCATCGCAGATTTGATTATGCGTCCAGGTATGATTAACGTGGATTTCGCTGATGTTCGTACTGTTATGTCCGAAATGGGTCAAGCGATGATGGGGACTGGCTCTGCAAAGGGTGATAACCGTGCTCGCGAAGCGGCTGAAATGGCGATTGGCAGTCCATTATTGGAAGACGTTGATCTTCAAGGTGCGCGTGGCATCTTAGTGAACGTTACTGCGGGCCTTGATCTTTCTCTTGGTGAATTCACTGAAGTTGGTGAAGTTATTGAAGAATTTGCATCTGAGCATGCAACTGTTGTTGTGGGGACAGTAATTGATCCTGAACTTAGTGACGAATTAAGAGTCACAGTAGTTGCAACAGGTTTGGGATTTAAGGACGATTCTGATAAGCCTAGAAAAGTTGTTGATAATGTCGTTGCTCCAGCAGTAACTGTAAAGAAAGTGCCAACAACGGCAGCAGATTACGCAGAATTAGATAAGCCTGCGCATGTTCGTCAGCAAGCGGCTGCTACTCAGGCACCTAAGGTAGATAGCGCGAAGGCAAAGGATATGGACTATTTAGACATACCCGCTTTTTTGCGTCGCCAAGCTGATTAACGAAACGTTACTAGCGTGCTCATCTATACTGGGTATAATGGCCGCTAATAATAATTAATTAGTTTTATTCAACAATATTGGTAAATCGACATGATGCGTCAACGTACACTCAAAAATACAATTCGTGCAACAGGCGTTGGTCTGCACTCAGGTGAAAAAGTATACCTGACGCTTAAGCCTGCCCCTGTGGATCATGGTATTGTATTTCGACGCGTTGATTTAGAACCTATTGTTGATATTCAAGCGAAAGCGACCAACGTGGGTGAAACCACTATGTCGACCACACTCGTTCAAGACGGCGTGCGTGTTGATACGGTTGAGCACCTATTGTCTGCAATGGCAGGTTTAGGCATCGATAATGCAATTGTTGAATTAAGTGCACAAGAAGTGCCTATTATGGATGGTAGTGCGGGTCCATTCGTTTTCTTGATTCAGTCTGCGGGTATTTCTGAGCAGTCAAAAGCTAAGCGCTTTATTCGTATTAAGAAGAAAGTTGAAGTGCGAGAAGGCGATAAAATAGCTTCTTTTGTTCCTTATAATGGCTTTAAAGTTACTTTCGAAATTGACTTTGATCATCCTGCATTCAAACAGAGCGCACAAAAAGCGAGTTTAGATTTTTCTACTACTTCATTTGTTAAAGAAGTAAGTCGTGCACGTACTTTCGGTTTCATGAAAGATATCGAATTTTTGCGTTCTAAAAATTTGGCTCTAGGTGGCAGCGTTAATAATGCGATTGTGGTTGATGAATATCGTGTAGTAAACGAAGACGGTCTTCGTTATGAAGATGAGTTTGTAAAGCACAAGATTTTGGATGCAGTAGGCGATTTATACTTACTGGGTCATAGCTTAATAGGTGAATTTATTGGCTTTAAGTCTGGCCATGGTTTAAATAACAAATTATTACGTGCCTTAGAATTACAAACGGATGCTTGGGAGTTTGTAGAGTTCGAAGAAGATAACGCTCCTATTTCTTATATGAAACCAGTTGCAGCCTTGTAGTCTTTTAGCTAATCTACTGATAAGTAAACGGGAGTTAATCAATTTTTGAATAAAGGCCATATATTAGATGGCCTTTTTTGTATCTGGCAACTAAAAATAACGATAATTAAATGAACCTGGATTTAAGGCAGCTATACTAGTAGTTATGAATATTATTATCGTCGGTAAACGACATGGACAATCGAAAACATACTCTTTAGGGCCTGTAGTGCGTTTCTTACTACTGGGCTCTTTGTGTATTCTGCCGTTTGCTATGGGTGCTGCGGGATATTTATTGGCCGCTCATCTCGCTGATCAAGGTTTATTAGATCCTGTTGCTGCTAAAGCATGGGGAAAAGATCTTGATGATCAGCGCCAAGAACTGCAGCAAATTCGCCAGCATGCTGATCAAGAACTCGATGGTTTAACTGTTCGTTTAGCTGAGCTACAAGCGAAACTTCTTCGTATTGATGCGCTGGGCGAGCGCTTAATTGAGATTACAAATATAGATGGCGATGAATTCGATTTTTCTGCCATTCCTGCAGTCGGTGGCCCAGGTACACTGGGAGAAGCTTATCAAGCTCCTGAAATTAAATCTGTTTTAGATCGATTAGCCTCTCGTATTGATAGGCGTGAGCAGCAACTTGAAGTTTTAGATGATTTGCTTTTAGCCAATAAAATCAAAGCCGATACCTTTGTTGCAGGGCGTCCAATTAAACGAGGTTGGATGTCATCTCGTTATGGCAAACGAACGGATCCATTTAATGGTCGTTTAGCTTGGCATGCCGGGGTTGATTTTGCAGGCAAGCAAGGTTCTGATGTCGTAGCGGTTGCGTCGGGTGTAGTCACTTGGGCAAGTAATCGTTATGGCTATGGCAAGTTAGTCGAGATTAATCATGGTAACGGTTATAAAACCCGTTATGCCCATGGCGCAGAGATCAAGGTCAATCTTGGTGACGTCGTACGTAAAGGTGACGTGATTGCGCTAATGGGAAGTAGTGGTCGCTCTACCGGCCCTCATGTTCATTTTGAAGTCTATAAAAATGGTCGCACAGTCGATCCAGCCGCTTATTTACACCGCACTATCCGCTAAATCTCTGTAATACCTCACTTTTTTGATATAAATATGGTGAAAGCCTTGTCTAATACGCCTATCTGCGGTTAGTCTTTATGGTCTTTCTCGCTGTCTCTATTTTTTGGGTTTAAAAAACAATAATCATGATCGGTAATCTATTTAGTAAAATCTTTGGTAGCAAAAACGACCGCGAATTAAAACGCATGGGGAAGGTCGTTGTTAAAATTAATGCGTTTGAAGAAGCATTGATTGCACTTTCTGATAGTGAGTTGAAGGCTAAAACGCCAGAACTAAAGCAGCGGCTAGCAGGCGGTGCTGAGCTAGATGATATTATGCCCGAAGCCTTCGCCGTGTGTCGTGAAGCCAGTAAGCGTATTATGTCGATGCGTCATTTTGACGTGCAGATGATTGGTGGTATGACCTTACATGAAGGCAATATTGCTGAAATGCGTACCGGTGAAGGTAAAACCTTAGTAGGTACTTTGCCAACTTACCTTAATGCGTTAACGGGTAAGGGCGTTCATATTATTACAGTGAACGATTATTTAGCGTCTCGTGATGCAGAATGGATGCGTCCACTTTATGAATTCTTAGGTTTGACTTTAGGTGTCGTTGTTCCAGGCTTAGACCCAGAGACCAAGCGTGCTCAATATGCTTGTGATATTACCTACGGTACCAATAACGAATTTGGCTTTGATTATTTACGCGATAACATGGCTTTCTCCAGTGCAGAGAAAACTCAGCGGGAATTAAATTTTGCCATTGTCGATGAAGTAGATTCGATCTTAATCGATGAGGCTCGTACGCCTTTAATTATCTCTGGCCCAGCAGAAGACAGTTCAGCTTTATATAAAAAGATGAATGTATTGATTCCACAGCTAACTCTGCAAATTGAAGCGGAAGAAGGCAAAGAAGAGCAGCCAGGTCACTATATTCTTGATGAAAAGCAGCGCTCTATCGAGCTGACTGAATCTGGTCATGAGTATGTCGAAGATATGCTAACAAAAGAAGGTGTACTGAAAGAAGGCGAGAGTCTTTATTCTTCTACTAATTTAACACTGCTGCATCATGTTAATTCAGCATTACGTGCCCACGTTATCTATAAGAAAAACGTTGATTACATCATTCAAAACGATCAGATCGTTATTGTTGATGAGCATACAGGTCGTACTATGCCAGGTCGTCGTTGGGGTGAGGGTTTACACCAGGCGATTGAAGCGAAAGAAGGAACGAATATTCAAGCGGAAAGCCAAACCCTGGCTTCCACAACCTTCCAGAACTTTTTCCGCTTATATAATAAGCTAGCGGGCATGACCGGTACTGCGGATACGGAAGCGTTCGAATTCCATCAGATCTATAACTTAGCAGTCGTGGTGATTCCTACTAACCAAACAGTTAAACGTATCGACTATAACGATGTGGTTTTCTTAACTCAGGCGGAAAAGTACGAAGCAGTTATTGAAGAAATTCGTGAAGTCGTTGCACAAAATCGCCCAGTACTTGTGGGTACTGCATCGATTGATACTTCTGAATTATTATCTGCAGCTTTAACCAAAGCAAAAGTGCAACACAGCGTATTAAACGCAAAGCAACACGAAAAAGAAGCGCAGATTATTGCTCAAGCGGGCGCTGCGGGATCTATTACCATTGCTACCAACATGGCAGGTCGTGGTACCGATATTGTATTGGGTGGTAATTGGGAAGTTGAAATTTCGGCATTAGAAAATCCAACTGAACAACAAATTTCGGATATTAAAACGGCTTGGCAGAAGCGTCATGATGAAGTATTGACCGCCGGTGGCTTGCATATTATTGCAACCGAGCGTCATGAGTCTCGTCGTATCGATAACCAGTTACGTGGTCGTGCAGGTCGTCAAGGGGATGCGGGTTCTTCACGCTTTTTCTTATCTCTAGAAGATAGCCTAATGCGCATCTTCATGTCGGATCGTATCCGTAACATGATGAAAGCTTTGGGTATGGAGCAAGGCGAATCGATTGAGCACAAGATGGTGAGCAATGCGATCGCCAAAGCACAGCGTAAAGTTGAAGGTCGTAACTTTGATATTCGTAAGCAGCTATTAGAATACGATGATGTTGCTAATGATCAGCGTCGTGTTATTTACGATCAACGTAATGATATTATGGCTTCGGATGATATTTCTGATGTAGTAGCGAACATTCGTCACGATGTTCTACAGGAAGCAATTGATGGTCATATTCCTCGTCAAAGCTTAGCAGAGCAGTGGGATATTCCTGGTCTTGAGGCTGAATTAAAAACTGAGTTCGATTTAGATTTACCACTTCAGCAGTGGTTAGATACTGATGATAAACTTTATGAAGAAAATTTACGTGAGCGTATTGTAACGGCTCTTAATGATGCGTATAAGGCGAAGGAAGATTCAGTCGAATCAGCTCCTGATCAGCCAAATCCATTACGTATGTTTGAGAAGCAGGTGATGCTGCAAATTGTTGATAATCTTTGGAAAGAGCATTTGGCAACGATGGATCACTTGCGTCAAGGTATTCACTTACGTGGTTACGCGCAGAAGAATCCTAAGCAAGAATATAAGCGTGAAGCGTTTGAATTATTCCAAGAACTTTTGGAAAATATGAAGCGTGAAAGTATTCGTATTCTTTCTCATGTGAAAGTTCGTCAAGAAGAAGACGTGCGTGAGATGGAAGAGCAGCGCCGCGCGCAGGCAGAAATACAAGCTAAGCAGTCTAGCTACCAGCACGAATCTGCTAAAAGTATTACTGCAGAAGAAGGTGGTGAGCCAGCTGAGGAAAAGTCTGCAGAAATCGCTCAACCTTTCGTTCGCGAAGATCGAAAAGTCGGCCGAAATGAGTCTTGCCCATGTGGATCTGGGAAAAAGTACAAGCAGTGTCATGGTAAGTTGACTGCCTGAGATCATTCTAGGTAGAAAGCAAATAGGGCAGCTTAGGCTGCCCTTTTTTATGCGCTCGTTTTTATGAGCCGAATTTCATGAAAGATTAAAATAATGCAGGTAAAATGGCATTAATAGAAATTTAACAGTGCGAGAAGAAAATGGCTGTCGGTTTAGAAGTATTACACAATTATCACCCAGTAAATGGCCTTCGTATTGGTATCGCGCAAGCGGGTATTAAATATGAAGGTCGTAATGATTTAGTGATCTTTGAATTGGCTCCTGGCAGTCGAGTCAGTGGTGTCTTCACTTTAAATTCATTCTGCGCGGCCCCAGTTCAGGTTTCAAAGCAACATTTAAGTGCAGCTGATATTCGCTATCTTGTGATTAATACGGGTAATGCCAATGCCGGTACGGGCCCTCAGGGAGTGGCGGATGCGTTAGCAACCTGTGAGCAGCTTGCGCAATTGACCGGTGTTGCGGCGAATCAGGTATTACCTTTTTCAACTGGAGTTATTGGTGAGCCTTTGCCAATGGATAAGCTATTAGCAGGCTTATCCCCAGCACTGGATAATTTAGCGCCAGACGTTTGGCCCAAAGCCGCAGAAGGCATCATGACGACTGATACCTTGCCTAAAGGTTATAGTCAGCAAGTTAAAGTCGCTAATGATGAGTTAATCACTATATCAGGTATTTCTAAAGGCGCGGGCATGATTAAGCCGAACATGGCGACCATGCTGGCTTACCTGACAACAGATGCTGTTATTGCTAAGCCTCTTTTAGATGTGATGTGCAAAGAGTTAGCGGATAAATCGTTTAATCGAGTGACGATTGATGGTGATACTTCAACCAATGATTCTTGTATGCTAATAGCCACGGCGCAGGCGAAGATGGCAGAAATTAGTAGCAAAGATGATTCTCGTTATAGTGCTGTCTTTGATGCCTTTCTAGAAGCCTTTATGGTGCTGTCTCATGCGATTGTGCGTGATGGTGAAGGGGCAACTAAGTTTGTCACCATAGAAGTTCAACAAGCAGCCAGTGTGCAAGAAGCATTAGATGTTGCTTATACCGTTGCGCATTCGCCATTGGTTAAAACTGCTTTATTTGCCTGTGATGCTAACTGGGGTCGTATTCTCGCCGCAGTGGGTCGTGCGGGGGTGCAAAACATGGTTTTAGAGGATATTGATATCTATCTTGATGATGTCTGTATTGTGCAAAGTGGTAGCCGTGCGGCGAGTTATACCGAAGAAGCTGGAGCCGCAATATTTGCTCAGCCAGAGATTACCATCAGTATTCGTCTTGGTCGTGGTGATGTCATAGAAAGAGTTTGGACGACGGATTTATCCCATGATTATGTCAGTATTAACGCAGATTATCGTTCTTAGCGGTTGGTTGACTATTAAATGAAAAAGTTTGTACATGTCGCAGTTGGGGTGATCTTTGATTCCTCTGATAATAAGGGAAAGATTCTCATCGCTAAGCGTGCAGAGCATCAGCATCAAGGTGGCTTGTGGGAGTTTCCTGGTGGTAAGGTCGAACCAGGGGAGTCAATTCAAATCGCTTTGCAGCGTGAATTGGAAGAAGAGTTAGGTCTGCAATCTTCGATTGAAGCTATGTATCCACTTATTACTATTCCATTTCATTATCCTGATAAGTCAGTCTTACTTGATGTATGGACGGTACATAATGCTAAAGACTTTAAGCAAGCTATCAGTGAGGAATCTAAGGGGAAAGGTTTTTTTGGCAAAGAAGGCCAGCCTTTACTTTGGGTCGAGCCAGCGGAGTTAGCGGATTATGAATTCCCTGTAGCTAATAAAGCCATTATTGATGCTTTAACGTTACCTCGTAAAATAGTGATTAGCCAAGACAGTAATAATCCTGAGATTATCTTAAGGCAGATTGCGAATACATTAAAAAATCACACAGATATCTGGATTAATCTACGAGCGCCTAGTTTAGATCAGATGGAATATACTCAGTTAGCAATGCAGCTGTATGGTATTTGTCATGAAGCCGGTAGTCAGTTAATTTGGAATTGCCCACTCGATTGGTACCAAGTGGCTTTTGCCGATGGTTTGCATTTATCGGTAGCCAATTATATGGAAATAAATCCGGCTAAGGTTGAGAATGTTGAGAGGCCTATTCCTGCTCATCAATGGTTAAGTATGGCGTGTCATAACTTACCCGAGCTTGAAGTGGCGCAAGAGCTAGCGGATTATGTATTAGTATCTCCGGTGCACGAAACCAACACCCATCCTCAGGCGAATGCTTTGACTTGGTCAGGCTTTAAAGTAATTACAGATAAAGCACGGATTCCTTGTTACGCTTTAGGTGGCATGAAAGAATCAGAAGTTGAACACTGTATTCAAAGTGGTGGTCAGGGTATCGCAGGTATCAGTTGCTTTCTTGCAGAGCAGCAGGTTACTGAAGAAAAGAATATAAAAGAGAGCACGTGTGAAAATGAAACTGTGTGAAAAGGAAAGAGTATGAAGGTTAAATGCCCTACTTGCAGCAAAGATGTTGTATGGTCAGAAAAAGCGAAAGACCGTCCATTTTGCAGCGAACGTTGTAAGCTAATTGACTTCGGTGCCTGGGCTGATGGTAGCCATGCAATTCCGGGGAAGTCTGTTGAGGAAGAAATGATGTCTCAGCAGTGGGAAGATGTCTATAAGTGATATTTGAATTATCACTGTATTATTATTTTATTTTTCAGAAGGAATTGAAGTGGGAAGTGTAAAGGGAGTTTTTTTTGATTTGAATACAGGGAAGGGTGTTCTAGCGAACTATGCTTATGGGAATTTACTTTATTTATTTATGGTGTGGTATGAGTATTTAAATGCGGGATTAAACCCAACGTACAACGTATTATTTAATATAAAGTATGATTTATTCTCATACAAGCTTTACCTATTCTGTTTTGTTGTTTCTTTTCTCGCCCATAATGTTCGAATGTTCGTAACTAGTGGTATCTTTATTGGTTTGTTATTCCAAGGCCTTAATTACACTTATTTCGGAAATTATATTCAGGCGGCAAGTATTTATCAGCTATTTTTTAACTTTACGGAGGTTGTTAGTATTCTGTTTTCTGGAACTAGGGTGTTGCTAGGGTCTGTGGTAATACTGTTTTTCTTTTCTGTATTTTATGTAATATTATTGAGTATGTTTAAAAGTAAAAATATAGTACTTAATAAAACTTCTTTTTTTGTTATTTTGTGTTTGATGCTAAGTAGTTATTTTTCTATTCATAGTTATATGGATGATGGTGATGAGAAATTATGGCAATACCAGGCTGAAATGATACTTCCCTCCTATGAGAAATCTGGTATTGAAAACTTATATATTGTAGTTCGGGGTTTTGTTTTTGTTTTCTTACCAAAAAAAATTAACAGTGAAGAGTTGTTCTTTGAGCTTGATACCCCGTTAAAATTAAAAACTGCCGGCGGGCATAATGTCGTACTAGTTATTGGAGAGTCGCTCAGGGCAAAACAGATGTCTTTGTTCGGGTATGAAAGCAATACGACTCCAAAGCTATCGGGAATTAAAAGCCTTATTTATAGGGAAATATATTCATCTGGAACAATGACCAAAACTTCTTTGCCTGCATTGCTTAATAGGGTTAAGTACCCAGGAGCATCCCTGCAAATAGCTAATCAAAAAAATTGCTTAAATAAATTGGCTTTAGATCAAGGTTTTAATACTAGTTTCATTAGTGCCCAAAAATCAATTGAGTTAGGTATTCTTCAGAATTTAATTTGTAAGAAATATATCGAAAATTATAAGGATAGGGATGATTTTGGACCGTTGTCTAAAGGTTTTGATGAGGACTTGATTCCATATCTTGATGTTTTGAAAAACAATAATCAATTTTTAGTGCTTCATATGAGAGGCTCTCACGAACCATATTTTTACCAATCTCCTAAAAAGTTTAAAGTGTTCTCATCTGAATATGATAATAGTGTTTACTACACTGATTTTGTAGTTAGTAGTATGATTAGTTATATAGAAAATAATATAAATTTACCGACCCACTTTATATACACATCTGATCATGGGGAGTTACTAGGAGAGCGGGGGGTTTATGGGCATGGCTGGTTTGAAAAAGAAGTTTATGAAGTGCCGTTACTTTATGCTAGTTTTAATATTGATAATGATGGGCTTACACGAAATAGAGTATTGAATATTAATAGTCATTTTCAGCTTAGTAATTTTGTTACTACTCTTTTAGGGTATCAAATCCCCATTGAAGAAAGTGAAGATCGAAATATTTATATCAATGGATCTGATATTGATGGGCTCGCAGGGTATATAAAAATAAATGCTGATAATGTTGCAGATGCAGATGTATTATATTAATCGAATTTATTATTCAATTTGTTGTATATATTCATGACTTTTTCATCTAAATGATTGTTATGAGTACTGAAATTATGAGTATTCGAGATTACATAATCAGCGTATGTTAATCTTTTATCTCGGGTTAATTGTACTGCGATAATTCGTTTTACCTGCTCGGGATCATTATTATCTCTTAAACAGGTGCGCTCAAGTTGAGTTGCCTCAGGTACATCAACCACAATGATCTTTTCTACCAGTTCATATTGACCACTTTCAATTAATAGTGGAGAGACTAATATAGTGAAATGAGAGGTGGAGCATGCAAGGTCTCGCATGATCTCTTCGCGAATTCTAGGGTGGGTGAATTCTTCT
Source organism: Oleispira sp. (assembly GCA_016765295.1). Lineage (GTDB taxonomy): Bacteria > Pseudomonadota > Gammaproteobacteria > Pseudomonadales > Oceanobacteraceae > Oleispira. The sequence continues at coordinate 18,918 of JAESQF010000083.1, forward strand.
AATTTTTTACGTTTATTTTCATCTGCAAATATCTGCTGACGAAGCCATGCACGGTTAAGCGTTTGATCCTCTAATAATACTTCAGGCCCAAAATAATTTTTAATATCATGCCAAGCTGGCTTATTAGGTTCGACGATAGTTCGGGCGACAATATCTGCATCAACGATGTTAACCCCTAAGGCCTTGAAACGATCACTAACAGCAGTTTTTCCACTGCCTATACCACCTGTTAAACCAATAATCATATACTTAAGTGAATCCTATTCAATAGTAGCTAAACAGAAGGTAAATACCATTCCATAATCTCATGACCCCACATAGCGGCAATCCAGCCCGCTGCCGCTAAATAAGGACCAAAAGGAATCGGAATGTTTTTATCGCGACCCATTATTATAATGCCTGCTATACCCACTACAGCACCGACTATCGAAGATAATAAAATAATCATCGGTAAGAACTGCCAGCCAAACCAAGCTCCTAAAGCGGCTAAAAGTTTGAAATCACCAAAGCCCATACCGTCTTTGCCAGTGGCTAGCTTAAATAACCAATAAACCGACCAAAGAGATAAATACCCCGCAGCAGCACCGATAACGGCACTTTGCAGATCGACAAAGGTATTATCGATATTCAGCAGTAATCCAAGCCACATAAGGGAGAGCGTCATGGTATCAGGCAAAATCTGATGGTCGATGTCGATCATGCTCATGGCTACTAGAGACCAAGTAAAAACCAACATGGCAGCAAGTTGAATTGACCAAGGAAACTTTATTAATAGAGCAAGGCTTAATAAGCCAGTGGCTAATTCAACCAACGGGTAGCGGATAGAAATCTTAGTTTCTTGCCCGCTGTCAGCGCAACCAGAGCACTTACCTTTTAGTAGCAGATAGCTAATAATTGGAATGTTTTGCCAAGCTTTCACTGGGCTGTGGCAGCGTGGACAATGCGACGCTGGCTTAGAAAGTGTATAGGGTGACTCTAAATCTTGCAGGGCACTATGTTCAGGCAAGTTATCGGCTAAATCTTTACTATCAATTAACCAGCTGCGAAATAGCATAATAGGGTAGCGAAGAATTACCACATTCAGAAAACTGCCGATTAACAGCGATAGAATAAGAATGATGATAGCTAGAGCATAGGGCTGATGTTGCAGATAGTGTGCAACATCAGTAAAGGAGGCGAGGGTCATTAAATTGCTTTACCCATTTCGAAGATCGGTAGATACATCGCGACAATCATGCCGCCAATAACCACGCCTAAGAAAGACATTACTAGAGGCTCCATTAATGCTGTTAAGTTATCGACGGCATTATCAACCTCATCTTCGTAGTAATCAGCCGCTTTTGATAGCATCGCATCTAGGGCTCCAGACTCTTCACCGATACTGGTCATTTGCACTACCATGTTGGGAAAAACGCCTGTTGCTCTCATGGCAAAGTGCATTTGCTGGCCTTGAGAAACTTCATCGCGTATTTTCAATACAGCTTTTCGATATACCGAGTTGCCTACTGCACCTGCTACTGAATCCAATGCTTCCACTAGCGGTACCCCCGCTGCAAAGGTGGTTGCTAATACCCTTGCAAAACGAGCAATCGCGGCTTTCATTAATAGATCGCCAAAGACAGGGGTTTTTAATAAACCCGCTTCAAATTTATCTTTAAACGCAGGAGAACGCGCTAAAGCCTGTTTTAAGCCAACAACAAAGCCGATGATAGATCCGAGCAATATATACCAATAAGCTTGGGTCCATTCAGAGATAGCTACTACCATTTTAGTGGGTGCGGGTAACTCTGAGCCAAAGCTTTTAAACATAGATTCAAACGTTGGTACAACTTTGACCAACAGAATGACGGTTACTATTGAAGCAATAGCCAAAGTTACCGCAGGATACATCATGGCTTTCTTAATTTTCTTTTTTAATGCTTCTGTTTTTTCTTTATAAACAGCTACTTTATCCAGCATCGTCTCTAGAGCCCCGGACTGCTCTCCAGATTCGATTAGGTTGCAAAATAGCTCATCAAAATGTTTGGGATGTTTTTTTAGCGCGGAGGCAAAATCATTACCTGCTGATACATCATCACGCACTTGAGCGATTAATAGTTTCAGTGCGGGATTATCAACGCCTTCACCGACAATATCGAAAGATTGTACTAAGGGTACTCCGGCCTTCATCATAGTCGCCATTTGGCGAGTGAAGAAAGTGATATCTAGAGCGGTTATTTTCCCGCCCCCACCAAAATTCAATAAAGGCGTGGACTTCTTTTTAACTTTTCCTGGTTGCACCCCTTGTTTACGCAGCTGCGCTTTCACTGTCGCAAGGTTTGGCCCAGAAGTTTCGCCTTTAACCTTTTGTCCTTTACGGTTAGTGCCTTCCCATTCAAACTGCTGCTGTTTTTGTTTTTTAGCTTTAGCCATTTTAAAATTCCGCTTTCTATTCTATGTAGTCGCTAGGCGCATTAATCTGCTGTGACTCGGTTGGCTTCTTCAAGGCTAGTAATGCCTTGGGCGACTTTCTCTAATGCTGATGTACGAAGGTTATTAAAACCTTCTTTTTTGGCCACTGCTGCGATTTCTAATGAATTACCATCGTCCATAATTATTTGAGAAAGTGCCGGGGTGATTTTCATCACTTCGTAGATCCCCACTCGACCTTTATAACCTTTATTGCAAGCATCGCAGCCTTTAGGTTGGAAGAATGTACCATTAGTAATTAACTCTTCACTGAAGCCCGCATCTAATAAGACTTGTTTAGGAATATCTGCTGGTTGCTTACAGGCACTGCATAATCTGCGCCCTAGGCGCTGTGCAATGATCAAGCTAACCGAAGTTGCAATGTTAAAGGAAGGAACACCCATATTAGCAAGGCGGGTCAGTGTTTCTGGGGCACTATTGGTGTGCAGGGTCGATAAAACCAAGTGACCTGTTTGTGCGGCTTTAATCGCAATAGACGCAGTATCTATATCTCGAATCTCCCCCACCATTACGATATCAGGATCCTGACGTAAAAAGGAACGTAGTGCTTCGCCAAAATCTAAGCCTACTTTATGGTTTACGTTTACCTGGTTTATACCTTCAAGGTTAATCTCAACTGGATCTTCTGCCGTAGATATATTGGTTTCTTCGGTATTGAGGATATTCAAACCGGTATATAGGGATACCGTCTTGCCTGAGCCCGTAGGACCTGTCACTAGAATCATGCCTTGAGGTTTAGCTAAGGCTTCCATATATAAAGCTTTTTGTTCAGGCTCATAACCTAAAGCATCAATACCCATTTTGGCACTAGAAGGATCTAGAATACGTAAAACTAGTTTTTCACCCCATAACGTGGGTAAGCTATTAACACGAAAGTCAATCGACTTGGTCTTGGATATCTTCATTTTGATACGGCCGTCTTGGGGCAGGCGGCGTTCAGAGATATCCATTTGTGACATGACTTTTAGTCGTGCTGCGATCTTGCCTGAAAGGTTAACGGGAGGGCTAGACACCTCGTGTAATATGCCATCAGTACGGTAGCGCACGCGATAGCGCTTCTCATAGGGTTCAAAGTGAATATCTGACGATCCGCCTTTAATAGCATCAAGAAGCATCTTATTCACAAAGCGTACAATGGGGGCGTCATCGCCGCTGCCAGGCTCGTCGTTTTTCTGCGTCTCTTCTGGGCTTTCAATATCGACATCAAGGTCTTCATCATCAAAATCGTCAAAAGTACTCTCTTCAGCTGAAACAAACTTTTCCACCATAACAGCAAGTTTGTTTTCTTCGACAATAATGGGTTCAACATTCATACCCGTATTGAATTTGATCTCATCAATAGCGGTGATATTAGAAGGGTCACTTTGAGCGATAAAAAGTCGATTGCCGCGTTTAAACAGCGGTAAAACTCTATGTTTTTCAATAAGATCGTTGCTAACAATATCTTTGACCAGTAGCTCTGTATCGAACGCGGCAAGATCTAATAAAGGTAGGCCAAATTCAGTAGAGGCAAAAATAGCGACCTGCAAGGGATCGACAAAGCCTTTAGTAACCGCTGTGGTTATAAAAGAGGCTTTTTCATTTTTGGCGATGTCCATTGCTTGCTGGGCTTTTTCAGCATCAATAAGACCCGCTTGAGACAAAGAACGGGCTAAACCATTTAGATTCATACAATAAGTGCTTTTCTTGTTATTACGCTAGTCTTAGTGTACTGCAAATATCTAAAAATGGGAAAGGTGGAGAGGGGAAAGCGAGATTAAAGCAGGGATTTGATTGAGAGAGTGTGAACTGAGTATGTCGAGAAGTGATTTGTGCTTTTTAGCAGGCAAAAAAAAGGCCCCGAAGGGCCTTTTATTAAGCAATCAAATATTATTTGATCCAAGCATTGTTTAGGTTGTCTTCAACCCATTTACAAGCAATACCACCGATATCGGTTGCTGGGTCAAAATTAGAAGTAGCAGCCCAGCCAAGATTCTGAGGACGGTCAGGATTTAAGATAGGTGTTAAGGTTAGGATTAAATCTTCCAGATCTTCACTGATTTTATCATCGAAAGTAATTGCGATGGCTGCTGATACTGCTACACCAGCAGAAGGAATCTCAGTAAGTGCTAAGAAGCCTGAGCATGATACATCGGCCTTAGTTTTTAATGAACCAGCAACTAGAGCAACGCCCTTGATACCTTCAATCATGTCAGCATTTGGAGCAGCTCGCATACCTAGGTCTTGTTTCCAGCAGCTTTCTTCTGTTGCATCAGGCTGATAACCGCAAGCGACCTGTTTGCGTGCAGAGCTACTTGTAGACTCAATATAGGACTTGCCATATTTACTGTAGTTCTTTTCCATCGCATTTTTAACGGTACCAACACTAGCAATTACGGTAGCCATTTGAGCGTTAACAATATATTCCTTGTAAGCTGGTAATGCTACTGAGGCAAGAATACCGATAATTGCAATAACAATCATCAGTTCGATTAATGTAAAACCTTTTTGAATCGTTTTCATGGACTGCTCCAAAACTTTATTTTAATTAGTGAGTAAGCAATAAGTGCGAACTCTTTGTTGTTATTTACAATCTTGCAGAGACTGTGCCAAGTTCATATGTTCTTGGCTAATTCTTTGAAAGTGCGGCTAATACTACTCTAAGATCACGAAATACGTCTAGGTGCACGGGACATCTTTTGTTATTAATGAGACGGGGGTGACAAAAAATGTCAGTTATTGCTGTTTATTGGCTCTATTGTGAGTATGTTTCCGGTGTTTACATCGATCTTTACCCCATAACGATTACCCGATTTAGTTAAAGGAATGAGTAAAAACGTTTCATCTTGATTTTTTGTTGTTTCTTCAAGTATTTGCTGCTGAAATTGAGAAAAAGCATGGAATCGTTCAGGTAGCAATCGAACGGTTGTTATCTCAAGTTCAGGTGAATAATAAAGTAGATGTTGGTTAGCTTCAGCAAGGTCTTTGATGTCATTGGCAAATGGGGCGCTTGCATGTAACAGGTGAAAGCTAGAGCCGATGTAAACTAAGGCGATAGGACGGTTTTGGTATATCGTCCAGCTGCCATAGATCAGTGCTGTACACTGCAAGAATGCAATAATGATCAGGTCGTATCTCAAACTTTTCTTTTTCGGGTTGAAAACAATTAAGGTCAAGAGTGGCCCAAGAATGAGATCTATGCCAGCAATAATGCCTACCGCTTTCCAACCATTGCCCGCTTCAAATAAAAGTCCTGGGTACCAAAACTGTATAATGCCGACTAATAGCAATGAAAAAATAATCAGACTAATGGCTATATGGAAGCCGAAAGCTTGATACCGAGTATATTGCGCTAGATTTTTTTTAAGCAGCATTCTATTTTCCTAAATTATTCTGTTTATATGTGATTTTAAAGATCAGATGAGCCGCATGGATAAATCAATTGCTGTGCAGTTTTTGGTTAATGCGCCAATTGAAATATAATCCACCCCAGTCTCAGCATAAGATCTTAAAGTTTTGGTAGTAATGCCACCAGAGGCTTCTAATTTTGCTCGGCACTTGTCAATACCAGAGCTATTTTGAGCTTGGGTAAATTTCTTATTTAATGTGACTGCTGCAACCATGAGACTAGGGCTAAAATTGTCTAGCATAATAATGTCTGCACCGGCCTCTAAGGCAAGGGTTAGCTCTTTGATTGACTCGACTTCGACTTCGACTTTTTTCCCTGGGGCAATCTGGTGGGCTTTTTTAACGGCCTTTTCGATACTGCCACATGCGTGGATATGGTTTTCTTTAATTAAGAAGGCATCGTATAAGCCGATTCTATGATTGTAACAACCACCGATTGTCACCGCGTATTTTTGTCCCACACGGAGGCCCGGTAGTGTTTTTCGGGTATCGAGTAACTTAACCCCAGTACCTTCTACAATTTGAGCGTAGTGATGGCATAACGTTGCGGTAGCAGATAATGTTTGTAAGAAGTTAAGCGCCGCTCTTTCGCCGGTTAATAATGAGCGTGCTGAGCCTTCTAGTTCAAATAAAGTTTGATTAGGGCGGACCCACTGGCCTTCTGATACTTGCCACGAGACAGTAACGCTAGGATCTAGCTGTTTAAAGACTTCGTTTACCCAAGCCGTGCCTGCTATTAATGTACGTTCTCGGCTAATAATACGAGCTTTGGCCAGATTACTTGCTGGTATTAGCTGAGCAGTAATATCGCCGGATAATAAGTCTGGGCCAACATCTTCTTTTAATGCGTATGCTACATTTTCTTTAATAGCGTTAGTGAGGGCATTTTCTTTCATATTTTGGCTATATCTCTGATTGACTGATCGAGTGGTTCGCTGAATCAGGTTCTAATTTATATTTTAAACCGATTTGTAAATAATCTAATAAAATTCTGTGGTCATCCGCTGAGGAGCGATAATGTGTTGGAAATACTTCATGGTTAAAATCTTGCACCTCTGATATCGGAGAGCAAATCATATCAAGCTTATTTTCCTCAGTGGCGGCTTTAGGCAATGCTGTTGCCCAATCGCTGCATTGAGGTGTATTGAGAAAATCCATGCAGCCATTGACTGGAGCGCAGGCTTCCGTTGCCGTTCGATAGCCAAAATCTCTATGGTACATCGTATAAAGTAAGCGATTGTTGAGCTCTTCTTCGCTTGAAAAAAGTGACTTACCAATAAATGAATTGTCAGTTTTTATATCGAGTAACTCTAAAATCGTGGGGGCGATATCAAGATGAGAGCTTAGAGCAGTATGAATTTCTTGCTGTTTATCTGGAGACCAAATAATGAGAGGCACTCTAAAGAAATGCTCATCCTTTGATAACTGTGAATACGTTTTAGATTTATCGAATGCCCATATTCCATGATCTCCCGTTACAATTACGTGGGTATTGCTCGCTAAATCACTTTTCCAGAACTCAGTAAAAAATTGTTTCAGAGCTTGATCGGTATAATAAATACCTTTTCGATAGTCATTAAAGTAGACACCCTTGTTATTGGCTTCGGTTAGATTTTTTGGGAAATCAATATTCCATTCGTAATCAAATGGAAGGTGATTGGAGAGTGTCAGTATTTCAGCAAAAAATGGTTGTTGTTCATTTTCTAGAGTTTTTAACGCATGTTTAAAAAGTGCGGTGTCAGAAATTCCCCAAGCTAATATGTCAGATACGTTGGCTTCGTTTAGTTCTTGTTCGCCAATAACATGTTGATAGCCAATTTTGGGCAGGAACTCCCCACGATTATAAAACTCTTTTTCATTGCCATGAAACCAATAAGTGGCTAAGCCATAGTCTTTTAATATATTGGCTATGCAGCGTTTGTTTTTTAATGTGTCTTGGTAGCTTGCGCTTGAATCAGCAAAAAAGTCTAAAGTACTGCAGTTTATGGCGAATTCACTTTTCCCAGTGAGAGGAGCCGTGCTATAGGCATTTTTAAATACTTTGGATTGCTTGGCTAATGAATCCATAAAAGGGCTGGCTGAATTTTTAGCGCCATAGATGCCCATCTCTGAAGCCCGAACACTTTCAAGTAGAATAATAATGACATTCTCTTTAGGTCTACTGGAAGTAGAATTTACCGGCGTTTGATAAAGAGGATATGTTTTGGGATAGGGAGTGCTGTAGTTTTGAGGTTGAGCCCCAATAAACTTTCTTAAACTATCAGCATGATACTTTTCAGGCAGCTCATGAAATTCTTTAAAGTGATTTAAGGAGGCAATACGTTCATGGTATTTCATTGTTTCAATATCTTGCACCCATATTGGTAGGGGTAAAGCTGAGCGCAATAGGAATCCGGCTGCATTGGTATCGGTCAAAATTGAAATCGGTCGTGCCTTGTAGGAGCTTTTATAGCTATCTTGGGTAATTATAAACACTAGGCAGAATAAGACTGTTGTGATAGTTAGCTTGAAAGTAGATGTATTGCTGGTGACTTGGCTAAGTATTTTAGATATTAGCCAGGTTACGAGTGTAATTGTGAGCCCTGCGAGTAAAAATTGCAGTACAGAAAATAAATGAATACCGCTGCCAATGACATTTGAAAAATCTAATGTTGGGTAGGAATTGTATGTCAGGCTATATAGCGTGGCTCCGACATTAAAACATATGATTATCAGGATCATGGCGGCTGATATTAGGTGTGCAATAAAGGAGCGGGTTATCATTAAGGGCAGTAATACTAGCGCGCACAATAAGGCGCTAATAGAAGCTGTATCAAGCAAACCGATGCTTGATAGCTTTAAACTGTTAGGGCTTGTAATGATAAATAGTACCCATAATATTAAGGGTACGAAGACTGCTGGATACTGCATTTTTAAAACCTGATAGGGTTGATTACTAATTAGTATTAGTGTTCTTTTTGTGAGCTGTCTTTAGCGGCTTTGGTCAGCTTAAACACTATTGGGCTAAGCAATAACAAGGCCACAAGGTTAGGTATCGCCATTAAAGCATTCAATGTATCGGCCACTAACCAAGCTAAATCTAGCTGGAATGTCGCGCCTACGGGAATAGCTAGCACCCAAACAATGCGGAAGATGATAGTCGATTTTACCCCGAACAAGTATTCAGCGCACTTCTCTCCGTAAAAAGACCAGCCTAATAAGGTAGTGAAAGCGAAAACGATTAAGCCGAAAGTAACGATCATTTCACCAATATTAAAGCCGCCAATACTTGGCATGCCTTGGCTAAAGGCGGTTGAGGTTAACGTTGCCCCTGTTAATGCCTTACCCGTCTCAGGGTCGAGTACTTGCCAAGCGCCTGAGGCAACAATGACTAAACCTGTGATCGTGCAAATAACTAGGGTATCAATGAAGGTGCCTAGCATGGCAATGGTGCCTTGCTGAACCGGATTGTTGGTTTGCGCTGCCGCGTGGGCAATAGGCGCACTGCCTAAACCTGCTTCGTTAGAGAATACCCCACGAGCGATACCAAAACGCATGGCCGCCCAAACGGTTGCCCCAGCAAAACCACCGACGGCAGAAATAGGGGTGAAGGCATAGGTTAGAATTGTGCTGAATGCTGCGGGTATACGATCAAGGTAGACGA
>JAESQF010000022.1 GCA_016765295.1 Oleispira sp.
TCACCTTCCTTTAAAAACTCAGGATTAGAAACTACCTGAAAATCTATGTTTAATTTTCTCGATTCCAGTTCGCATTTGATGATTTTCCGCACTTTATCAGCCGTACCTACAGGAACAGTTGACTTATCAACGATAATAATAGGATTCTGTATATTTTGACCTATCTCTTTTGCCACTTGTAAAACATATTGCAAATTAGCCGAACCATCATCGCCCATTGGAGTGCCTACAGCTATAAACGCAATGTCACATTTTTCAAGATGATTAGCCAGAGTTGTGTCAAAGTGCAAGCTGTTACTTTGGATGTTTCGTTTAACCATGGCTTCCAATCCGGGTTCGTAAATAGGTATTACCCCCTTTTTTAAGCCATCTATTTTTTGAGCATCTATGTCGATACAGGTAACCCTATTTCCCATTTCGGCAAAACAGGTGCCACTCACTAAACCTACATAACCAGTTCCGATTATAGTCAAATTCATTATTTACTATTTTAAAAATTACTTCAATACAAGATCACCACTTTTTTAGTCCTGTTTTTAGAATCTCCATAAGTTCATAAGCTAATGGCGTAAGTACAATCTTCCAACTTTTGAATGTCACCTTCAACAAATTGTTTTTTTTGCGAATTAAATGAGATATATTCCCCCTTTTTTTCGGTCACGAAATCGTCCAAACAGATAACATTGCTTCCATCGGAGAGTATCCTTACATAAATTGAACTAATAAAACCTACTCTTCCAGTAACTAACATCAACGGTAGGGTTTAAGTTTTAGATTGAAAATGGTTTGGACAAAGGTCTATAAAAGAGTTTAAAAAACAGATTATTTCAGATAGTTTTTAAATTCAGTCAAATGAACCCAATTGGGAATTGGAGAATAAATATATCCCTATCTTAAATGCCCCATGGTTATATTATTAACCTGTTCTGTAAGTAGAGTAAAATGACATATTCAAATTTCCAAACTTGCTAATTTCAGATTGAATAATTTGAACTTATAATACCTAGTAAAAGAATCCACACCTTTTTTTATTGTGGTATCGGGGTGGTAGTCATAATTTTTAATTAAATTATCAACATTGGCCAAGTGGTACAAACGTCTCCTAGTTGCATGTGGAGCATTTCTTTTTTAGCAGTAATGCTCAACTGTTTTCGATAGTGGTTATGAAATCACTTAATTTTACAGATTGATTATTGCCAATATTGTGAATTTCGTATAAATCCGAGTTCATTTTTCTATTTCTTTGTTTCCATTTCGATAATACGAGCGATACCTTCAGCGATATCATTAATATAGGTAAAGTCGCGCTTCATCGTACCATTGTTAAAAACCTTAAAGGGTTTACCTTTTATAATGACATCTGTGAACAAGAAATAGGCCATATCTGGCCTGACCAAGGGACTGTAAACTGTATAAAACTGTAAACCTGTAGTTGAATCATATAAATGGCCATAGGTGTAGGCTATTAGCTTTAGTAGTAGCATAAGCTAATAAGATAATTCACCTTGTCAGAGGTTTCAAAAGATACTTTTTTGTTCAAACCATTCACACTAGAACTACTCGCATAGACCAGATGTTTGATGTTATGGTGACGGCAGCACTCCATAATATTCAAAAAATCCACAACATTGCTATTGATATAAGCTTCTCATTTTTTTAAACTATAGCGCACTCCTGCCTGTGGTGCTATATTATAAACCAAATCAAAACCTTTAGTTGTAAAAACTCTGGTAAGGCAGTACGATCCTTGAGATTCATTCGAATGAAATTCAAATTCCTAGGATATATTATACTTTTAATAAGGTATTAAAATTTTCAACCTGATGCTTTTTTATTCCCAATTCATTAAGTAGAGCAGATTTAAGGCCCACATCATAGTAGTCATTAATATTGTCAAGTCCAACAACTTCATGGTTGTTCGAAACTAATTTTTTAACAGTATAGAAACCAATGAAGTCTGCTGCACCGGAGCTAGGATTTTTATTTTGTTTCTATTCAATTTAGTAGTTAATGCAAAGTAAAAATAAATGACTTTTATTAAAGTGTTTTCATCTATTCATGCGGTTGTGATATTTTATTTTTCGATATTTAAATCTTTATTTAATGTAAGTGTTTTGAAGAACTCTTTATTTTCTGAGGCAGAAAAGAACAATTGGATTTTAGATATAAAATCCAATAATAATGGTCTTAATGCAAATGGCAATGTATTAAACCGATTTTATTAACACCTTCGCCGATTTTTCTTAATAACATCGCTTTGCATGAATATTTACAAGTAAATTTGTAAAAATATGCTTTTGAAATAATCATTGATATGTGTGGTATGCATAATGGCTATTATTTCTAAGAGTTGAAAATTCTTTTATTTTTGTGGAGCTTAATAAGTGGCGTTAATAAATAATATATTTGGGTCAAGATTTGTGCTGAACCTAGGCATTTACAACTAATATTTGAAGTATAACCAATCATAAAAATCATACATCTGAAGGTTTATTTAATAAGCTGTGTTTGTCAAGTGGATTCGATTTAACTAAAGAAAACCAAGACTTTTATTGTAGGAATAAAAAAAGACTCTAAAATGATAATGGAATACTTAATAAAAATTCTTCAAAGGGATGCATTCAAATGGTTGGTGTTGGTCATTGATTTGGTTTTTGTGAGCACTTCATTTATATTATCTTATTATGTATATAACCTTACTTTAGATTTTGATGTAAATAAGATCTTGGTCCAATTACCTATTATTGCTTTAGTTACCTTGATTGCTTTTTTAATTACTGGTTCTTATAAAGGAATTGGACAAAACACTGGAATTCGTAATGTTAATGCTATTTTTAATGCGATTTGTTTGTCAAGCATATTGGTCATATTTTTAGTCCTTGGTAATAGTGTGTTTCAAATAGAGAACAGTTTTACCATTACCTTTATTCATCATCATTGTACAAAGTTTAGTTAGTTTTGTTTTACTCTGTGCTTTAAGATGTTTTTTTATAGCGTTTTACAATGATTATTTCCTTTATGAACATAGAATAACAAGAAATATGATAAAATTATCAGGCCTAAGACCTAGAAGAGAATTGTATGAAGAGTTGTTATCCGGTAGTGAGAATTCTCTGCCGACTTATCAGGAAAATGACAAGAGAAATATCAATAATAAACCTGTTTTGATAGTAGTTTAGTCTTTTTTTTATTATTATAATTGCAAACTAAAATCTAAAAAAATGTCAAAAATATTCAACTATTACTTTTTTATTTTTCTTGGAGCGATATTATTATCATCTTGTGCTTCTAGGAAAGACGTAGTTTACTTTCAAGACACCGGAAATTTTGAAACCCAGGTCAACCAGAACACCTTTATTTCAAAATTCAAGGTTGATGATCTAATTGGAATATATGTGTCTTCCTTAAACCCTGAGGCAAGTGCGCCTTTTAATTTATTCAGAGGAGCGAGAGCAATGGGTGGTCAGCAAGAGCAAGTGGATTACTAGTTGATCAAGCCGGTGAAATTGATTTTCCGGTAATCGGTAAATTGAAAGTTTTGGGGAAATCTCCCGATGAATTGCGAATACTTCTAAGAGACCGATTATCAGAATATTTAAAGGACCCTATAATAAACATAAGACTTCGTAATTTTACGGTTACTATTTTGGGAGAGGTAAATGCTCCCGGAACATACCCTGTTAATGGGGAGCAAATTACTATTTTAGAGGCCTTAGGTATGGCTGGAGATTTAACAATTCGAGGAGTTCGTGAGAACGTATTGATAATACGTGATTTTGATGGAACTAAGGTTTATAACCGAATAGATTTGACCTCGAAAAGCATGGCCAAATCCTCTGTATACTATCTTACCCAGAATGATGTTGTTTATGTGGAACCCAACCGATCGGGTATTTCGGCTTCCAGTTTGGATACAAGAGCGACTATTGCACTTTCTATAGCTTCTCTTTTAATTACATCAACTGTCATTATTCTATCAAGATAATAAAATTGAATTTTTATATTAATTAATTGAAGATGAATATAGAGCCTACACTTTTTTCACAAGAGAATTTGGATTATAGAGAACTTCTGAAACCTTACTTAAAACGTTGGAAATGGTTTGTTGTAACGGGTTTGACCGCTGTGCTATTAGGCTTTATATATATTCGTTACGCCGTTCCACAATATGCGGTGCAAGCCAAAATTCAAGTTTTGGAGGATGAAAAAGGTTCTTCACAACTTAATGTTTTTAAGGACTTAGATGTGTTTGGCGGAGTTGGTAACCAAATAGATGATGAAATAGAAATATTAACATCAAGATCCAACCTAATTGCCTTGGTTAAAGAGTTAGGGCTAAATGTAAAGATTATTGCATTAGGGAATATTAAAAATTCTGAGATTTATCGCAATCCAGGCCCCCCATTCAAGATTAATTTTATTGCGCCGGACTCCATTGTGCATAATTCAACTGCGGTTTTTTTTATTACCACATTATCTGAAACATCTTTTGAGTTTACTGAAAATGAAGATAGTCCACCTAAAATATATTCGTTTGGAAATACCATTTCCTCTCGGGTGGGGAAAATAATCATTACCCCAAATGATTCTGACTTGCAAAGATTTGGAACAAATAAGTATGCGGTGTCTGTGATTCCGGTGTCAGCAATGGCCGGATACTATCAGGAGGCTCTTGAAATCTCAGTGGCCAACGATAAATCCAAAATCATTTCAATTTTGTTAAATGATGCCATAGTTGATAGGGCACAAGATGTGATAAATACATTAATATCAAATTATAACCAAAATGCCATTGATGATAAGAAAGCAATGGCAGATAGGACATCAAATTTCATTGATGACAGGATATCCAGTATTTCTGCTAATTTAACAACAGCGGATCAATCTGCTGTAGATTTCAAATTGGGTAGAGGTTTGGCCAACATTGCCACCCAAACTAATCTCAATCTAAATATTGGGGCTCAAAACCAGCAACAATTACAGGATGCATCGATACAATTGGATATTGCATTATCTATGAGGGACATAATTGATAATGAAGAAGGATATGAGTTGCTTCCTTCTAATATAGGTCTGGACGATCGGTCAATAGCTATTACAACCCAAAAATATAATGAACTTGCTTTAGAGCGACAGCGCTTGTTGGAAAGTTCCAATGACAAAAATCCAATTATTGTAAATTTGGATAAGCAACTTGCCGGACTTAAGCGTAGTATGCGTTCAAGTTTAAATAGCATGACGAATAATTTGGGACTCCAGGTAAATAGCCTTAGTAGTCGATTGTCAAAAATCAATTCACGTATATACTCCGCTCCAAAAAATGAGCGCGCTCTAAGGGACATAGCAAGGCAACAAGAAACTACAGAATCCTTGTATTTGTATTTATTGCAAAAGAGTGAGGAAGCACAAATTGCATTTGCATCTTCTTCGGCAAAGTCAAACATTATCGACAATGCATATGCAGTTAGTGATTTTCCAGTTTCCCCTAAAAAACCATTTGTACTATTGGTTGCTCTACTTCTTGGTTTATTAATACCATTTTCTTGTATATATGTAATTGACATATTAGATAATAAAGTTCAGAATAAAGTTGGTTTGGAAAAATTAACAGGGGATATACCAGTATTAGCTGAGCTTCCAAAAATTTCCAAGAAGGAGAGTACTCTAGTCAAAGTTGGTGAACGAACTGTTTTGGCAGAGTCCTTACGAATTCTTCGGACTAATCTCGACTATGTAATAAAATCCAAAAAGGAAAAAAAGAGTAGAGGGGCTATTATTTATGTGACTTCCAGTGTTTCCGGAGAAGGTAAAACTTTGGTAGCTTCAAATTTAGCTATGATTTTTGCAAATACTCATAAAAAGGTTTTGCTCATTGGTGCTGATATTAGAAACCCAAAAATTTATCAGTTTTATTCTGGAAAAAATGTTGACAGATTAGGCAGACCGACAAGGAATAAGGATGATAACGGGTTGACCGAGTATTTAGTAGACAAAACTTTAGGAAATAAGGTTATTATCTCAACCATGCTAGCCCACGAACAAATCGTAGATGTGATATATTCTGGGAAAATACCACCAAACCCTGCGGAACTTTTGATGAATGGAAGAATGAAAGAACTTTTGGACAGCGTGGTCGATCAATATGATTATATTATAGTTGATACAGCTCCATTAATGGTGGTCACTGATACCTTGTTAATAAGTGAATACGCAAATCAAATCCTTTACGTTACAAGAGCAGGAATGACCGAATTAAAAGTGTTGGATTACCCATTATAACTTCATAAAGAAGGGAAACTCAAAGGGCTGTCTTTTGTTGTGAATGGTGTAGATGATTCCAATTTGGGCTATGGTGGTAAATACGGCTACGGCTACGGTAGAACTACAAAAAAGTGGTGGAAATTCTAAAAGCAATTACTAGGATAAGCGGATAACTGACATAGGGAAATTAACCTTTTTAGAAGGAAATTGATTTTTTTTGGAATGTTTTATAGGATTCGTAAGTGAATAATAGGTCCTATGAAGTTTAGTATGCTTTTTTTGCTTACTTAAAACCATCTCGTTGCTCTTCTTTGACCTATTTCGATGCTTTAGGATAGCAAATTCAATTAGAAGAATTGCTTTCTTTAGGATTTTAGACCATGTTTTAGTAAGGTTTCCTGATGACACCCCATTTGTTCGGACAGTTTTATAGTACTTCTTATTTATTTTCTACATACATTTTTTCAAGCCGCCCTCGAAGAGGGAACGTGTGGCTTGAAAGAAATGTATTGGGTAGCTGGCGCTTGGTCATCAATACTTGAATGCCTTCTTTCA
>JAESQF010000023.1 GCA_016765295.1 Oleispira sp.
GCACCCATATCATTAAACAATGCTTTGCCCTTATCCAGTTTTGCCCATGAAACGATTTTCCATTCTTCCGCATTAAAGACCGCCAAATAAAGGTAATCGTTTGGTGAAAGGTCATTGTCGGTAATTTCAATGGTAACGTCCAATGTATCGACATATTCTTTGGTGACGTCAATGCGGGTTTTATTATGGAACAATTGTGGAATATCGTTATAATTTTCAAGTGGCGGCCCAAAATTTTCCTGAACTGAAAAAGTATGCCTAAACACCTTTGGAGCTTTTACTGAATCGTTTATTGCATCGAACTCATCAGGATTCTTCTCCGCTCCTCCAAATGGAATCCATTTGTTATTGGTGTCTAAAAAAGAATTCCACTGGTGACCTGAATTTCGATGGGCCCAGACTGGGCATTCATCAATTGCGACTGCCAAGCCCATAGCCCGCATTGTCAAGGAGGTACATTGGGTAAGAGACTCACAACTACCCTTTTTTTGAGACAACAAACTCAACATATCAGGTTCATGTAAATCGGCATGAGATCGCAGATCGAAAACCAATCGCATTTTTAGATTGTTGTTGATGATATTTACAGCTTCCTTCGGGGTTTTAATTTTATTCAAACTATCTGAAATTTTTGAAAAAAGTCTTGGGACCGTTTTTCGATAATCTGAGAGAATTTCATTACCCGCCCTATAAGGGAGTATGTATTCAGTGAAATCTTTAAACTCGACATGTTGAGAAAAACGGGAGTTTTTCCAAGTTTCCAGCGAACCTTCAATATGATCCTTTAGATGCTTCCGTGAAATTTTTCGTTGATCTTCTTCTTCAACAAATACTAAGGCATGGGACAATTTTAAAGAATCCAGAACATCAATTGCGGCGTATAGATTTTTATAATCGTAGGGTGAAAATGAGGTGAGGTTACCATCGGGAGCTACCAGTTTGCCATACCGGGTTTTATGGACATACATGTTATCAACAATAAATTTAAGGGCTTCTCGATATTCAGGACTTTCGACGGCAGATGTGTCGGGAGGGCGATTTGAGAAATATCCGAGTTTGAAGGAAATGAAGGCGATTATTGTCAATATAGAAATGACCACCAAAATTTTTAAAACTCTCATTTTTATGCTTCCTAAATTAAATTAATAAAAAATTAAATCGTATAATATTTATTGTTAAATTTAGTAAAAATACATTAACCATTGTGAGAATTACTTCTTGACTTAAACACTTCCATTATTATGAAAAAAAATCTATTTGTCATTAGTACAATTGTATCCTTAAGCTTATCATGGCTAATTTCTTGTCAAGCTGAACTTGAAGACAACCCAATAAACTCCACGGAAACCTCCGCCGATGAGGCCCCTGAGTTTGAAATCGAAGATGCCCAAAGTTGGTTCGAGGCCAACCAAAGCCCTATAATGATAATGAAGACAGAAGGTTTAGAGATGCAATCAAAGCTGGGCAAGGGATCTAACGGAAAGAAACCAGTTGCCTTGCAGGCCGTATGGAAACATGCCTTTGCCTCACGGGACAATGGCCTGTCCACAGTAGAGGTAGAACTGAGAACCCAGGGGAGGTTCGGTATGGCCAGTCCAAGAGCCATGGCAAAGTATGAGGCAACTGGCAATCGGGATTACTTGACCTCTTTATCAAGATTATTGGTGATCAGGGACAGAAAAGAAAAAAGAACTAATACCTATATTATGACGATGATGGGGGAGCCAGAGTACCTTGAGTCCCATAACTTTGAGCTCTACAGTAACACCTACTTAAAGAAGGACGCTGATTTTGCAGGATTGGTATTTTTTCATGCCCTTGATGGTAGTTATGTGAACGGCTGGAAGATGGAGGATGGCAAGGTGGTCGCCAAAATTGAAGAACGCACAAAAGGAGGTCCGGGCCTTACTGCTTCTCACACATATAACGTCTACACGACCTATATGCAATGTACCGACTGGTACAACCTCGGTGAGACGGTCACCTATAATGGCACTACCTGTACCTCTACCACTATATATAACGGTAGCTATACTTCGACTTCGACGAGCAGTGGTGGAAGTTATGGCGGTGCTGGAGATTATAATGGGGGGGTGGAAGTAGCAGTAGTACTGGGACAAGTATTTTGGCTCAAAATAACGCAAGAATATGTGGGAGTTATTCATGGATGACTAACATCCAGCCTGGAAATGCTGGATTTTCATCCACGGCTAATATAACAAATCTTAATATAAAAATTAGCCGCCAAACAACTTCGGGGTCTTGGATTCTTATAGAACCTTTTTTTAATAATTTATGTGTTGATATACCATACCAAATTAGCCATAATGCAACAACTATTTTTAATTCCGCATGGGCAAGTGCCAAGAATGATCTTTATAGTTATTTGCGAGCCAACGTAAACGAAAATAGAGAATCAGTAATTAGGGAAGTATTAAAAGGCTATTTACTTATTAAATTGAATGTTCGACAACCTGGCTCTACTATTAGCACAAGTCCAAATATGTGTTATGGGGCGCCCATTACAAGAGCTAAATATTGTTATTAACGTATGCTATACCTCGATAGTCTCCCAATATTAAATAAAGAAGAGTTATTTGATCTTTATCCTGAAATTTTTCGTGTGCTAACAAAATTCTATCCAATAGGTTATCATTATGAGTCTGAGAAATTTCAAAATCATTTGAGCACACAGCTTGTGCAAAAATTGATAAAGGAAAAAATAGAAAATAAAGAGAATTTGAAATTATGGCAGGATGATTTTTGCTCAATTTTGAGTAAGTCTGTAGGGTTGCAGGTTATTGGAGCAACCTTTGGTGTTTCACCGGCATATGGCGCAAAAATTATTATTGAAGAAAATCTAGACCGGGATTTAACAATTGAATTACATATTAAATTAAGCCTATTAGGTCATTTCTATAGCATTCAAATAGGGTATATTAATAGCCGAATGAAAATGAAGAGTGACTATGATTATTTAGATGATATAACTGGGTATGGTTTGGAAAAATTAGTAATTTCCCCAATTGACGGGCATTACGGAGATATTTTTATGAAAGTTGAGAACAGTATTAGGGAGTATTTTCAAGATGGGATATTTTTACCTTATAAGCTGGATATAACGAGACTTAGTGGCTTAACTACGTATTATAATGAAATGGTGGATTCCCCTATAGGGATGGCTTTTTTTCGTAATTTTATGCCTATTAATTACTATAAACCCCCAGAGCTTTTGGGTAATCCAAATTACATGATTGAAAAACTAACAAAAAATTGAGTAATTGATTTTTTTTGCAAAAGTATTCATGAGATATCTCATTTAATTTGGAAAAGCTATCATAGGTTATGAGACAATTCTTCTTCGCACTGTTTTATTTTCTTTTTGTCCTTAGCAATGATACATATTCTCAAGATATTTATGGCAAATGGTTATTTCTCAAAGAAGTCCATACATACTATATACCTGAGACCTATATTTATGAAATCAATGAAAAATCAATGGTCGTAAGTGATTTTAATGAAATTGTATTTTCATGGACAATTGATGATATTAAAAGTAGTTCTATTCTTGTCAATGGTATTTCAATGCCCTACCAGATTAAGGATCAAAATATTCTTAGCATGAAAACTATGGGCAAGTTTAAAGACAAGGATACTGTCTTGGAGTTGAATTATCTCCGCTTAAGTCCTACCATGACTAGTATATCAAGGGAAAATATCAGGCAACTCAAGTTTGATATTTATTGGGATAATGAATTGCAAAAAATCGAATTTGATAAAAGCTTGGAAGATGAATTATTCCATTTAGAAAAGTACAATAACTGTAATAGGATAAAATTGGAAAACATAGAAAGTACCTACTTTGTATCATTTTTTTTTGATGACCAAAGGAAATACTCTTTTCCCATAAAAGTGGCCACTGAAGAATATTTGATATTGTTGGTCCCCACTAATAATCCTTATGAAATAA
>JAESQF010000136.1 GCA_016765295.1 Oleispira sp.
AGCGGAGTCCCCTTCCACTAAGAATATTTCTGATAGTGCAGGGTCTTTCTCTTGGCAGTCAGCCAGTTTACCCGGCAGTCCTGCAATATCTAACGCACCTTTACGACGGGTCATGTCACGAGCCTTACGGGCCGCTTCACGCGCGCGAGCTGCGTCTAGCATCTTACCTACAAGGTTCTTAGCTTGCTGAGGTTGCTCTAATAAGTATTCGCTGAATTTAGCCGCCATTTCTTGTTCTACAGCGGTTTTAACTTCACTTGATACTAATTTATCTTTGGTCTGCGAGCTGAACTTAGGATCAGGTACTTTAACCGATACGATTGCAGTTAAACCTTCACGGGCATCATCACCGGTTGCGTTGACTTTCTCTTTCTTGCCCAGACCTTCCGATTCGATGTAGTTATTTAGAGTACGTGTTAACGCGCCTCTAAAGCCCGCCATGTGGGCTCCACCATCGCGCTGAGGGATGTTATTGGTATAGCAAGAGACGTTTTCTTGATAGGTATCATTCCACTGCAGCGCAATTTCAACACCAACGCCCGTTGCTTCGTGCATAGTGTTAAAGTGAAACATATCGTTAACAGTCGTTTTGTTGGTATTTAGATAATCTACGAAAGACGATAGGCCACCTTCAAAAGCGAAAAGATCTTCACGATCGCTACGATCATCTTTCAAGTGAATGTTCACACCTGAGTTCAAGAAAGATAGTTCACGTAAACGTTTTGCGAGCTGATCATAATGATAAGTGAGTTGCGTAAAGGTTTTATCACTCGGCTTGAACGTCACCATGGTACCGGTGGTTTCAGAAGTACCGACTTCTTTTAACGGGTAGTCTGGAACACCGTGGGTATATTCTTGTTCGTAGAGTTTACCGCCGCGACGAATGGTTAGTTTAACCTTTTCCGATAGTGCGTTTACCACTGAAATACCCACACCGTGTAGGCCGCCGGATACTTTATAAGAGTTATCATCAAACTTACCGCCTGCGTGAAGGACCGTCATAATCACCTCAGCCGCCGATATACCTTCTTCTTCGTGTATCTCAGTCGGTATACCACGACCGTTATCAGATACAGAAATTGAATTATCTAGGTGAATCACAACCTCAATGCTATCGCAGTGACCTGCTAAGGCTTCATCGATAGAGTTATCGACCACTTCGAATACCATGTGGTGTAAGCCTGTACCATCATCCGTATCGCCAATATACATGCCTGGGCGTTTACGTACGGCGTCAAGGCCTTTTAAAACCTTAATACTCGATGAATCGTAAGCTTGTTCTTCACTCATATTATGTCCCCTAATGAGATAACTCGTACTCAATGCCGTCGCACTGGGTCGCGTAAAAATTCGAATTCGTTGGTTTTCTACTAATATACATTCAATAATTTACGTTATTGGATACACACTATATTCCTACTGTTTTTCTATGAGTTTGTTATGAAAACTAGTACTTTTATTCTTTTATCTAATATTCAATAGAGCTTAGTCAGTCGGAGTTTTATCGATGACACGTCCATGTTCCACGTGGAACATTTTACAACCTTCTGGCTTCCACATATCACTAATGCTGTTATGTTCAATGCTGGTAATAAATACCTGACATTTTAAATCTTCAAGCAACTGACATAGAGCAAAACGATGTTTTTCATCCAGCTCTGAAGCTAGATCATCTACTAAGTAGATTGTGCTGCGCTCAGTCTCTTGCTGAAACAATACCCCCTGAGAAAGCTTAAGCGCGGCTACAACGACTTTTTGTTGTCCTCGCGACAAGATATCAGCAGCGTTCATATTATCGACTTTAATGCGTAACTCAGCACGTTGTGGGCCAGACTGGGTATGTCCAATCTGCAAATCTCTCTCACGCTGTTTATGCAAAATGTCGATTAAATCAGACTTCCTTTCCCAACCAGGATAGAAGGACAATTGCACGTCTAGATTAGCATCTAATCGGTTTAAAGTATGCTGAAATACCGGGAGTAATCGCTCTATATAGGCTTTCCTTGATTCATTCACCGCGTTGGCAGCCTTAACGAATCCTTTGTCCCAAACATCGAGCCAGTCTGGTTGTTGTTTCTTTAATACGGCATTACGTTGCTGCAGTAGTTTTTTAAACTCACGCCATTGATCCAAAAAAGAATGTTCCACGTGGAACACACCCCAATCAATAAACTGACGCCGCTCTTGTGGCGAGCCCGATAATAGCCTAAAAGTATTGGGTTCTATTATTTGTATGGGTAACCATGCGGAGGCTTCCGCTTGGGAGTGAAGGGCTTCACCATTTAGTTTTATTGCTTTGTCACCACTACGACTGCGTTGCACACCTAAACGAGCTGTGCCTAAACGATTATCCTCAATTTCAGCAAATAGTACGCACTCATCCATTTCATGTTGGATAACTGGTTTTAGCAGGTGATGACGAAAAGATTTTCCACTGGCGAGAATATACAGGGCTTCAAGCAAACTGCTTTTACCACTACCATTTTCACCGTAGATAAAATTAACCCCCAGAGCGGGGGTTAATGACAGCGGTTGCAAGTTGCGTACTCCGCTTATTTGTAGACGTTTTATCGGCATAAAAACGCTGGCATAGAAAAAAGCCAGCTAGCAATTACAAACGCATTGGCATAACGACATATAACGCATCGCTATTTTCAGGCTCTTCTAATAACGCACTGCTATTAGCATCCGATAGGGTGATCTTAGCTTGGTCGCTATCAATCACACCCAAAACATCTTGCAGATAACTCACGTTAAAGCCTACTTCTAAGCTTTCTCCTTCATAATCTACAGCAATGGACTCTTCCGCTTCTTCTTGCTCTGGGTTATTAGCAAAAACTTGCAAATTACCTGTTTTCAATAAGATACGAACACCACGATATTTTTCGTTAGAAAGAATCGCTGTGCGAGCAAATACTTGGCGTAATTCCTGACGATCGGCCAAAATAACCTTGTTACCGTTTTTCGGAATTACACGGCCATAATCTGGGAATTTACCGTCCACCAATTTAGAGGTGAAGGTAAAGTCACCCGTTTCCGCGCGAATGTGGTTCGGGCTTAAGAAAAGAGTAACGCTATCTTCAGGTGCTGTTAATAGCTTGCTTAGCTCTAAAATACCTTTACGTGGCACAATAAGTTGTAGCTGAGTTTCTGGTCCACTTGCTTCAACAATACAGGTCGCTAAACGGTGTCCATCAGTAGCAACTGAACGCAATGAAGACGCATTCACTTCTAACAACATACCGTTTAAATAATAACGAACGTCTTGCTGAGCCATAGCAAAAGCAACGCGATCGATAACACGACGTAGCTTACCTTGTTCAATAGTAAAAGGTTGTTCACCTTCTATATCTTCGATATTTGGGAAATCTATTGCCGGCAAGCTAGATAAAGTAAAACGAGAGCGACCAGAGCGTATATTAATACGGTGTTCGTCTTGTTCGAAATCAATCATAGAACCGTCTGGTAATGAACGAACAATATCCATTAACTTCTTACCAGGAACAGTAATCTCACCTTCCATTGAAACTTCTTCCAAAGTTACACGGGCAACCAGTTCAACCTCGAGGTCGGTACCGGTTAATGATAATTGCTGACCTTTAACATCTAACAATACGTTAGAAAGTACTGGCAAGGTTTGGCGTTTTTCAACAACACCAGCAACAAGCTGTAATGGGCGCAGTAGTGCTTCCCTAGAAATTACGAACTTCATGTTTCTCCACTTTACCCATCTAGGTTGTTAGTGAGCGCATTAGGTTTTTATAATCTTCCCTAATGTCCGCCATTGTTTCTTTTAATTCTTTTACCTTACGACAGCCATGTAATACGGTCGTATGGTCGCGTCCACCAAAGGCTTCACCAATTTCTGGAAGGCTATGGTTGGTTAATTCTTTACTTAAAGCCATCGCCACCTGACGTGGACGCGCAATAGAGCGCGTTCTACGCTTGGATAGTAGATCCGATAGCTTAAGTTTATAGTATTCTGCAACAGTTCTCTGAATATTATCAATACTAACCTGTCTATCTTGCAAGGCCAGTAAATCTTTCAAAGATTCTTTAATAAAAGGAAGGGTAATTTCACTACCGGTGAAATGCGAATTCGCAATCACACGCTTTAATGCACCTTCAAGCTCACGCACATTCGAACGAATTTTCTGGGCGATAAAAAAAGCGGCATCATCCGGTAAGTGTACATTGGCCTGTTCCGCTTTCTTTAACAAAATAGCCACTCGAGTTTCTAACTCAGGAGGCTCAACGGCAACGGTTAGACCCCAGCCAAAACGACTCTTTAATCGTTCTTCTAAACCATTAATTTCACGCGGATAGCGATCACAGGTCAGAATCATTTGCTGACCACCTTCTAATAACGCATTAAAGGTATGAAAGAATTCTTCTTGTGAACGTTCTTTACCGGCAAAAAACTGAATATCATCAATGAGAAGTGCATCTAGGCTACGATAAAAGCGCTTAAATTCATTAATAGCGTTTAATTGTAACGCTTTCACCATATCTTGCACAAAACGTTCTGAGTGAACGTAAAGCACCTGAGCATTGCTGTCTTTCTGCTGCATGTGGTTACCTACCGCATGCATCAAGTGCGTTTTACCTAAACCAACACCACCGTATATAAATAGTGGGTTATAAGAACCACCGGCGTTCTCTGCAACTTGTTGAGCAGCAGCATGAGCCAGCTGGTTTGATTTACCTTCTACAAAGGTATCAAAGGTAAAGGTTTTATTAAGAAAGCTTTGATGCTGAATGCCACCTTCGACTTGGACTTCACGTCTACCCGTTGGTTGAGCAGCAATTGAGGAACCAAAACCTGGAAATGCTGAATTAGCCGCTCTATTAACTCTAGCAACAGGTAAAGTCGCTTGCTCTATATCTAAAGAACCTTGCATCGGCGCATTAGCATCTTCTTCCTCTACTAAGTTATCCATCACAAAAGATGGCTTTCTATTATTAGAGGCCGTTTTTAAAGGCGCAGGTTTTTTTACCGGTAACTTCGGCATTTTAGGCATAGGGGTTGGCGCCGCCTTAGCTTTTGCGCCGACTATTGTGATTTCGACTTCGATCATACGACCGTCATTGATTTCACAAACTATTTCGTGAATACGATGAAGGTACTTATCCTTCACCCAATCTTTAACAAATCGGTTTGGCGCACGCAGCAAGATGCCGTCGCCTTCGGTTTCGACTTGTAATGGACGTATCCATGTATTGTATTGCTGTGAGGGCAGTTCATCCTGCAAATAATCCAAACAGCGTTTCCAGATCGCCTCAGCCACCTAACAGCATCCCTTAAATATGATAAATAGATGTAAATAGCCGTCCATTCTACCCTAATAAAAATAAAGTTATCCACAAATAACCTCTACAGGAGCCATTAATAGGTGTAATAGTTATGTGGATAACCAAGTTAAAGGTGAAGATGGAATGTTAATAATTAACATCCAAATAAATGGGCTGTGTAAAACTCACGACTTATGCACTGATTGTTAAACACTAATACGCACGTTAAAGGACTATTAAACACGACTTATTATTACTATAACTTATTGATTTATAAGGATTTTTACCAGTTATGAACAGAAATTAGGTTCAGTAATAGTAGTAATAAGAATAAATAAAACATTACTTACATACATAAAACATAACCTTTAATTTATAAATCTTTAAAAGAGACGTTATTCAAAAATATAAGGATTGTGAAGATGATTAAAATAAATACAGATTGCCCATTGCGTCCAAGCTAATATTTCAATACAATCTCGGCCCTAAATTTTTAAAACCTAAATTTACACCTTGTGTGAATTAGATGAGTAATTGTTATGAAACGTACTTTTCAACCAAGCGTACTAAAGCGTAAGCGTAACCACGGTTTCCGTGCTCGTATGGCTACTAAAAGCGGTCGTCAGATTATTTCTGCACGTCGTGCCAAAGGCCGTACCAAGTTATCAGCTTAATATCGCTCTAGTCCGTTATGAATACTTATGAATTTCCTAGATCTGTTCGCTTATTGAGCCCTGGGGATTTCTCCCAAGTATTTAATAACACTGAGTTTAAGGCCAGTAATCGATATTTGTTGGTTCTGGCTACTCCGAGTAAAAGCGGCGATTCTCGCTTAGGCTTTGTCATAGCTAAGAAGCATGTTAAACATGCTGTTCAGAGAAATCGTGTAAAACGTATTATTCGTGAGTCTTTTCGCCTGAATCAGCATCAGATGGCTAACAATGATTTTGTTATTTTGGCTCGTCCTGGGATCTCTGATCTTGAGAATAGCGAAATACGTGAAATGATTGATGGTCTCTGGTTCAAGCTGAGGCAATCTAATGGTAAACGATCAGACAGAAGTAAAAAACGTTAGTCCGAAAGCTTTGTCTTTTGTTGCTAAGTCATGTTTATTGCTAGTTAATGCTTACCGTTACGCAATCAGTCCTTTATTTCCCAGTCGATGCCGTTATTATCCTACATGCTCTGCGTATGCGCACGAAGCTATTGTTAGATATGGTGCTTGGACTGGTGGAAAACTGGCCATGAAACGCATTTTGCGTTGCCATCCTTGGGCAAGTCATGGTGTCGACCCTGTACCTGAACTTAACCCTTCCCACTCATGCTGTAGACGGAACTCTTAATCATGGATATCCGCCGTTTTGCCATAATATTTGGCTTGGCTATTTCAACTTATTTTTTAATTCTTGCGTGGAATGACGATTATGGTCAAGACACGGTTGCTAATGCTCCTATCGCACAAAATACGACGATAGAAGTTGGTGATTCACCAGCTGCGGGCGAAATTATTGCCGCTGGTGAAACCAGTAACAATGATAGCGACATTCCTAATGTTGTTCCTACTGCGATAGAGCCTGAAATTAAGGTCGCTGCAAGTACGCAACTTATTCAAGTTAAGACCGACGTATTAAACGTAACGATCGACCCACTTGGTGGCGAAATTGTAGAAGTTTCTTTACCGGCTTATCCTGCGGATATTGCAAACAAAGATATTCCTTTTGTTCTGATGGAAAACAATGCTCGTCGTGTTTATGTTGCACAAAGTGGCTTGTTGGACGGAAAAGGCAAGCAATGGGAAAAGTATCAAGCGTATTCAGCATCTCAAGTTAATTATCAGCTTGATGAAGCAGCCGATACTTTAACCGTAGAGCTAAGCACTCAATTAGATGACGTAGAAGTGAAAAAGATTTTCACCTTCAAGCGTAATAACTATCTTATTGATGTGAAATACCAGGTTGCTAACGGTTCAGATAGCCAATGGCGTGGTGTTTTCTTTGCTCAATTGAAGCGTGATCGTTCTGATGATCCGCAACAAGGCAGCTCAATGGGTATGCAGGCTTATTTAGGCCCTGCAATTAGAACTAACTTATCAAAATATGAAAAAGTTAGCTTTGACGATATTGATGATAAGCGTTTAGCTGAGACGGTTGATGGTGGTTGGGTTGCGATGTTGCAACACTACTTCGTATCCGCTTGGGTTGCTAATCCTGATACAACTCACTCTGTATACGCTAAGCCAAATAAGCAAGGTGAATACATTGTTGGTTTCCATGATGGCAAAACGCCTTTAGAGGTTGCAGCGGGTGAAACAGGTACTGTTGGCGCCCAGCTTTATGTCGGTCCTAAATCTCAATACGTACTTGCAGAGGTTTCTGAAAGCTTAGATTTAACCATTGATTACGGTTGGTTATGGTGGATCGCTCAGCCATTGTTCGCAATTATGAATTTCATCGAATCAGGTTACATTAACTTCTTAGGTCTTGTAGAAATAGATCTTGGTGGTGGTGTTGGTAACTGGGGTGTGTCGATTATTCTGCTAACTGTTTTTATTAAGTTATGTTTTTTCAAGCTATCTGCTACCAGTTATCGTTCAATGGCGAACATGCGTAAAGTTGCTCCAAAACTTGCCGCAATTCGTGAGCAGCATGCTGATAACAAAGAAAAGCTAGGCCAAGAAATGATGGCCTTGTATAAGAAAGAGAAGATTAATCCACTAGGGGGTTGCTTACCGATTCTTGTACAGATGCCTGTATTTATCGCTTTGTACTGGGTACTTGCGGAAAGTGTAGAGCTACGCCAAGCACCGTTCTTCTTGTGGATTAACGATCTCTCTGCAATCGATCCTTACTTCGTTTTACCGCTATTAATGGGTGCGAGTATGTTTGTTCAGATGCAATTGAACCCAACTCCTCCAGATCCAGTTCAAGCTCGTGTTATGAAGCTAATGCCTATTATCTTCACTGTATTCTTCTTGTTCTTCCCATCAGGCCTTGTTCTGTACTGGGTAGTGAACAACTTGCTATCGATCACTCAGCAATATGTGATTACGAAGCAAATTGAGAATGCTGATTGAGTCTAATATCTAGAATACATTAGTATTTTAGTTAGCTTGATCGATTAAAAAGGCCGCCGTCGAAAGACAGCGGCCTTTTTTGTGGATAAAATGTAGTTAAAATAGCCATTTCAATTTAATCGACCCATGATTGTGTACTTATTCCCCAAAACGGCGTGAATACATCCGTGTAGCCTTAGGTTCGGCATCCGTGCCTCTCATATTTGCTCCACAATTACCCAAAAATGGATCTTACGCTTTTATAATCTTAGGAATATTAGATGTCTGAATCAGAATCCGTACACCAAGACACCATTGCCGCTGTTGCAACTGCACCTGGTCGAGGTGGAGTAGGGATTGTGCGAGTATCTGGACCTAAGGCACAAGAAATTGCTCATGCGGTTCTAGGGTTATTGCCAAAGCCAAGATATGCCCATTACGGATCCTTTAAAGATGCAGAGGGCAATGAGTTGGATGAAGGTTTAGGTTTATTCTTTCCTAATCCACATTCCTTTACCGGTGAAGATGTTTTAGAGCTGCAAGGACATGGAGGCCCGGTAGTTTTGGATTTCATCTTACAACGCTGTGTAGAGCTTGGCGCTCGCATTGCCCGTCCTGGTGAATTCTCTGAACGCGCTTTCTTAAACGATAAACTCGATCTTGCTCAAGCGGAAGCCATTGCCGATTTGATTGATTCATCATCTGCCCAAGCCGCGCGCTGCGCTTTGCGATCTTTGCAGGGGGTTTTCTCCGATAAAATTCATGGCTTAGTTGATCAACTTATTCATTTACGAACCTTTGTTGAAGCGTCTATCGATTTTCCAGAAGAAGAAATCGACTTTTTAAGCGATGGAAAAGTTGCGGCCTTACTACAAAAAGTGAAAGCTGCGGTTGCTGGAGTACTACAAGAAGCGAATCAAGGTGCGATATTACGCGAAGGTATGAACGTAGTGATCGCAGGGCGTCCGAACGCAGGTAAGTCCTCACTATTAAATGCATTAGCCGGTCAAGATAGAGCCATTGTCACGGATATTGCGGGCACCACTCGTGATGTATTGAAAGAACATATCCACATTGATGGCATGCCACTGCATATCATTGATACCGCAGGTTTACGTGATGCCCCAGATGAAGTTGAGCGCATAGGTATTCAACGTGCTTGGGCTGAAATTGCACAAGCCGATCGTATTTTATTGATGATTGATAGCACCACCGATGAAACCGATCCTAAAGCGTTATTACATGCGCTTTATGATGAGCAAGGCTTAGCAAACGAAACCGAAGCTTTGATTGCCAGTGGCCACATTACAGTAATCCGTAATAAAGCAGATTTATTAGCGGAGGATCATGCCGCCGCCAAACTGGGTTTACATGATGAAGCCGATTTTCCAACATTAGCCATTTCAGCAAAGCAAAGTTTAGGTATTAATGAACTGCGTGAACACTTAAAAGAAGTGATGGGCTTTAACTCTACGACTGAAGGTGGGTTTCTTGCTCGTCGCCGTCATATCGAAGCGCTAGAGAAAGCTCAGGATGCTATCCAAGCGGGTGAAGACCAGTTACTGGGCGCTATGGCAGGGGAGTTGTTAGCAGAGGACCTACGTGTGGCACAACAAGCGCTAGGTGAGATTACTGGTGAATTTACCGCCGATGATTTGCTAGGTAATATATTTGGTAGCTTCTGCATTGGTAAATAGTTAAAGCCCACAAACTATCAGCCGACATCTATAGTTATATCACCGTGATGTAATTTTGTGAGGTTCGCTGTGTCTGTTATTTATTCGTATCGTAATTATCTACAAACCTTGTGTATCTTACTTACCTTGGCCTTGCTTACTGCTTGTATGGCTGAAGATAAAGATGATGATCCCGCTCCCACTCCCACCAATAGCGAAGGTGAGCCCGTAGATAATACGGCTTTGTCCTTAAATGGATTTTGGAATGGGGGCTTTGAACAAACAGATACTCTGCGAGTATTGATTTTTAACGGTGATGTTTATGGTCTAGATGAAGATAAAGCATTTTTTGGTACCGTAGAATCTCCAGCGGAGGAAGAAGTTGATTTTTCTGTTATCGCTTATCCATTTTCTTATGAAGATGCTACTAATTTTGAATTTGTCGCCGATGGAGCTGCAACGGCCTATACCATCAATGGTTTGTTAGCGACAACCACTACTATTGTCGGTGATTTTGAAACTGATGCCGCCGAATTTGGTGCCTTAGCATTAACCAACGATCTGACCTTTAGCAATAACTCCTCCCTAACCTCTCTAATTGGCAAGTGGACAACCACTGATCTAGAAATGAATATCACCAGCCGTGGTCGTTTCCATGGGGTAAATAATGGTACGGATAAAGATTGCTCTTTTGAAGGCCAGATTAATTTAATTAATGCCGGTGATTCTTTATTAGCACTCACTCTTAACCGCCGCAACTGTGATGACTTTAATGGTGATTCGACTGGCTTTGTGGCGATTAATGGTGATGGCGAGCTAGAGCTTTATAGCAAGATGGGCAGTTCGCTATTATTCATGAAGTTTACAGCGCCTACGGCGACGGGGGGCACTGCTGATCCTGAAACACCCACAGAAGAAGATCCTACGACAGAAGAACCTGTGGAAGAAGTCGTAGAATAAATAAATTTGTGCATAACTCTGTGAGTTAGCTGTAATAACTCTGGTAGGTTTCAGGTATAGCCTCTTAGTAAATCCTTGTATAACATTCACATAACTATTTTATCCACATTTATGCACAGTTTTATACCTGTGCTAATCCCTTGATATATATAGGATAGCCAATTTTATAAGGTCGCCTTGATAACTTTAGACACAACCTAAAAAGAAGTTGTGAATAATAAGTCTAAATAACTGAACAAAATTTAACCATAAGGATTGTTCTATCCACTGCCTTTAGGCTCTAAATCAGGTATAATGCGCGCCATTTTTACGATTTAGTGTGTTTATTTATTGCCACTGAATCTTTTGCTCAGGCATTAAGCCAATGAGCCGTTTTGAGGTTGTGCTTGTGGATTATCCCGTTCGTTATGATGTGATTGTTGTTGGTGGTGGCCATGCTGGGACAGAGGCTGCGCTTGCGTCTGCTCGTATGGGGGCCAAAACCCTACTACTTACCCACAATACCGATACCATTGGCGTAATGTCCTGCAACCCGGCGATTGGTGGCATTGGTAAAAGCCATCTAGTGAAAGAGATTGATGCCCTCGATGGCGCAATGGCCCGTGCAACGGATAAAGGCGGTATTCAATTCCGTACTTTGAATGCTCGCAAAGGCCCAGCTGTTCGCGCAACCAGAGCTCAAGCCGACCGTCAGTTATATCGTGGCGCAATTCGTGACATTGTTGAAAACCAAAAGAACCTCGATATTTTCCAAGCATCCTGTGATGACTTAATCATGCAGGGTGAAAAAGCCGCTGGGGTCATCACGAATACCCATATGCGCATCCATGCAACGACTGTCGTTTTAACGGTGGGTACCTTCTTAGGTGGCACTATTCATATCGGTATGGAAAACCACAAAGGTGGACGTGCGGGTGATCCTGCATCGATTGCTTTAGCTCATCGCTTACGTGAAATGCCATTTAACATTGGCCGTTTAAAAACCGGAACGCCAGCGCGTATCGATGCGCGTTCTGTCGACTTCTCCGTAATGCAGGTCCAACCTGGTGATTTACCACTGCCTGTCATGTCCTATATGGGTAACGTGAACGAGCACCCTAGACAAGTAAACTGCCACATCACTCATACCAATGAGCGTACTCACGATATTATTCGCGCCAATCTAGATCGCTCACCTATGTATGCCGGTGTGATCGAAGGTATTGGCCCACGTTATTGCCCATCGATAGAAGATAAGGTGATGCGTTTTGCTGATAAAACCAGCCATCAAATTTTTGTCGAGCCAGAAGGTCTACGAACTCACGAGTTATACCCCAATGGTATATCAACCAGTTTGCCGTTTGATGTGCAGCTAGAACTTATCCACAGCATGGTCGGGTTTGAGAAAGCGCATATTACCCGCCCAGGTTATGCCATTGAATACGATTATTTCAATCCACAAGATTTAAAGCACAACCTAGAAACCAAGTTCGTTCCTAACTTGTTCTTTGCTGGCCAGATTAACGGTACTACCGGTTATGAAGAAGCCGGTGCTCAAGGTTTATTAGCGGGAGCCAACGCCGCCTTACGCGCCTTTGAGAAAGAAGCTTGGAGCCCACGTCGTGATGAAGCGTATATGGGTGTATTAGTCGATGACCTGATCACCATGGGTACCAAAGAACCGTATCGCATGTTCACTAGTCGCGCTGAATATCGTTTAATTCTGCGTGAAGACAATGCCGACTTACGCTTAACCGAAATTGGCCGTAATCTTGGTTTAGTCGGTGATGAACGTTGGGCTGCTTTCTGCGAAAAGAAAGAATCCATCGAAAAAGAAAATCAGCGTTTAGCCTCGACTTGGATACAGCCAAAAACCCCAGAAGGGGATGCGGTGAATGCTATGATCGAAAGTCCACTAAGTCGTGAATACAGTTTAAAGGATTTGTTGAAACGCCCTGGTTTGAGTTATGCCGATATCGCCGGTCTTAAAGGTGAAGTCGTTAGCGATCCTAGAGTCGCCGAGCAGGTAGAGATTCAAGCCAAGTACGATGGTTATATTGCACGTCAACTAGACGACATCGAACAAATGCGTCGCTACGAAGCAACTCCATTACCAGAGAACTTCGATTACACTGTGATTGGTGGTCTGTCTAACGAAGTTATACAGAAGCTAGATACCATGAAGCCAGAAACTTTGGGTAGTGCTTCTCGCATTCAAGGGGTAACCCCTGCGGCGATTAGCCAGATTCTAGTACATATGAAAAAGCTAAAATTAGCGCGTAAGAGCGCTTAGCTTTAATGGATAGAGAGAAAATGGATATAGAGCTCTCAGCAGTAGAGCTAACTGAGCGTATGAAAATGCGCTCAGGCCAATCCTACAATAGCCTCGATATCGAATTGAGGTTACTGCGCGAAAAAGCCCGTCTGGCTTGTGGCAAATACAATGCTCATCCAAGCAAAGGCAACTTTAAGCATATCAGTCGTTTATTCCACAAGTTATCCACAGTTGTTATAGAGCCAGGTTTTCAATGCGATTACGGTGGCCAAATATCCTTAGGAAATAACTTCTACGCCAATTTTAATTGTGTATTCCTTGATAGTGCAGCTATTACCATTGGTGATGACGTTATGCTGGGGCCCGCAGTCCACATTTATACGGTTGATCATCCTCGTGATGCCCAAGCTCGAAAGGCAGGTGGTTGTATCGCTAAACCTGTAATTATTGGTAATGGAGTTTGGCTTGGTGGTGGAGCCAAGATACTGCCTGGAGTGACTATTGGTGAGAATGCCATTATCGGCGCCAATGCTGTCGTGACCAAAGATGTAGAAGCGAATACCCGTTTTCTGGGTTGATGTTTTAAAAGCATTAACCACAGAGACTGCATATCTCGATGATAAGAGCTTTTCATCTTTTATGTTAGAATATCCGACTCTTTAAATCGACAGATTCAAGCGCGGCAAATTATGGCTAACTACTCTTCAGCAATTTCCACGGGCGCTACCCAAATGGGTGTTTCTTTAAGCGATCAGCAACTTGAACTCTTGGTTGAGTACTTAGAACTGTTCATTAAATGGAACAAAGCCTATAACTTGTCGGCGATTCGTGACCCCGCACAAATGATTCCACTACACCTATTAGATAGTCTTATCGTGAATTCTTATATTCAAGCTGTGGATAACATTATAGATGTCGGTACAGGCGCTGGTTTACCGGGTATTGTGCTAGCAATTATGAACCCGGAAAAGAAGTTCACTTTGCTTGATAGTAACGGTAAGAAGACACGCTTCCTGTTTCAGGCAAAATTAGCCTTAAAGCTGAATAATGTCACCATTATTAATGAGCGTGTAGAAGCCTATCAACCTGAGCAAGGTTTCGATATGATCGTATCCCGCGCTTTTGCTTCTATCACCGATATGACTTATTGGTGTACGCACTTGTTAGCAGAAAACGGCATTTTCTTAGCCATGAAGGGTCAATACCCCACGGCAGAATTTGCGGCGGTAGCGGATAAATATGAATTAATCGAAAGCCACGAATTAGACGTTCCTGGGGTCGACGGTGAACGTCATCTGTTAGCCTTTAAACCAAAATAATTTAAACATCCCTTATTGTCTGGGCTGCAGGATAGCGAAATGAGCAAAATATTAGTCGTTGCCAATCAAAAAGGTGGTGTGGGTAAAACCACCACTGCAGTTAACCTGTCAGCTTCACTTGCCGCTACTAAGCGCAAAGTGCTTATGGTCGACCTTGATCCTCAAGGTAATGCGACAATGGGCTGTGGTATTGATAAGCATGATTTAGAGCTGTCTCTCTATGATGTATTAACCGCTAAGTGCAATATTGCGGATGTTATCATGGCTGCCGGAAATGGAGGCTTTGACGTAGTACCCACCAATTCAGATTTAACCGCGGCTGAAGTTGAGCTGATGAGTATGCCGCAACGAGAGACGCGTTTACGTACTGCGCTAGCCGAAGTGAGTGCTAACTATGATTACATTATTATTGACTGTCCGCCGTCATTAAGCATGTTAACGGTCAATGCTATGGTCGCTGCGCAAGGTGTTTTGATTCCGATGCAGTGTGAGTATTATGCCTTGGAAGGTTTGTCGGCTCTGATGCAAACCATTGAAAAGATTAAATCTAGTTTAAACCCTGAATTGGTTATTGAAGGTATATTGCGCACTATGTATGACCCGCGCAACAGTCTTACGACGGATGTGTCGACACAGTTGATTACGCATTTTGGTGATAAGGTCTACAGCACCGTCATTCCACGTAATGTACGTCTAGCAGAAGCACCAAGTTATGGGCTTCCCGTGTTAGCTTATGACAAAAATTCTCGTGGCGCAGTGGCTTATTTAGCGTTGGCTGGTGAAATGAATCGTCGTACGAAGAGTAAGAAAAGTGCTGCTAAAAAAGCAAGTACAAATAAAGTGATAAATAAAGCGGCTGGTACAACAACCAGCAAAAGCGCAACTAGCCAAGCATAAGCGCCGCTAGCACTCAAAATTATTGGAAATTAGCATGTCAAAGAAACGTGGCCTAGGTCGTGGCCTCGATGCATTATTAGGTGATGCATTAGCGCAAAATAAATCTGCAACGGATG
The DNA here is from genome assembly GCA_016765295.1 of Oleispira sp. Lineage (GTDB taxonomy): Bacteria > Pseudomonadota > Gammaproteobacteria > Pseudomonadales > Oceanobacteraceae > Oleispira. The sequence goes on from JAESQF010000136.1 coordinate 15,567, forward strand.
CTGCGGGTACTACTGAAGTGAGCATACAACCGAATGAGGTTGATAAGCACAATGGTGGTATTAAACATTTGCCGGTTGAATTCATTCAGCCAGGGCAATACCAGCCACGTAAAGACATGCATCAAGAAGCATTAGAAGAGCTTGCGGCTTCTATTAAAGCGCAAGGTTTAATGCAGCCGATCGTTATTCGTCCACTCCCGAGTAAAGAGTCTAATCAAGAGCCAGGCAAAGACGCTCGTTATGAAATCATTGCTGGTGAGCGTCGTTGGCGTGCAACTCAACTTGCGGGTCTTGATACGGTACCTGTGATTATTAAAGATGTTCCTGATGATGCCGCGATTGCGATGTCTTTAATCGAGAACATTCAGCGTGAAAATCTAAACTCGATGGAAGAAGCCCAGGCCCTTTATCGTTTACAGCAAGAATTCGAACTGACTCAACAAGAAGTTGGGGATGCGGTGGGTAAATCCCGCGCGACGGTGGCTAACTTATTACGCTTAATGCAGCTTAATGACGATGTGAAAATCATGCTAGAACGTGGCGATATAGAAATGGGTCACGCGAAAGCACTATTAGGGTTACAAGATCAAAAGCAAAGCGAAGCCGCCCGCTATGTTATTACAAAAGACATGACGGTACGCCAAACAGAAGCGCATGTGCGCAACTTGCAGAATGAAGTAAAGCCGAAAGAAAAAGCCCGTCCTAATCCCGATATCCAGCGTTTAGAACGCACATTAGGTGAACGCTTAGGGGCTAATGTAGCGATTCAGCACTCAGCCAAAGGTAAGGGTAAGCTGGTGATTAATTACAGCAGTCTTGATGAGTTAGATGGGATTTTGGCTCATATTCAATAGCGCGTATTGGTCTAAAAAATAATAAACCAATACCTATCAATAATTAAATCAACCTAAAGGCCAGCTTTAGGTTGAAGATTGTGACGCAAATCAATATAATCCATGCGCCTAAAATTGTAGGCGAAAGAGAGGTCTTCCGTGACATCGATAGCTAGACCTCCGGTTTATCGCATTGCCATAATGCAGTTTTCTTTAAGCATAATTATCGCGTTATTCGCCTTGATTCATAGCTTTGAAGCGGGTTATTCAGCCTTGTTAGGTGGTTTAACCTGTGCAATACCCAGTGGGTATTTCATTTGGCGGGCGTTTAAATACAGCGGTGCTCGATCTGTTGATCAGGTCGTATTGTCGTTTTATCGAGGACAGTCGTGGAAATTCGTTCTCACCGCAATGAGTTTTGCAGTGATATTTTCTCGAGTAGATCCTTTGAATCCCTGGGCATTGTTTGGGGCGTTCATCACAGTGCAGTTTAGTCACGTGATGGCAGCAAGAATTGCGAAGCTCTGATGACTTCATTCTGAGAATGAATTGATCAGAGCTTTTAACACTTTTTTAAACTTAAGATTGAGAGTGAAAGATGGCAACTGATGCTACTAGTTACATCCAACACCACCTTACCAATCTGACCTACGGCGAGTTACCAGCAGGGTACGAGCGTGTAGAAGCAGATGGTTCGATAGTGGAGTTGACGGAAGCGACTTGGACTTTAGCTCATAGCGGGCAAGAAGCCGCTGATATGGGTTTTTGGGCATTTCATGTGGATTCATTAGGTTGGTCTGCAGGTTTGGCTTTGCTATTGATGTTCATTTTTGGCCGAGCGGCTAAAAATGCGTCAACAGAGACGCCAAGCGGTCTACAAAGTTTTGTAGAATTGTTATTAGAATTTATCAATAACACCGTTAAAGAAGCTTTTCATGGTAGTAGTAAGTTAGTAGCGCCTTTGGCACTGACTATCTTCGCTTGGGTCTTTATGATGAACGCTATGGATTTGATTCCAGTTGACGTTCTACCGACTATCTTTGGTGCATTTGGTGTTCACTTCATGAAGGTTGTACCTTCTACGGATGTAAACATCACTCTAGGCATGTCGATTACGGTGTTCGCATTGATGATCTTCTACAGCATTAAAATTAAAGGCATTACTGGCTTTATTGGCGAGTTGACACTTCATCCGTTCAACTCAAAAAATATGTTCATTCAGGCATTATTTATCCCTGTGAACTTCTTCTTGGAATCTGTTGCTCTACTGGCTAAGCCTATCTCACTAGCTCTTCGTTTGTTCGGAAACATGTATGCAGGGGAGATGATCTTCATCTTGATCGCATTAATGTTCTCGGGCGGTATCGCGTTGGCTCTATTGGGTGGTGTCTTACAATGGGCTTGGGCAGTATTCCATATTCTAGTGATCACGTTGCAAGCGTTCATTTTCATGATGTTAACCATCGTGTATTTGAGCATGGCACACGAAGATCATTAATTTTTTAAACGTTTTACTCACTAACTTTCAATACAATTGGAGATAATTATGGACGCAGGTCTAGTTTATATCGCAGCAGCTCTTATGATCGGTTTTGGTGCCCTTGGTACTGCTATCGGTTTTGGTTTACTTGGTGGACGCCTTCTTGAAGGTACAGCTCGCCAGCCAGAGCTTGGTCCTATGCTACAAGGTAAAATGTTCCTAATCGCAGGTCTATTGGATGCTGTTCCAATGATCGGTGTTGGTCTTGGTTTGTTCTTGATGTTTACCAAAGCCTAATTTCATTTTATTTAAGAGGGCTCTGGCATGAACATTAATGCAACTTTGATCGGCCAGATCATTACTTTCGCAATCTTCGTGGCGTTTTGCATGAAGTTTGTTTGGCCTCACCTTATTGGTGCAATGGTTGAACGCGAAAAGAAAATTGCTGACGGCCTAGATGCTGCTAATCGCGCTACTCGTGACTTGGAACTTGCTCAACAAAAAGCAGGCGAACATTTACGTGAAAGCAAAGAGAAAGCTGCAGAAATCATTGAGCTAGCTAACAAGCGCGCTAACCAAATCATCGATGAAGCGAAAGACGCTGCTCGTGAAGAAGGTTCTCGTTTGCAAGCTGCAGCTCAAGCTGAAATTGAGCAAGATGTGAATCGTGCTAAAGAAGGATTGCGTCAACAGGTTGCTGCTCTTGCAGTAGCTGGTGCATCCAAAATCTTGGCAAAATCAGTTGATGAAGCAGTTCATAGCGAATTGCTTGATCAGTTGGCTAACGAGCTTTAAGCGAGGAAGCCATGGCTGAATTAACCACTCTTGCGCGGCCTTATGCCAAAGCAGCTTTTGCAGAAGCAATAGAGCAGAATGCTCTAGTACAGTGGTCTGACATGTTATCGATTGCGACTCAGTTCGCAACCGATGACGAGTTGGCTAAAGTACTAGTCCATCCGTCTCTTACTGCTGAGCAACAAGCTACGGCATTAACCGACTTGTGCGGTGACAAGTTAAATCAATCAGGAAAAAATTTCCTGATGATTCTAGGCGAAAATAAACGTCTAACTTTGTTACCACAAATTGTTGAAGCCTTTGAAGAATTAAAAGCAGCACAGGAACACGCTATTGACGTGACTGTAACCTCTGCTTTTGAACTAACAGACGCACAACAAGAAACATTGTCTCTAGCACTGAAAAACAAATTACAGTGCGACGTACGATTAACGAGCGAAGTTGACCAATCATTGGTTGGTGGCGCTATTATTCGTGCTGGAGACTTAGTCATCGACGGCTCTGTTCGCGGTAAGCTAGCGAAGCTAGCCGAAGCAATGGACACCTAGTTGAGGGATGAATTAGCATGCAGCAACTGAATCCATCTGAGATCAGCGAAATCATTAAGAAGCGCATCGATAACCTTGATGTTACTTCTCAAGCCCAGAATGAGGGCACCGTTGTATCAGTATTCGACGGTATCGTTCGTATCCATGGTCTTGCCGACGTAATGTACGGTGAGATGATTGAATTTGAAGGCGGTAAATACGGTCTTGCGCTTAACCTAGAGCGTGACTCTGTAGGTGCAGTAGTTCTTGGTGATTACAAGACTATCGCTGAAGGCCAAACCGCTAAATGTACTGGCCGTATTTTAGAAGTACCTGTAGGCGAAGCTAAGCTTGGCCGCGTTGTAGACGCATTAGGTACTCCAATTGACGGTAAAGGTCCTATTGAAGCTGAAAGAACTGCTCCTATTGAACGTGTTGCACCTGGTGTAATTTCACGTCAAAGCGTAGATCAGCCTCTTGAAACTGGTTATAAAGCAGTAGATTCCATGGTACCTGTTGGTCGTGGTCAACGTGAGTTGATTATTGGCGATCGCCAGACTGGTAAATCTGCAATGGCTATCGACGCCATCATTAACCAGAAAGGCACCGGTGTTAAATGTATTTATGTAGCTATCGGCCAAAAGCAATCTTCTATAGCAGCAGTTGTGCGTAAGTTAGAAGAGCATGGCGCGATGGAACACACCATTATTGTTGCCGCGGGCGCATCTGAATCAGCTTCAATGCTGTATCTTGCTCCATACGCGGGTTGTGCAATGGGTGAATACTTCCTAGATAAGGGCGAAGATGCCTTGATCGTATATGATGATTTAACCAAGCAAGCTTGGGCTTATCGTCAGATCTCACTATTGTTGAAACGTCCTCCGGGTCGTGAAGCATATCCTGGTGATGTTTTCTATCTTCACTCACGTCTATTAGAACGTGCTTGTCGTGTGAACCCTGATTACGTTAAAAAAATCAGTGGCGTTGAAGGAAAGACTGGTTCTTTAACCGCTCTTCCTATCATTGAAACACAAGGCGGCGACGTTTCTGCATTCGTACCAACCAACGTAATTTCGATTACTGATGGTCAGATCTTCCTTGAAACTAGCCTATTCAATGCCGGCGTACGTCCAGCAATGAACGCAGGTATTTCAGTTTCTCGTGTAGGTGGTGCGGCGCAAACTAAAATCATTAAGAAGTTGGGCGGTGGTATTCGTCTAGCTTTGGCTCAGTACCGTGAACTAGCAGCATTTGCTCAGTTTGCTTCTGACCTTGACGACGTTACTCGTGCTCAACTTGAGTTCGGTCAGCGCGTTACAGAGTTAATGAAGCAGAAGCAATATGATCCTATGTCTACTGCGGAAATGGGTTTATCGATTTTTGCTGCTAACGAAGGCTTCCTAGACGACGTTGAAGTAAGCAAAATTGGCGATTTCGAAGCCGCTTTATTGTCCTATGCCAACAGCGAATTCGCTGACCTAATGGCTAAGATCAATGTTAAAGGCGACTACAACAAAGATATCGCAGCTGGGCTAAAAGAGTTACTTGAGAAATTCAAAGCAACTCAGGCTTGGTAGTTTTGTGAACTGAAGTTGGGTTGTAAGACCCAGCTTTCAATTTAACGTTAATGAGGCAGCTTTTATGGCAGTCGGCAAAGAGATTAAAGAGCAGATAACGAGTGTACAAAGTACACAGAAAATTACTTCAGCGATGGAAAAAGTTGCTGTAAGTAAGATGCGTCGTGCTCAAGCTCGTATGGTTCAAAGCCGTCCATACGCGGATCGTATCCGTGTAGTGATTGGTCACTTGGCTAATGCGAACTCTGAATACCGCCATCGTTATTTGCAAGACCGCGAAGTTAAGCGTGTTGGCTACATCGTGGTGTCTTCCGACCGAGGCCTTTGTGGTGGTTTGAACAATAATGCGTTCAAGCACCTCGTAAAAGATATTAAAGTTTGGAAAGAAAAAGGTGTAGAAGCTTGCTTCTGCCCTATCGGCGCTAAAGCCGTTACTTTCTTTAAAAACTTTGGTGGCAACGTTCTAGCATCCGCCAGCCATTTAGGCGATGCACCAGAACTGGCTAGCCTTATCGGTTCGGTTAAGGCCATGTTAGACGCTTTCGATGCAGGTGATATCGATCGTCTTTACATAGTACGCAACCGTTTCGTGAACACCATGATACAAGCACCTGAAGTGGCTCAATTATTACCACTGCAGGCGCAATCCGATGAAGATCTGAAAGGTCACTGGGATTATATCTACGAACCTGATGCAAAAGAGATCTTAGAAGGTCTGTTATTGCGTTATGTAGAATCTCAGGTATATCAAGGTGTAGTAGAAAACAATGCATGTGAACAAGCAGCTCGTATGTTGGCAATGAAAAGCGCCACCGACAATGCAAATGACATCATTGATGATTTGAACATGCTTTATAACAAAGCACGTCAATCAGCTATTACCCAAGAAATTTCAGAAATCGTCAGCGGTGCTGCAGCGGTATAACGCTGAGCAACGTAGGCTTATAAAATTAAGAGGAAAACGGATATGAGCGGAACTATAGTTCAGATCATTGGCGCCGTTATCGACGTAGAATGCCCTCGCAGCGCTGTGCCGAGAGTATATGACGCACTGACTGTTGACGGTACAGAAACGACTCTAGAAGTTCAGCAGCAGCTGGGCGACGGAATCGTACGTACGATTGCCATGGGATCTACAGAAGGCCTAAAACGTGGTCTTACAGTTACAAATACGGGTTTCCCAATTACAGTACCGGTTGGTGTTGAAACTTTGGGTCGTATTATGGACGTGCTTGGCCGTCCAATTGATGACTGTGGTGAAATCGGAGCGAAAGACTTTGCTTCTATTCACCGTGATGCACCATCGTTTGAAGATCAGGCTGGTTCTACAGACTTGCTAGAAACTGGTATCAAAGTAATCGATTTGATCTGCCCATTCGCTAAGGGTGGTAAAGTAGGTCTTTTCGGTGGCGCTGGTGTTGGTAAAACTGTAAACATGATGGAGTTGATCAACAACATTGCTAAGGCACACTCAGGTTTATCTGTGTTTGCTGGTGTTGGTGAGCGTACTCGTGAAGGTAACGATTTCTACTACGAAATGGCTGAGTCTGGTGTTGTAAACCTAGATGATAAAACCAAATCTAAAGTAGCAATGGTTTATGGTCAGATGAATGAGCCTCCTGGTAACCGTTTACGCGTTGCTTTGACAGGTCTTACAATGGCTGAGAAATTCCGTGACGAAGGTAAAGATGTATTGTTGTTTATTGACAACATTTATCGTTACACTTTGGCCGGAACTGAAGTATCTGCACTGCTAGGCCGTATGCCTTCAGCGGTAGGTTATCAGCCAACTTTGGCTGAAGAAATGGGTGTTCTTCAAGAGCGTATTACCTCTACTAAGAACGGTTCCATTACTTCGATTCAAGCGGTATACGTACCAGCGGATGATTTGACGGATCCATCTCCGGCAACCACATTTGCTCACTTGGATTCTACCGTTGTACTTTCTCGTGACATCGCATCTAAGGGTATCTACCCAGCGATCGATCCACTGGATTCTACTTCACGCCAGTTAGATCCTCTGGTTATTGGTCAAGAGCACTATGACTGTGCTCGTGGCGTTCAGGGTGTTCTTCAGCGTTATAAAGAGCTGAAAGACATTATTGCGATTCTTGGTATGGACGAATTGTCTGACGAAGATAAGCTCTCTGTTAACCGTGCACGTAAGATTGAGCGTTTCTTGTCTCAGCCTTTCCACGTTGCAGAGATCTTCACAGGCGCACCTGGTAAATACGTTTCTCTGAAAGAAACCATCGCTGGTTTCCAAGGTCTTCTAAACGGTGACTATGATGATCTGCCTGAACAGGCGTTCTACATGGTAGGCACTATTGATGAAGCTGTTGAGAAGGCTAAAAACCTGTAATCAAAGAGGCCAATACTATGACCATGATATCTGTCCATTGTGACATCGTCAGCGCAGAGGAAAGCATTTTCTCTGGGTTGGTAGAAATGGTAGTAGCAGCCGGTGAGTTGGGTGACCTGGGTATTTCCCGTGGTCACGCTCCTTTGCTTACTGCATTGAAGCCAGGTCCTATTCGCATCATCAAACAAGGTGGTGAGGAAGAAGTGATCTACGTTTCAGGCGGTTATTTAGAAGTTCAGCCAAACAATATATCTGTTTTGGCTGATACCGCCTTGCGTGCTGCCGACCTCGATGAGGCCGCAGCATTAGAAGCACAGAAACATGCTCAGAAAGCGTTAGAAAATCAGAGTGCAGACTTTGACTACTCACGCGCTATGTCTCAGTTGGCAGAAGCCGCAGCTCAGTTGCGGACTATCCAGCAGATTCGTAAAAAGCTGGGCAAGTAATTCTAGTTTAACTAGAAATCTTGCTTCTAAAAAACCGAATCCCAGTAATGGGGTTCGGTTTTTTTATGCCTGTGATTTATTAAATTAGCTCACTTGTAAGCTTATTAATTCATCAGACCAAGTATCCAATACTTCTCTAAAAGGCTTATCGAGTAACGCCAGATCAAATTGATCGAACAGATTTTTAATTTCTAATCCTAGTTCGGTATCCCCAGTAATCTTTAACTTACGATTAAAGAATAAGGTATCGGGATCAATTTTTTGTGAAGCCATTAATACCAACGCATCCACAGATGCACTGAAAACCACATCAGGCTCTGAGCTGATAGATAAGGACTCAGCCTTATCCATCATCACCAGCTGCTGACCTACTTTGCTGAAATACCACTTTGCTGATAAATCTCTAATCTCAACTTCAACAACCTTGTCATCCAAAAAATCAATCTCGTGATCATCCATAAATGGCTGACTTAAGCGTTTAACTTGATGTAAGACAAAGTAGTTCTCAACCTTAGTCGGCATAATCTTGTGCGCTATCGATAGCAATGCCGCAGAGTTTTCTACGATCTTTTGCTTAGCCTTACTAAAAAGGCGCGTTGGCACTGCCTCTTTAAGTGAAGGACTATTTAGAACAGCCCTATTTGGCATCAATTTTTGTAATAGCATAATAGATCCGTAAAGCTCAATGAGTGGGGATTAGAGCTTAGTTTACTGGGCCTTGCTGATGATGCCTTAATCAAGATCAAGAAACAGCATAGAGTCTTTTATGGAGAGATTATGGAACTATTAAGTCCCGCAGGTAGTTTGCCAGCGCTTAAAGCAGCGGTTGATGAAGGCGCAGATGCGATTTATCTCGGTTTGAAGAATGACACTAATGCCCGTCATTTCGCAGGCTTAAATTTTACCGATAAAACCATGACTCAGGGGGTTAATTACGCCCACGATAGAAACCGCCGAGTACATGTGGCGGTGAATACCTTTGCTCATCCAGATCGCAGTCAGGCATGGTTTGATGCGGTAAAGAAGACTTATGATATGGGGGCTGATGTCTTGATAGCCTCTAATATTGCAGTTTTAGAGCACGCAGCAACTCATTATCCAAAGCTCGAACTGCACCTTTCCGTACAAGCAGCGGCGACGAATGTAGCGGCGATTAACTTCTTCAAGCAATTTGGTATCAGTCGCGTTGTTTTACCTAGAGTACTTTCTTATCAGCAAGTAGCTAACCTTGCCCAAGATACGGATATAGAGCTGGAAGTTTTTGCTTTTGGCAGCCTATGTATCATGGCGGAAGGGCGCTGTTACTTATCGTCTTATATGACGGGGGAATCTCCCAATACCGCGGGTGCATGTTCACCAGCGAAGTTTGTTCGCTGGCAAGAAACTGATCAGGGCTTAGAAAGTCGATTGAACGATGTATTGATTGATCGTTTTGCCGAAGGGGAAAACGCCGGTTATCCTACTTTATGCAAAGGCCGCTTTAACGTGGAAGGGGAAGTGACCCACGCCTTAGAAGAGCCCACTAGTTTAAATACCTTGAGCCTATTACCGCAGCTGAATAATATTGGTATCAGTGCCTTGAAGATCGAAGGTCGTCAGCGTAGCCCTGCTTATACTAGGCAGGTTACTAAAACTTGGCGTCAGGCGATTGATGCAATGAAGAAAAATCCTGAAATGTTTCAAGTGAAAAAAGAGTGGGATCAATGCTTGAGCAGTTTGTCGGAAGGTTCGCAAACAACGCTTGGCGCTTATGAACGGACTTGGCAATAGGAGCAGGTATGGAACTCTCTATGGGGAACATCCAATTTTATTGGGATAAAGAAACGACATCCGACTTCTATCAAAAAGTTGCTGATTCTGATGTCGAGCATGTTTATCTAGGTGAATCGGTCTGTTCAAAGCGGCGTGAACTAAGATTGGAAGATTGGCTTGAGATTGGTCGAGAGCTGACAAATAAAGGTAAATCAGTGGTGCTTTCGAGCCTCGCGTTATTAGAATCTAAAAGCGAATTGGCAACGCTAAAGAAGGTTTGCCTTAATGGCGAACTGAAAGTAGAGGCGAATGACTTTGGTGCGGTAGAGATTTTATCCGAGGCTAAAATCCCTTTTATTGCAGGGGCAGCACTGAATATTTATAATCAGCATGATTTAAAAGTGCTATTAGCTCGCGGCATGCAACGTTGGGTAATTCCGGTTGAATTATCTAGAGACTGGTTAGTGAATGTGATTGCCGGCTGTGAAGAACTGGGCATTCGCGAGCAGATAGAAACCGAGGTCTATGGATACGGCTATTTACCGTTAGCGTATTCGGCTCGTTGTTTTACTGCACGCTCAGAAGATCGGCCAAAAGATCAATGCGCTCTATGCTGCATTAAATATCCAGAGGGGCGTAAGATCGATAGTCAGGAAGGGTTGGAATTGTTTCGGATGAATGGTATTCAAACCATGTCGGGTTCAATTCAAAATTTAATTAATGATTTGCCTTCAATGGCAGGCTTAGTCGACATCGTTCGTATTAGTCCACATTCGATGGCAGCACTTGATTGGGTCGACAAATTCAGGAATGCATTAGAGGATAAAGCTCGTATTCCGCTAGAGGGTTTCTGTAATGGGTATTGGCATAAAATAGAAGGCATGAAGGCTATTCAGTAGAGTAGAAATAGCCTTCAAAAGTAGTCTAGTGCTAAAGCGATTAACCATCCTTGTTAATTCGCTTTGTTAATTCACTCAAAACTTCAGAGTACTTGTCATTATTCACCTGACAAGTGCCTGCATTTCTATGACCACCACCTTCGTGCTCTAGACAAAGTTCACCGATATGGGTTTTATGGCTGCGGTTAATGATAGAGCCGCCAATGGCGAATACTGTATTCTGTTTTTTCAAACCCCAGAGTACATGAATAGAAATATTCTGCTCAGGGAAGAGGGCGTAAATCATAAAGCGGTTACCCGCATAGATGGTTTCTTCATCCCGTAAATCCAATACGACTAAATTATCAAGGATAGAGGTGCAGCTCTTGAGTTGCTCTTCAAACTGCTGCCTATGGCTGTTATAGAGTTCGACTCTTTCTTTAACATCTTCTAATTGTAAAATTTGCTCGATGTTGTGATCACGACAGTAATCGATAAGCTCCATCATGAGCTGGTAGTTACTGACACGGAATTCTCGAAAGCGGCCTAAGCCGGTACGGGAATCCATCAAAAAATTAAGTAATACCCAATCCTTGGGATGAAGAATCTCTTCCTTACTAAACTGTGCAGAGTCAGACTTATCGACGGCTTCCATCATCTCAACGGAGATTTCAGGGAAGCGTGTTCCTCCGCCGTAATAGTCATACACCACTCGTGCTGCGGAAGGGGCATCGACATCAATAATATGATTGTCGGGCTCGTTATCCCCGCGGCGCTTTATTTCGGATGCATGGTGGTCAAAGCTAAGGTGGCAACCTGCCACATAAGGGAGGTTGGTGGTGATGTCGCTGGGGCCAATTTCAATAATGCCATCTTGCATATCTTTGGGATGAACAAAGAGTATGTCATCGATCATATCTAAGTCTTTGAAAAGAACGGCACAGACTAGGCCATCAAAATCACTACGCGTTACTAAACGAAATTTCTGCTCTGCCACTGTGCTCTCCAAAAACAAATATCCTTTGTCCTTAGCATAGTAGAGATTTTGAGCTGAGCTAGAAATTGCCTACAAAGCATTCCATAAAGTATCGAACATCATTTGATGGGTGCCAGAGATAGCATCGCTATCAATTACGACCGCGACAGGGAAGTCGTTTTTAGTCAGGCTGATCATCGCGACTTTAGGTGGATAGATGGCAATATAAGAGGCATTCCCTTCTCCTTTCATCCACTTGCGTTCGGCCAATTCAGCTTCTTCGCCACCTTCACCAATGGCCAATACCCGTACGAATATACCTTTGGCAATACGTTGCTTGGTGAACGTTGGAAAAGGTCGATATAAATGCTCACGCAGCGCTTGCGTAGAGATCACAGAATACGCTTTGCCAGCCTTATCGGTTGAGCTGAGAATATCCTTCAATACATATTCAACACCTTCATCCCCTTCGTAGAAGCGTACGTTACTGGTGGCAAATTCGGGTTTCAAATGACGTAGGGCAGGAATAATTTCGGTCTTTAAGCTAGCGAGGGTTGCTTCCAGCTCTTGGTGCTTTTCTTCGGCGAGGGCTAGTAGGCGAGAAGGGTCTTCCGCCTGGAAAATACGGCGCTTACCTTTCGGCAAATAATTTACGATGCCCTTTTTAACTAAGACTTTAAGGGTTTCATAAGTACTGCCACGATTAATATCTGTTTTTGCCGCTAAGTCTCTAATGGAAGCAGGACCCAGCTGTAACAGTGCATGGTAGATATTGATTTCTCGAGTGCTCAAGCCAAGGTTTTCCAAAACAGATAAATTCATAATAATTTCAATCATATATAACAGTTAACCATTGTCATTTATTTTATGACAAATGCAATTGTAAATGAATAGAAAGTGAATAGACTGAGGCAAAATCGAACAACGCGTCATAAAATTAGCGACAACTAATGCTAATTTCGTAAAATTTAAACATGGAAGCTATCTATCAGCATGACTATTGATGTCGTAGTACTCGCAGCGGGCCAAGGCTCGCGCATGAAATCCCAATTACCAAAAGTTCTTCACCCTATTGCTGGCAAGCCAATGCTCGCTCATGTATTGGATAGCGCCAAAGCCATCAATGCTGATGCAATGCACATAGTGATTGGCCACGGTGCAGAGAAAGTTAAAGCCGCGTTTGCCGCAGAAGAGAACCTGACATGGGCTTTGCAGGCAGAGCAGAAAGGTACGGGTCATGCGGTGATGATGGCTTTAGATTCTTTGGCCGCGGAAGGCACAACGTTAATTCTTTATGGTGATGTACCGCTAACTCAGCCAGAAACATTACAATCATTGATTGAACTCGCCAACGATAAGCAGCTGGGTTTATTGACCGTGAATATGGCCGATAGCTCAGGTTATGGCCGTATTGTTCGTGATGCTAATGACAAAGTGACTGCCATTGTTGAGCATAAAGATGCCAATCCAGAGCAGCTTTTAATTAAAGAAGTCAATACCGGTATTCTTGCCGTACCAACGGCCAAGTTACATCAGTGGTTGCCTGAATTAAGTAACGATAATGCGCAGGGCGAATATTACCTGACCGACATTATTGCTATGGCCGTAAAGAATGGTCTTACGGTAGAAACGCTACAGCCTGCTAACGAACAAGAAACCTACGGTGTTAATAACCGACAGCAGCAAGCCGAGCTTGAGCGCTGGTATCAAACTCAGCAAGTGAATGCCTTGATGGCGCAAGGTGTGACTGTTTTAGACCCTAGCCGTTTGGATATTCGCTTGGGCGCAAATGCCAATACGGGTTTAACCGTCGGCAACGATGTGGTCATCGATATCAACGTGATCCTTGAAGGTCAAGTTACCTTGGGTGACGGCGTAGAGATTGGGCCAAATTGCATTATTAAAAATTCGACTTTAGCAGCGGGCACTAAAGTTGAAGCCTTCTCTCATATTGAAGATGCTCAAGTGGCTAAGTCTTGTGTGATCGGTCCTTATGCGCGTTTGCGTCCTGGTGCTGATCTTGCTGATGGCGCCAAGGTCGGTAACTTCTGCGAAGTGAAAAAATCTAAAATCGGTGCCGGTGCGAAAGTAAACCACCTCACCTATATCGGTGATGCTGTTATTGGTGCGAATGCCAATATCGGTGCTGGTACGATTACTTGTAATTACGATGGAATGAATAAATTCAAAACGGAAGTTGGTGAAAATGCTTTTATTGGTTCCAACTCTTCGTTAGTAGCCCCAGTAAAAATTGGTGCTAATGCAACCGTCGCTGCCGGCTCAACAGTCACTAAAGACGTTGCTGATGAAGAATTAGCGGTTGCTCGTGGTAAGCAAAGAAATATCAGTGGCTGGCAGCGTCCAGTGAAGACTGAAAAATAAATAGAAATAGTCGCTGTATTAAACGGAAGATATAAAAATGTGCGGAATTGTTGGTGCTATTGCACAGCGTAATGTAAGTGAAATTTTATTAGAAGGCCTACGTCGCCTTGAATACCGTGGTTATGATTCTGCGGGACTTGCGATCTTAAATGCAGAAGGTGATATTCAGCGCACCCGTGCATTGGGTAAAGTGATTGAATTAGAAAAAGCCATTACCGCCGAAACGGATGGTAAAGGCTTAGCGGGCACTATTGGTATTGCTCATACTCGTTGGGCAACACACGGTGTGCCTAGTGAAGCCAATGCGCATCCACACATGTCATCAGACGATGTGGTCTTGGTACACAATGGCATTATTGAAAATTACCAAGATTTAAAAACAGAACTTAAAGCACAAGGGTATGTGTTTAATTCTGAAACCGATTCAGAAGTTGTTATTCATCTAATTCATAGAGAATTACAGCAGCATGATTTTGCTCAAGCGGTTAAGAATGCCATCAGCCATCTTGAAGGCGCTTATGCATTAGCGATTATGCAAAAAGGCAATCAAGACGAACTATGGGTTGCTCGCCAAGGTTCACCGCTAGTGATTGGTGTTGGCATGGATGAGTTTTATGTTGGCTCTGATCCGTTAGCATTACTACAAGTCACCGACCGTTTTATTTATCTTGAAGAAGGCGATTTAGCGCATATCACTCGTGAAAATCTGACGATTTTAGATAAAGATTATCAGGTCGTTGATCGTGAAATCATCGTATTTGATCACAAAATCGGTACCGCAGATAAAGGTGAATATAAGCATTTTATGCTGAAAGAAACCTTTGAGCAGCCAACAGTTATTAAGCAGTGCTTAGCAGGTCGTATTTCAGCAACGAAAGTTTTGGATCAGACTTTTGGCGTTAATGCGGCTGAAGTATTAGATAAGGTTGAAGCGGTTCAGATCATTGCTTGTGGTACCAGTTACCATTCAGGCATGGTGGCAAAATACTGGATTGAAAAATATGTTGGTATTCCTTGTCAGGTTGAAGTCGCCAGTGAATTCCGTTATCGCCATACGGTAATCGCTAAAAATACTCTGTTGATTACTATTTCTCAATCAGGAGAAACCGCTGATACGCTTGCCGCTTTACGCAAAGCAAAAGAGAAGGGCATATTAGCCAGCATGGTGGTCTGTAATGTACCGGGTTCTTCTTTGGTTCGTGAATCTGACCTTTGCCTAATGACCAATGCAGGTCCTGAAATTGGCGTTGCTTCAACCAAGGCTTTCACTACTCAGCTAACGTCTTTGTTGCTTCTTACGGTTGCGCTAGGGAAGCGTAATGGCATGAGCGAAGCCGCTGAAACAGAAATCGTTAAAGCGCTGCATCAATTACCGGGTTTTGTGGAACAGGCTCTTTTATTGGACCCAGTAATTGAGAAAATGAGTCAGTTATTTGCTGACAAACACCACAGCTTATTTTTAGGTCGTGGCCCAATGTTCCCTATTGCTCAAGAAGGGGCGTTGAAGCTAAAAGAAATTTCTTACATTCACGCCGAGGCGTATCCTGCCGGAGAACTTAAGCATGGTCCATTAGCCTTGGTTGATGAAGACATGCCGATTGTAACGGTAGCGCCAAAGAATGACTTATTAGAAAAACTGATTTCTAATTTGGAAGAAGTGAAGGCGCGTGGTGGTGAGTTGTTTGTATTTGCTGATGAATCAGTGAACTTACATGATCTAGATGAACAGCATTTAGTATCGTTACCAACAGTGCCAAGCTGCTTAGAACCGATTGTTTATATCATTCCTTTGCAATTATTGTCTTATCACGTAGCGGTATTGAAAGGTACAGATGTGGATCAGCCACGTAACTTGGCTAAGTCAGTAACCGTCGAGTAAATGCGAGGTATTTAGCCTCTAGTTGTGGGAGAGTAATAAAGTATCACCCCAAGTATTAAAGTATCATACTGAGTAATAAAGTTGCATACTAAAGCCGCTGGAGCTAATCTGTAGATAAGTTAGTGATGGCGGCTTTGACTGTTATGGGAAAGAAAAACTACTGGAACTCCGAGGTCAAAAATACCCGCTGGATAAAAGAGGGTCGTGGGCTTGGGGCTGGAAAAGATTACAAGCCCTGGCTAACAGTTCGAGACGTTCCTTCAGATGGACGGTCTCATAGGATCTTTGGTCATTTAACGCAACGTACCCATCATTTACTATCAGATATAGAATTAGCTTCCTTTCTTTTGCTTCAATGGCGTCAAACAACGACAGATATTCGTGAACAATTCCCGTTAGACCTTGCCCTTACCAAAGTAATTTCTACAGAGTGCGGAATTCAGCACCCAGCACAAAACGGTATACTGCAATATATGAGCAGTGATTTTTTAGTGTCGACTAATGAAAGTGCCTTATCAAGTTTTGCCATTCAGGCAAAATCTCAAACAGACCTGCTAAAACCAAGAACAATAGAAAAACTGGAAATTGAGAGGCGCTTTTGGAAGGAAAAAGGTATTCCGTGGTTTCTGATAACTGAGCAGGCAATACCTAAAGTAGCCTTCACCAATATCGAGTGGTTATACAATTTACAGCATAGGGCTGTAAATCATGAAGAAGAAATGGTGTATTTTGAATTTTTTAATAAGCAGGTGTCGGATCACTCTAATTTAACCATCATTGAATTATCAAAACACCTAGACTCTGCCTATGACCTAGAGCTAGGAGAGAGCTTATTTCAGTTAAGGTTGCTATTGGCTCGCCGTTATTTTCATTTCAATATATTGATTCCATTTACTAGGTTGAGATGTTCGGATCTTTTTTCTGAGTCATATAATACCGTTGATGAGGTATTTAATGTTTCAGATTAATGAAGTAGTGCTCCTTGAAGGTAAAAAGTACCGGGTCTTATTAATAGAAGGCAGCTTAGTTATATGGATAGATATAGAGTCTGATAAGGCATTACCTGAGATTGAGCCAGTCGAAAATATTGAGCAATTAATTTTAGAAGAAAAACTAGTTCGAATAGAAGATCCGTATGACTTTTTATCACTGGAGAATCCTGAAAAAGAATCTAAAGCGGCTTTAATTCGTGATAGAAACTATGACCTTATAAAACCTCTAGTAAATAGCTCTAGGTTCTATATTCCGAAGGTTCGATCATCGATCATTAATGAAATATTAGAAACCCAATCAACGACAAAACAAACAATTTACCGTGTTACTCGACAGTATTGGCAATATGGTCAAATGCCAAATGCTTTATTACCTAAATATAGAAATTCTGGTGCTAAGGGCAAAAAAAGACAATCTACTATAAAGCTTGGCAGGCCTCGGATTCATATGCCTGGTACCGGTGTTGTTGTTGATGAAGCGATTGAGAAATTATTTAGGCTTGTAATAGAAAGGTATCTTTTAACAGAGGGCCAAGGAGAGGAAAAGGTTTCATTGCCATATGTCCATAGAAAGCTGAAACAGATTTATGGCCAGTATTTTCCTGATACCCCCGAAAAAGAAAAACCCACTAAGTGGCAGTTAAAATATTTTTTTGAAAGAGAATATGATTATGTTTCAAGGATAACAAAGCGCACGCCTCAAAAGATCTACCGAAAGGATGTAAGACCACTAACAAGTACAGCTACTGTTCAATCAGTTGGGCCTGGATCTCGATTTGAAATAGATGCGACCATTGCAGATATCATATTGGTCTCAGATAAAGACCGAACACAACCCATTGGTAGGCCGATATTATATATCGTGGTAGATGTCTTTTCTCGATTTATTGTGGGCTGGTATATTGGCTTTGAGAACCCTTCTTATGCAGCGGCTATCCAGTCATTGCATTTAGCAATGACTGATAAAAATGAATATCTAAAAGCTAGAGGGTTTAACATAGAAAATTTAGAATGGCCTAATCCTGGGCTGCCAGAAGCTTTATTAGCAGATAGAGGTGAATTAATTGGACATCAGATCGAGGGATTAGAGTCGAGTTTTAAGATACGAATTGAAAATACGCCTCCGTACAGGGGAGATGCAAAGGGAATTGTTGAGCGTAAGTTTAGATCAGTTCAAGCAGACTTTAAGCCATTCGCCCCTGGTATTGTAGAAGGATCAAAAGTTAGAAAACGGGGCGGTAAGAACTACTGGCTGGACGGGAAGCTGACGATTTCAGAGTTTGAAGAAATCATCATAACCTCAATTGTGATGCATAACTTTGTGGATCCAATGAGTAAGTACGATAGATCTGACGATATGCCTGCTGATTTACCAAGCATCCCTTGCCATCTATGGAGTTGGGGATTACAAAATAGAACGGGACGTCTTAGGAGAGCCACTGCAAGCACTGTACGAATAGCCCTTTTGCCTAGAGGTATAGCTACAACTTCTGAGAAGGGAGTGTGTGCGTTCGGTTTGTATTATTCTTCAGCTGAGGTGTTAGCGTCTGGCTGGTTGCATCGGGTCGCGACTACAAATAGACCAGAGAAAATCACCTTTGCTTATGACCCTAATGTGGCAGATGAAATCTATGTTTTTTCTGATTCAAATGCGTTGAGATATTGGATTTGTAAGCTAACAGACCTTTCTCGAGAATATAGAGGTAGTTCATTTTGGGAAGTATGGCGCAAGCAAAAATTGAAAAAAGAGGCTTTTGCCAAGCAGCAACTTGTTGCCGATAAATCACGTGCTGAATATGAAAATAGAATTGAAAGCATTATAAAGTCAGCCGTAAAAGAGACGCCTGCCCCCACGATGGCTAACTCTGAGCGGTTAGCAAATGTCGGCAAAGCACGATTTTTACAGTTAGAAAAAGAAAGAAAGCAAAAACGCCCAAAGCCACCAGGAAATAGTCTTACAGCAAATGTGACTTCTATTCATGGCTCGTTAGATGAAGATGATGATTACCCAGATTATGACAATGAACTGTTTGATGATGGGGATAACTGATGCAGTTGCCTAAGCACTTCGTAAAAGCTTTATATAAAGAAACCGGGGTTCGGCAATATAATGACAACCCCTTTATTGAAGCTCTGCCGCCAATATTATCTGTTAAGCAAGCAGGTTCTAGTTTAAAAGGGCGCATTGAATATCAGGTTTCTGATCGATTAGCTGAGCCGAAGGTTAGGATGCACATGGTTGTATCGTTATTAGATGATTATTTTCAGCCCCTCTCTCAACATGTGCTTTTAGAAGAACGCCTTGGCATGATGATGCGCAGAGGTTATGTGGGCAGGAATATTAATGACGGTACCCTTAATCAAAAATTGCAGGAAGGCTATGAATTAATAAAAGCGGATGGCAGCAAACCCGTTAATTTTACCACGGAAAAAACCACAGCACGAAGCATGTCATTAATCGGGATTTCTGGAAGTGGTAAAAGCAGTTCATTGAATCGTATTCTAGATACCTATCCACAAGTAATTTTTCACGAAACTAGCAATTATATTCAGATTACATACCTTAAAATTGAATGTCCTAGCAATGGCGACCTAGAAAGTTTATGCCTTAATTTTTTTAGTGCGGTCGACAGTATTTTAGACACCGATTATGAACGTAGGTATGCAAAACAGCGTTTGTCACTGCCTAAGATGCTCGCGTTGATGCGACAAACAGCTAATAATCGAGCAATTGGTATTTTAGTTATAGATGAAATACAAAGGCTAAGTCAGGTGCGCTCTGGCGGAAAAGAACAAATGTTGGAATTTTTTGTCGAGCTGGTAAATCAGGTTGGCATCCCAGTTGTTCTTATTGGTACGCCAAAGGCTCGACCCATATTTGAATTGGAGCTTCAGTCAGGCCGCAGAAGTGCAGGCCTTGGCTCTATATACTGGGAAACAATTCCTCAGTTCATTGAAAAAAAAGGTAAAGGGCGTATTGATAACCCCAACTGGGTTAGATTTACAAACGATTTATGGAAATACCAGTGGCTCAAACATGGCGATGACTCGCTTACAAATGACATACGACAATGCTGGTATGAGCTATCGCAAGGTGTATTAGATATCGTTGTAAAGCTGTTTGTACTTGCTCAACTCAGGGCTATTTCGAACAAACGAGAGCGTATTACCGTAGGGATGTTAAAGTCAGTTTATGAGCAAGAATTAAAGCCTGTCCACCCTATGTTAAATGCTCTGAAGTCAGGTAGCGCTGAACTTATAGCGAAGTATTCAGATTTACGTGTTATCGATATAGAAAAGCGGCTTGTGCAGTTAGGAGAATCAATAGTGTCCTCTGTTCAAAAGGAGGAAGAGCAACTTTTTGGTGGTAATAATGATGCACTCAGGCTCTATAACCTGATGAGCCAGCTTGATGAAGGATACGATAACAGTATCTTGGTGCCTTTAGTTAAAAGGATTTTCAAAGAGCAGCCAGAATTAAAATTTTCGAAAATGCTGCCAGTATTAATTAACTGGTATGAAGAATCTTTGCAAAGCACATCAAACAAGAAAACATCATTACTTAAGAAAGTGAAGCGTCAAGAGTGGTTCGATTTAGAGAGCGAAGATTTACGCTATTTGTTTGATATGAATAAATCAGAAAAAACAGACTTATATGAAACGTTTGAAGCCCGAGGTCTAATGTTCAACCTTGAAGATTGGGCGGCAGGCTACTAGTGCTGGGCTTTCCCACACCCTATCCGAACGAGTTACTTTACAGCACAATTGCTCGGGCAGGCTTGCATAGCGGAGAGGTTTCTCCAAAGTGTCTTCTTGATGCAGTATTTGGGAATAGAGGAGTTATAGCGACAGTTGATTTACCAAGTCACATTCGCAGTATTGCAGATCAATACCCACCCTCACTTGATTTGACAAGCAAGAGGCTGATAAATAACCATTCTTTGTGGCCTGTCTACGCGCCTTTTATTCACAACAAGCGTAGAGCTAAAATTGAAGTATGGATGCTAAATTCATTCCGCAGTTCTGTTCATTTCTCATCTGGTATATCATCCTCACGCATAAAGACTAAACAATCTCTCTTAATTTGTCCTAATTGTGTTACTGAGCAGCAGGCTATATATGGCGAAGGTTATTGGGATCGACGCTGGCAGATTCCATTAGTTTTTTGTTGCCCAATTCACGGCCCTCTTCATCAAACCAATATTCAATTAAATGGCGAGCATCGCCATGCGTATATCGCAATTTCTGAAGCGAAAATCATCAATCAACTTCATGTTTCAAATACGGATGTTCGTTTTTCAGAAATTGTTCAGCAGCTATTCAATAATACCGCCATTCTCTCTCCTACTTTTGACCAGTGGACTCAGTTTTATCAAGGACTTGCAATTGACCAAGGTTGCATAAAGGGTAAGCGGATTGATCACAAAAAAATACAGGCGCAGTATTGTAAGTACTGGAGCAAAGACTGGCTTGTACAAACAAACCTGCTTCCTTCTAAAAAAGATAGTTCATGGTTAAAGACTATTTTCCGCAAGCATCGTAAATCCTTTAGTTTTGCTGAACATTTAACGGTTATTGATGCATTGTTTTATGGAGAGGTAGGAGTCAATGATGCAATTCGAAAAGCATTAAAATATCCAGTTAAAAAAGAGGTATTGATTAAAAGCGTTAGTGCAATAGATAGAATTATTTACACCGATCAGTCTAAGTGGCTAGCTTTTCTTGAAGACAGTTCTCCAAAGAATGCTAGGCAGCAGGCTTCTGCTTTATACGGTCGCTTGTACCGTAATCACTATAACTGGTTGATGCAAATGAACTCTGAGCATCATTGCCATGCGGCACAGATTAATCATAGGGTTGACTGGGGAAGGCGAGATAGAGATACCGCAAGAACTTTGTTGAATCACTGTAACAAAATTGAAGATAATCTGTCATTGCCTCGGTTAAGTAAGTCACATTTATTGCATCAATTATCAAACTCAGCAACTATTGAAAAGAATTTATATCGACTACCTCGTTGTTATGCAGTACTAGAAAGGTATTCAGAGGATAAAACTGAATATCAAGCAAGAAGATTAGCCAGAGCTGTGATTTCCTTTAAACAGCGTGGGCAAGTAATTAAAGAATGGTTATTACTACGAGAAACTGGCTTAAGCAAAGAGCGCATGACCGAGGTTATTAAGAAGCTGTTAAAGGAGATATTAAAGGATGCCTAATGATATGAAATATAAGCATCTTGAAGATGATTCAAACATCTCAGGTATAGGTTCATTATTTCGCGGCGTAGATCGTAAGAATTGGAGTATTAATTTAAACTTTTTTGATAAAAGTAATAGCAGCTTAAATTTTAGCGCCGTTCCGATATTAGCCAGACGCAGAGTCATGAACCCTACCAAGTCAAAGGGTAAGAAGGGAAAGCCTTTTAAGTTTCTCATAACTAATGCCCAAAAATGGCAGGTAGCAAGTCTTAAAGACTGCCCAGCATTCTATAAAGCTCCAAAAGGACAAGATGCAAGCCAGTTATGTTTTATTGCTGAAGTCAAAGGCAGGCGCATATTCATTCCCCAGCTAGAAATGGCTCGGGTGCTTTTTTATCATGATCCTTTTATGGCAAGACTAAGCCTCCAGCACAATGCATTAAATGAAGATTTTTATGTAAAACATAGAGAGAAGCAGTCAGAGATTCATGTGTTAGGAGAGGCAGAGTACCCGCTCTATTATTTTAATAGAGTTGATAATAGACGATTTTTAAGTTGGGTCTTAATGGATGAGCACGCTCGTAAATCGTTTGAAACAATCAGCACTAACCTATTTACGCAGAAATACCGCAAGGGTAGTTATGATCATTGGGACTTCCAATTCACACCTCCACCCTTAGAAGGCGTGGAATTAAGCGTTTCTGGATGGGACGATTATGAGTCTAAAAGTTTTTTCGTGTGGGAAATAAAAAGCTTAAGTGATTTACCATCCTCTTTTTCTGGTGAGGTAAATATTATCCACCCGAAATATGATCGTAATGTGGGCGGACGCCCTGTAAGTGGAAGGGGATCCTTACCAGAGGCTCCAGATCAGTATGAGCTAGATGATCAAGAGCTATCCTCTGTTGATAAAGCGACCATACAATTAATATCAGATACCACTGCGATTAATTTCAAAACACCATTTATAACAAATCGCATCAGTAAGAATATGAGAACTGCCAATGGCATAATAGGAGATGGAGAGAAAGAGGTGCTAGATAACAGTTTAAGTGCCAACGAAAAGGAAGATACGGGGAGCCTACCAGGAGGTACCTGGAATAATTTGGATGACCAAACAGATGACGCACACCTTTACTTAAGTAAGTTCCAGTCGTTTTTGGATATGGTGGGTGTATTGGAAGCAATGCATGGCTGTAAAATAATCGATCAAACAGCTGTGAAGCTACCCAAGCAAGGCAACGGAAAGAAGCATTGGCTAGCCAATACTCAGAATTCTAGGTGCTTAGCTGCGCTTGAGCTGCTTTTTAATGGAAAATCCATAATCCTATTAGAAGTCGATACATCTGATGGCGCTGCAAAGCTCTCTACAATGATGTTAGTAACAGGTGGTGAGGGTTGGGTCATGAAGAACCTAGGTACTATAGCGCAAGGTATTATGCGCAGGTCATTGAGTTGGCCATCCGCGTTATTCCAAAAAGAACTTGGAAAGGACGGTTATCGTGGTATTACTCACCCTCAATCAAAGCACTCAGGTTCGATTGCCCCAGAGGAAATAGCACCTTGGGCCAAGCGCTTCGCTAATAAACTGTCTCAATAATCACATTCATTGAATAGTCCACAATTGTAAATTGATTAGTCTCTATCGAGCGGCGATTCGTATTCTCAATACTCACTGTAGAAGTTTGGTAAGCAGACTTCTGAAGCGAGAGTCGTATTAGTCTAGTAGGCTATTCAGTATTTCTAAGGTAAGCGTCTAGCGAAAGACACCTACTAACCATCCTCTAACTCAGCAAACTTATATTCCACGGCAGCAGACTTTCTACATCGGTCTTGCCCTCGCCGAGTTCTTTTAAAATATTGTGAAGATAATCAAACGGTATTAAACCATTGATTTAGCGGTTTCGATCACGCTATAAAGTACCGCACTGGCTTGTGCGCCCTTGGCTATATTGCTAAACATCCAGTTTTTGCGTCTGATAACAAAAGGTTTGATTGCTCCTTCTGCTCGGTTATTATCAATGTTTAATCTCTGCGGGTTTAACTCGCGTAGCGTAAATCTCGGGGGCTGCCCCCGAGCTGGATAGCGTACAATGACGGAGTCATTGTGGGGTAGTCATTGTGGGGTAGTCATTGTGGGGTAGTCATTGTGGGGTAGTCAGCTTATTATTGATTTACGCAAAAAGACACATTATGTGTTCGGGCTAATGTATCATTTTGTTTGGATTCCTAAGTATAGGAATAAGATTTTTGTTGAACCTTATCGATCAGATCTAAAAGCAATCATTAGAAAGGTTGGCTATGATGATTAAGCCACTATAGACATTGAAATAGTCGAGCTGGAAGTTCCTGTCGATCATATTCATATGGTTGTTAGGACAGAACCGAAGATAGCGCCATCTTATGTGATGCAGGTTATAAAGAGCATATCTGCACGTGAGTTTTTTAGGATGCATCCAGAAATTAAGCGGCAGTACTTTTGGGGTGGTAAGCTTTGGATTCAAAGCTACTTCGTAGAAACAATTGGTAATGCTATGGAGGATGTCATCCGAAAATATGTCCAAAACCAATTAGTGGAGATGGATAATGGTGAACAAAGCAATCAGCAATTAGGCTTGCTTTAAAACTCGGTCGCTTCTTTATCTTCCTTAGCTAATTATTCAGCCATCGCTTTTAGTTTTTTGTGATCCATAATCGTGCTCATTATTTTTACCTTTTTCTAGGTTATAGTTAACAAGCAGCTACACAAATATTTTCACACCCTTCTGTTATCTAGTATTTACAATAGAAAAATCTCATTAGGAATCCGAGAGGAATATACATTACTCTGATCGATCATAAGCCGAATATATATCGGCACTGCCATTCTCACAAATGACTCAGCAAGATGAACAAGAAAAAAGAAGTTAGTCAGTGCAATTAGGCATTATGGCTGACTAGTGCTTGATACCGAGAAACGTCCATGTAGAACGACCCGGTTAGTGCTAATCCATAGTAGAAGCCAATAAAAAAATCTTACTTATTAAAGGCATTGATCTGGGAAAACAGACTGGGCGCTATCGTTTTTGGTTCTGCATAAACAATCTTCGTACCTTGCCAATTTTTTATTTTCTTAAGAATATCGCATCGTATCAACCGTGCCTCATTCTTTGCTGCTTTTACTGATCCAGAACTCAATCTATCAATGCAATCCTGTATTGAAGCAAAGCGTGTGCCAGTATAATATTGATCTAACGCTCGGAGGTGGAGTCCACTTGGCTTGAAATTATATACAAACTCAACCTCTTTAATACTTTTAGATGCTCCCAAGTTCTCAGTACTTCCAATAAGCGGAAAGTTGATTGTGTATTTCCCTCTTCCTCCCACCGTAGCTTCCATGACGCTATCATACGAAATTGCAATATCGATATCGCCAGGAACAATTTTCTCCCATGTACTTTTACTTAAAACTATCTTATTTTTTGCCCGGAGAATATGAAACCAAGCTGCATAGCTACCAACAATACACCACTCATCGCGATATTCCATATTTAAATTTCTAACGACACTTTCAAAATTCATTTTTTTATCCTTATTTATGGTTGATTTGAATGTAACGAGAGACCGCATAACGAGGGTGTAGGAAAATACAATATTTAGACATATTTTTCCAGTCCTTGAAAATCTCGTTCAATCTGCCTGTTCTATCGAGCTATAAATATTAATAATGATATTCGAGTATATAAGTCACATTGTCAAACTGGTGTTATCGGTATCTTATTTTCAGATCCTGCTCTCCATTTTAGCGTTCTTCCACTGCTTCTCTACATTATCCACCGAGCGGCTGCTTTTATTTAGCCTAGAAAAAATCAAAGTGCTGCATGTGGTTGTATTGCACAGGCACACTTTCGCCAGCGAATCCTGATCAACCGACGTCAGCGCCAAGCATAGTGCTTTACGATTATCATGCCAGTCGTGCAAACGGCTGCATGATTGAATTTTTGCAAGGTTACTTGCAAGTCGATGGCTATCAAGGATACACATCAACTAAAGCAATGTTAGTCGGTTGCTGGCCCATGCGCGCCGAAAATTCATTGAAGCGGATATCGCTTAAGAAAAAGGTAAATCTGGTAAAGCTAAGCTTGCCGTTAACTTTATTAAAAAACTCTATCGCATTAAAATTAAAGCTTTGGGCTCAGAAGAAAAACACGATTATCGTCAAGAACATGCGCAGCCATTATTGAATAAATTTCATGCTTGGCTGATAAAATTTTCTAAGCAAGTATTACCAAAAACAACGCTCGGGGGAGCTTTAAGCTATAGCTTAAATCAGCGGTCGAAACTCATTCGCTACCTCGAAGGTGGGGCATTAAATATCGATAACAACCGAGCTAAAATCGTGTTAACAGATCCCAAGGTAAATCGTTAATCAGTATTAAGGCGGTTTGCGCCCATTTCCTCGAAAAGTACACTCTTCATCTGAATGCCAGAAATAGCAGTTGCTCCAGCGAATATCATTCGCTGGCAATACTTTCCACTATGCAACCAGTGGCTCCTCCAAATCATTAGAGAATGGGTCTATTGTATCGAGTAAATCTTCCAGATTTATGGATGCTTCTTGACTGTCGAAGGTATAATGCCCAGCCAGCTGTATATGGCGCCACGCGACTGGGGATAGATTGGCTATCATATCGACGACTTTCTGATTGTTGAGTTTGTCGAATTTATCAATCAATCCAGATAGTAATGCTGAATTATAGAAAATGATGCAGTTCGCGATCAGTCTGGCACAGTCATTCCATTGTTCAACCTGATAGTCATTGCCTCCCCGAAATTGATTTCCATTGATTGAAGCGATGGTTCTTCGAAGTTGATGATAAGCCTCACCTCTGTTGAGCGCTTGTTGTACGAAATGTCTCAGCGTTTTATTGTCGATATACTCGAGTAGGTATTGGCACTTTATCAGGCGGTCGTACTCGTGTAGCGCAGCTAATGTTCGGCTGTTCTTCTTATTGTTTGATAACTTTTTGATGATAGTACTTTGAGTAGTCGTTTTGCGACTGAGGGAACAGAGGATCCGCTGAATTTGTTCCCATTCCCGTTCAATGAGGCGGAGATTTATTGGCTTTTTTAACTGAATCGTTATTTCGTCGCCGTAAATGACCTCGAACTGGTCATTAAAGACGTTTTTAAATTTTGCGTATCGTGGTGCAAACTGATATCCGAATAGATCCAGTATGGCGAAGTTAACATTATTGACACCGTGTGTGTCTGAGGTCAGGGTCATAGGCTGAATGTCACTCGCGTTATTGTAGAGTAAGTCAAACGCGAAATGAGCTTCATATTCATTTGGTGATATAACCGTTGTGTTGACTGGTACATGATTCGATACAAGCGTTATTGCTGATACCCCTTTGCCTTTACGAAAATACTTAGCCGAATACCTTGCTCTAAAGGTATTGATCCGGCAAGCATGTTTTTGACCATCGACGCTGCCGAAGGGGGCAACTTCATTAATCGTATAGTGTTTAAAAATAGGAAGTTTGGCGATCGCGTTCGCAATGATATCATTTGCAGCGCGGGATGTTTCTGGTCTTATATAACCATCATTCACTGTTCTTAGAGAACCCATTGTCCGATCTGACACAGAGGACATTCGATGAAGCCCATAATTGGAGCCATTACCAAAGACACAGGCAAGTAGATCCTCATCACTTGCCTTGGTACTATGTTTTCGAGAAGAAATATTTTTAAAGGCTTTTAAATAGCCTGTTTTTTTATGAACGTAATCCATTATCTCGATAATTCCCATGTGTTTAAGTTGAGAATATATTGGATTTTCAACATCATCTTTCCATCGTTTATTGGCAATTGTCCAGGATAATTGATTAGATTTAGATTGCCGTTTAACAAATTCGTTAGCACCATTATTGATATTATGAGTAACCTTTTTTATTTGTAATTGTAGTTTTTCGGTCAGTTCGGACAAAGTATTGCTAATGGGATTGATGAGCTTGGCTAAACCTGTTTTTTCAACAATGGGATCTTTATCATTCCACTCAATCAGTGGAATGAGATCATCTTCTAGGCGTTTATTTTCTGCACTTTCATTGACATAAATTTTATGGTTTTCCATCATTTTGAAGATCCGATGGTAAAGATAAAACTCAAATCGCCTTGCGTTGACTTCACCCTCTTGGATTAAATACGCCTTGTCCTTATTAAGAATAAAACGTTGATCAATGGTTGAAATCTTTTTGTCAGATTCGAGTTCGACTCGGGCTGAAGCAAGTTGTTTAATCATCGTAGACTGGTCAGCGTCGCTTTCAATATCTATCGCTAGAAACAACTTCCGCATAGAGTTGGCAATCTTTCGAGACTGTTTATCAGTATACTGCCACTCATATTGCGTTTTATCAAAGTCGTTCTCATCAAGATGCTGGCTTATCATGCTGATTTCATCTTTCGGAATTAGCTTAAAGGCTTCTTTTCGAATTTCACCAAATTGCGTCGAGTCACTTAACTTTTCATCGACGAAAAAACCAAGGATATTACCCGCGTATTTAAGCTTGTCTCGAATGACTTCCAGTTCATCGGCAATTCGCTGTTTTGCGTTAGACTTAGCTGCCTCGTTATGTTTTCTGACTAAGTATTGAAATGCGGTCACCAGTTTGTCATTGGTTTCACGGTACCGAAATAACAGGTAACAAGCCATATACAACATGCCTTGCCATTCTGGATAACGCCGGATTTTATAGATTGATTGATGGTGAATGATCGAAGCATAGTAGCTCAAATTGCCTTGAGACAGACTGAGCTTGCTAATCAAACTTTTTAACTCAAGATAGACATCTTTAATCGTATTGTGAGTTTTGATCTCCTGTGCGAGCTCCATCGGCGTAAAGTCTTTTGCCGATCCTTTGTAAACCGATAGGCTATTGAGCAACCCTTTGGTATTAAGGATCTTTTTCAGTCGTTGATAGGTTAAGTCGGACATGTGTTTTGATAGGATTGTCTCAGTTCGTTGTCGCTCGCCGCTCAGTGTTCCAGTGATAAGGTCTTGTAGCGTAGTATATCCAACCAGACTGATCCGCATTTGACCGAAAAATGCCAAACACTCATCAAACATATATTGGGGATAGGTGCAAATCGTCGCAACATCCTCCAATCGGCAAGCCAAGGCTTTTTCATGCTCTCGTGAGAATCGTTCAAATCCTAAAATGGATAACATTTTGTTGACCAGCTTAGAGCGGGTGCTTTTAGCGATAATTGAATACTTTGGTGACTCATCCGGAAAGTGGGTTTGACAAATATAGTCAACATCGTCTTTAACTTCGCGTAATGTAAATTTTGGCACAACCGGCTTTGCTCTGAAATAACCGATCAGCAGGATTAGGTATATTCTGGTTTCCAGCTTGTCCATGTTATTGAGCATATTGAGAGTTTCCTCATCTAAAGCAAAATATTCTTCTCTCTCTGTTGGATTGAATAACGGCCTTAAATATAGCTCCTTAATTTCATCGGCGGTCAGTATGTGGATCCGTTTTTGATTGGTTTTATTCATGCTTTTCACTTATGTAAGGTCAGAGGTTGCGAATACAATGGGATGTTGGGACTTAGCACATTAGGGATCGGAACTAACGGCTCTAAGTGGATTTCATTCACATTGGGAACAATCTCGTTGCTTTTTATTCTCAAAACTTTAGCTTGAATTGGAATAGAGCCGTTAAGTTAATATTAAATATCCTTACCACCGATCGGCAATGCTTGCTCAATTGGACTCACGTACACCCAACCCGAAATATTGGGGCCGATGCGTCCGGCTTTGCATATAATGGTCGTTACTTCGTCTACCTGACTTTCTTCACACACTAATGATAATCGGACTTCTGAAATGATTACCCCAGCCTCGGTTGAGTAATCCTGCTCAGATTCACTTATTGCTTTTAGGGTACCTTTAACATCCATTATCGTAATATTTTTATATCCTGCATCACTTAAGGCTTCGACAACAGTTGCCGAACGAACATGATGGATAAACACTTTAATTAGCTTCAGCACTTTAGGTGTGTTCGTCTGTTTAATTTGATTCATATTATTTTCTCCAAAATAGGATTATTTGTTTTTCAATTAATTGAATATTTTAGCAACAGAAAAGACTTCTTCCTGTTGCTAACACATTGATATCAAGAAGCTATTGCGTCACCATTTTCTGTGAGTTCGCGCGGTTTGCGATAAGCCATCCGGTAAAGACCAGGCAGTACTAAAAGCGTTAACAAAGTGGACGATATAATGCCGCCAATCACCACTGTCGCTAGGGGGCGCTGTACTTCAGCGCCGGTGCCGGTATTGAGCGCCATCGGCAAAAAACCTAATGCAGCAACCAAGGCAACCATTAATATGGGTCGTAATCTGAGCATGGCGCCTTCACTAATTGCGCTATCGATATTCAACCCATTTTTCAAGCCATCGCGAAACGCTGACACCATCATCACCCCAGTCAATACCGAAACGCCACAGAGGGTAATAAAACCAACGCCAGCTGTTATCGATAACGGAATATCACGCAACCACAAAGCAATCACGCCACCGGTTAATGCTAAGGGAACACCACTGAAAACTAAGGCGGCGTCTTTGGCAGAACCGAAGGTCATCATAAGCAAAGCAAAGATCATCACCAGCGTTACCGGAACCAATATACTGAGTCGCTCGCTCGCTGATTGCAGCTGCTCAAAAGTGCCGCCGTAACCTAACCAATAGCCCGGCGGTAAAGTGACTTGTTGTTCAATTTTCTGTTGTACCTCAGTGACAAAACCGCCCAGATCGCGACCGCGTACATTCGCGCTGACGACCAGCCGTCGTTTGCCATTCTCACGAGAGATCTGATTGGCTCCAGGTGCCAGTTTGAGTGTTGCAACTTCCCTTAAGGGAACATAACCCCCATTGGGGAGCGGTATCGGCAACCGCTCTAGTGCGCTTATGTCACTGCGTAGCATTTCGGTTAGTCTTACGACAATCTCGAATCGACGGTCGCCTTCAAAAACTAATCCCGCGTCTTCTCCGCCTGTTGCTGCCGCTAGTACATCTTGCACCTCCGAGACATTCAAGCCATATCGGTACAACGCGCTACGGTTAGCTTCGACTGACAGGATTGGTAAACCGGAAACCTGTTCAACTTTAACGCTTTCTGCTCCCTCAATCGTATTGAGGACAGCAGCGATCTCTCCGCCCGATTTCAGTAATTGATTTAAATCATCCCCATAGATTTTGATACCGAGATCGGAACGTACCCCAGAAATAAGCTCGTTAACTCTTTGCTGGATAGGTTGACCGATTTCAAAAGCATTACCAGACGCTAAGTTAAGTTTTTCCTCAATTTCTTCTACCAATTGCGCTTTGGTTTTTTCCGGATCAGGCCAGTCTTTGCGATCTTTTAACATCACATAACCATCTGATATGTTTGGTCCCATCGGGTCGCTCGCCACTTCCGCCGTTCCGACGCGTGAGAAGTAGGTCTTGACCTCGGGCACTTGCAATACTGCGCGTTCTAGCTGGAATTGCATTTCAAGTGACTGGGTTAAACTGGTGCCTGGAATACGCAATGCTTGAATAGCGATATCACCTTCATCTAAGTTGGGGATAAACTCCGTACCCATCTTTGATGTCATCCAGCCGGAAAAAACGACAAAGGCTACAGCTGCTCCTAAAACCGGTATGCGAAATTTCAAGGCTGTTTCCAAAATAGGCGTGTAGAAACGTTTAGCGTTACGAACAATAAAATTATCTTTTTCTTCGATATGACCAGTTAACAAAAGTGCAACGGCCGCAGGTACAAAAGTGAGCGATAATACTAATGCCGCTATTAATGCCATGATGACCGCCATCGCCATCGGCGTGAACATTTTTCCCTCGACGCCAGTCAGTGCAAGAATAGGGATATTGACCAGAATAACGACTAGAACGCTGATCAAACTAGGGGTAAATACTTCGCGTGTCGCCGCAAAGACAGTCTGAAAACGCTCGTCCAGTTTCAATATACGACCAAGATGATGTTGTCGCCCCGCTAATCGTAAAATGCAGTTTTCGACAATAATCACCGCGCCATCAACAATTAAACCAAAATCAAGCGCGCCTAAACTCATCAGATTGGCACTGACTTCAGTTTCAACCATACCGGTCATCAGCATTAACATCGATAGCGGAATAACCATCGCGGTCAGCAGAGCAGCTCGTACATTGCCCAACATGACTAACAACACAACCACCACTAAAATGGCTCCTTCGAC
Organism: Oleispira sp.; assembly: GCA_016765295.1. Lineage (GTDB taxonomy): Bacteria > Pseudomonadota > Gammaproteobacteria > Pseudomonadales > Oceanobacteraceae > Oleispira. The sequence continues at coordinate 47,909 of JAESQF010000136.1, forward strand.
CAAGTTAGTTTGTACCGTGGCAATGGTTTTATCCACCAATACAGTACGGTCATAAACCGCTTCGGCGATGACGCCTTTTGGCAATGTTTTATTGATTTCAACTAGTTTTGCTGAAACCGCTTCAGAAACGGTACGACTATTACCGCCTAATAACATCACTGCGGTGCCCAGAACGGTTTCCTCGCCATTCAGCGTAGCAGCACCGGTACGCAGTTCTTTTCCAAAACCCACTTCTGCTACTTGGCTAATGGTAATTGGGATACCGTTTCGATTGGCCACAATAACTTTTTCGATATCGGCTATGCCAGTTACTTGCCCCGGTGCACGGATCAAATACTGCTCGCCATTTTTTTCGATATAGCCTGCGCCAACGTTCGCGTTATTTTTCTGGATCGCATCCACGAGATCATCAAAAGTCAATTGAAACGCCAGCAGTTGTGCCGGATTGGGTGTGATATGAAATTGTTTTTCATATCCACCGATCGTATTGATCTCAGTGACACCCGGAACCAAGCGAAGCTGAGGACGGATCACCCAATCTTGCAAAGTTCGTAATGCGGTTGAATCATAGGCTTCACCATTGGCTTGTTTTGCACCTTTTTCAGCATGGACAGCGTAATGAAATATTTCACCGAGACCGGTCGCCACTGGCCCCATGACAGGCTCAATTCCCTCGGGCATTTTACTTTTAGCCTGCTGTAGTCGCTCATTAATCAAGTTGCGTGCAAAGTAGATATCAGTGCCTTTCTCGAATACCACTGTGACTTGGGATAAAGCGTAACGCGATATCGAGCGGGTATCTTCAACATAAGGCAATCCGGTAATAGCAAGTTCCACCAGGTAGGTGATCCTTTGCTCTACTTCAAGCGGTGAATAACCGGGCGCTTCGGTATTGATTTGAACTTGTACGTTAGTAATGTCCGGCACCGCATCAATCGGCAGTTTCTGGTAATTCCAGACACCCACCGCGGCCGTAATGGCGACGAGGAACATCACTAACCAGCGCCGCGCGATGGAAAATTGGATTAACTTATCGATCATTGTGAGATCCTTTTAATAGTATGATCTAAGGTGTCGCCTGGTGCAGGCGACAACGAAGGGAAAGTTCGAGAAACTTGAGTGAAATAGATTTTAATCATCATCTTCTATATCCCCTTTACCTGCTTCAGCTTTGAGAATAAAACTATTTTTGGTGACGTATGTTTCGCCAACTTTCAAACCGACCAACACTTCAATAAACTCACCATCGGTGCGACCCAAAATTACTTCTCTCGGCTCAAAACCTTCTTCTTCTTGAACAAATACCACGTTATGTTCTTCGACCATTTGAACTGCCTCGCTTCGAATAGCCACAGCCACTGCGGTCTCAGCGAGATTGATTTCGGCTGTAATAAAATGACCCGGCACTAAAAGATGTTCTGGATTTTCAAGTAGAACACGCACCTTGGTGGTTTGGTTGTCACTACCCAAAGGTGATATATAGATCACTTGGCCTTCTCCGGTGACGTCAGATGCACTGCACTTGATACGGGTTTGCTGACCAAGATGAATGCTGACCATATCCTTTGGGAACGCGGATAAATCAACCCAGACGGTCGAAAAATCGGCTACTTTGAATAAGGTTTTATCACTTGTTTGTTCACCGACATTGACATTGCGCTCAATCACAACGCCCGCAATTGAGGATTTAATCGCATAGGATTTCAAACTGTCATTACTTTCAACCATGGCCAAAACTTCACCCTGGCTAACTGAGTCGCCGATTTGTTTGCTGATCTTGGTTATGACACCTTCAAAACGCGCAGTCACTGAATGCACGTTTTGCTCGTTAGTAACCACCTGACCATAAAGCGGTAAGACTTCTCGAATATTGCCCGAACTCGCTTCTTCCAAACCAATTCCGGCAAATTCGATTTGCTCAGGTGTGAGTCTGATATGACCTTCTTCCGCTTCCTCTTCTTGGCCAGGCTCATCGGAGTCAGCGAATGTTGGACTGATTGATAACGATAATAGGGTGGAACAAAAAATGATCCCGACAAAAAGCGTTTTAATAATATTCAATATTTTCATGGAACTAATCCTTAAAATTCGGTTGTGATGCAGATTGCATAGAATACTGAGAAGCTGGCAATGGTTCTGCTGTCAGCTGCTCTATATTCGCGCCATAAGTGAGTGCTGCCGAAGCTGCTTCAATGAGCGAGCGACGCGCACTCAGTAACTCTTGCCGCGCAGTGACATAATCGAGATAACTGTAACGTCCACGCTCGTACGCTTGCCGTGTTTCTTTGAGCGCTTGTTCGAGTGCTGGCACTATTTCGTTTTGGAGTTTATTGACGCTTATGATCGCCTGCTGACGATTACTAAATGCCCTAAATAATTGAGTGTGCATATTAAGCAATGCCATTTCTCTTTGAAAAAACACCTCGTTGCGAGAAGCCAGTGCGCTAGAAACGGCCCCCTTATTTCGACTGGAAGAAAATAGCGGCATACTAAAACCGGCCGTAATGGCCGTGTCGTTGGATTCTTGAAACTGCCTGACACCCACTGACCAACTAAAATCACTACTCGATTCCGTTTTAGCCAGACGAACTTCAGCATCTTTGAGTCTTTCCTCTGCGACAAAAACCTGAATAGCGGGATTCTTTTCGAGTTTGGCGTAAAGGATGTCGAAATCAACATCCTTGCCAAACCGAAATAAATCGCCCGAAACAGCTGAAAAATGCGGTCTGGTATCACCCCAAAGCGCCGCTAAAGCGACTTTCAAATAAGCCAGTTGTTGTTGTTCGGACAACAAGGTTAGTTCTGATTGAGATTGAGCAGCCTTAGCGCGCTTGACTTCCGCCTCTGGTGTTGAGCCAGCTTTAGAGCGCTTTTGAACAACCGCAAAGGTACTTTTTGCCAGCTCAGTCGCTTCCAAAGCTAAAACAACCCGCTCTTGTGCCGCCAGTACATCGATATAGCGACGAGTGACCTCTCCCAATAACTCAAGTGATTCAACTTGCTTTTGTGCGGTTAGAACTAAACGACGATTAGAATAAAATCCAGATCTTGCTTCTCGCTTTCCGCCCATCTCAATCGTCGAGGAAAGTGAAACAGTAAGCTCTGCACTGTCGAGACCACTTAGACTTTTAGTTCCAGCAAAATTCTCTGTTTCAATATCAAGCTCATAAGCCGGATTTAATTGTGCTGTTTCCAGCTGCCCTTGAAGTGCTACGTCACGTAAAGCAAATACTTTGAGGGAGGGGTTTTGTTCGAGAGAGCGTTTTATCGCCTCTGTTAATGTGAGTTTGTCGTCAAGTGATGCGGCGACTACTGAGGTCACTTGAAAACTGGTTAAACAACAAATAAGAGTGAGCCATATTCCTGGTGCTCTTTTAGTTCGCACGCTAAAATTTGACCTGTTAAGTCTTTTTTTCATGTAAAAATTCCACGGTTTTATAATAAAAGGTTAGACGTCAGGACACATGTCATGACACTGACTAAATATGAGAGTGATTAAATAATTGTCGGATTAAACTTTGGGTGGGCGAAATACTGAAGACCGTGATCCGCTAAGTGTTGTATTACGATATCCATTAAGCACTAAAGTTCTGAGGGACGATAAAGAGTCAAACGAAAATGTCGGCAAGTCACTTAAGTACAAGTGGCAATAACAATAACTATGACAATCGAGCCCATCATTAAAAAATTGGGTTGATTTTTCAAACAACTGTGGTTGAGTGATTTCAGTCGGAGTTTGAACATCTTCAGGCTGATGTGCTTGGCTGGTGTCGGCAATAGCGGTAATTGACTGCATCACAATCAATAAAACCAACCCATATGACAACCACTTTTTCATCAACATTCTATCCTTTAGCTTTTATTTGGGAGGCTAAAATCATGCATTCCCAATTACTCATTAAGACAATCAGCTCAATCATGGTCTGATTGCCTGAAATAACCGGATAGTGCCTAATGGCGTCGGGAAAAAATGCCTGTTTGCGATATAGGTGAACCCCGAGTCCTTAATTAATTTCGGTAGGGCGTTCTCAACACTGTCTTGGGTTGTTTCGAATCCATCAAGCAGCTGGACGACGATAAATAATACTCGTTGAACAAAGGATGATGGCTTCCCCCAATCGGCAATATGCAATCGCCCGCCAGGCTTTAAGACGCGGAATATCTCTTTCAAGGTCTCAATTTTTTGTGCTTTTGTCAGATGATGAAAGAACAGGCTCGATACAACGATCTCAAATGAGTCGCTTTTGAATGGCAGCTGTTGCGCAAAGCCCTGTTGTAGCGAGACGCGGTTACCAAAAGAAGACAGCTTTTTTTGAGCTTTTTCAAGTGTTGTCGGATCGGCATCGACCCCGACAACCTGAAGTTCAGCCTCGTTCTCAGCCATCATCATAGTCAAAGTACCTGTTCCACATCCAAGGTCGAGCAAACGTTCTCCAGGATGAGAGACAGACTGCTTTACTAGC
>JAESQF010000024.1 GCA_016765295.1 Oleispira sp.
AGCTGTTTTAATAGGGATTGTTAATTATTTAAATACTGGGTTATGAAAGAGTTTTTTATTGAAATTGTGAAGGTTTTAAAAGGGGTAGCAATTATCTTTTTCAAAAAATTCAAAATTATAGTAGCAATTCAAAATTCAAAAAAGTGAAATTACGGGTCAGTTTATTTAAACAAAGTTTAAAATAAAAACATCAGCTATTTCTTGAAACAGAAAGTAGTGTGTTTTAGATATATACTTATTTGAAATATTTATATTATAAACTCATGTTACGCAAAAGAATCAAAGAAAAGGAAATTAAGCAGCTCTTGGTGTTGATAACTTATGCAGTTCATTATAAGCTGCTTGTTGAGCCGCTAAATGGATTTGTGTTTTCATAGCAAAATGATTTTTACCTGTTCTTTGTTTTAGCCACTCCAATTTTATATACGCTACAATGGATAATACAAAGTGATTCATTTGAGTTTCTGGTTTTTTTGTCGGGGATTTAGCAAATCCCGTATTGCTTTTAATAGATTTATGATATTCTTCTACTGCCCACCGTTTTTTGTAGATTGTAGTTATTTGTTCATACGATAAGCTTAAATCACTACAGGCCAAGTACAACTCGCCGACTGTACCATTTTCGTTTTTGAAAACTTGCTTTGTAAGCAACAGCGGAAAATTTAGTTTTTCAAACCAAACTTCCACGGTCTGCTGTCCTGGCCGTAATGTTTCAATACCTACGTATGCTTTATTTTGCTTATCCTCTAATGATAAGGCTACTTTTCGATTACTTTTTAAGGCTATAATAAAATCGTTTTTTAATGTTGCTTTGCAATAAATCATATTTTCTGCTGATGAAAACCAACTATCGGCTAAAACATGATCAAAGTGTATTTTGCTACTGCATTCTTGTAACATTTCTCTAAATAGCTCATTCTTGGTTTTGCTGCTTTTACGTTTTTGTTTTCCTGTCAAGGCATCGGTCACCCAAATATCTTTCTTTATAAACTCAACACCACAGGGTAAACGCATGCCTCCGACTTCTACTAAAGCGGTTAGAAAATCAACCCTTTTTACCGACCTGCCAAATACATGGTCAAAATGCCAAGTGTTCAATTCACTTTCGTCCGTATATTGTTTTTCTTGTATAGAATCATCAAAACTTAAAATGATAGTTTCTTTCGATCGGGTCAACTCTTCAATATAGGGTTTTGCTTTTTTCCACAGAAATTTACTATCGTAAACACCAGTTGACAATGCTCTTGTTATTTTATCATGTTTTATTGAAAGTAAATGGGACATTCCTGTTGCCGTAGTATAGGAACTTGAAGTCATCAAATAATCTGTATATAAATCAACGAAATTTTCCATAGACTTTAACTTTTCAAGCTTATTAACAATCAACCCTGTTTTCTTCTTAAATTTAAATTAATTTTGCGTAACGTGAGTTATAAAGAAAAAATTACTTAGTTCATTCTTTCCTATTTACGTATGAACTAACTAAAACCTCTTTAACAAAATAGTATGCTCTTTGTTTAGCTCTCAACCATAAAACAAAAATTAAAAAAGCAGAAATCAAGTAAAACATCAAATGACAATGAAAATGAGGAATCAAAGAAAAAAAGAGAATAATAAACGAAGTAAGTAAAGACCTAGAAAAAGCATATAGATTTTGAAAATCCATTATTCTATCACTTTTTGTTTTTCTTAGTGCGATGCCAAAAAGCTCTTCGTCTAAAATAGTGTCATCATCAACTAATGATCTAATGTAATTTTTAATAGGTTCCATATTACTAGGAACTTTTATTCCCCACATTCCCTTTTCTGACATAAACTTATCTGAAGGCTTTCCTCCCCATGAAAAAAAATATAGGGGCTCTAACCAACTAGAAAACGTATCAATAAAAAAGCCCACGATGTAAGCCAATGCCGTAACGAATATTACATCTCCAAAATTACTAAAATCGGTAATAGGGAAGTAAACCTTTATCAACACACAGGAAACTAGTAGTCCTGTAATAAGCTTAGAAAGTACATCGTATGATTTAAAATTCATTATTTCCAATATATAAGTTAAAACTATTTTCTCCTTGAATTAACATTAAAGTAGGCACACCTCTAAGTCTAGCTTCATCAATCAATTCTTTAAAAAGATGTATATCATCACTACTCATATCTAAAGAACAATTGTTTGGATGAGAATGCCATTCCCCAAGATAACCAATTGAATCGTTTGTTAACTTTGATATCTTAGCTATCTCTTCTTTAACATTTTCTAAACCTCTAATGTAAATTGTCCTTTTTTCAACACTATCACGAGGAGAAAGTATAGAATCAACTAGATAAATCTTTTTATGTTGAGTGTCAACACCTCCTAACAAAATACCTCCTGTTTCATTTGGTAATTTAGATTTTCGAAAATCTGACATCAAGTGAATTAATTTTCGATTAATGTTTATAGACCAACCTTCAATTTCTATTTGCACCCAATTATCTAAACTGAAATCAAGTTTATTAACCGAAAAGTCATCATAAAGTTGCCATATCTCAATACTACCTTCTGGTGAAGAAATATTTTTCTGAATAGCTTTAGATAGCAGCCCCGAAAAAATAGATAAATTACTTTGATTTATTCGAGAGGTTATGTCTCTACAACCTCGTGCATATCTTATTAATCCTTCTTCTTCAAATTTATAATGATTAAGTAATTTATCAGATGACATTAGTTCTTTATAGTATTGGAACTCTATCAAGTCTAAAGCTATTGAAGATTTATTGTCCTCAGACATGAGAACCAATTCGTCACCATTGGGATTTAAGAAAGCTGTAAATTTTCTATTTTTCAAGTACTTTGCAGCTAGTGAACGTTCAACAGCAATTGATGTCGACACATCTATTATATAATCTGATTTAGATAAAGGTCTTTTCACTTTCTCATGAGAAACTAATACGTTCTCCTCATAGGCGGAAACTATTGTTTCATTTTCATATATAATATTGTTAATATAATGCGAAACATATTGCGCCTTATTCTTCCCTATTCCATATCGATTTGAAAAATGCCTAGTTAAGTTATGTGGCAACAAAATGTCATGGTCAAATACATTCCATTTACCTATACCTTGACGAACCATATTATTTAGAAATTGAGAACCTAATGCTCCAACGCCTATAAGTGAATATATTTTTTCATTTTTAAGAGAAATATCGTTTAGTGATTTTGAATTAGCGTAGGTGAAATCATAGTGTGGGTTTAACACTTCCACATTGACAGAAGAACACCTCTCAAGATTCAGACTAGATTGTAAAACATCCGTTTTAACGTAGCTATTATCATGAGGGGACTTACTTAAATACTCTGTTTTCAAGCCTATGTTAAGCAAAGTTTCATTAATCTTAAAAAAATATTGCTGAACTGATTCTGCTTCTAAGTCTTCATCTCGCTTAACATCCATTCTTAAAAGAAAACAAATTGGCATTTCAATGTTCACATCAGATTGAGGGTTATTCATAACTCGGTCTATTATTACCCTTATCTCGGAGGATAAATCAATCCCTATCTTTTGCATTGCAATACTAAGCTGTACTAAATTATTTTGACTAGTGTTTACTATACCATGTTGTATCTCTTTTGGTTCAAGTGGACATACTAAATAACGTTTAGCTCCAATAATTTTATTATCAGCCCTTACTGAATCAAAAGTATATAACTTATATGTGTTTTTTCCTAATTGGACAATTAAGTCTGCTGAAGGTTGTTTATCGGAATATATGACTATACCGCTTGGAGAAAAAAACGGTTCTAATGGTTGGTCTTCATGATGCAAATCACCTAAAGCAGTAGATTCCAACCAATACTTAATGTCATTCAGAAATTTAACCCCTGACCAGTTTAATATTAAATCATGGAATGCCTCTTCATAAATACATAAATCAACTGGTCTAACAGTA
>JAESQF010000084.1 GCA_016765295.1 Oleispira sp.
GCGGAAGGCACGTTACAAGAAGTGAAAGCCAATGAAGACGTTATTGAAAAGTATCTGGGGCGCTAATTATGTTGAAAGTTAAAAATATTGATGTGTCTTACGGTGCAAGCCAAGCGTTATACAATGTATCGATGAATGCTGAAATTGGTAAAGTGACCTGTGTGCTAGGTCGTAACGGGGTAGGTAAAACTACCTTGATGAAAGCGTTGTCGGGTCACTTGTCTGCGGGTAAGGGACAGATCGAATGGATGGGCAAAGATATAAACGGCCAAGCGCCGTTTGAGCGTGCTCGCCAAGGCATTGCGTATGTTCCACAAGGTCGTGATATTTTCTCTCAGCTGACGGTTGAGGAAAATTTAGAAACGGCGTTTTCGGCCTTACCTAAAAGCCAACGCAAAATCGATCCAGAAATTTTTGCTTTGTTCCCGGTATTACAAAAAATGCTTAAGCGCCGCGGTGGTGATTTATCCGGTGGTCAGCAGCAGCAACTAGCCATTGCTCGTGCACTCTTACTGAAACCTAAAATGCTGATTCTGGATGAGCCTACCGAAGGGATTCAACCTTCGGTGATTAAAGATATTGGCAAGGTGATTGAACTGCTGCGTGATCGTGGTGAGATGGCAATTGTTTTGGTGGAGCAGTATTTAGAATTTGCTGCTGCACTGGCGGATGAGTTCATTATTCTTGAGCGTGGTCGTGTTGTGGCGACGGGTGCAGGTAGTGAGCTGTCTGAATCTGAAGAAGCGAAAGAGTTGCTGGCGATCTAATCCTTATTTTTAAAGTAAGTTAGATTGTTTCTTTTTATAAAGGCGTGCCACATTGGTGCGCCTTTTTTCTTTGCGCGCACCATAAGTGGGCTAGTCTCATTGGGAGTGCACCATTATTAACACCTAGAAAACCTGTTTTTATCATACTTAACCACTAAATCCTTGAAAATATAGGCTTTTTTAAAGTTGGCACGTAGCCTGCTATACAGTAAGTACATAACTAAAACTGTGCAGGGCCTTTTATAGGTAATGACGCGGTTACTAAAACTGAAGAAGGGAAAACCTAATGACTAAATTATCTCAAGCAATTGCTCTTGCAACAGCTATGACCGCAGGTCTAGCGATTACAACGACAGCTCAGGCTGAAGTTGAAGTTGCTGCCTCTGCCGCTGTTTCTAACATGTACCTATGGCGTGGACAGGATTTGGGTCAAGATACTAATGGCACTACTGGTGGCGTACCTGCTATCTCTGGCGACTTAACTGTAAGTGCTTCTGGTGCTTACGCGGGTGTTTGGACTTCTTCAGGTGATGCGTCTAACGGTCAGGAATATGACCTATATGTTGGTTACGGTATGGAAGCTGGAGAAGTAGCACTTGATATCAGCTACTGGACTTATATCTATCCAGGTGCTGATAATGATGATATTGCTGATCTACACGAAATCATTGCTTCTGCAGCCTTTAAAGGCGCAAGCCTAGGTGTTTATTACAACATCGACCAAGACGAAGATGATCAAACTGATTACTTCTATACCACTCTAGGTTATGAATATAACCAGTTTAGCGCGACTTATGGTATTCAGACTTATAGCGATACTGAAGATGGCGATTATTCTCACATCAATCTTTCTTATGCCTATAACGATAACCTCTCATTCACTTTAAGCCAGATCGTTAGCGCTGACTTAGATGAAGATGAAAATGGTCTAGATCGTAGCCCTAAAGTTGTTGTAACTTATAGCCTGCCTATTGAGCTATAAAAAGCATACAATGAGCTCTTGCCTCCGCAAGGGCTCAAATTTCCAAATTTTTAATCTTAAAGGGAGTTTTCTATGAAACTCGTAACTGCTGTTGTTAAGCCTTTTAAACTAGATGACGTGCGTGAAGCATTGTCTGAAATCGGCGTTCAAGGTATCACTGTAACTGAAGTTAAAGGCTTTGGTCGTCAGAAAGGGCACACTGAATTGTATCGTGGCGCTGAATACGTGGTTGATTTTCTACCTAAAGTAAAAATCGAAGTTGCTGTTAGCGATGAGCAAACAGAACAGGTTATCGAAGCGGTAACTAAAGCAGCAAATACAGGCAAGATCGGCGATGGCAAAATCTTCGTTACTAACCTAGAACAAATTATTCGAATTCGTACCGGTGAAACTGGTGCAGACGCGATTTAATCTTTTCCTGTGTTTTCACTGATTCTGCCGAATCAGTAGAACAGAGTAAAAGACGATAAATATCATTTTTGAATCAGATTTTCTGATTCATTGTTAAGCCTAATGCGGAGGGCTTTCCATGGAAAACCAAATTTTTGAGTTGCAGTATGCAATGGACACCTTTTATTTCTTGGTGTGCGGTGCGTTAGTTATGTGGATGGCGGCAGGTTTCGCCATGTTAGAAGCGGGTCTTGTTCGTTCTAAAAATACCACCGAAATTCTTACCAAGAACATCGCTCTTTACGCGATATCTTGCACAATGTATTTAATTTGCGGTTATGCAATTATGTATAAAGGTGCTGCTGATTTCTTCTTCTTAAGCGGTATCGTAGCAGATGGTGTAACAGGTGCTGAAGATCCAGCAACTTACTCTCCATCAGCTGATTTCTTCTTCCAAGTTGTATTTGTAGCAACGGCTATGTCGATTGTTTCCGGTGCGGTTGCTGAGCGTATGAAGCTTTGGGCTTTCTTGGCTTTCGCTGTGGTAATGACCGGTGTGATTTATCCACTGGAAGGTTCTTGGACTTGGGGCGGAGAATCTGTATTCGGTTTGTTCTCTCTAGGTGATACGGCTGATGGCGGATTTGGTTTTAAAGACTTCGCGGGTTCAGGTATTGTTCACATGGCTGGTGCTTCTGCTGCTCTTGCAGGCGTTATCTTATTAGGTGCACGTAAAGGTAAGTACGGTAAGAACGGTGAAGTAAACGCCATTCCTGGTGCTAACTTGCCAATGGCAACCTTGGGTACTTTCATCCTATGGATGGGTTGGTTCGGTTTCAACGGTGGTTCAGTATTAGCATTAGCAAGTACAGAAAGTGCTAACTCAGTTGCGGTTGTATTTATGAATACCAACGCCGCCGCTGCGGGTGGTTTGATCGGTGCTTTATTGTTCGCTCGTATTTTGTTCAAGAAAGCTGATTTAACCATGGCGCTTAACGGTGCATTAGCCGGTCTAGTGGCCATTACTGCTGAGCCTTCTACGCCTACGCCTTTGCAGGCAACGTTGATTGGTTTAATCGGTGGCATTATCGTTGTTGCTGCAATTCTTACTTTAGATAAGCTAAAGCTAGATGATCCAGTAGGTGCTATCTCTGTACACGGTGTGGTTGGTCTGTTTGGTTTGTTGGTTGTTCCTGCAACGAATGGCGATGCGACACTACTGGGTCAGTTAGTGGGTGCGTTAACGATCTTTGTCTGGGTATTCGGTGCTTCATTCCTAACTTGGTTAGTACTGAAAGCGGTGATGGGTATCCGTGTTACTGAAGAAGAAGAATACGAAGGTGTTGATCTAGCGGAATGTGGTATGGAAGCATATCCAGAATTCACAAATAAGTAGATCAAAAATAAGTAGATCAAAAATAAGTAAGCTCTAACCCAGGCCTAATTAGTTCTGAGTTAAGATCTACCGGAAACCCCGTCTAGGCAACTAGATGGGGTTTTTTGCGTTTAGCACTCATTTCCCTTGAGTATCTGAGACAAGTGCTATTAAATTTATTTCATTATCTGAATGAATGAGTATTAGGACATTATGTTACGTTTATTAGTTATTCCTTTAACCCTGATACTGATGGTTTGCGGATCGTTAAGTGCGGTGGCCGATATCTATCGCTGGGTAGATGATAATGGCAACATACAGTTTTCAGACCGACCTGCTAGCGGCAAGAAGTCTGAGACGATAGAGATTGATACCACGAGGAACTCTTATGGCGGTGGAGACGTATTAAACCGTCAGAGTGATTTACTTGATCGCTATCAAAAGCAAGACCAGCAAGCGCAGAAAAACAAACAGCAGGCAGCGCTTGAGAAAGAAAATCAAAAAAGACTTAAGTCCAAATGTTTGCGCGCCAAAGACCAGCTTGCAAGGTACGAGAGAGGCAGTCTATATACGCTGGATGAGCAGGGTGAGCGTATTTATTACTCTGAGGAAAAGCGTACCCAGAAAATAGAGGCGTATCGAAAATCAATCAATACAAATTGTAAATAAACACATTATTTATAAAAATTACTACGAAAGTAGCAGTCAAAGCTGGCAAATTCCTGAAACTCAACTATAAATATTGACAACCTGATGTCAGGTGAGAGCGGATATTGATTAATAATTAAAGGGAGCTGACATTATGTCTGATCAAAAGACAAAGAAAACAGAAACAGCTGCGGCTAAGGCTGATAAGCCGAAAATGCATGCTGAAGGCTATCATAGTCATAATGAGGATATGCCAAACAGTGCTACCATTGCGGAGCGTCAGCGGCAGCGTGATGAGGTTGCGTCTGAAGTAGAAGCCTTCTTAGCACACGGAGGTGGAATAACTTCTGTTGATGCTAATGTGCGCGCAGATCCACCGAAAAAGCCTGAATCGAATTATGGCAGCCGACCTATCTAATTAACCTTTTATGTCTAATGCAGTATCACTGCTTTTAAAGTAGCAGTGATAATATATGTCTAAATTATGTCAAAGCTAAGTAAATCTTGTCAACTTGGTCACACTTTTCGTATTCTTTTTGTAGCTTTTGTTAATATTTACTTACACTAGTTAAGTAAATACGAAGTTTAACAAACTCAGGATGGATCCTGAAGGACAGTTCAATGGCTAAGATAGCTTCCCCCGCAAAAATTCGTCGTCGCTTACATGCTTTCCCGGTCGCGTTTGGTTTACTGGCGTTATTGACTGTTATCATGTTTACCCGACAGAGTGCGGGTATGTGATTAAGCGTACTGCTTAAGCAATGGTATAAGCTGGTCGAGATGCGTTATTTCATGATCGGCTAACTTTAATTCTTGCGGCCATGACTGTTGTAATAGATTGGCCCAGATCGTTTTAAAGCCAAGCTGCTGTGCAGCCAAAACATCCTGTTCAGGATGATCTCCCACATGAATACATTCATTCGCTGATACTCCGGCATGCTTCATTGCCGCGATAAACATATCAGCGTGAGGCTTTGGTCGTGGCATGTTTTCAGCGTGAAAGTGGCCAGCAAATAAGTGATCAATACCAATGACTTTTAAGTCCGAGTTGCCATTACTTAACGCGATTATTTGGTAGTCCTGCTGCAATGCTTGCAGCATATTAAGAGCCCCAGGAAATAACTCGACATTATTACGAGCGCTTAAAAATTCAGTAAATCCCTGCTGTGCTAAATCTTGTGCACGCAATGGCTCGCAGTCGCAGACTAAAAAAAGTTGGTAGAGAAATTCTACTCTAAGTTGGCTGAGTTTATGGCGTAGGTGTGGATTTTTACTAGCGATTTGAGCTTTAAATACTTGTAGGCTCTCAGGGTTGAATCGCTTCATCACGATTGGACAATGAAGCTGAATCCAGTCCCATAATAGCTGCTCTGCGCGAACTATTACGGGATCGGTATGCCACAGGGTATTATCAAGATCAAAAGTGATCAGCTTAATAGTCATGCGATCTGTTCATTCGAGCTGTTCATTTAATTCTGGAGCTTAGTTTTGTGGAATAGTGGGTAAGATTAATCCTAGAATATCAGCGATATAATCTAAGAATAAGGTATCCATTGAGCTGCGATAAAATTTAGGGTCATCGCTGGCAACACTAATAACACCGGTTTGCTGACCATTACGGATTTGTGCGGCGGCGATAGACTCAGCGCGGCTTTGTTTTTCGTCTAGCAATAAATCCATTGTTTCATCGGTTAGCTGTCCACAAAAAGCGCGATGCCCTTTAAATAGGCGATGAATTTCGCGCTGCTTGTCTTTATCGCTAATGCTGTGCATTGGGTGTTCAAGCTTTTGCTCGGAAAAATACAATAGCGTCCAATGATCCACATTGAAGTCTTGGCGCAGACTATCATCCAGCGCTGCCTCAATATCAATCCAGTTTTTGGCATCAATCAGGGCCAACACCAAGCGCTTAGTTTTGCCAAATAATTTATCATTACGACGGGCGTTTTCTAATAAATCAGTTAAGCGTTGGCGCAGCTCGACATTACGCTCACGATAAACTGCCAGTTGGCGTTCAATTAAGCTAGTCGCTTGGCCAGACTCGTGCGGAATACGCAGTCCTGCTAATAAATCATCCTTGGCGATGAAGAAATCAGGGTTATCTTGTAAATACTGTATGACATCGGCATCAGTGAGTCGTAATGAGTCGCTCATTATCTATTCCTTTAAATCTGCATCGTCTATCAATAGCGCTGGCTATTAGATATTAACTCGGCCTTCAAATACATTGCTGGTTGGTCCTGTCATGATGACATCGCCTTTACCATCCCACTCAATGGTTAGTGAGCCGCCTGGCAAATCAACCTGCACCTTGTGGTCGAGTAAATCGCGTAATATACCCGAGACAACCGCGCCACAAGCGCCAGTGCCACAGGCTTTAGTTTCGCCAACCGCGCGTTCGAAAACGCGAAGCTTTATATGGCTGCGATTAACAATCTGCATGAAGCCAACATTTACTTTCTTTGGGAAGCTAGTATGGGTTTCTACTAGCGCCCCTAAAGTATCTACTGGCGCCGTTTCAATGTCGTCTACTAGGATAACCCCGTGCGGGTTGCCCATAGAAACGGCACCTAGTTCAATGCAACCATGGCCTTCAACATCAATCTTGTAGCTAACGGCTTGCGCTTTATCAGCGCCAGCAGGAATAAAAGGCACATCTGCTGGGGCTAAAATTGGAGGTCCCATATTCACGATGACATCGTTTTCAGGGGTCAGCTCTAATGTCATATTACCATTGGCTGTTTCAACACGAATGTTACGGCGACCAATCAACTTTTGCTCGTAAACAAAACGCGCAAAACAACGAGCGCCGTTTCCACAGTTTTCAACTTCACTGCCGTCGGAATTAAAAATACGATATTTAAAATCAACGTCCGTTTGAGTAGGTACTTCCACTAATAATAATTGGTCGAAGCCTACGCCAAAGTTGCGATCCGCCAAATGACGAATCTGCATCGGTGTGAGGTACGCATGCTGAGTGACGAGGTCAACGACCATGAAGTCGTTACCTAGGCCGTGCATTTTACTAAATTTAATCCACATTCTATTTAACCTTTTAGTGCCCGTTACTCAGCAGGTAGTAATTGCTCACCTGCGTATAAGTTAGCAATGGTTTCACGCGCACGCACGACATAACTAGTATTACCGTCAACCATGATTTCACAAGGGCGAGGGCGACTATTATAGTTAGACGCCATGACAAAGCCGTAGGCGCCAGAAGACATAACGGCTAGCAGATCACCGGGTTGTAGATTTAACTGACGATCCTTTCCGAGGAAATCACCGGTTTCACACACAGGGCCTACTAGGTCCCAGGCTTTGGTATCGGCTTCATTACGATCTGTATGCTGAACCACCGGAATAATCGCTTGCCATGCACTGTATAATGCAGGGCGAATCAAATCGTTCATCGCACCATCAATAATGGCAAAATTCTTTTCTTCGTTCGATTTCAAAAACTCAACTTGAGTTAAGAATATGCCCGCGTTGGCAGCAATAGAACGACCCGGTTCGAAGATCAATTTAAGCTGACGATCACCTAAGCGCTCCGTCAATTCTGCTATGTATTCACCAGGTGTCGGTGGGACTTCGTCATCATAAGTTACGCCCAAACCACCACCTAAATCTAGGTGATGAATAGGAATGCCTTGCTCAGCCAAAATATCAACCAAGGCTAAAACACGATCTAGCGCATCCATAAAAGGTGCGGTTTCGATTAGCTGGCTACCGATGTGGCAATCAATACCTTGCACGTCTAAATTCGACATGGCATTGGCTTTGGCATAAATACGTGGGGCGTCATCAATATCGACACCAAACTTATTTTCTTTTAAACCCGTAGAAATATACGGATGAGTCTGTGCATCAACGTCTGGATTCACCCGAATCGAGATAGGCGCCTGCATGTTCATGTCAGCCGCGACGTCGTTAACACGATCAAGTTCTGCTTCCGATTCGATATTAAAGCAATGTACACCGACTTCTAGCGCACGACGAATTTCGTGGGCTTGCTTACCAACGCCAGAGAAAACAACTTTCTTCGGATCACCACCAGCAGCAAGAACACGCTCAAGTTCGCCCACGGACACAATATCAAAACCCGCACCTAATTTTGCCAAGACATTTAATACGGCTAAATTAGAGTTTGCTTTCATCGCATAACATACAAGATGATCACGGCCTTGCAGGGCATTTTCATAGGCTAAATAATGTTGCTCAAAGGCTTGGCGAGAGTATACATAGCACGGAGTACCATACTGAGCCGCTATGTCGGCTGCAGAAACAGATTCAGCGTGCAATACGCCATTGGTATAATCAAAAATAGGATCGTTGTATCGGCTCATAATGTGCTTCTAATCTAAAAAGTTGCAGTATCACTTTGGGGTGGGCGCTTTGTTGCTGTCTCTATCGTTGCTTCATCTTGAGGCATATAAAGAGGGCCTTTTTGGCCACAACCAGCTAACAGTAAAAGCCCTGATAGGGCAGGTAGTAATAATAAGCGCATATTTGTCTCCCAAGTTTGGCGACATTATACGGTTTAACAGGGAGGCTGTCTGCGTCAGTTAGGAATTTTTACAAGGCTATTAATCGCATGATTCAGTTGCTTTTCAATCCTTAGTTTAAGCTTAATATGCTGAATAATACTTTCATCAGTGTAGAGGGATAAATCCGTTAAATAAGCAGGATAGAGATCTTTATTGGAGCGCATCGCCAATAGGGTTTTGGCCACTTGGTTATAGAGCTGGTCACCCCATTCCCAGACGCTGAACTCTTCACCATTGCAATATAGCGTGACTTGGTCTTGATCATCGAGTATCGCGTTGAGTTGAATCTGGCTGGTTTGACTCTGCAAAGGCGGTAAGCGGCGCGAATGAGGCTCAAATTCGGCAGTTTCATTATTGCGTTTTAATTCGAATAATAAAATGGGGCGTGCGCGTTGACGTAATAATTGCCCCTGCATGCGCTGATCGACCTGACGCAAAAACCGAATAATAGGAATAAGCACTTCGCTATCACTTTCGGCGTGTTGCTGCTGGTGCAATAATACGCCGCGTTCATCCAATAAATAGCAAAAATAAGTATTATCTTTACGCCAAAAAAATAGCTGCCAGCTACCAGGCCGAGGATGGTTGAAGATCGATTTAAGTGGGCTGCCACTAAGTGCATTGGTATCTAAGCGATAGTGAGCGTAATGCTTACGGGGGCGCGATAAAAGAGCCAGGAACTTGCTCACCGAGTCAGCCTTCGCTAGGTGGATTTGCTGATTTTTCTGCTGCCAAATATAATAGTTTTTACCCGCTTCAAGAATATAATCAACATTAGGCTGCTCGATTGTATGGGTCGTGATATCCGCGAATATTTTTTCAACACGCTGGCTAATAGCGCCTGCCCGACTTGCACAAAAGCAGTGGCATTGATATTCCGGCCAGCCTTGTTTGCGCGCTAGGGGAACGTATTGTAAGAGATATTGTAAGCAGTCAATGGCAGCAGTATCACTGCGGAAGCGCTGAATACGCCATTCTCCCCAGCTATTAATGGTTAATAAATCAATACTCTGCACGAGGTTCTCTTTTAGAGCGCTATAGCCCAAAGCATCATCTCGACTGCTTAGTTTTTGCATACCTCGGCGAGTGAATTGGTGCATCGGATCAATGCCAGCATTAATGAATAGTTGCCATTGAATAGGAATGCTTGGACGTAAAAAATTAGCTGGGGCGATATGTTTTGGCTGTGCTATACCGCGGACGACTTGTAGTAGTTCATTGAGTTCATACTTGCTCAGAGAATTATGTTCAGGGTAAATGCCAAAGTTAGTATGGTTACTTAATAAACCATTAAAATGAGCGTAACAAAGCAGCTCAATCAAGCTAAGTGATTGCTTAATTACCTTATGTTCAGACTCTTTTTTATAGGTACCTGATATCAACTGCCAGCGTTCGTCGATCAACACAAGGGAGATCTTTTCCTGTACCAAGTCGCTGACAATATTAGGGTTAATGGTTAATATTTTGCCAGGTTTGGCATCGTAAATAGCATAGAGCTGGTTGCCTAAAAGCGTCAGGTCTTGGCGATTGATACGCGCTTTTTTAGTGTATTTATTACTGAATGCGGCCAAATAACGATAGCTGGTGAGCATTTCGTTGACGAGAGCATTTCGCTCCGCTTGCACTTCATGCACTTGCCATTCTTCACGGTTATCTAAATGCATCAACATACCTTGCGACCAGCGCCATGTCGTTACAAGTTGCTGCAATTCTTGAAAGCGCCATTGGCGCTGCTGCCCCTGACTGGCTTTGGTCAGAGGTAGATTTGCTTTGAAATAAAACGCTCGCCGTAATAACTCTAAGCGTTTATCGTCATGCTCCGCGGCAACGTGCTGGCTGACTCTATTTAGCATCAATAAGTAGCTATCACAGCTGAGAGGATCCGTATTACCTTGGTGGATATTATCTTTAAGGTCCCAGCATAACGGTCGAATATTGGGGAATTGGCTGGCGTAATGTTGCGTTAATAGCAGTTTAAGTAAGGCTTTATAGGGATTCTTTAAACCCTTATTCAGTTGCCATAGACCGGCACCGACAAACTCAGCCGCAGGAATGGTAGAGATGCTGCCGAAGTTGATCCAGTGACAGTCATGAATGAGCTGGTGTTCAGAAAGTTGTTCCAAGTAATGCTGGCTGTGTTTTTCGTACTGGGTAGGAATTAACCACCAGCTGGGTTGCCGTCCTGCTAGCCATAGCGAAGAGCGATAAAACTCATCGAGTAATAATAAGTGCTGAGTCGAGCCTGAATGTTCGCTATCAACATTCGTTTGTTGTTTTCCTTGGCGGAATTCTGTCGCATCCATTAAGAAGAAATGCAGTTCGACTTTCTGGCTGGCCGCCCATTTCTCGATCATTTCGCATTTTGTTTTTAGCATCGCGAGCTGTTCATCGCTCAAATCAGAGGTATGGCAGAGCCAGACATCAAGATCGCTACTGGCTGATTGCGCCAGTGTGCCTAAACTGCCCATCAAAAATATGGCTTGGATACTGTGTGTGCCAGTAATGCGTGGGACTTGTAAGCCTTTAGCGACGTAGCGCAAGGCATTGAGTGATTCTGTTTGTGGACTAAAGTGCTCGATGCCTGCGGGAACTCTCTGGCTGATAAAGCCAGGAAGCTGAGGGTGATTGATATGTAGTAATAAGGGTAATACATCTAATACCCGAGTTTGGCGTTCGAACATTAAGCTGCGAGCTTGTTCTAGACGCGCCTGATTAAGGTTTAAGAATGCTTGGCGCCACTGATTAATTTGCTGCGCCGGAGGCAGCTGAATATCAAGCTTTTGTGCGGGCTGCTGCTTATTAACGGGAGTAGACAAATTTGGCATACCTTGAGTATAGACAATCTGGTCTATAGACAAGGTGGATAGGGTATAAAAAAGCCATAAAAAAAGGCAGGATTTCAATCCCTAAAGAGATCAAAACCTACCTTCTTCTTTCTGTTATCAAGCACAAATTAGGCTATCAAACAAAAGCTATCAAACAAAAAATTAACGCTTAGCTAAACGCTCACTAGCACGCTTAGCAGCAGCAAGTACTTGCTTCGGTGCTGTGCCACCAATATGGTCACGAGCAGCAACAGAACCTTCAAGAGTCAGTACGTCAAATACGTCAGCAGTGATTTGGTCAGAGAACTTTTGTAATTCTTCTAAGGTCATTTCACTCAAATCTTTACCGGTTTCAAGACCATAAGCCACGGCTTTACCCACGATTTCGTGAGCATCACGGAAAGGAATACCTTTCACGACGACGTAATCGGCAAGGTCGGTGGCGGTAGAGAAACCGCGACGCGCTGCTTCATACATAGAAGGCTTGTTAGGCTCTATGTGAGGCATCATATCGGCGAAAGCACGCAGGCAATCGCGTAGGGTATCAACGGTATCGAATAATGGCTCTTTGTCTTCTTGGTTGTCTTTGTTATAGGCCAGCGGCTGTGACTTCATTAAGGTAAGCAGCGACATTAGGTGACCATAAACACGGCCCGATTTACCGCGCACCAATTCTGGCACATCGGGGTTTTTCTTCTGCGGCATAATAGAAGAACCGGTGCAGAAGCGATCTGGCAAGTGAATGAACTGGAACTGAGCCGAAGCCCAAAGCACCAACTCTTCTGAGAAGCGCGACATGTGCATCATGATTATGGCACCAGCCGAGATAAATTCGATGGCGAAGTCACGATCAGAAACAGAATCTAGGCTGTTCTCGGTAGGTGCAGTGAAGCCTAATAGCTCAGCGGTATAGTGACGATCGATGGGATAAGTTGTTCCCGCCAGCGCCGCAGCACCTAATGGCAAATGATTCAAACGCTTACGCACATCGACTAGACGCTCGAAATCGCGTTCAAGCATTTCATTCCAAGCTAACATGTGATGACCAAAGGTCACGGGTTGTGCGGTTTGCAAGTGAGTAAAGCCCGGCATAATCGTATCGGCGTGGGTTGTCGCTAGGCCGATAAGCCCTTCTTGCAAGCGCGTTAACTCGTTACGGATATGATCGATTTCATCCCGTAGGTATAGACGAATGTCGGTGGCGACCTGGTCGTTACGAGAACGGCCGGTATGCAATTTTTTACCGGTGGTACCGATCTTAGCGGTTAAAGCCGCTTCGATGTTCATGTGCACGTCTTCTAGTTCGATAGACCAGTTAAAGTCTCCACGTTCGATCTCGATACGAACTTCTTCTAGGCCGCGTAAAATATCGTCGCACTCAGCTTGGGTTAACACCCCGACCTTAGTTAGCATCTTCGCGTGAGCGATAGAGCCTTGAATATCTTGAGCATACATACGCTGATCAAAATCAACTGAGGCAGTAAAACGGGCAACAAAAGCATCGGTTGGCTCAGAAAAACGGCCACCCCAAGAAGAGTTAGTTTGATCGGACATGAAAACCTCGAACGAAAAGTGAAGGGTGCACTGCCAATAGATTGAGATTGCACTGAAATTTGAATGTGCGAATTATAGCCTTCTCGCCGCCTAACGGCCAGCGGTCTAACGCGTGAGGCATTTAGTCGTGCTATCTAGTCGTGGGATTGGACGGGGTTTGTTACACTCAAATGATGGATATACATAATAAAAAACTCGACTCCTTCTTCTTACCTGACCTGTGTAATGTATACGCAGTATTAGTGCTCATCGTATTATCTGAAACTTTAGTGATGGCGCTTTTGCTGGTCGAAAGTGGCTTGGTGGGTTTTCAGTGGGAACGTTTTGCCACCTTGTCGTATTTTGTGCAATGGGTGGCGTTACTATCGGTGGCTCTCTTATGTCAGTCGCGCAAGTTCATGGCTCGCTTAGCCTTGCTCTGGGCTGTCTGCTGGGCAATGTCACTATTGATGCTGGTTTGCTTTGTTATTAGTTATGCCGCGGAGTCTCTATTTCCTTTTGCGGCACTGAGTAACCAAGTTAACTGGTTATGGATTTTGCGGAATATCATCATCAGTGCCATCTTTGGGGGTATGGGTCTGCGCTATTTCTATGTGCAAAGCCAGTGGCGATTAAAAAGCCAAGCTGAATTAAATTCGCGCTTACAGGCACTGCAGGCTCGAATTCGTCCGCACTTCTTCTTTAATAGTCTTAATACAGTCGCTTCGTTAATCGCCATAGATCCAGAAAAGGCAGAAAACATGCTGGTGGATCTATCATCGTTATTTCGTGTGGTGCTGAAAGATCAAGATGCGCAAGTGGATCTTGCCGCCGAAATCGAATTAGGCCGCCGTTATTTGAATATTGAACAAGAGCGTTTGGGAGATAGACTCAGATTGGAATGGCAGTTACCTGATGACATTCCAAATATCCAAGTGCCGCAATTACTATTACAGCCTTTATTGGAAAACGCGATTTATCATGGCATTCAACCTTTGATTGATGGTGGTAAAGTTACTATTAGTTTGAGCAGCATGATCAATAGTGGCGCTAAATATCAGCGTTGGTTCTTAGCCATAGAAAACGATAAGCTCGATTCCCCAGTGAAAAGCGCAGGCCATCAAATCTCATTGCCCAATATAGCCATGCGTTTAGAAGCCATATTTGGCGATAAAGCGGCATTAGACTTCAGTGAAACTGCTAACCAGTACCGTGTGATTATCGAGCTACCCGATTACAATAAAGACCGTAACTAAGAATAATCGCTAATACAGCTACAAACGCAGGAGGCCCAATGAGTATAAGAGTATTACTGGTAGATGATGAACCACTGGCGCGCCAGCGTTTAGCAAGGTTGCTAGTTGAGCATGACAATTATCAGATTGTTGCTGAGGCAGGAAATGGCCAGGCTGCATTAGACTGGCTGCGTCAGCATAAAGCGGATTTGGTTTTATTAGATATCCAGATGCCAGGTTTAACCGGATTGGAAGTTGCAGAGCAGTTAATGGCTTTGCTACCGGCTACTGCAGCGCGACCTGCCATTATTTTTTGCACTGCTTATGACGAATATGCCTTGGATGCTTTTAAGGTTGAAGCGGTAGATTATTTGTTAAAACCCATTCGCAAAGATGATCTATCGAAAGCCTTACAAAAAGCTCAACGCTGGATTGAACAGCAACCCGATGCTGAGCAAACCACGGCCATCGAAAACTGTGCCCGAACTCATATCAGCGCCCGTACTCATCAAGGCTTACAGCTTATTCCGATTACTGAGATCTACAGCTTTCAGGCAGATCAAAAATACATCACGGTGAAATATGAAACCACCGATGCCGCCAGTGGTGAATCTAGCAATGGCGAGGTGCTAATTGATGAACCGCTGAAGATGCTAGAAGATGAATTTGAGCAGCATTTTGTGCGCATACATCGTAATGCGCTAGTGGCTAAAGATAAGATTGATCGGCTTGAAACCGTTGATAGCAGTATCCATATTCTCTATCTGAAAGGTGTAGCGGAAGGGATGAGCGTGAGTCGTCGCCATTTACCTGGTGTCAGGAAGTTAATGCGCGGGCTATAAATCATTAAATAGTCCTGACGTAGAGCATTCTACTCCCTTAGGTAATGCTGTTATCATAACCCCAATTATAGTTATTTTAATTGGAATCCTTATGTCAGCCCGTACTCTTCGAATTGCTACCCGTAAAAGTCCTCTTGCTTTGTGGCAGGCTGAACACGTTAAATCTCGCTTAATCGCCTTAAACCCAGACCTAATCGTTGAGCTTGTCACTTTCACTACTAAAGGCGACATTATTCTGGATACACCTCTGGCTAAGATTGGTGGCAAAGGTTTATTCGTTAAAGAATTAGAAGTGGCGATGCTGGCGGGTGATGCAGATATCGCGGTGCATTCAATGAAGGATGTACCGATGGAATTTCCTCAAGGCTTAGAGCTAGGGGTTATTCTAGAGCGTGAAAACCCAACGGATGCTTTCGTATCCAATAATTACAAAAGCCTAGATGAATTGCCACAAGGTGCTTGTGTCGGAACATCCAGTCTTCGTCGTCAGTGTCAGTTACAAAAATTACGCCCTGATTTAGTAATCCGTTCATTGCGTGGCAATGTACAAACGCGCTTAGGCAAGTTAGATAGCGGTGAATTCGATGCCATCATACTGGCTTCCGCGGGTCTACTTCGTTTAGAAATGGACTCACGTATTGCGCAATATCTTGAGCCTGAAGTATCACTTCCTGCTGGTGGCCAAGGCGCTGTGGGTATTGAATTGCGCAGCGATGATGCCGAAACGTTAGCCTTGCTAAAACCCTTACAGCACGACATTACCACGTATCGGGTAACGGCCGAGCGAGCTATGAACCGTCGTTTAGAAGGTGGCTGCCAAGTACCAATTGCTTGTTATGCGATAGAGAAAGACGGTGAGCTTTGGTTACGTGGTTTAGTGGGTAGCGTTGATGGTAAGCAAATGCTCACCACAGAATATCGTGCTCCGGTAGCTGAAGCAGAAGCGTTAGGTATTAAGGCCGCAGAAGATTTATTACGCCAAGGTGCTGATAAGATTTTGGCTGAAGTCTATGCAAACGCTTAAGGTTAGCGTTAAAAAATTACCCGTGCTAGTCACTCGACCAGCATCGCAAGCAGAAGAAATTTGCCCCGAGTTGGAAGCTCTAGGCTGCGAAGTTATTCGCCAGCCTATGTTAAAAATCGACGCGGTGGCTGAAACGGCTAAAATCAAATCCCAATTTATGGATATTGACCTGTTTGATGCAGTTATTGCGATCAGTCGTAATGCCGCTGAAATGGGTTTAATGTATCTTGATCAATACTGGCCGCAGTGGCCTCTAGGTGTTGATTGGATTGCGATTGGTCCTGTTACTGCTGCCGTTATGCAGGCTCAAGGGTTGGAAACCAAAATGCCTAGCAGTCAATTTGATAGCGAAGGCGCATTGAACATGCCTGAATTACAGAATGTTGCTGGCAAAAAAATCCTTATTTGGCGCGGTGTCGGTGGGCGTGAAACATTAGCCAGCACATTGCGTGAGCGCGGCGCAGAGGTAAAATATGCCGAGCTATATCAACGTTTAATCCCCGAGTATGATGAACAGCAATGGCAGCAAGCTTTAGCATTAAAACCTTTATTACTGGTCAGCAGTGGTCAAGGGTTAGAGGCTATCGCGGCGCAGCAGCCAAAGATTGCAGATAGCGTTCGTGGCATCATTGCCCCTAGCAGCCGCGTCGCAAAACTGGCAAAATCATTGGGCTTTGGCAAAATTCAGATTGCCACCAGCGCTCAAGATGTCGATATGTTAGGTGCAGTTAAAAAGTGGATAGCGACGAGTCAGTAATTTACAGCTGGCTGGTGATAATAAAATGAGTCGTCAATGGTTAAGGAAATAGATGTGACTGAACAACTGGATGCAGATAAGCCAACGAATGAAGTTGTGGAAGCTAACGTTGAAAGCAGTGCTAAAAATAGTACTGAAAATAACGTCGAAGCGAAAAAAGAGTCCCCCAAGCCGAAAAAACCTCTTTCTTTATTAGCGGTTCTCGCACTGATTTTAGTCTCCTTGGCTTTTCTTGCTATTGCCGGACTTAGCTGGAAAGGCTTTGGATTTATTCAACAGCTATCGGCGATTGAATTACAACTGCAAAAATCTGAGCAAGCTAAATCTACAGTTAATAAAGACCTTCAGCGTTTACAACAGAAAATGCTTGTGCAAACGAAGCTACAACAGCATACGAGCCAGCGCTTAGCACAACTCCCCGGTGCTGATAGTGATGATTGGTTAATTGCAGAAGCTGAATATTTATTACGTTTGGCAAATCAAAGATTAAATTTAGAAAAAGATTGGCAAGGCTCGTTAGCAATTTTGGTCGTTGCTGATGGCATACTGGCGGAAACTAAAAATCCTCAGCTTGATCATGTGCGTTCATTATTAGCCAATGAAATTGTCACCTTACGTGCCGTTCCCGCCGTCGATATAACAGGAGCAGTAAGCCGTATTCAAGCCGTTCAAGATCAAGTATTCAAATTAGAGTGGGTGCCTCGTACATTACCAAAGCTGGTACCTGAAGTTGAAACCAGCGACGAAAAAGTTGAGCTGAACCCTTGGCAAAAATTCTTAGCCAAAGCATGGAAAGGCTTAGGCAGTATTGTGCGTATACGAGACAATGATAAAGCGTTACCTGCGCCGTTAACCCCTGATCAGCATTATTATTTACAGCAAAATATGCAGCTCATGTTAGAGCAAGCACAAGTTGCCTTAGTGCGTCAGCAAGCTGAATTATATCGTCATAGCATCAATCGCACACAAGTTTGGTTAACTCAGTTTGTGCGTACTGAAACAGCTCAAGCGCAAGCATTAAAAGAGACCTTGGCTGAATTGGCTAAGTGGCAGATTGCCCCCGTACTTCCTGATATCAGTGGCTCATTAATTGAACTACGTCGTTATTCTAGTGCGCAAAACCAGCCGCCAGTTAATAACTCAGCGAAATAAGCCACGGAGCCATTATTATGAAAAAACTTGTGGTACTTATCGCACTCTTTTTATTAGTCGGCTTAGGCTTTGGCTATCTTGTTAGCATTGATCCTGGTTATGTTTTATTTAGCTGGGATAGCTACACCTTAGAAACCAGTTTTTGGTTTTTTAATATTATGCTGGGGTTGTTTTTCCTGTCAGCGTATTTGATTTTACGCTTTGTTTTGTTTTTGATCGGTAGCGATTGGCGAATGAGCGATTGGCGTACACTGCGTCGCGCTAAACGCGGCAAGCGCCAAACAACACGGGGCTTTTTAAGCTTGGCTCAAGGCCAGTGGCATACTGCGGAACGTCAATTGATTCAAGCGGCGGCATTAGGTGATAACCCATTAATTAATTATTTGGGTGCTGCTCGCGCTGCTTATGAAAAAGGCGATATGGACAAGTCCGATCATTGGTTAAAAGAAGCCAGTCACAGTACCAAGGGTGCAGAGTTAGCCGTTGCGATAACCCAGATTCAGTTATTACTGTCTCGAGGACAAACAGAACAAGCATTAGCCGTGGTATTACGCTTGCGTAAGAATAACCCTAAGCATAAGCATCTATTGAAAATGCATATTAAGGTATTGCGCGAATTAGAAGATTGGGTAGGTTTAAAAGAATTATTGCCGACGGTACGTAAGCTGGCCAAGCTAATTCCTCAAAACAAGCTAAAAGAATTGGAAGAAAAAGTAGTCATTCAGTTAATGCAGCGTGCTGCAAAAAGTTCGAATACAGCAGCAAATGGAGCTGGGCAGGCAGAGCTAATTAAAGAAATCTATAAGGATGCGCCGCGTTCGGTACGCTTATCGGCAGAGGTCTTAGGCTGTTATGTGGAGCTGTTAATACAATTACAGCAGCAAGGAAAGGCTGAGCAAGTATTGCGTAGTGCGTTGCCTTCAGTATGGCATGATGATCTGGTGATGACTTATGGACGCCTGCAAGGTGATGATGTTCCGCAGCAATTATTGTTTGCCGAACAGCAACTAAAAGAACGCACTAATGATCCCGTACTATTGTTAGCCTTAGGGCGAATAGCTATCCGAGCAGGGAATGAAGCAAAAGCGCAAGAATACCTAGAGGCCGCAAGCAAGATTAAAGCGCTGCCTGAAGTGCATTCTGAACTGGGTTATTTGTTAACCAAGCAAGGTGCATTTGAAAGTGCTTGTGAGCACTTCAATAAAGCGTTGGCTTAGCTAGCTTAGAATAAAGGCTTCTTATAAGAAGCCTTTTTTATATATTTATTTTCTACTTCTTTTCACGCGGAGCATAGCTAAACACATCGCTGTGCATATTCGCTTCGCTTAATCCTAACTTCTCTAATTGATCCAATGTTCCATGCACCATAGTCGGTGAACCACAGGCATACATCTGCACATCTTTTAAATCATCAAAGTCTTCATGAATTATTTCATAAATCCAGCCAGCACGCCCTTGCCAGCTATCAACACCGGCTTCTAGCACTGGATGGAAGGTGAAATTGGTGAACTCATCAGCCCAGTGCTTTGGCGTATCGTATAAATAGAATTCATCTAAAGAACGATTTGACCAGTATAGGTGGACTTCGTGTTCAGGATCTTGGGCTAAAATGGCTTCTGCTAAACATTGAATTTGCGAAAATCCAGTGCCTGCACAGACTAATAAAATAGGCTGCTTGGGTAACTTTTTTAAGAAACACTCACCTTTGGCGAGAGTGACTTTAACGGTGCTGCGATTCTCAGCGGCTTGGCTTAGCTCGGCAATAATACTTGCGGTCACTTCATTATGATCAGAGATCTGCAATTCTAAGCGACGCGGCTGCTTGGGGTCAGGCGCATTGGCGATAGAATACGGCAGTTGCTGATCAGCAATATGCAGTTCTAAATACTGGCCTGGTAAATACTCGAGTTTGCTGCCCGCAGGGGCCAATAGCTCGATGCGGTAAACAGATGCATTTAAGGCCTCAACACTCGACACTTGGCAAGCAAGGGTCTTTACCGGGGAGTGTCCGGGTGCATAAATCTCTGGCATAAAAATCTCTAGATCTGATAACGGATAAGTTAAACACAATAATACCTGATTAGGAGACTCAAGTATTTCACCTTTTTGCTGCTCGACCTGATAACCCTGGCGCTGATCGATGCTGCCAGACAACAATTTGGCTTCGCAGATTTGGCAGACACCGTTTTCACAGCTTAACGGAATAATGACTCCTTGCTCAAAGCAAGCCTCTTGCAAGGCCTGGTTGTCGGCCACCTGAATGGATACTCCAGATGGCTGAAAGGTTACCCTATGTGTATTCGGCTTCTGTGGAAAAGTCGTCATGTTATAAAGCTCTTCTCATAAGCCTAGCTCATCCCAGATATCATCGATCTTATCTTTTACCGCTTCGTCCATGACTATCGGTTCACCCCATTCACGATCGGTTTCACCAGGCCATTTGTTGGTCGCGTCTAAGCCCATTTTTGAGCCTAGGCCAGAAACGGGAGAGGCAAAATCGAGATAATCAATCGGCGTATTGTCGATCAAGGTAGTATCGCGAGTCGGATCCATGCGGGTCGTTATCGCCCAAATTACGTCGTTCCAATCACGGGCATTAATATCGTCATCGGTGACGATGACGAACTTGGTATACATAAACTGGCGTAAGAAAGACCACACCCCAAGCATTATGCGTTTTGCATGCCCTGGGTATTGTTTCTTAATCGTTACGATCGCCATACGATACGAGCAGCCTTCAGGCGACAAGTAGAAGTCGGTAATCTCGGGGAATTGCTTACGTAAAATCGGTACAAATACTTCATTCAGCGCAAGACCCAAGATGGCTGGCTCATCAGGTGGACGGCCGGTATAGGTGCTGTGATAAATCGGATCTTTACGATGGGTGATACGCTCAACGGTGAATACTGGGAAGCTATCCACTTCGTTGTAATAGCCAGTATGGTCACCAAACGGACCTTCATCAGCCATTTCGTCTGGGTAGATAAAGCCTTCTAGAATAATCTCTGCGGTAGCGGGTACCATCAAGTCGTTACCCATACTCTTCACAACTTCGGTGCGGCTATTGCGTAATAGGCCAGCAAAGGCGTATTCCGATAGGGTATCCGGCACCGGTGTTACCGCGCCTAGAATTGTTGCCGGATCAGCCCCTAAGGCAACGGATACCGGATATGGCTGACCAGGATTCTGCTGCTGAAATTCGCGGAAATCCAAGGCACCGCCACGATGGCTTAACCAACGCATAATGAGTTTGTTCTTGGCGATCACCTGCATGCGGTAGATGCCTAGATTGTGACGATCTTTATTGGGCCCTTTGGTTATAACTAAAGGCCAAGTAATCAGTGGCGATACATCTCCCGGCCAGCAATGCTGGATCGGAAATTTACTCAGATCGACAGCTTCACCTTCGTGCACAATTTCTTGGCAAGGCGCTTTCTTAACGACTTTCTGGCTTAAGCTCAGTATCTTTCTGAAAATAGGCAGTTTACTCCAAGCGTCTTTAAGATCCTTGGGTGGCTCTGGCTCTTTCAGGAAGGCGAGCAGTTCGCCCACTTCGCGCAAGGCTGCTACGGAAGATTCACCCATGCCCATCGCGACGCGCTCTGGAGTACCAAACAAGTTGGCAAGTACGGGCATGGTATGCCCAATAGGGTTTTCAAATAATAATGCCGGGCCGCCCGCACGTAATACACGATCGGCGATTTCGGTCATTTCTAAATGAGGGTCGACTGGATAGCTGATGCGCTTAAGCTCACCCTTCTTTTCCAGTTGCTTGATGAAGTCACGCAGGTCTTTATATTTCACGAATAGCCTGTTTATGGTGATGAATATCTTGAATGCCCACATCATAAAGGGCTAAGCGGTTGATTTCTAATCTTATGTCCCTAATATGGCGGCTAATTACCCTTAATGTCGATATTTAGGCGATTAATTTAGAAGGATGCGGAATATGCTTAGCGCCAGAGTTTATTTACTAATAAGTGCTATTAGCGGTTTGTTAAGTGTGGTTTTAGGCGCTTTTGGTGCTCATGGATTAAAGAAGGTAGTGAGTGCTGAAATGCTGACGGCCTATCAAACTGGGGTGCAGTATCAGTTTATCCATACCTTAGCTTTGCTGGCCTTGGCAATCGTGATGTTAACCTCTGGATCTAATCCTGCGGTGGCTGCTATTAAGGTAAAGAATAAGCTGAAGTGGAGCGCTAATCTGATGATAGCTGGCATTGTGCTATTCAGTGGCAGCTTATATACCATGACATTTATGTCTGTGGCAGGTGGGTTCCCAGCTTGGTTAGGCCCGATTACCCCTATTGGTGGATTAACCTTTATAATGGCTTGGATTTTATTGGCAGTTGCAGCTTACAAGCTACCTGTTGAAAAGTAAGAATCGTTTTACTGCACATTTTAATATGATTGATGAAGAGAAAAATACCGTGACTGAGCAAGACCCATTGTTGGTAGAGAAAGAGCTGACAGAAGAAGTCTCTAATGAAGAAGTTGTTAGCGAAGAAGCTTTAACTGAAGCCGGTGTTATTGATAGCCAAAAGCGCCGTATCCGATCTTTCGTGCGTCGTACCGGTCGCTTGACCGCAGGCCAGCAACTTGGCTATGACCGTCAGTGGGATACTCTAGGGTTTGCTTTAGAAGATGGCGTATTTGATATTCCAAAAGCTTTCGGTCGCGAAGCGTATACCGTATTAGAAATCGGTTTTGGTATGGGCCAATCATTTATTGAAATGGCTAAAGCTGAGCCAGAAAAGAATTACATCGGTATCGAAGTGCATACTCCGGGTGTAGGTTCTGCTTTACGCATGGCGGATGAAGAAGGCCTAACCAACGTTCGTATCAGCCAAGACGATGCGATTGAAGTATTGAAGCACCAGATTGCGGATGAGAGCTTTGATTGTTTGCAGTTATTTTTCCCCGACCCTTGGCATAAGAAACGCCATAATAAGCGTCGCATCGTAAATGAAGAATTTATTCAGAAGATTCGCAGTAAAATGAAGACAGGTGGCATTATCCACATGGCAACAGACTGGGAACCGTATGCTGAGCACATGATGGAAGTATTGAGCGCTGCTAAAGGTTATAAAAACCAAGCGGGCGAAGGACAATATACTGCGCGTCCTGAGCATCGCCCACTGACTAAATTCGAAAAGCGTGGCGAAAAATTAGGCCATGGGATTTGGGATTTGTTTTTTGAGAAAGTTAGTTAATTCAAATTAGTTAACAAAGATAATTCAGTTTTAGAATTTAGGAATTTGAGCATGATTAAGAAAGATAAAGAAAAAGTATTCGGTGGTGAGTGGAGCCAAGCTCAGTTGGAAGAGTTCTTAGTAGAGCAAGATTATCCTGGTGAAACGGCTAACTTCACCTCAATTATTCGTGCCTATCGTCACATGATGCCAGCGTCTTTTGCTGATTTTCTTGTTTTGTTAAAAGAAAAAGGCGGTGATGTGAACGCTAAGAATGACGCGGGCGAAACGGCTTATTCCATTATAGCGACACACCCTAAAGGTGTTGAGTTTGCAGCTTTATTGCAAGAAGCTGGCGCTAAGTAATTTCAGCCATCTGTTCAGTGTGGCTAATTAGAAATGTAACATTGGAGAGCAGAATGAAGCGCATTAAAACTAGTTATGTAAAACGAATAGTATTAAGTACTATTTTATCATGTTCATTAGGCTCTATCGCTTATGCAGAAAGCCCAACTGCGCTGCAGGGCGTAAAGCTCGGTTTCGGTGCAGATATGGGGCTTGGCATTACGGCTCAGATGGGCAAGTTTAATGGTTTTTTTGGTAATGATGGTATAGCGGTTGACTATATTGTTGTTAAAAAGAAACTCGGGAAAAAACCAAGTGCTACTCCTGTTCATTGGTATGCAGGTGCCGGTGGCTTTGGTGAGTGGAAGGGTGGTGCTGGTGTGCGTGCTCCTGTTGGTATTGAAATCAGCTTTGCTGAACGCTTGGATGCATATGTCCAGGTGATTCCAGAATTTAAGATTATTGACGGTGCCAAATTTGGCTTAGGTGGTGGCCTTGGTGTACGTTACCAGTTCTGATGTAACCCTACGCTCTGATTATTTCAGCCCGTAGCGGTTACGGATTTCAGCCACCTGTTCTGCGTGGCTTATCAAAAACTTATCAAATAGTGTAATTAGCTCTTTATGTTTAATACTGGAAAGGTGATAAGCATAATTAAAAGCAGGGTACTTAGGATGGGCTATCAATATCTTATTTGGATAGAGTTGTTTAGCCACTTCTAGCGCAACCTCAGTATTAAAATAAATAGCATCGACTCGGCCAGAAATGAGCATATGAATTAATTGTTCAATTTTTTTGGTCTTAACCAGTTCAAATTCTTTGTTTTTTATATTGTCTTTTATTCCTGGAGTGCTGAAACCAAAAATATTACCGACTAATTTAACCGTTTTATATTCATCCTCGCTTCCTTTTTCCGGCTTAACAATAATCAGTGTCTCACTGACGGCTAATACCGGCGCGCTATAATGTACTAATACCTCAGAATGTAGTGAGGCAGACCAAAGAGAATTATCAGGGAACTTTAAGTCGATACGGCCTTTGACAAATTCGTTGAATAAACGAGGTACCGGCATGGGGTGGTAATCAAGTTTTAATTTTTGCGACTGAGCAAATAAATCAATAATTTCGCGCGCTGCTCCTTGGTATTTGTCCTCTTTGTCAAAATGGAAGTAAGGGGCGTAGTCAGTTGTTTCGACTCCCACGATAAGGGCAGTTGAAATATTACAGTAGAGACTGAATATAACTAAAAGAAATAAACGCATAAGTTCTTAATACATATGGTTAAAAATAAACGGGAAGAAATAACAGAGTATCATAGTTTGTCAGTACTGCTACACCTATCATTAACGACTATGGCGTGGATATCAATATATGAAATGTAATATCTAATATGTAAAGAAGAGAGAAAACACTAGAAGGCTTTTGCAGCACTTCTAGTGAAGAGGTTGTGTAGATTATTTGAACAATAGTTTACCCGTACGAATTCTTTGAGGGTGATCTCCCACAGGAAAACTGGCGATTTCTTTCGCTTCATCAAATGAGATCACAGAAACACGGTCTTGTTCGCTTACTGATACATAGCAATATTTTCCATCGGCACTTTCGGTAGCCCAATAAGGCTTAGCGCCTAAAGGTGTCTCTGCAAGCTGGATAGTTTTATATTCAAAACTTTCGCGGTCTACGATGGCGGCATAACCCGACATAGTGGCGGCAACACATAACTTAGTGCCTTCACTATTCATGGCTAAACCATGGTGTGCGGAGTTCAGTTGGTAATCACGTAAGTTCATGTCAGCAATTTCTTGTGGGATAGGCAGATCCATTTTACGAGTGATCTTTTGCTGCTCTACATCGTATTCAAAGAAGCCGTGGAAGAAAGAAACCTGCATATATACAAACTTACCATCGGGTGAAATAGCCATTGGACGAACAGCGCTATCAACCCAAGGAAAACCAAACTCTTCTAGTTTTTCACCAATATCGACACGCTGTAAAATTTCATAAGTATTGGCATCGACAATCTGAAATACTCGCTCGCCTTTAAGCCAATCTAACCAAGAGCTGGTGAAAGGCACGTACACTTTACCAATGCTGGCGTGGAAGATGCGCTGGCCATCTTTTGAATAGGTACTTTCATGGGGCTGATCGCCGGAATCAAATTCCCCAATGATTTTTCCGGTGGCGGTATCAATCGCATGAACTTTACCGGCGGTCGAGGCAGAGACTAAAAAGGTTTTACCATCGGGTGAAATAGCCGAATGGTCTGAACGAGAACCTTCCACCTGAGTACGCCAAATAATCTCACCACTATTCACATCCAAAGCGATGACATCAGCAAAACTTGGGCGAGAGATGAATAGGTGGCGGCCATCATTGGACGGAAACATGTCATCAACCATCTGGTGATGACCTTCTCCAATGACTTCTTTAATGAAAGTCGAAACGATACGGCGCTTGATCGTGCTGGTAAGTTCTTCTAAGCGTTCTGCTTTATCGGGAACGGCGTTTAACTTTTTAATGCGCTGATGAGTATGAGAATCATAGATGTCTATGGTGCCATCCCAGTTGTTACCGACTACGATCACGTCTCGAAGATCGGTATTTAGCTCAGGGGTACTCGTTTGAGTCACTGCGTCAGTGGTTTGGGGATTAACAGTGCTTGCTGTATCTGCAAATACGCTAGGCGCTGCAATCAGGCTGGTAGATAGCATGATACCAAGCGTAATCTGTATAATGCTACGCTCTTTGTTTTTATATTGTGAAATTGTCATCTGTGTACCTTGAATTACTCACTCATTACATAGAGAAATCTTGTAGTTACTTTTATCGTTATTCATATTATGGATCTACTGTACCAAGAGTTTTAGGTGATTGCAGTGGCCGATAAAGACAAAGGGATTGACTATAGCGGCCACTTTATTAGTCTCAATTTGAAATGACCTTTGGGCTGTAGAGATTATTTAAGATTGAGTAGGGCTGTATTAATTAAACCAAGACAACCACACTTAATAGTAATAGAAGAAGGATAATCGAGTTATATAAAAGCGTTTAGTTTATCTCTTCGTTTTGTTTAATAATGTATTCTTTATTTTTCTTAGTACCGTGATTTCTTTAAAACGAATCTTTAATGCTTTCGCGAAGCTTAAAAATGTTCCTATTAGGCTCGGTTTAAATAACCAATAATTGTAAAATGGTCGCCTTTGCATGTTCCAATTATCATACCAATCTTGGCTGGTCATTAAGTCTATCTGGGTGATATTGCCATTACTGGAAGCGCTCTCTATTAATTTTTCCATTAACATGCCACCTGGTGAATAGCGACGGTGCGCTTCGTCATAGCCTAATTTCCAGAGTAATGTACTTCCCATAAAATCGATGGCCAGATTAGCAGCGATTGCCTTGCCTTCTAATTCCAATATGTGAAATCTTAACCATCCTTTGCTTGCTAACTTGGCAGACAACTTACGATAAAACTCCATGGTTTTGATATTACTTTTAATCGATGTACCTTCAGTACCTTTCCAGCATGCATGCTCTACATCGGCAAAAACATCGAGATTAGTGATGTCGATGGCATTGCTATTATTAATAATGTATTTAACGTCGGAATGCCGAGAGAGTTTATTTTTAGCTTTATTAAGGTTGGCTTTAAAGTTTTTCTTTAATGATGAACGGTAATTTTGATAATTTTCA
This sequence comes from Oleispira sp., assembly GCA_016765295.1. Classification (GTDB taxonomy): domain Bacteria; phylum Pseudomonadota; class Gammaproteobacteria; order Pseudomonadales; family Oceanobacteraceae; genus Oleispira. The sequence goes on from JAESQF010000084.1 coordinate 27,305, forward strand.
GGAATTTCAAGAGATGCACCACTTTCGCAATATTCTTGTATGCACGATAGAGTCTTATTTTGATACAGCTGCTTAAATGCCGTTGAAATACCGTCAATCCGATAGAACTCAAAAAAATCAGCGCGTGGGGTGATTTCAAGCGCTTTTTCTATCATCATTTGAGCAAGATTGAGCTGGTCTTTAGCATGGGTATTTGTTGAGTCCATGACCATATCGATTGATAGTGTTTGGTCATCATTTGGAGTCGTAAGGTAATAGCGAGAAAGCCCTAAGAAGCGATAGGGAATAACGACAGTTGGTAATACAGCGATTAGTTGCCCAGCGTGGAAAGAGGCTATAACAAACCAGGATTGTTTTTCTGTAATGCAGCATTCAAAAAATGCGGAAAGCCAGCTATAAGTCATCAATGGACTTTTATGTGGCATCGTCTGAGCCAATAAATCCCAGGCTGGCCCTATCTTAGATAGCTCTTGTAGATTACGATATAGTCGTATTTCGATATTGTTCTCTGATATCACTTGTTTGCCCATCCTTAGGTCACTCTTGTAAATTGCTATATACGTATATCGATACTGTTCGCTAATATCACTTGCTTACCCATCAGTGCGATTGGCACGTATCGATTGAGCATAGTACATGGATATTGGCAGGAAAGAGCTTACATAAACAGCGCTAGAATCTCATTCAAAAATAGGCTGCCTTTAGCAGAGGTTTTTATTTCTTCGCTGCCGTCTTCTAGCAGGTGTTTTTCCAGCAGGCCTTTTTCAATTGCCGCATTGATGCCACTGGCGATGGTAGTCAGTGGATAACCTGTTCTTTGCTCAAATAAATTCAAATCAAAGCCTTGCTGTAAACGTAAGGCATTCATTAAAAACTCTAAGCCTATATCTTCGTTCTGAATCGACTCTTTACCCGCTAGAAAGCTCTTTCCCTTCTGCTTAGCATCGTCTGTTGCAGCATAGAGGAAGTCTTTTGGCGCACGAGTTTTCCATGTTCGTAAAACGGGAGACGCGGTGAGGCTTTCCGGAGCATTAACTAAGTCCGTTACCTTGCCGTGAGCGCCAGCGCCAATGCCTAAATAATCACCGAACTGCCAATAGTTTAAATTGTGCGTCGCTTGCTTGCCTGCTTGTGCGTAAGCCGAAACTTCATATTGCACAAAACCATGCTTGGCTAATAAAGCTTGTCCTGCTTCTTGAATGTCCCACAGGGTTTCGTCTTCGGGTAATACTGGCGGACGTTTAAAGAACTCAGTATTCGGTTCAATAGTGAGTTGATACCAAGACATGTGCGTTGGGCCAAGGTCTATGGCTTGCTGAATATCGGCTAACGCTTGGGCTTCAGATTGGTCGGGTAAACCGTGCATCAGGTCGATATTAAAATTATCGAAGCCTGCTGCTCTGGCCATGTTAATTGCGGCGACTGCTTGCTGACCATCGTGAATGCGGCCAAGGTGTTTTAGCTGATGATCGGCAAAACTTTGCACGCCAATGGAAAGGCGATTAATACCGAGCTTGCGATAACCGGCAAACTTTTCTGCTTCGAAGGTACCTGGATTGGCTTCCATGGTAATTTCGATGTCCTTAACAAATGTTACTTTTTCTTGTAAACCTGTCAGTAAATTCTTATAAGCTTCAACACTCAATAGCGAAGGCGTGCCACCCCCGATAAAAATGGTTTGAATCTCGCGCCCTTGTACATAAAGAAGGTCTGCTTCTAAGTCGTCTAACAACGCCTGAATATACTCAGCTTCCGGAATGTGTGCTTCTGCTTTGTGAGAGTTGAAGTCGCAGTAAGGACACTTACGCACGCACCAAGGCACGTGAATATAAAGCGATAACGGTGGCAGACTCATGTTAGAAAGAGACGACATTATTCAGCGGCTTCCATTTCTTCACTCAGTTCCATCCACTGCATTTCAACGTCTTCCATTTCGCTTTTGGCATCACCTTGCTGTTGCAGTATTTTTTGTAAATCGGCTTTACGCTCGGCTTCATACAAGGCGGTATCGCCGAGTTGATTTTCGGATTCATCTAAAATGCTTTGTAATTTTTCCATGCGAGTATCAAGTTTATTTAACTCTTTGCGCATCGGGGCTAAACGCGCACGACGTTCAGCGTCTAATCGTTTTTGTTCTTTACGATCTTGAGCGCTTGAGCCCGCCGCTTTATTTTCGCTAGTACCAGAACCTTGACTGTCCGCAGAGTTTGGATTTGTCGCTAACTGACCTGCATTAAATCCAGATGCAGCTTGCTTGGCTTGAACGTGTTTATGGTAATCGTCTAGGTCACCTTCAAACAGAGCTACCTTGCCATCTTCAACCAACCAATATTCATCCACTGTCGCTTTTAATAAGTGACGGTCGTGGCTCACCAGAACAATTGCCCCAGCAAAGGTTTGCAGCGCCATGGTAAGGGCTTCACGCATATCAATATCAAGGTGGTTAGTTGGCTCATCCATAATCAATAGATTAGGCTTTTGCCAAGCGACTAAAGCCAAGGCTAAACGCGCTTTCTCACCACCGGAAAAAGGTTCACAAGCTTCCAGTGCTTTTTCACCGCGGAAATCAAAGCCGCCTAAAAAGTTACGCACTTCTTGGTCTGTTGCTGATGGAGTAATACGCTGAATCATCAGCATTGGACTGGCTTTCACATCAAGGGTTTCTAACTGGTGCTGAGCGTAATAACCCAGTTTTAAATGCTCACCTTCATGACGCTTGCCCGATAGCTGTGGCAGCTCTTCACACAAGGTTTTAATTAAGGTCGATTTACCTGCGCCGTTTGCACCTAATAAACCAATACGATGCCCAGGCACCAAAGAAATATTTTGATTTTCTAAAATGGCAACGGCTGTGCCGCCATTCTTACCTTGATAGCCAATATCTGCGGTTTCAAGATTTAATAACGGCGTCGAAACTTTATCAGCACAGGTGAATGAAAAACTAAACGGTGAATCGACATGGGCAGGGGCAATCAGCTCCATACGTTCTAATTCTTTCATTCGGCTTTGCGCTTGCTTGGCTTTACTGGCTTTGGCTCTAAAGCGAGTAACAAATTTTTCAATCTCAGCGATACGTACTTGCTGTTTATCATGCATTACTTGTTGCTGGGCTAAACGCTCTGCGCGAATACGTTCGTAAGCACTGTAGTTACCCGGATAGCTGGTGAGCGTCTGCTGGTGTAGGTGAACAATATGATCGGCGACACCATCGATGAAATCCCGGTCGTGAGAAATAAAGACCAAGGTGCCCTGATACTTATTTAACCATTGCTCTAACCAAAGAGTCGCGTCTAAATCTAAGTGGTTGGTTGGCTCATCGAGTAATAATAAATCGGAGGGAGTCATCAACGCTTGAGCTAGGTTTAAGCGAATACGCCAGCCCCCAGAGAAACCTGATACCGGCTTGATCATGTCACTTTGCTTAAAGCCTAAACCGTGTAATAGCTGCTCGGCTTGGACTTTAATATTGTAGCCATTATGCGCATCCATCTTGCTATGCCAGTTGGCCAGTTCATTATCGCAGGTGGTGGTTTCAATGCCGTGCTCAATTTCGCGGTAGATCTTATCCCCATCAATCACATAATCAACAGCACAGCGGTCAGTGGCTTCAACTTCTTGCGCCATGTGGGCAATGCGCCAGCCAGTCGGTAAATATAACTCACCCTCTTCAACGCCTAATTCACCTAACAATAGAGCAAATAAGCTAGACTTACCTGCTCCGTTCGGGCCAATTAGGGCGAGTTTTTGGCCATCATGAATTCTCAAATCTGCATGTTTTAGCAGAGGTTTGATACCACGGTGTAATGAAACCTGATTAAATTCGATCATAATCTTTCAGAATACTTTAATAAAAGAGGGTATAGCATTTGTCTGAATCAAAAGACGACTCAATAATTGGTGGGCATTTTGCCACAAATCCGCCTGCGAGCCCACTTGAAAACCCATCCCGCGACCATCTAGACAGCCCGCTTTGGCGCTATGCTTGTCAGGTATACTCGCAGCAAGGTGTGGAAGCGACCTTGTTGAAATTGCAAGATGATCATGGGGCAGATATTAACTTGATTCTGCAAGCCTTGTGGCTAGCTAATGAGGGGCGCAGTTGGACGAAAGATTGTATTCCTGCCAATTATGAAAAATGGATGATCGAACAGGTGCTGCCGTTACGACGGGTGCGCCGTAGTATGAAGACGGACTGGGTAGGCTATGAGGATTTCCGCCAGCAGGTGAAAAAGCTGGAGCTTAAAGCTGAGCAATATGCGTTGGCGATGTTGTATTTAAATACAGAGGGATCGGCAACTGAGTCTGCCGCGGAAAAAGTCAGCTTAGCAGGGCAGAATATGCGTACCCTGGCAGAGTATTTGGCAATCGAAAATACTCTACTACAGGATATTGTTCCTTATGCCTAAATCGATGGTGCCTGAATGATAGGTTCCTGCTTATTTTCATGAGCACGGGTTATTAAATTAGCCGGTAAATGAATAGTGAAGCTAGTCCCTTGATCTAGGATGCTTTTACATACTAGCTCCCCTTTTAAATGGCTCACAGTATTGTACAAAATTGTCATACCCAGTCCGGTATGGCCTTCTACACGTTTAGTTGTATAAAACGGATTAAATACTTTCTCGACCTGCTCCTCGTCCATGCCTAGGCCATTATCGGAATACTTTATTAATAACGAACCATCAGCGTCGAGCATAATATTCAACTCTATTAGCCCTTGTGCAGGATTGGTAAAAGCATGGATGGCAGAATTCTCCATTAAATTAGTCAGGATATGAATAATACTACTGGGGTTAGCGGTTATCATTATGTCTGGTGGGCAATTAAATTCTATATTCGAGGGTGTTAATTTGAGCTTACTTGATAGAACACTGATTAGATCGACTAAATAGTCTTTTAGATCAAAGCAAAAATCATCGTCGCGTTTTTGATTAACGGCAATGTTTTTGAAAACCTCAACCAAGTTGGCAGTTTGATTGAGGTTTTTATATATTAATTCGATGCCATCCGATAATTCATCAAATAATTGAGTAGAGTCTTGTGGGGTTAACTTTGTTTTTTTCCCCCACTCAATTCTTTCTTGTAGATAGCTGGCCGAGGTTATACCAATGCCAATGGGGGTATTTAACTCGTGGGCAATACCGCCCACTAGATTACCTAGGGAGGCTAGTTTCTCTGATTCAATAATATGTTTTTGCGCAGACTTTAACTTGTTTAGTGAAATAGATAGCGCTTCGTTCTTTTTCTTTAACATGGACGGGCTGGCGAGGCCGAGAAAAAAAGGCAAGATAAACCAAATGAGAATGCCGGTGAAGAAAGAACTGGTCGCGGTGATGGCTTTTGATATGGCTGAAATACCGTATATAGGTTCCCAGATCACTATGGCACTAATGAGATGGGTGGTACCGCAGGCCATAAATATAATGGACCCCGCTAGAACAAAAAACCAAGGATAGGGCAAATCAGTTCGTTTGTTGACAAAATAAATGAAAGCCAAGGTTATTGAATAGTAAGATAATGCGGTGACGATATCTGAGGCGACTGAGGTCCAGAGAATATCGGGTTGCCAAAGGTAGCACATACCGTGGGGCATGAATTTTTCGTAATCAAAGAAAGAATCGCTGTTCATACATACTTCCTAGAACTGAAATTAGTAGTTAACTTAGTAATTTAGTAGGGTATGTATAGACGATATATGACAATGGTGAATAATCTAATTTTTGTAATTAATTTCAGTTTAAAACTAGGTTAAAGATCAAATCATTATTAACAAACATTAGTAATTCGTTTATGGAATAACCGTTTTTTTCCTCCTCGCTAATAGCCACAACATCAAAGCTGCGCCCATACCTGCAGTGCCTAATATCATGGCCATGATCATAATCTGATAGCGTACGGCGATTAATGGTGAAACCCCAGACAGAATTTGCCCCGTCATCATACCGGGTAAGGCAACGATACCAACGGCTAATAGGCTATTAATCTGTGGAATCATAGCCGCATGAAAAGCGCTTAAGCGTGCTTTATCTTTTGTCTGACCATTGTGCACTTCGCTATGATAGCGCTCAGCAGCTAAACTTATCGCGTTCATGGTATTGGCAAAATACATCCCTGCTAATGGGATTAATAATTGCGGTTGAAACCAATCATCAGCTTTCAATACTAACATCAGTGAAATAGCTAAATGCAATCCTACCGAGCAAGCCAAGGCGATAATTGCGGCGGGTAAATAGCCTTTATGA
>JAESQF010000137.1 GCA_016765295.1 Oleispira sp.
AAAAGACCTGTGCTTTCCATTTCATCACTATTTTGCTGTGCGATAGTTTGACCTGTTATAGTCAGGCCTAATGCTAAAGCAACGTACTTGGATATTGACTTGAGTTTCATGTGTGTGCCTCGGATATGTAATATCAGCTTTTTTTTTGTGGGTATAACATACTCAATAGTGCTGAAATTGTACTTAGCATATGAGGACAGAATGATTTTTAGACCAAGACTTGTTAGGCAAGTCTTCTTTAGACTTTATCCAGGTATATATTGATTTGTTTTGAGACCATGTATTCCTTAGATATTTAATGCCCACTTAAGGATAAAAATTAAATATATAGTTGGCCAATTTGTTAAACGGGGTGAAAACAGCCTACTGTTTTTGTACGCTTACACCATCAACATTGGATTAAGAAGTCTCTGCTTGGCTAATATGACTATATTTACTGAAGGATATGATGATTACACAGCAACGTTAAGACGGTATCAAATGACTGCTTTAGAGCTATAAATCGTACTCGCCTTTGATTCATCGGATGACGGCAATTGGCTCATAAGTATCAGACGTCAACTACCTTGGCCGGTCGGCGTCAATTAACTTGGCCGGTTTCTTGGTTTAATTTCATAGCTTGTTTTTTTCGGTAACTATCTCCTTCTATTTTATAAATATCGGCGTGATGCACTAATCGATCTATTGCTGCAACCGTCATCATGTTGTCGCCAAATATGCTATCCCATTCACTAAATGCCTGATTGGTTGTTATTAATAAACTGTTTCGCTCATACCGATGTGCTATTAACTCAAACAGCACTTGGCTTTCACTGTCACTTTTCTTTACGTAACCAATATCATCTAGGATAAGTAATTCATATTTATCTAATTTCTTTAATGCCTCATCAAGATTTAGTGCTTCTCTTGCTTTTTGTAGCTGCTGCACTAAAGCGGTACTGCTAGTGAATTTTACCCGCTTTGATTGTGCTATCAGTGCATGACCTACCGCTGCTGCAAGGTGGGTTTTACCTAAACCACTCGCGCCAAACAATATGAGGTTATGCCCCTGTTTTAGCCAGTCAAGCTGGGTTGTTTTTTGCTGTAGTTGCAGTGCCGTTACGCCTTTTACTTCAGTAAAGTCATATTGACTGAGTTGCTTACCTATGGGCAATTGGCTTTCTTTTAGCAATCGCTTAAGCCGATTTTCATACCGGTGGTTAGTTTCTAACTCACACAGCTCAGCTAAAAACTGGGCAGGCTCCCATGCTTCTTTTATCGACTTTTCTGCTAGAGCAGACCATGACTTAGCGATAGCGCTTAAGCGTAACTCTTTGAGTAATAACGGTAAGCTTTGAATATTAGCCATGTAAACCTCCGATCAAACAATCGTAACTCGACAGGCTATGCTGTTGACTAACAAGCAAAGGAATTTCAATATTGTCGGGGCCAAATAACTCACGACACTGCTTGATTGATATACGGCTTCCCTCTTCAAGTGCTGTGAGCACATAGCGTCCTAGTGCTGACTCGCAGTCGTAGTTGTCGGCAAGTACCAGTAAGTCGACCATATATCTACAGTCTGTATCGCTGAGGCTATTTAGCGTTAATTCCTGCCAGATTAAGGTGAAGTCACCATCAGGGATCAAATTATCTCTAAGCAAGGAGTTTCTAAACGCGTTAGGCTTTTTTGCCAATGAGTGGATCACATGCCGATAGTCAATACAGCGTGCTCTAGCAGAGCCTTGAGCATAAATGCGTGGCAAGGTAAGTGTTAATTCGTGACCGTGAAATAGTGCCAGTCGAACATCATAAATATGAACGAGCAAAGCGGCTCCAACAAGACGAGAGGGAACAGTGTAAAGCACTCGTTTAACGGTGATTGTACTGCTTGAGTTTACCTTGACGTGCAGCTCACTAAAATCATTGGTTCGTCTGCTTGGTAGCGATTGTAAGTGGGCTTTTTCTTCTTCAAAACGTGTTTTACATTGGCGATTAATTTTGGCGACAATTATATTGATGAATGTTTCATAATCTGCCAAATGATTGAAGTCTCGACTGCCGCGTAGCATTAATTGTTGGTCTATTTTTCGTTTTAAGTGGCCATGTGCCGATTCAATCGCACCATTTTCATGAGCAACACCTTTATTATTACGTGTTGCACTAACACCATAATGCTTACAAAGCTTACCGTAACGCTCAGTGAGTAATGTTTCTTCATTGTGATTTTTAAAAGCAGCACTCAAGCTATCGGTACGATGGCTTGCAGGTACGCCACCACTGCGCCAAAAAGCATTCTGTAAACCTGATGAAAGTGATTCAAAACTCTCTCCACCTAGCGTGACCTGCACGTAAGTCCAGCCGCTGTAGACTAAACGGTAATGATAAAGCTTGTGCTTAAACTCATTGCCGCTCAGCGTAATGTTGAGCTTATTCATCCAAGTGTAATCGGATATGCCCATGTCACCTGGGGTATGGCGCTGTAAGAAGATCACCTCTTGCTCTGGGCCTTCTTGTACGCGCCATCGCTTCACACGACGCTGCAAGGTTCTCAGGTGCGAAGTATCAAATTGTTCAGGGGCTTTATCCGCTAAAACATCAAGCAGAGTGATAGGTTGTAATGCAGGGTTTGCTTTTAATAAAGGTATTAGGTGTTTTTCAAATAAGCCATTAAATGGGTCTTTACGTGTGCGGTATTGCCTAGGCTGGTGCTGTGTTTGATGCTCGCCTTTCTCTATGCGTCTAGCACTACGCTCAGAAATATCAGTTTTGGCAGCTGACTTTACTTGAGAATTATTTCTACGATAAGACATATATAACTTAACCTGTTGTTGGGTTATGGATATTCCAGGCATATAAATCTCTGTTGATTAAATATACCTGAAGTTTACCAAAACCGGCCAAGCTAGTTGTCGCGAACCGGTCAAGTTAATTGTCGCCTAATACTAGACAGCCATGATAGTACTCAAACTATTTTTCACCACAGAGAACACAGAGGCTGCGCTGCACAGAGAAAAAACAGCAGATGTGAGTAAGCTATCTGGGCAGGCACAATAAAAACCAACCAATTTCCTTTCCCAACCTCCCAAGCCACCGCCACATCCCCGCATGTAAAGTTTCAGCACAAAAAGGCTTATTTTAGGGGCAAATGACAAGGATGTCATTTGAGTGGAAGTTGGAGGGACACATTTGGAACGACGCTAAAATAAGCCTTTTTGTGCGGTTAAAAACTTTAGCGGCGAGCGGCATTTTTTGCTTACTTTTTGCTGCTGTTGGCAAAAAGTAAGTCGTGCAGCAAGGATGCTGTGTGAACAAAACCAAGGAGGGTAGTAAGCGTCAGCGCATGCTTTAACTCTAAAGCGCTGTAGTAAATTAAAAGAAATCGCTATCGGCACTATCAGGACACTCACGATAACTTATCTTTAAAATGAGCAT